>CP064997.1:659862-1319725 GCA_016700055.1 Actinomycetota bacterium
CGACCCGGGCTGGGCGACGCTTGTCGCGGCGGCGCTGGCGCTGGTCGGAACCGTGGTGACGGTCGTGTTCCGCGGCGACTCGGAGAACGTCGTCACCCCCGCGGCCGGGCTGGGCGCCGTCTCGACGGAGCCGACCACCGGCACGACGGGGGCCGCGCCGACGACCGCCTCGCCGAGCACGTCCAGCCCGACGAGCACCTCCTCCGCCGAGGCGACCACGACGGCTGAGGCGACCACGACGACGGCACCGCTCGAGCCGGTGGTCCGCGTGGTGTCTCAACTGATCCCCGACGAGCGCGACCTCGCCCTGGCGGCGGCCGACGCAATTCTCGTCCTCGCCAGGCGGATGCCGCTGATCGTCGACGACGCGTTCGCCGACAACGACTATGCGTGGCCGCAGGGCACGCAGACGTTCAACGGCGGCATCGAGTGCTCGTGGACGCTGCTGCCCGGCGCATACCAGGGCTCGGTCGCCGCCCCCACCCCGAACTCGTGGTGCAGCAACGGGCTGGACAAGGTGGCCTTCGACTTCTTGCTCACCGCAGATCTGGCGCTGCGCGACTCCGTGGACAGCGAGATGGCTCTGCTGTTCCGCTTCGAGGACTTCCAGAACCACTACGCCCTCCGGATCAACCCCGGTCTGCAGCTGATGCGGGTTGCCCACGTCGCTCCCGCAGGTGAGGAGACGATCCTTCCCTGGACCGTCGTGCCCGAGCTCGCCCAGGCGGGTTCGAACGAGATCACCCTCCTGACCGCGCAGGGCACGATGGCGATCTACGTCAACGGGTTGCTGGCGGTGATGATCGACGACAGCGGCCGGCAGACCTCCCCTGGCATGATCCAGCTGCTCGTCCAGGTGAACACCGAGGGGGACGAGGCCCTCACCCTCACCCGATACGAGCTGCGCGGCCGCTGAACCGGGTTGAGTATCGTCGGCGGAGCCAGCCGGACGAAGGGGGTGCGGCGCAGTGCTGAAGCGCTTGCGAGCTCGGCAGGAGTGGGAGTTCTTCGCCGCGCTCGGCCGCGCCGACCGCAGGCTCGCCTCGGCATGGTGGTCCGTGCTCGCCTTGCGTGGCCTGCTACCAGCGGTGTTCGCCGTCGCCACCGGCTCTCTTGTCGGGGCCGTCGCCGACGGTGGCTCCCTCGCCGTCCCCCTCGCCGTGGTCGGGGTGGTGTTCGTCGCGCTCCAGGTGCTGAACCCGATCCACCTCGCGCTCGGCTACAACCTCGGCGACCGAACCGCCGCGTGGCTGTACGACGAGCTGACGACGGCGTGCGTCGAACCTCCCGGGATCGGCCACCTGGAGGACCCCGCGCTGCAGGGCGACCTCACCGTCGCCCGTGAGTTCGACCTGGGCATGACCGGCCCGCCGCTCTCCATCTCGATGGACTTCGTCGCCGGCGGGCTCGTCCAGCTGGTCGCCGGCATGGCATCGGCGATGGTGCTGTTCGGCTATGCGTGGTGGGCGCCGCCGGTGCTCGTCCTCGCCTGGGGCTGCACCCACTGGCTGTTGCGGGAGAGCGCCATCTGGCGTGACCGCAACACGGACGAGGTGCGCGGCGCCCAGCGCGACGCCGAGTACGCGTACCGCCTCGCCGTCGACCCTCCCGGCGCGAAGGAGCTGCGCCTCTTCGGTCTGGCCACCTGGACCCTCGATCGCTTCGTCGCCCGCCGCCGCCGGCTGCACGATCTGCAGTACGAGGCCACCCGCCTGCGCGAGCGGTCCGTCGGGTGGAGCGTGCTGATCGTCGTCGCCGCCAACGGGTTCGTGCTGTGGTCGATCGCCGAGGCCGCCGCCGACGGGCGCATCGATCTCGGGCGCACGGTCACGTTCGCCCAGGCGGCGGTCGGCGCGTCGGCGATCGCTTTCGGCGGGCTCAACTGGGCACTCGACGGCGCCGCCGCGCCCGTGGCCGCCGTCGCCCGGCTGGCTCCGGCGATGGCCGCGGTGGGCGCGATCTCCCCCGGTACCCGGCGCACTGCCGGCGCGCCGGCACCTGCGGTCACCTTGCGCGGGGTGTCGTTCGCCTACCCGGCGGCCGCCGACATCCCCGTGCTCGCCGACTTCGACCTCGCCATTCCAGCGGGCTCGTCGCTCGCCATCGTCGGCGTGAACGGCGCCGGGAAGACCACCATCGCCAAGCTGCTCTGCCGCCTGTACGACCCGCAGGCGGGCGTGATCGAGGTCGACGGGACCGACCTGCGTGAGCTCGACCTCGAAGACTGGCGGAGCAGGATCACCGCGGTCTTCCAGGACTTCATCCGCTTCGAGCTGCCCCTGCGCGACAACGTCGCACCCGGCGGCGCCCCCGACGAGGTGATCCTGGCCGCACTCGCCGACGCCGGCGCGGGCGAGCTGGCCGGCAGCCTCGACACGCCCCTCGCCAAGGGCTACCCGGGAGGCACCGACCTGTCGGGTGGGCAGTGGCAGCGGGTCGCGCTCGCCCGGGCGCTCTGCGCCGTGCGCCAGGGAGCCGGGCTGGTGCTGCTCGACGAGCCCACCGCCCACCTCGACGTGCGCGGCGAGGCCGAGATCTTCGGCCGCATCCTGGCCGCCACCCGCGGCCGGACCACGATCCTGGTGTCGCACCGGTTCTCCACGGTCCGCCAGGCCGATCGCATCTGCGTCGTCGAGCACGGCGCCGTCGCGGAGCTCGGCACCCACGACGAGCTGATCGCCGCAGGTGGTCGCTACCGCACGATGTTCGATCTCCAGGCGGAGCGCTTCGCCGTGGGCAGGCCCGTGTCGGACGACGACGAGGGGGTGCAGCTCGATGTCCTCTCGTGACACCCCGAGCGACGCCGACGACCTCCCGCCGGCACTCTCGTCGATGTGGCGCGTGTGCAAGCTCGGCTACCGCCATGAGCCGCGGCTGATGGGAGTGGCGCTCGCCCTCGCGTTGGCCTCGGCGCTGCCCGACGCGCTGATCGCGCTGTGGCTGCAATGGCTCGGCGACGGCGTGATCGACGGTGACCGCACGAAGGTGCGCATTGCGGCCGTGGCGATCGGGCTCTCCGCCGCCGCCACCTGGTTCCTGAGCGTCGTCGCCACCCGCGTGCAGCGGCGCTTCCGCGACCGGGTGACCATCGCGCTCGAAGCGCACGTCGCGGGTCTTCAGGCGACCGTGGTCACGATCGAGCACCAGGAGCGCCCCGAGCTGCTCGACCGGTTGTCGGTGCTGCGCGATCAGGTCTTCGTCCTCGACCACATGTACATGAGCGTCTTCGCGACGCTCGGCTGGATGCTGCGGCTGGCGGTGACCGTGGTGCTGCTCGCGTCGATCCACCCGGCGCTCGTGCTGCTCGTCGCGTTCGCCCTGCCCACGGTGGGGACGTCGAGCTGGCGGCCGGCGGTGGAACGCGCCGTCGAGGAGCGCGGCGCGCCGGCCAAGCGGCTGGCCACCCACCTCTTCACCACCGCCACCACCGCCCCGCCCGGCAAGGAGGTGCGCGTCACCGGCATCGGCGGGCGTCTGGCCGGCGAGCGGCGGTCGGCGTGGGAGCGCTGGTACGGCCCGGTGGCCTCGGCCCGCAACACGTCCGCGGTGTGGCACACCCTCGCCTGGGCGGTGTTCGGCGCCGGGTACGTCGGCGCGGTGGTGTTCGTCGCCGCCGGTATCGACGCCGGCCCGGGTGCGGTGCTGCTGCTGCTCGGTGCCGGGTTCCGGCTGTCGTCCTACATCGGCGCCACCGTCGGTGAGATCGGCTTCCTGCGCGGGATCTGGATGGACGGCTCGCGCCGCTTGGCCTGGCTGGAGGACTACGCCGCCGGCCGGCGACTCGGCGCCGACGCCGAGGTGCCGGACCGGATCGTGGACGGCATCTCGTTCGAGCACGTCTCGTTCGCGTATCCGGGCACGGACCGACTGGTGCTCGACGACGTGTCGCTCACCTTGCCGGCAGGCGCGGTGGTGGCCCTCGTCGGCGAGAACGGTGCCGGCAAGACGACGATGGTCAAGTTGCTCGCCAAGCTCTACGAACCGACCTCGGGACGGATCACCGTCGACGGCATCGCGCTCTCCCGGCTCCCCGCTGATGCCTGGCGGGCCCGGCTCGCCGGCGCGTTCCAGGACTTCTTCCGCTTCGAGCTACAGGCGATGCAGACGGTCGGTCTCGGCGACGTGGCGCGCATCGAGGACCGCGACGCCGTCGGCGCAGCCGTTCGGCGCGCGGGCGCCGAGGACGTCGTCGCGGGCTTGGGTCAGGGGCTCGACACCCAACTCGGGCCCACCTGGCCCGGCGGGGTCGACGTCAGCTTCGGACAGTGGCAGAAGCTCGCCCTCGGACGCGGCTTCATGCGGGAGGAGCCGCTGGTGCTGGTGCTCGACGAGCCGACGGCGTCGCTCGACGCCGAGACCGAACACGCGCTGTTCGAGCGGTACGCGGCAGGTGCACGTCAAGACACCGGCGCCGGCGGGATCACGATCCTCGTGTCACACCGCTTCTCGACGGTGAGGATGGCCGACCTGATCGTGCTCCTCGACGGAGCGCGCGTGGTCGAGGTCGGCTCCCACGACGAGCTGATGGCGCGACGCGGCCAGTACGCCGAGCTCTACGAGATCCAGGCGGCTGCCTACCGCTGATCGAACGATGTGGTTGATATGTCAATGATCTCTGCTATGATGTTGACAGATCAACCACCACCACACGAGGAACACCCAGGAGTCAGATGATGAGCACCACCGATGTCAGCACCGCCGTCGCCACCGGCACCTATGCGATCGACCCGACCCACAGCCGGATCGGCTTCGTCGCCCGCCACGCCATGGTCTCCAAGGTGCGCGGCTCGTTCGACGAGTTCGAGGGCGCCGGGCATTTCGACGCCGAGCAGCCGTCCAACTCGTCGCTCGCCGTCACGATCCAGACCACCAGCATCGACACCCGCAACGCCGACCGTGACGAGCACCTGCGCGGCAACGACTTCTTCGACATGGCCAACTACCCGACGATCCGGTTCGCGAGCACCGCGGTCGAGGCCGTCGACGCCGCCACGTTCCGGGTGACCGGCGACCTGACGATCAAGGCCACCACCAAGCCGGTGACGTTCGAGCTCGAGCTGACCGGCACCGCCGTCGACCCGTGGGGCAACACGCGCCTCGGCCTCGAGGGCGCCACGGTGGTCAGCCGCAAGGAGTGGGGGCTCACCTGGAACGCCGCGCTCGACGCCGGCGGCGTGCTCATCGGCGACAAGGTCACGCTCGAGTTCGAGGTCTCGGCGATCAAGACCTCCGACGCCTGACGCGCGGGAGCCGACTTGAGCGACACCTCCCCCGCCGTCGTCATGCCAGCGGTGTTCGTCGGGCACGGCAGCCCGACGAACACCCTGGAGCACAACCGCTACACGCAGAGCTGGCACGACTTCGGGCGCTCCGTGCCCGCCCCGCGAGCGATCCTCGCGGTGTCGGCGCACTGGTACGTCAACTCCACGGCGGTCACCGCGATGACCCGGCCGCGGACGATCCACGACTTCTACGGGTTCCCCGACGAGCTGTTCGCCTTCCAGTACCCCGCTCCGGGTGATCCGGAGCTGGCCGGCGAGATCGTCGAGCTCGTCAAGCCCAACTGGGTGGGCGAGGACCACGACAGCTGGGGTCTCGACCACGGCACGTGGTCCGTGCTCGCTCACATGTTCCCCGGAGCCGACGTGCCGGTGGTGCAGCTCTCCGTCGACGCGAGCAAGGACGCGGAGTACCACGTCCGCCTCGGCGCTGCTCTCGCCCCCCTGCGCGAGCGCGGCGTGCTCGTGATGGCGAGCGGCAACGTCGTGCACAACTTGCGCATGATCCGCTGGGACCAGCCGGACGCGGCGTTCGACTGGGCGCGGTCGTTCGACGAGCTGGCCAGCACGCTGATGGCCGATCGTCCCGGTGACATCGCCTCGCTCACCGACCACCCGAGCTACGCCCTCGCCGCACCGACGCCCGACCACCTGCTCCCCCTCTATTACGTCGCCGGGATGGCCGCCGCTGCCGGCGAGACCACCGAGGTGATGATCGGCGGCTACCAGATGGGCTCGCTGTCGATGACCAGCCACGTGCTGAACGGACCGCCGCACGCCGTGTGACCCCTGTCCGCCAACGGCGGACACGTGGGGAATCGCGCCGGGCGGTGCCACGATGTCGGCCGTGGATTTGCCGGCCACCCCCTAATACCTCGTCGACGAGGCCCGCCTCCTCGACAACCTGCTCGTCGTCGACCGCGTCCGCGAGCTCTGTGGGGCCAAGTCGGTACTCGCGTTGAAGTGCTTCTCCACGTGGTCCGTGTTCGGCCTCTTGCGTGAGCACCTCGACGGCAGCACGAGCAGCTCGCTCTACGAGGCGAGACTCGGCAACGAGGAGCTGGGCAAGGAGGTGCACGCCTACTGCGTGGCCTTCTCTCGCGACGAGGTGGCCGCGGTCGCCGAGTTCGCCGACAAGGTGATCTTCAACTCGGCGTCACAGCTCGACGCGCACCGCGACCTCGTCGAGCACCTCGACGTCGGCATCCGCGTGAACCCCGGCATCAGCCACTCGCACTTCGACCTCGCCGATCCGGCGCGGCGGTACTCCCGCCTCGGAGTCTGCGACGCGGCCGAGCTGGCCCGCGTGGCACCGCTGGTGAACGGCCTGATGTTCCACTTCAACTGCGAGAACGACGACGCCGCGAGCGTGTGCAGCTCGATCGAGTCGATCGGGGAGCGATTCGCCGAAGTGCTCGAAGCGGTGCAGTGGGTGAGCCTCGGCGGTGGCATCGCGTTCACGAATCCGGGCTACCCGTTGGAGCAGCTGTGCACGGCGTTGAAGTCGTTCGGCGAGCGCTTCGGCGTGCAGGTGTACCTGGAGCCCGGCGAGGCGGTGGTGACGTCGACCGCCGAACTGGTGACCACCGTGCTCGACGTGGTGCACAACGAGCTCGACATCGCCGTCGTCGACGCCTCGCTCGAGGCGCACATGCTCGACCACCTCATCTACCGCACGACGCCACGGATCGCGGCCCCGGCCGCGGGGCCTTACGCCACGATCATCGCCGGGCGCACGTGCCTCGCCGGTGACGTGTTCGGCGAGCACCGCCTGGCCAGGCGCCTCAGCGTGGGTGACGAGGTGCGCGTCGCCGACGCGGCCGGATACACGATGGTGAAGACCACCTGGTTCAACGGGTTGCCGATGCCGAGCATCGCCGTCCGCCGCCTCGACGGCACGATCGACGTGGTGCGCCGGTTCGGCTACGAGGACTTCAAGCGCAGCCTCTCGTGAAGCTCGTGACGGGAATCGTGGACGTGATCTCGAACGGAACCGTGAAGGGAAGGTGGACGCAATGCGACAGAACGTGCTGATCGTCGGTGCCGGCGGCGTCGCGCACGTCGCGGCCCACAAGGCAGCGATGGCCAACGACGTCCTCGGAGACATCTGCATCGCGTCACGCACCCTGGCCAAGTGCGACGACATCATCGAGAGCGTCCGGCGCCTCGGCCACGTCCGTGACGAGAGCAAGCGGCTGCACAGCCGCCGACTCGACGCGCTCGACGTCGCCGCGACGGCGGCGCTCATTCGCGAGACGCGGTCGGAGATCGTGGTCAACCTCGGATCGGCATTCGTCAACATGGCCGTGCTCGAGGCGTGCATCGAGACCGGCGCGGCCTACATCGACACCGCGATCCACGAGGACCCCGACAAGGTCTGCGAAGACCCGCCCTGGTACGCGAACTACGAGTGGAAGCGCAAGGACCGCTGCGCGGAGCGGGGCATCACGGCGATCCTCGGGGCGGGCTTCGACCCCGGCGTCGTCAACGCCTACTGCGCCCTCGCGGCCAAGCGCTACTTCGACACGATCGACACCATCGACATCCTCGACGTCAACGCCGGCAGCCACGGCAGGTACTTCGCGACGAACTTCGACCCGGAGATCAACTTCCGTGAGTTCGTGAAGGTGTGGACGTGGATCGACCGTGACTGGGTGGAGTACCCGACGCACGCCGTCAAGCGGGTGTGGGACTTTCCGGTGGTCGGCGAGCAGCCCGTCTACCTGAACGGCCACGACGAGCTGCACTCGCTGTACAAGAACGTCGACGCGAACAGCATCAGGTTCTGGATGGGCTTCGGCGACCACTACATCAACGTCTTCACCGTGCTGCGCACGCTGGGGCTGCTGTCACACCTGCCGGTGACGCTCAGCACCGGCCAAGAGGTGGTGCCGCTCAAGGTGGTGAAGGCGTTGCTCCCCGACCCGCAGACGCTCGCCCCCGGCTACACCGGCAAGACGTGCATCGGCAACGTGGTCAAGGGCGAGAAGGACGGCGCGCCGCGGGAGGTCTTCGTATACCAGGTCTCCGACCACGCGCAGGCGTACGCAGAGGTCGAGTCGCAGGGCATCAGCTACACCGCCGGCGTCCCTCCGGTGGCCGCGGCCATCCTGGTCGCGCAGGGCACGTGGGATGCGAAGACGATGGTCAACGTCGAAGAGCTCGACCCCGAGCCGTTCATCGACCTGCTCGACCGCATCGGCTTGCCGACCGAGGTGCTGGAGATCGAGCCCGACAGCGCGGCCTCGTTCGACGGCACGGTGCGCGACCTCGCGGACGAGCTCGAGCTGTCGACCGCGACCGTCACGGTCTCTGCGGCCGATCCGATGATCGCCGTTCGCCGCCCACGTGAGAAGGGGTGATCCGCCACGCGCAGTCGATGCCCATCTCGCCGGGAGCGTCGACGGGTTTAGGCGTCTCCGCCACGAGCGTGTAGCCGAGCGAGCGGGGCACTCCCCCACTGGCCACGTTCGCGCGGTCGTGGTGGATCTCGACCGCCTCGATCTCCGCCAGCGCCAGCGCGACGGAGGTGAGCGCACCGGAGACCTCGGTGGCGTAGCCACGCCTGACGTGGTCGGCGTGCACCCAGTAGCCGATCTCGAGCACGCCCGGCCCGCGGCGGTGGTGCAGGCCCGTGCCGCCGACCACGTCGCCGTCGCGGAAGATGCCGTACACGGCGTCGCCGCCGGCCTCACGGGACACCCGCCAGCCGGCGAACAGCGCCAGCCGGCGGTCACGGTCGAGCGGTTCGTCGCCCGCCCAGGGCATCCAGGGTCGGAGGTGGTCGAGGCTCTCGGTGATCGCGACCGCCAGCGCGTCGACGTCGTCGTCACGCCAGAGGCGCAGCACCAACCGCTCCGTCTCCACCACCTCTGGCAGCAGCGTCATCACCTCACAGTACTTGTCCTCCGATCGAGTGAGTGAGTGCTCACTCAGTTATCCTTCCGGCCGATGCCGTCGATCGCCCCACCCCACCGCCGGGCCGCGCCGCTGCCTCCGGAGGCGAGGCGGGCGGCGATCATCGACGCCGTCTTGCCGCTGCTCGTCACGCACGGCGAGTCCGTCACCACCCGCCAGCTCGCCCAGGCGGCCGGCATCGCCGAGGGCACCATCTTCAACGTCTTCGCCGACAAGGACGAGCTGCTCGCCGCAGCGGTGGCCAAAGCGCTCGACCCCGAGCCGTTCGAGCTCGCCATCGGCGCCATCTCCACCTCGGCCCCGTTCGAGCAGCGTCTGACAGAGGCGACGCTGCTGCTCCAACACCGCATCGTCGACATCTGGCGCCTGGTTTCGAGCATCGGGAGACGAGAGCAGATCGAAGGCCCCCTCCCCGACAGCCCCGCTCTCACCGAGCTGTTCGTCTCGGTCCGCCGGCACCTCAGCGTCGAACCCGGCGAAGCTGCCCGGCTGCTGCGGGCCCTGACCCTGTCGCTGACCCATCCGATGCTCGCCGCCTCGCCGGCTCCGGCGGCACGGATCGTCGACGTGTTCCTCCACGGCGTGGGGAGGCGGAGATGAGCCTGCGCCAGCTGCTGCGGAGCCACCTCGGCCCGTACCGCGCCGTGCTGCTCGCGGTGGTCGTGCTGCAGGCGATCCAGACCACCGCCACGCTGATCCTGCCGTCGCTCAACGCCGACATCATCGACAAGGGCGTGCTCACCGGGGACAACGGCTACATCTGGCGGGTGGGCGGAGTCATGCTCGCGATCTCGCTGGTGCAGGTCGTCTTCGCGGCGTGGGCCGTCTGGTACGGCGCGCGTGCGGCGATGGGGTTCGGCCGCGACGTGAGGCGTGACCTCTTCCACCAGGTGACCAGCTACTCCGCCCGCGAGGTGGGCACCTTCGGCGCACCCTCGTTGATCACGCGCATCACGAACGACGTGCAACAGGTGCAGACACTCGTGGTGATGGCGACGACGATGATGATCGCCGCACCGCTGACGATGGTCATCGGCATGGTGCTGGCCATCCGTGAGGACGCCGGCCTCTCCGTGGTGCTGGCCATCGCCATACCCGCCGCGGTGCTCATCCTCGGCATCGTCATCGTGCAGATGGTGCCGGCGTTCCGGCTGATGCAGGTGCGCATCGACCGGGTGAACGCGGTGCTGCGCGAGCAGATCACCGGCATCAGGGTGGTGCGGGCGTTCGTGCGTGAACCGGAAGAGGCGAAGCGCTTCGCCGGCGCCAACGCCGAGCTCACCGAGGTGTCGCTGCGCGCCGGGCGGCTGATGTCGCTCATGTTCCCCACCGTCGGGCTGGTGATGAACATGTCCAGCCTGGCCGTGATCTGGGTCGGCGCCGACCGCATCGGCAACGGCAGCATGCAGATCGGATCCCTGGTCGCCTACCTCACCTACGTCGTGCAGATCCTGATGGCGGTCGTGATGGTGACGCTGATGGTGTCGTGGATCCCCCGCGCCGGCGTCGCCGCCGAGCGGATCGTCGAGGTGCTCGACACCGAGTCGTCGGTGCGTGCCCCCGCGAACCCGGTCACCGCCGTGGCCGAGCG
The DNA here is from genome assembly GCA_016700055.1 of Actinomycetota bacterium. Taxonomy (NCBI): domain Bacteria; kingdom Bacillati; phylum Actinomycetota; species Actinomycetota bacterium. The sequence continues at coordinate 670,651 of CP064997.1, forward strand.
GGGCACCGTCGAGTTCCGCGACGTCGGGTTCTCGTACCCCGGCGCCGAGCACCCCGTGCTCAGCCATGTCTCGTTCCGCGTCCACACCGGCCAGACGACGGCGATCATCGGCAGCACAGGCGCCGGGAAGACGACGATCGCGAACCTGATCGTGCGCCTGTTCGACGCCACCGAAGGCGCCGTACTGGTGAACGGCGTCGACGTGCGTGAGCTCGACCCGACGCTGCTCTGGGGCAACGTCGGCTACGTGCCCCAGAAGGCCTACCTGTTCTCGGGGACGGTCGCCACCAACCTGCGCTTCGGGCGACCCGACGCCACCGATGCCCAGTTGTGGGAGGCGCTCGACATCGCCCAGGCGTCGGGGTTCGTGCGCGCAATGCCCGACGGCCTCGACAGCGAGATCACCCAGGGCGGCGGCAACGTGTCGGGCGGGCAGCGCCAACGCCTGTCGATCGCGCGCGCGCTGGTGGTGCGACCCGACATCTACGTGTTCGACGACTCGTTCTCGGCGCTCGACCTGGCCACCGACGCCCGGCTACGCGCCGCTCTTGCGCCGCACACCGCCGAAGCCGCGGTGGTCGTCGTCGCGCAGCGGGTGTCCACGATCCGCGACGCCGACCAGATCGTGGTGCTGGAGGACGGCGAGGTGATCGGCATCGGTACCCACGACGACCTGGTGCGTACGTGCCCGACCTACGCCGAGATCGTCGAATCGCAGTACGGCGAGGGGTCGGCGGCATGAGCGACACGTCCGCACCCGACGGCGACCGCGAACTGCTCGCCACGAAGGGCACCGAGGCTCGCCGGGCGTCGTTCGGCCCCGCCGGTGGCGTCGGCATGCCCGTGGAGCGCAGCGACAACTTCCTCACCACGGTGAAGCGGCTCGGGGAGATCCTCGGCACCGAGACCCGCCGACTCGTCGTCGTGCTCGTGCTGACCGTCGGCAGCGTCACGCTCGCCGTGTTCGGGCCGCGCCTGCTCGGCCAGGCGACCGACATCATCGTGCGCGGTGTGATCGGCGGAGGGATCGACTTCGGCGCCCTGCACCGCCGGCTGGTGCTCATCGGCGCGCTGTACCTGGGGGCCTGGGCGCTCGCCGCGTCGCAGGCGTACATCCTGGCCGGGGTGGTCCAACGGTCGATGTACGCGCTGCGCGAGGCGGTCGAGGCGAAGATCAACCGGCTGCCCCTCGCGTACATCGACCGCCTGGCGCGCGGCGACCTGCTCAGCCGGGTCACGAACGACATCGACAACCTCGCCCAGAGCCTCCAGCAGACGGTGAGCCAGATCCTCACCTCGTTGCTCACGCTCGTCGGGGTGTCGGTGATGATGTTCACGATCTCCCCCCTGCTGGCCGTCGTCGCGCTGATCACGGCGCCACTCGCGGTGTGGCTGATGAAGGCGATCGGAACGAGGGCGCGTCCCCACTTCTTGTCGCAGTGGAGGTACACCGGCAACGTCAATGCCCAAGCGGAGGAGGTCTTCACCGGCCATGCCGTGGTGAAGAGCTTCGGGCGCCAGCACGAGATGGAGGCCGCGTTCGGGGCGGAGAACGACGCGCTCCACAAGTCGAGCTTCTCCGCCCAGTTCATGTCCGGGCTCATCCAGCCGGCGATGATCTTCGTCGGGAACATCCAGTTCGTGCTGATCGCCGTCGTCGGCGGCCTGCGCATCTCGGCGGGCGCGCTGAGCGTCGGCGACATGCAGGCGATGATCCAGTACACCCGCCAGTTCTCCCAGCCCCTCGCCCACATCGCCACGATGGCAGCCACGTTCCAGTCCGGCATCGCCTCCCTGGAGCGCGTGCTCGAACTGCTCGACGCGCAGGAGCAGTCGCCGGAGCCGGCGGTCACGCCGGTGTCGCCACCGGTGCGCGGGCAGGTGGTGTTCGACGACGTCCACTTCTCGTACACGCCCGACAAGCCGCTGATCACCGGCCTCGACGTGGTCGCCGAGCCCGGCCAGACGATCGCCATCGTCGGTCCGACGGGCGCCGGTAAGACCACCCTCGTCAACCTGTTGATGCGCTTCTACGAGCTCGACGCGGGCACGATCAGCCTCGACGGGCGCGACATCGCCACGATGCGCCGCGACGAGCTGCGCTCCGAGATCGGCATGGTGCTGCAGGACACGTGGTTGTTCGGCGGCACGATCCGCGACAACCTCGCCTACGGCAAGCCGTCGGCCTCCGAGGAAGAGATCCGTGCCGCCGCCCGGGTGGCCTACGTCGACCGCTTCGTCCACTCGCTGCCCGACGGCTACGACACGGTGATCAACGAGGAGGGCGACAACATCTCTGCCGGCCAGAAGCAGCTGATCACCATCGCCCGCGCGTTCTTGGCCGATCCGTCGATCCTCATCCTCGACGAGGCGACGAGCTCGGTCGACACCCGCACCGAGGTGTTGATCCAGCGAGCGATGGCCGCGTTGCGAGCGCGCCGCACGAGCTTCGTGATCGCCCACCGGTTGTCCACGATCCGCGGCGCCGACGTGATCCTCGTGATGGACAACGGCCGCATCGTCGAGCAGGGCTCCCACGACGAGCTGATCGCCGCCGACGGCGCCTATGCCCACCTCTACCACGCTCAGTTCGCCGGGCAGAGCACCTGAGCCTGTACGTTCCGCGCATGAGCCGGAGGGTCGCCCGCACGCGCATGCTGGCCGTCTCGCTCGCCGTCGTGCTTGCCGCCGGAGGCTGCGGCGGCGACGACGAAGGCGCGCCCGACACCGACGCCCCCTCGTCCACCGACGCCACGAAACCGCCGGACACCGCTGCACCGAGCACCGAAGCACCCAGCACCGAAGCACCCGCGGCTGCGCTCGCGGCAGAGCTCGTCGTCGACCCGTCGGTGACGCGTGACGAATCGGGCCGGCTGGTGCTGCAGTGGAGCGCTGCACCGGGGAGCTCGGTCGACGAGATCACGTGGGGCACCGACCCCGACGACATCGCCGATCCGCTCGACGTCGAGCTGACGCCCGACACCACCGAGGTCGTCGTCGACGACCCCGCTCCTGGCCAGCGCGTGTACTTCTCGCTCGCCAGCAGCGAAGGCCCGGCGCGCACGGTCGCCGAACGGCGCGTCCCCCTCGTCGGAGCGCCGAACTTTCGCGACCTCGGCGGCTACGTCACCGAAGACGGGCGAACCGTGCGCTGGGGGCAGATCTTCCGCTCCGGCGAGCTGTCCGAGCTGACCGACGCCGATGCCGCGATGGTCGACCTGCTGGGGATCAGGTTGGTGTGCGACCTGCGCTCGCCGGCCGAGATCGCCGAGGACGTCGACCGTGTTCCTACCGGCGCCGAGGTGGCCACGATCAGCATCTTCAGCGAGGGCACCGACGCGGTCGTCATTCGCGAGGCCGTGATCGCCGGTGACGTGTCGATGCTCGGCGCCCCGGGCGAGCTGCTCACCGAGGCAGGTCGCGGCTTCGTCACCGACAAGGCGCCCGAGTACACCCAACTGATGCAACGGTTGATGGACCCCGCCAACCATCCGACGAACCTCCACTGCACAGCGGGCAAGGACCGCGCCGGACTCGGCTCGGCACTGGTGCTGCTCACGCTCGGCGTACCCGAGGAGACGGTGATGAAGGACTACCTGCTCTCGAACGAGTTCCTCGCGGCGAAGAACGCCGAGACGATGGAGTCGCTCGCCGCGATCCTCGATCCGAGCGGGCTGGAGGTGGTCCAGTCGCTGATCGAGGTGCGCCCGGAGTACCTGCAGGCCTCGTTCGACGCGATGAAGGACACGTTCGGCTCCATCGACGCCTACCTCGAAGAGGGCTTGGGGATCACGCCCGAGGCGCGGGCCGAGTTCCAGCAGCTGATGCTCGAGTAGCGAGGGATTCACAAGTGGCCGACACACAGCACGCCGACGTCGTAGTCATCGGCTCGGGCCTCGGAGGACTGACCACGGCCGCCTACCTGGCCGCCGCGGGCAAGCGAGTCGTCGTCCTCGAACAGCACGACCTCGCCGGGGGCAACAGCCAGGTGTTCCGCCGCCGCGGGTACGAGTTCGACGTCGGGCTCCACTATCTGGGCGACTGCACTCCGTCGGGCACGATCCCGACGGTCCTCGCCGGTCTCGGCATCGCCGACCGGGTGACGTTCCGCGAGCTCGACCCGGCCGGGTTCGACACGCTCGTCTTCCCCACCTTCACGTTCAAGGTGCCGAAGGGTTGGGACGCATACCGCGCGGCGTTCGCGGAGCGCTTCCCGGAAGAGGTCGCCGGCTTCGACCGCTACGGCGACGTCATGCGCCGGATCGGGGCGGAGTTCGCCTCCCTGCTCATCGGCGGGCCGACGCCGACGATCGACGCCCACGCCGACATGACACTCGCCGACATGTTCGACGAGTGCGGGTTCAGCACCGCCGCCCGCGCGGTGCTCGGCCATCTGTCGGGCACGTACGGCGCAGGACCGTCACAGGCCTCGGTGGTCATCCACGCGCTGCTCATCACCCACTACGTCGCCGGTGCGTACTACCCAGAAGGCGGCGGCCAGGTGCTTGCCGCCCGACTGGTCGAGGTGATCGAGGGCCTCGGCGGCGAGGTGCGCACCTTGACCCGGGTGGAGCAGATCCTCGTCGAGGACGGCCGCGTGGTCGGCGTGCGCACGAGCGGGGTGCACAGCGACACCGAGCAGGTGATCGCGGCGCCGGTGGTCGTATCGAACGCCGACATGCGCCGCACGCTGCTCGAGCTCGTCGGCGCGCGCCACCTGTCCGGCGACACCGCCGGACAGGCCGAGCGCGCGGAGATGAGCCTCGGCCTGGTGTGCGTGTACGTGGTCGTCGACGTGGATCTCGCCGACCGCATCCCGAACACGAACTACCTCCTGTTCCGAGGCGACGACATGGACGGCTGGTACGCCGAGCTGGAGTCGGGCCACCAGCCGGCGGACATCCCGTTCACCTACCTGTCGTTCGCCAGCCTGAAGGATCCCGGGAACCCCAACCTCTGCCCGCCGGGGCACACGAACTTCCAGATCATGACGCTCGCCCCGCGCGGCTACGGCGCGTTCGGAGTGGGCGAGGGACCCGCGCACGGAGCCCGCTACCGGCGGGGCGAGGCGTACCGGGCGAGCAAGCAGTGGTACACCGAGCGCCTGCTCGACAACGCCGAACAGGTGCTCGGCCCGCTGCGCGAGCACATCGTGCACGTGGAGTGCGCGACGCCGGTGACCCAGGAGCGCTACACGCTGTCCACCGCGGGCACCTCGTACGGGCTCGCGCACACTCCGGCCCAGTCGGCCCGCCGGCGGCCCGGGTTCCGCACCGAGATCGACGGGCTGTTCCTGGTCGGGGCGAGCACGATCGCCCTGCACGGGATCGCCGGGGTGATGGTCGGCGGGGTGGCGTGCGCTGGTGAGGTGCTCGGCAGGCCGCTCCTCGCCGAGGTCTTCCTCGGCACGCGGATGATCGACACCGACCGCTTGCCACCGTTCGACCCCGCCACCGACCCGGTGGACGTCTGCCGCGGCGCCGCGCTGCGCGAGCGCCGCGCGTCGGGGGCCTCGGACGGCGTCAGTCCTCGAGGAGACCGTCGAGGCGCTGCACCGCGTCGATGAACTCGTCGACCATGTCGAGCACCACCTGCCGGGCCGGCTGCACCTTGTTCATCTGACCGACGACCTGGCCGACGAAGTACACGGCCAGCTGTTCGGCCCCGCTCCCCGGACGGGAGGCAGCACGGGCGATGCGGCTCTGGGCCTCGGCGACGAGCATGCTCTGCAGCGGCATCGGCAGGGGCGGCGGGGCGCCCGGCTTGTCCCACTCGTCGGTCCACGCGGTGCGCAGCATGCGGGCCGGCTTGCCGGTGAGCGAGCGCGAGCGGATGGTGTCACGGGAGGTGGCCGCGACGTACTTCTGCTTCACCACCGGGTGCGTCTCGGCCTCGTCGGTGGTGAGCCACACCGAGCCGCACCACACACCGGCTGCACCGAGCGCGAGTGCCGCCGCCACCTGGCGTCCGCGCGCGATGCCCCCGGCGGCGAGAACGGGGGTCGGCGCGACGGCGTCGACCACCTCGGGCACCAGCACCATGGTCGCGATCTCGCCGGTGTGCCCCCCGGCCTCTGTCCCCTGGGCGATGACGATGTCGGCACCCGCCGCCTGGTGGCGCACGGCATGGACGACGGTTCCGGCGAGCGCGGCCACCGGCACCCCGGCCGCCCGGCAGCGCTCCACCACGGGCGCGGGCGGCGCGCCGAGGGCGCTCGCGAACAGCCCGATGCGGTGGGCGAACGCGACGTCGAGCAGCGGCTCGTAGCCCTTCGGGTCGACTTGCATCCCGCCGACGCCGCGACGCTCGTCGTCGTCGGGCAGCGCAGGCACGTCGTAGCGGGCGAGGATGTCGTCGACGAACGCCTGCTGCTCGGGTGGAAGCAGGCTCGCGAGCGTCGAGCGGTCGAGGCCGCCGGCATCGGAGCCCTCGTACTTCTGCGGCAGCAGCAGGTCGACCCCGTAGGGCTTGCCCTTCGTCTGCTCCTCGATCCAGGTCAGGTCGATGTCGAGCTGTTCGGGGGTGTGGGCGACGCCGCCGAGCACGCCGAACCCACCGGCGTTCGTGACGGCGGCCACCACGTCTCGGCAATGGCTGAAGGCGAGGATCGGGAACTCGACGCCGAGCAGGTCGCTCACGGGGGTGCGCATCGCACGACGGTACCGCGACCGGTGTAGTTAGATGCCACCGTGCCGCCAGCTGAGGTGCCCTCCGAAGAGCCGGTGCAGGCATGGCAGCGAGACGGCGGAGAGATCGTCGCCGCGCTGGGCACGGACGTGCGCACGGGGCTCTCCCCCGAGGAGGCCGCCCGCCGGCTGGCCGAGCACGGCCCCAACCAGCTCGACCCCGAGCAGGCGGTTCCCACCTGGAAGAAGGTGCTCGCCCAGTTCGCCGATCCGCTCGTCTACCTACTGCTGGCCGCGGTCGCCGTCTCGTTCGTCGCGTGGGTGCTGGAAGGTGCAGAGGGCACGCCGTTCGAGGTGATCGTGATCGTCGCGATCCTCGTGGTCAACGCGGTGCTCGGCTATGTGCAAGAGGCACGTGCCGAACGCGCCGTCGCCGCCCTGCAGCGCATGGCCGCCGCCACCGCGAGCGTCGTGCGCGGCGGGCGCACCGAGCGTGTCCCGGCCGCCGAGATCGTGCCCGGGGACGTCTTGTTGCTCGCCGAGGGCGACGCCGTCGCTGCCGACGCCCGCCTGGTGGAGGTCGCGTCGCTGGTCGTCGCCGAGGCGTCGTTGACCGGGGAGAGCGAGCCGGTCCTCAAGGACGCGGCGACGATCGCGGCCCACGTCGGCCTCGGCGATCGGCTGAACATGGTGTTCAACGGCACCGCCGTCGCCCGCGGGCGGGGAAGGGCGGTGGTCGTCGCCACCGGGATGGACACCGAGATGGGCCACGTCGCCCGCCTGCTCAGCCGCACGGCAGCGGTCCACACGCCGCTGCAGCGAGAGGTGGCCGCCATCGGACGTGTGCTCGGGCTGGCCGTCGTCGCCATCGCCGCCGTCGTCGTCACGTCGATCTTCCTGACGACGGACATCGAGCACGGCTCCGAAGCCGTCGACGTGCTGCTCATCGGTGTCTCCCTGGCAGTGGCCGCGGTACCGGAGGGACTCCCCGCGATCCTGTCGGTGGTGCTCGCCCTCGGGGTGCAGCGCATGGCGGAGCGCAACGCGATCGTGCGCCGGCTCTCGTCGGTGGAGACCCTCGGGTCTGCATCCGTGGTGTGCTCGGACAAGACGGGCACGCTGACCCGCAACGAGATGACCATCGCGCGGGTGGTCACCCCATCGGGCGCGGTCGACGTCACCGGCTCGGGGTTCAACCCCGAGGGAGCGCTGATGGTGGACGGGCACGACCTCGACGACCCGGTGCTGCTCGACGAGGTCCGCTTCGTCCTCGTCGGCGGAAGCCTGGCCAACAACGCCGAGCTGCATCCCGACGGCGGCGGCTGGAGCGTGAAGGGCGACCCGACGGACGCCGCGTTTCTCGTCGCCGAGGCCAAGGTCGGCATGACCGAGCAGCGCAAGGCCCGCTTCGACCGGGTGGGCGAGATCCCGTTCACCTCCGAGCGCAAGTTGATGTCGACGCTCGAGGCCGACGTCCAGCGCGAGGGTCGGATCTCCGTGGTCACCAAGGGTGCCCCCGACGTGCTGCTGACCCGCTGCACGCACGAACGCGTCGCCGGCCGCGTCCGGCCGCTCGCCGAGGAACGACGCGCCGACGTGCTGAGCGCGGTCGAGGAGCTGGCCGGTGGTGCGTACCGCACCCTGGCCGTCGCGTACCGGCCGCTCGTCGAAGCCGTTCCGCCGGGGGACGAGGCGACGATCGAGCGGGAGCTCGTCTACCTCGGCATGGTCGGCATCATCGATCCGCCGCGCCTCGAAGCGGCGGCGTCGATCGCCGAGGCCCGCAGCGCCGGCATCCGGGTGGTGATGATCACCGGCGACCATCCCCGTACCGCGACTCGGATCGCGGCCGACCTGGGCATCGGCAACGCCACCACCCACACCCTGACCGGCGTCGAGCTCGACGCGCTGGACGACGACGAGATGGTGGCGGCAGCGCGCACGACGCACGTGTACTCACGCGTCGCGCCGGAGCACAAGCTGCGCGTCATCGATGCGCTCCGGGCGGAGGGGAACATCGTCGCGATGACCGGCGACGGCGTCAACGACGCTCCCGCCCTGAAGGCTGCCGACATCGGGTTGGCGATGGGGATCACCGGCACGGACGTGGCCAAGGAAGCCGCCGACGTGGTGCTCGCCGACGACAACTTCGCGACCATCGTCGTCGCCGTCAAGGAAGGTCGGGCGATCCTCGACGACATCCGCAAGTTCTTGCGGTTCCTGCTCTCCTCGAACATCGGCGAGGTGCTGACGATGTTCCTCGGTGTCGTGCTCGCCTCGGCGATCGGTTTGGACGAGGCCGGCGGGACAGTGGCCGTTCCGCTGCTCGCGACGCAGATCCTCTGGATCAACTTGCTCACCGACGCCGCCCCAGCGCTCGCGATGGGTGTCGATCCAGCGCCTCCGGACATCATGCAGCGCCCGCCGCGCAAGGTGTCGGATCGCCTGATCGACGCGCCGATGTGGCGCGGCATCGTGTGGATCGGCCTGGTGATGGCCGCCGTCACGCTGCTCGCGCTCGACCTCGGCCTACCGGGCGGTTTCGTCGGCGATTCCGGCGACATCGTGCAAGCGCGCACGATGGCGTTCACCACCCTCGTGATCGCCCAGCTGTTCAACGCCTTCAACGCGCGGTCGGACACGATCAGCGCGTTCCGCCGGCTGTTCACGAACCCACTCCTCTGGGGAGCGATCGGCCTCTCGCTCGTCCTGCAGGTCGCCGTCGTCCAGCTCCCGTTCCTGAACGACGCGTTCGACACCACCCGCCTCGGGATCGACGAATGGGCGGCGTGCGTCGGCTTGGCGAGCGTGGTGCTGTGGGCCAGCGAGGCGCGCAAGGTGCTCAGCCGCCTCCTCGTCCGCCGCTCTGCAATCGGCGCCGCGCGGTCTGGCATCCTTTGACGGTGAAAACCGAAGTGGAACGCATCGCCGGCTCGTGCGGGGCGATCGTGCGGGGCTTCGACCTGCGCCACACCCAGGCGGCCGAGCGCATCGAGGCATTGAAGGAGCTGCTCGACGAGCACCTCGTCGTGTTCCTGCCCGACCAGGCGCTGGACCTCGACCAGCTGGAGCGGTTCACCGACGAGCTCGGCGGACGTGACGTCACCCCCTTCGTCACCCCCGTCGCCGGGCGCCCGTACGTGATCCGCGTGGTGAAAGAGCGCGACGACGAGCTGAACTTCGCGAACGCCTGGCACACCGACCTCTCGTACCTGGAGGCGCCGCCCGCGTACACCGTGCTCCACGCGTGGGAGGTGCCGGCCTTCGGCGGGGACACGCTGTGGGCCAGCCAACACCTCGCCTACGAGACGCTCCCGGGCGACCTGCGCGAGCGCTTGGGCGCGCTCACTGCGATGCACTCCGCCGGCCTCGCCTACGGGACCGGCGGCTACTTGGCGCAGGTCGCCACGAAGTCGTCGATGTCCGTCGAACCATCCGACGAGGCGTTCGCCGAGCAGGCCCACCCCGTCGTCACCCGCCACCCGCGCACCGGGCGTCCCTCGCTGTTCGTCAACCCCGTGTACACCACCCACATCGTCGGGCTGGAGGCGGCCGAGTCGGCGAGCCTGCTCGCTCGCCTCTACCAGCACGCCGTGCACCCCAACTTCACCTGCCGCATCCGCTGGCAGCCGGGAATGCTCGCGATCTGGGACAACCGCTGCACGCAGCACTTCGCGATCAACGACTACGGAGGTCAGCGCCGGGAGATGTTCCGCACGAGCGTGTTGGGCAGCGTCCCCGCCGCCTTCGCGGCACCGTCGTGATCGCACTCCTCCTGAGCGGCGGGCTCGCGCTCGTCATCTCCCTCTTCGGCACCGGCTGGCTGGCGCGGGTGCTGCGCACCCGGGGCCAGAGCCAGCCGATCCTCGAGCTCGACGCGGCGAACATCGCCGTGCCCGAGCACCACCACAAGGCAGGCACGCCGACGATGGGCGGCCTCGCGATCCTGGTCGCCGCGGCAACGGGCTACATCGTCAGCCATGTCCGCCAGGGCGTCGTCTTCTCCGACCAGACGCTCGTCGTGCTGTTCGGGATCGCCGTCATGGCCGGGATCGGCTTCCTCGACGACTCGATCAAGGTCCGTGCCCGGCGCAACCGGGGCGTGTTCTGGAAGGCAAAGGGGCTGGTCACACTCGCGCTCTCGTTCGCGATCGCGGGGCTGCTCGTGGCCCTGACCGACATCGACACCCGTGTGTCGCTCACCCGGGCCGACCTGCCGGGGTGGGAGCTCGGTCCGATCGGCTGGACGATCTGGGCCGGCGTGATCATCTTCGCCACCACGAACGCGGTGAACGTCACCGACGGCCTCGACGGCCTGGCCAGCGGGACCGCGCTGTTCGGCTTCGTCGCCTTCGCCGGCATCGCCTACTGGGGCTTCCGCAACCCGGGGATCTACGGCGCGATCGTGAACCCGTACGACCTCGCCGTCCTCGCCATCGCGTTCGCCGGCGGGTGCGCGGGGTTCCTGTGGTGGAACGCTGCCCCCGCCCGGATCTTCATGGGGGACGTGGGCGCGCTCGGCATCGGCGCCGCGCTGGCGCTGCTCGCCCTCACCACCAACACCCACCTGCTGCTGTTGCTGATCTGTGGGCTGAACGTGATCGAAGCCGGGTCGGTGGCGCTGCAGATGAGCGTGTTCCGGGTTTCGGGGCGCACTCGGCGCCTGTTCCGCCTGTCGCCCCTGCACCACCACTTCGAACAGATCGGCTGGCCGGAGACGACGGTCATCATCCGCTTCTGGTTGATCGCAGGCCTGTTCGTCTCGGGTGCCTTAGGCATCTACATCGCCGACTTCACCCACCAGGTCTCCACCCCCTGACTTCAGGAAAAAAACCGCAGCTTGCGCGCCAATCTGTCAACGAATCGACTCCAGCCGCAGGTTCAGTGACAGATTGGCGCGCAAGCCGCGCTGGGTCAGAGCTGTGATGCGTCGGTGGGCAGGCCGAGAGCGAGGCGCCCGAGCGGCTCGAACGTGCGCTCGGCGATCATGCCGTGCTGGGTGAGCACGTGGACGTCGCGGAAGATGCGCTGGAGGGGGCTCGACTCGTGGATCGAGGAGCCACCCGCCGCGTGGTAGGCGAGATCGACGGCGTCGGCCGATCTCCACGCGGCGTTCGTGGCGGCCAGGCGCAGGGCACGCTTGTGCTCGGTCGAGAGCGACCTGCCGGCCGCGGCCTCGTGCCATGCCTCGTCGACGACCTCGCGCACGAAGGCCCGCGCGGAGCGCCAGGCAGCTTCGGCTTGCGCGACCTGCATCTGCACCACCGGACGCTCCGCGAGCGTCCTCTCGCTCTGCACCGGACGCTTGCTCGCCGCGAGCCCGACCAGCTCGTCGAGAGCCCGCCTGGCGAGGCCCACCCCGACCGAGCACACCCCGAGCGCGAGCGCCCCGAGAAAGGGGAAGCGCGCTGCGGGCACGTCGACCACCGCGGCCGTCTGCCCGGGCTGCACCCATCTCCCCTCGGGAACGAACTGCTCGGTGACCGCGTAGTCGGTGCTGCCCGTCCCGCGCAGCCCGGCCACGCGCCAGGTGTCGAGCAGCTCGACCTGATCACGCTCGAAGAAGACGAACGGCGCCCTCGTGCCGTCGGCCAGCGCGACGCGCTCGCCGGCGTCGTCGACGACGAAGCACCCGCCGCCGATCCACGTGCAGTGCTGGGTGGCCGACCCCCACGACCAGCGGCCGGATACGACGAGGCCCCCGTCGACGACTCGCCCCTTCGCCGCAGGCAACGCGTAGCCGGCGGTGGCCGCCCGGGGATCGCCGTAGATGCGAGCCGCGTGGTCAGCGGGCAAGAAGGCCGCCGTCAGCCCGGTCGTCGCGCCGATCATCGCGCACCACGCCGTCGAGCCGTCGTGGTAGGCCAGCTCCTCCAGCGCGGTGAGCAGCTCGGTCATCGCGACCTCGCCGCCGCCGTAGCAGGCCGGCACGCACGCCTTGAACACGTCTGTGTCGATCAGCGCCTCGGCGAGATCGTCGGGCAGGCGGCGCAGCGCCTCGATCTCTCCCGCCCGGCGCGATGCCTCGCGGCCGACCCCGGCAACTGCGTCGATCAGCACTCCGGCAACCTAACCCTGACCGGGTCGCAGGTTCCCCAGCGTGCGCGCGCCGCCGTCGTCACCCGCCGTCGCCGGCACCACCACCACCTCGTCGACACCGGCCTCGGCGTAGGCGGCCATCCGCCGCAAGCAGGCCGCCCGGTCGCCGACGAGGCACACCGTGTCGAGCAGCTCGACGGGCACCTCGGCGAGAAGGTCACGCGGGTGCGCACCGCGGCGGGCTCGGTCGACGAGCGCGGCGAAGCCCTCCCGGGCGAACATGTCGGCGTAACCGGGCGCGGCGAGGTAGCCGACGACACCCCGGCGGAGCTGGGCGATGGCCTCGGCGGTCGGGTCGACGGCGGCCGGCACCCACGCGGCGAGGCGCGGCCGCTGCCGCCCGGCGCGCCGGGCACACGTTTCGAGGCGCTCCCGCAATCCGGCGGCCTGGGTCGCCGAGCAGAGGTTGATCACCATCCGGTCAGCCTCCTCGGCGGCGACGCGCACGCTCGCGGGTCCGAACGCGGCGATCGTGATCTCCGCCGGAACCGAGGGCAGGCGCAGTCGGTAGCCGCCGCCGTCAGTGCGTTCGCCGGCGAGCAGCGGACGCAGCGCCCGCGCCGCCTGGCGCAGCGTGTCCGCCGGGCGTCCGTAAGCGCGGCCGTGCCAGTGCTCGACCACCACCGGGCTCGACGCCCCGAGCGCCACGTGCACGGCGCGCCCGGTCGTCGCCGCGACGCTGGCCACGCCCATCGCGATCCCGGCGGGGTCACGCACTGCCGGCGCGAGCGGCCCGACGACGAGCTCGGCTCGGCCCGCACCGGAACCCACCGCCACCGCCAACGCGAACGCGTCGAACGTGGCCATCTCGCCGATCCAGATCTGGCCGTAGCCGAGCTCGTCGGCGAGCCGAGCGGTGACGAGCGCTTCGAGCGGGTCGCAGTCCTGCCAGAAGCCGAGCGAGACACCAGCCGGAGCTACGCCGTCGTCGCTCCCGCTCACGAACCGCCCGCGTTGCCGGACACCTCGGTCACCACGACGTCGGGGTCGGACTCGATCTCCTCCTCGGTGAACGCCACCGTCCGCCACTCCTTCTCCGAGAAGGCGGTCGTCGCCTCGTCGAGCAGCGGCGAGTCGCGGTCCTCGGTGTTGCCGTAGGTCAAGAAGACCTGCGTGTTCGGCTCGCCGCCGGAGAAGTCGACGACCATCAGGAAGCTCGTGCCGTAGGTGATCGGGAACCAGTCGGACTCGTCTTCGCCGGTCATGTCCGGCAGCGGTTCGGTGCTGCTGGAGAACTCGTTCTCGGTGACGATGTTGGTGACGCCGTCGATGCCGCCACCACCGTGAATCGGGATGCGCTCACCGCTGCGAACGGTGAACTGCATGTCGCCGAGCGGCGTGTCGAGGGCCACGCCCTGGCTCGTGAAACGCTGGACGGCGACGCCGAGGTTGACGAGCACGGGATCAGGAGCGTCCGCGGGCAAGGGTGCGATCCCGCTCGGGGTGCCGACGGGGTCGGAGGGATCGAACGGGTTCACCCACAGCAGGCCCTCGTCGTCTTGGAACGCGTACATCACCTCGCGCCACAGCGCCGCGCCCCTGCTGTCGACGTCGTAGCGGCGGTCCCACGCGCCGAGCACCGTGCATGCTTCCGAGACGTCGACCGTGGCGGCCGGCGTGGTGATGCCGGTCTCGGTGTCCTCCGACGCGGGGACGGCGACCGCGGCGGTGTTGCCCTCGCACCTGGCGAGCACCTCGTCGAGCAGCACCCGCGAGGTGAAGCCGGTGTTCTGCACCGCCGCCGCGGCGAGCTCGTCGAGGGTGAACTTGCCGTCCGCGCCGGAGGGCCCCTCGGCCGAGGTGTCGGACAGGATCGTCGCGTTCTCCCTGGTTCGCCAGCTGCGCTCGGTGCGCTGGGCTCCGTGCAGCAGCGAATACGAGCCCTCGACGAGCTCGTCGGGGTTGGCCAGCCAGAAGCTGTCGTTCGCGTTGAACACGAAGTCGTCACGGGTCAACATCGGCAGCTCGGACCACGGCACCAGGCCGGGGTCGCGGGCGCCCTCTTGCTCCTCCCACCGGTTGATCCCCAACGAGCCGTCGAGCAGGACGAAGCCGTTGTCGCGCGCCACCTGCGCGAGAGCATCGGTCTCGAGGGCCGCCACGTACGCGGCCTCGGCCTCGGCGGTGAGGTTCGGCGTCGCCGACACGTCGGCGTACCACGCCCGGCCGTCGGCGCCGACCGCGATGGTGTTGAACAGCGGGACCGCCTGGTACTCCTCGTGGAGGGCGATCAGGTCGTCGAGCGACTTCGCCTGGAACATCTGCGAGTACTGCTCCATGAACTCGTCGTTGTCGAGGTTCGCGTCACGGAACGTCAGCACGATCGAGTCCGTCCAGCCGAGTCCGGGGAAGTTGACGATCGGGCCGTACTCGCTGCGCCACATCGTGCGGGTCTCCTCGGCGAGCGTCCCGTCGTCACCGAGCACGTCGATGGTGAACTCCTCCGAGGTCATCGGCACCACCTCGCCGTCGACGACGTAGCTGGTCGGATCGCCGGGGGCCAACGTGAGCGTGTAGGCGGTGAGGCGCTTGCCGGCACTCACCGTGTGCGTCCACGCCACGCCCTCGGTGAAGCCGATGCCGAGGCCCGGCAGCCCGGTGAGGTTCACGCCGTAGGCATCGATCTCGCCGGGCACGGTGAGGTGGTTCTCCCAGAAGCGCAGCTCGCCCTCCCACGGGAAGTGGGGGTTGGCCACCAACATGCCGCCACCGCCCGCGCTGCGCTCGGAGCCGATCGCCCACGCGTTGCTGGCGAGCGGCGCAGCCTCGTCGAGCACCGGGCCGGCTGCACCGTCGTCCGAGGTGGCGCCTGCGGCACCGGGTGGCTGCGCGTCGCTGATGTACTGCGCGAGCTGCGCGCTGCTGGCGGCGAGCGCGATCGAGCGGGCGTACGCGTAGAGGTCGATGCCCGCGATCGGAGTCACCCACTCCGCGCCGGCGCACCAGCCCTGCAGGTTGTCGACGCCGATCGACTCGACCGACGCGTTCCATCCGGCGGCGAACGCCTCGAACTCGAGCTGCACGGCCTCGGACGCGTTCGGGTAGTCCTCCCGGGCAAGGGCGTCGATGCCGATCGCACGCCACGCGAAGTCGCTCTCGACGTGTTCGCCGTCCGCCCCCGCGCCGAGCGCCGCCGCGCGGCGTCCCTGCACCTTCAGCATCTGGTCGGCGAGCGTGCACGCGTAGTCCTCGGCGCTCGCCCAGCCCTGCCCGAACATCAGCCCGCCGATGTCGTTCGCGACGATGTGGGGCACACCGTCGGACGTGCGCCTGATCGTCGCCTGGAAGTCGTCGGTGGAGACGTCGGTCGTGTCCGGTGTCGTGTCGGGCGCCGCGGTGTCGGGCGCCGCGGTGTCGGGCGCCGCGGTGTCCGGCTCGCTGTCGGCGGAGGTGGTCGACGGTTCGGTCGACTCCGCGCCCCCGTCGTCGCCGGAACACGCCGCAGCGGTGACGGCGAGCACCGCCGCGAGAACGAACCTGAGTGCACTGGAGCGCCTGGCCATGCACGCGACCGTAGCCACCTGCCACCTGCCACATCGCAGGCTGGCGCGACCTACGCTCGCACCTATGGCCGGTCGGGTGCACTCGTGGGCTGAGCCCTACAAGATCAAGATGGTCGAGCCGCTGCGCATGACGACCCGCGCGGAGCGGGCCGGGGCGCTCGATGCCGCCGGCTGGAACACCTTCTTGCTGCGCAGCGCCGACGTGTACATCGACCTGCTCACCGACAGCGGCACGAATGCGATGTCGCAGCAGCAATGGGCCGCCTTGATGCTCGGCGACGAGGCCTACGCCGGGAGCGAGAGCTTCTACCGCTTCGAACAGGCCGTGCAGGAGGTGTACGGGTACCCGTTCGTGGTGCCCACCCACCAGGGTCGAGGCGCCGAGCACATCGTCAGCCAGGTGCTGATCGAGCCCGGCGACGTCGTCCCCGGCAACATGTACTTCACCACCACCCGCCTGCACCAAGAGCTCGCCGGAGCCACGTTCGTAGACGTCATCGTCGACGAGGCGCACGACCCGACGGGTACGCAACCGTTCAAGGGCGACGTCGACCTCGACAAGCTGCAGCGGGTCGTCGACACCTACGGCGTGGAGCGCATTCCGTACGTGAGCCTCGCGGTGACGGTCAACATGGCCGGTGGCCAGCCGGTGAGCATGGCGAACGTGAAGGCGCTGTACGCGCTGTGCCAGCGCCTAGGGATCCCCTTGTACTGCGACATCACCCGGATCGCCGAGAACGCATGGTTCGTCCAGCGCCGTGAGCCGGGGTACGAGAACGTGGCGATCGCCGACATCGTGCGCGAGATCTGCGACCACACCGACGGGGCGTGGATGAGCGCGAAGAAGGACGCTCTCGTCAACATCGGCGGGTTCCTCGCCGTGCGCTCAGCAGACGTGTTCGAGGAGGCGAGGAACCTGTGCGTGGTGTTCGAGGGACTGCACACCTACGGCGGCCTTGCCGGGCGTGACATGGAGGCGATCGCGGTCGGCATCCGCGAGTCGTTGCACCAGGAGCACCTCGACGCGCGCATCGGCCAGGTGCACTACCTCGGCGACCACCTCCACCGCGAGGGGGTGCCGATCGTCTTGCCGATCGGTGGCCACGCGGTGTTCGTCGACGCGGCGCGGTTCTTGGAGCACCTCCCCCAGGACGAGTTCCCCGCCCAGCGCCTCGCCGGCGAGTTCTATCTCGAGGCGGGGGTGCGCACGATGGAGCGTGGAATCGTGTCGGCCGGGCGCGACCCGGAGACCGGCGAGCACCGCCGGCCGCGCCTCGAGCTCGTGCGCATCGCACTGCCCCGGCGCGTCTACACCCAGGCGCACATGGACGTCACCGCCGAGGCCGTGCTCGAGGTGTGGGACCGGCGGTCGGCCGTGACCGGGTTGGAGATGACGTTCGAGCCGAAGTACCTGCGGTTCTTCCAGGCTCGCTTCCGCCCGCTCGGTGAAGGTTGACGGTTCCCCTCGGCGCCGTTCTGTGGCACCCTACGAATCTCCACGACGCGTGAGGTGAAGCCGTGACGGTACTGCGCTCGCTCCCCGCCCCCGCCCAGGCTCTGCTGGGCTCCAACGCTCTCGCCCACGTGATCACCCGCGGCCCCGACGGCACCCCCCAGGTGTCGGTCGTGTGGTGCGGCGTGCGCGGCGACCGGATCATGTTCTGCTCCGAGTCCGCGACGGCGAAGATCCGCAACCTGCGACGTGACCCCCGTGTCGTGCTGTCGGTCGAGGACGAGGCGTTGAACGCCGCGGGCAACCAGCAACACCTGGTCATCCACGGGCGTGCCGAGGTGGTCGGGCCGGCCACGCGCGACCTGTGCGACGAGCTGTGCCGGGTGTACGTGGGCGCCGCCGACCATCCGCTGAACCTGAGCCGCTCCCCGAGCGCGGTGACCGTGGCGGTCGAGGTGGACCGCATCGGGGGCAACGGGCCCTGGGTCTAAGTCGTGAAGGAAGCACATCGTCAAGGAAGCGTCAACGCCTCACACGACCCGTGCCGGCGAGATCACGCAGCGTAGTTTGGTACCACTCCGCGTGAGATCGGTGGTACGGTCCCCCGACACGACCCCGAAGGGGTCCCGAAGAGGGGACCGTGGATGGACATCGCCGAACTGCACGAGGGGACGATCGTGCGCGGAACTGCGGTCGACGCGAACGAGAGCGCCGAGCGCGCCCGCCAGCGCCGACTGTGGAGGCTGGTCGTGGCCGGCGGCCTGCCGGTGGCCTGGATCTGGTATCGCGAGCTGAGCGGCAACCCCGTACGTCCCGGGATACCCCGCTGGCTCACCGAGGACCCCACCTTGTGGCTACCGGTCGGGTTGCTCTTGATCCTCGCGGCGCTGATCCTCGTGCCGTTCCTCGGTGCGGGACAGTCGCCGCACGTGCTGCTGCGGCCGTCGGACTCCAACGTCGGTCTCGCCGACGTCGTCGGCGCGGCCGCAACGCGGCGCGAGGCGGTCGACACCCTCAACCTGTTCTTGAACCACCGCACGTTCGCCGAGGAGCTCGGCGGCACGCCCCGACGGGGGGTGTTGTTCGAAGGCCCGCCCGGCACCGGCAAGACGTATCTCGCGAAGGCGATGGCTGCCGAGGCGGGTGTGCCGTTCCTGTTCGTATCGGCGAGCGCGTTCCAGTCGATGTACTACGGCCAGACCAACAGGAAGATCCGCACGTTCTTCAAGTCGCTGCGTTCCGCCGCACGCGCAGAAGGAGGGGCGATCGGGTTCATCGAGGAGTTCGACGCGATCGGCGGGGCGCGCAGCGGGATGAACAGCGGCTCGATGCGTGAGGGCATCGTCGGCGTCGTCAACGAGCTGCTCGTGCAGATGCAGAGCTTCGACATGCCGACGACCGGGGAGCGCTGGCGGGGCCGGGTCATCGACACCGCGAACGCACTGCTCCCCCGGCATCGCGCACTGCCGCGGCCGAGCCCGCATACGGCGAACATCTTGGTGATCGCGGCCACGAACCGCGCCGACGACCTCGACCCGGCACTCCTGCGCCCTGGCCGCTTCGACCGGGTGATCCACTTCGGCCTTCCCCCGCGTGCCGACCGGATCGAGATTGCGGACTACTACCTGGCGCGCAAGGCGCACGACGCCGACGTGACCGGCGCGCAGATCGCCGACCTCACCCCCGGCTACACCCCGGTCAGGATCGAGCGCCTGCTCGACGAGGCTCTGATCGTCGCCCTGCGCCACGGCCGGAGGGCGATGCAGTACGGCGACCTCGTGCAGGCCAAGCTCTCGACCGAGGTCGGCCTTGCCCACGACGTGGGCTATCACCCCGACGAGCGGCGCCGGATCGCCGTGCACGAAGCCGGCCATGCCCTCGCTGCCGCGCTGTCCGGACGCGACATCAAGGTGGCCTCCATCCTGCGACGCTCCGACGCGCTCGGCCTCGTCGCCCACGGCGACGCGGAGGAGCGCCACCTGCGCACCCCGAGCGAGGCCCACGACCTGATCGCCATCGCCCTCGCCGGGCGCGCGGCAGAGGCGCAGGAGCTGGGCGAGGCGTCGAGTGGGATCTCGTCGGACCTCGCCCTCGCCACGACCATCGCTTGCCAACTCGTCGGCCAACTGGGCGGGGGTGACAGCCTGCTCAGCCTCGACGCCGCGGCGATGCCCGCGGCAGGCAACCTGGTGGCCAAGGTCGTCGCCGACGAACGCTGCCGCTCCCAGGTAGAGGCGTTGCTCGGCCGGGGGGCCGATCGCGCGGGATGCGTGGTGCTCGAGCACCGCGCAGCCCTGATGGCCATCGCCGACGCGCTCGAGGAGCGCGACGAGCTCTCGGGTGCAGAGGTGCTCGCCATCGTCGCCGAGCATGCGGGCGACCAAGCGGCGGGGGTGGCGGCGCGGCCTATGGGCTCGTAGTAGGCGGCGGGGTAGTAGGCGGAGGGGTGGTCGCCGGCGGGGTGGTCGTCGGCGCACTTGTGGGCGGCGGACTCGTCGGCGGCGCAGTGGTGGGCGGCGTCGTCGACGGGGTCGGCGGGCTCGTCGGCGGCGGATCCGTCGCCGGCGGGTTCGTCGCCGGCGGGTTCGTCGCCGGGGGGTTCGTCACCGGCACCGACGGTGGCGGGGTCTCGGCCTCGTCGTCTGCGCCGTACACCCACACCGCGCGGCCGCGCGGCACCAACCCCGACGCCCAGATCATGTCCATCGCCGGCACGCTCACCCGTACGCAGCCGTGCGATGCCGGGTAGCCCGGGATGCTGTTCGAACCGTGGATGGCGATGCCGCCGCTGAAGTACTTCGGCCGGTAGATGCTGCCGAGGTCGCCGTCCCACCAGCCCTGTTCGCGCTCGCGGTACACCTCGAACCGGCCCGAGCGGGTGATCGAGCGCCCGGTCTCCCACCGGCTCGGGTCGTTCTGATTCCGCTCGCGGTAGTACTGCCCGCTGCCCGTCGACGTGTTGAGTGCCAACACCGTGTGGCCGTCGTCGACGACAAACAGCAGCTGGCGGTCCTTGTCGACCTCCACCAGCGTCCCCGACGTGGACCGCGCCCTCACCCGATGGACCATTGCGCCGAGCCACGACGCGGTGGTGGCGTCGACCTCGCCGGTCGGGGCGAGCCCGGTGTACTTCTGGAACGCCATCACGCCCTGGCGAGTGGTGAGCCCGTAGTCGCCGTCGACGGCGGCGACCCAGAACCCGAGGTCGAGCAGGCGTTGCTGCACGCGGGCCGCCTCGTCGCCGTCGGCGGCCCCGATCGCGCCAAGCGGCGGCTGGAGCGGGCTCAGTCCGTCGGCGGAGGGCGCCGGCGCGACCGTGGTCGTCGGGGCAGTCGTCGTCGGGGCAGCCGTCGTCGTCGGTGCGACCGTGGTGGTCGGCGCAGAAGTGGTGGTGGCTCGGGCGACGGTGGTGGTGGTCGTCGCCCGGCTCGTCGGTGAGCCCGACGCCGTCGGGCGCTCGGGTGCGGAGCCGGCGTGCGTCGAGTCGGACTGGCCGGCACCCGACGCGCCAGAAGAGCACCCCGCGGCCGAGATGCCGAGCAGGACGCAGAGCGTGGCGAGAATCGCTTTCCGACCGGACATCGACCAGACCTACCTGTTCGGGGAGACCACCAAAAGTAGCGACCCACGCGCCGGTTGTGTCGTCACCCCTTCGTCCCCGAACCCCCCGGGTCGCGCTCGCGGCCGGGCACAATGGGGGGCGTGCCCGTATCCCCTGCAGAGCCCGCACCGACCGTGTCCGAGCTGTTCGACCCCGAGGCGTGGCAGCAGGTGCCCGGTTTCGAGTCGTTCGACGACATCACCTACCACAGGGCGCGCGATCACGGCACGGTGCGGATCGCCTTCGACCGGCCCGAGGTGCGCAACGCGTTCCGGCCGCGCACCGTCGACGAGCTGTTCACGGCGCTCGACCACGCGCGGCAGAGCACCGATGTCGGCTGCGTGCTGCTCACCGGCAACGGGCCATCTCCCCGAGACGGCGGCTGGGCCTTCTGCAGCGGCGGCGACCAGCGCATCCGCGGGCGCGACGGCTACCGCTACGCCGAAGGCGACACGGCCGAGACGATCGATCACGGGCGCTCGGGCAGGCTGCACATCCTCGAAGTGCAGCGCCTGATCCGGTTCATGCCGAAGGTGGTCGTCGCCGTGGTGCCGGGCTGGGCGGCCGGCGGGGGGCACAGCCTGCACGTGGTCTGCGACTTGACCATCGCCAGCCGTGAGCACGCGCGCTTCAAGCAGACCGATGCCGACGTGGCCAGCTTCGACGGCGGGTTCGGCTCGGCCTACCTGGCTCGACAGGTGGGCCAGAAGTTCGCGCGTGAGGTGTTCTTCCTCGGCCGCGAGTACACCGCCGAGGACGCCCAGCGCATGGGCATGGTCAACGCCGTCGTGGCCCACGCCGAGCTCGAGCGCGTCGCTCTCGAGTGGGCGGCGATGGTGAACGCGAAGAGCCCCACCGCCCAGCGGATGTTGAAGTTCGCGTTCAACCTGATCGACGACGGGCTGGTCGGCCAGCAGGTCTTCGCGGGCGAGGCGACGCGACTCGCGTACATGACCGACGAGGCCGCCGAAGGCAGGGCGTCGTTCCTCGAGAAGCGCGACCCCGACTGGTCGCCTTACCCCTGGTACTTCTGACGTGGCGGCTTCCGCGGTCCTGCTCCTGTCGTGCCCCGACCAGCGCGGCGTCGTCGCCGCCGTCGCGGACTTCATCGTCCGCCACGCGGGGAACATCCTCCATGCCGAGCAGCACATCGACGACGTGGAGCGGGTCTTCTTCCAGCGCGTCGAGTTCGACCTCGACGGCTTCGCGCTGGCCCGCAGCGAGATCGAGCCGGCGTTCTCCCCCGTCGCCACCCGGTTCGGGATGCACGTGCAGCTCAGGTTCAGCGACGAACGACCGAAGATGGCCCTGCTGGCCAGCCGCCAGCCGCATTGCCTGTACGACATGTTGACCCGCTGGCGTACCGGCGAGCTGCCCGCCGACATCGTCGCCGTCGTCGACAACCATCCCGACCACGCCGACTTCTGCGAGCACGTCGGCGTTCCCTACATCCACCTGCCGGTACGGCCCGCCACGAAGGCGGACCAAGAGCGGCGCATCCTCGACGAGCTCGCCGCGCGAGGAGCAGACCTCGTCGTGCTCGCTCGCTACATGCAGATCCTCTCCCCCGCGTTCGTCGCCGCGTATCCGAACCGGATGATCAACATCCACCATTCGTTCCTGCCCGCCTTCGTCGGGGCGAATCCCTATCGCCAGGCGCACGACCGCGGGGTGAAGCTGATCGGGGCCACGGCGCACTACGTCACCGAAGACCTCGACGAAGGGCCGATCCTGGAGCAAGAGGTGGTGCGCGTCTCGCACCGCGACTCCGTGGCCGAGCTCACCCGCAAGGGGCGCGACCTGGAGACGATCGTGCTCGCGCGTGCGGTCCGTACTCACCTCGAGCACCGCGTGCTCGTCTACGGGCGCAAGACGGTGGTGTTCTCCTGACGACGGCTCAGGAGAACTTGGGCTCGGTCCAGTCGGGGAACACGTCGGGCAGGCCGTCGCTCACCTTCATCGGGAACGACGCAGGCCTCTTCTCGAGGAACGACAGCACGCCCTCGCGGGCGTCCGCGCTCGCGCCGCGCACGTTGATCGCCCGGGAGTCGACGCGGTGCGCATCCATCGGATGCGACGCGCCGAGCATCCGCCAGAGCATCTGACGGGTGAGCGACACCGAGACCGGCGCCGTATGGGTGGCGATCTCGGCGGCGATCTGGAGCGCAGCGGGGAGCAGCTCGTCGGGGGCGTGTGTGCTGCGCACCAGTCCGGCTTCGAGCGCCTCCGTCGCAGGGAAGACCCGGCCGGTGTAGCACCACTCCGCTGCCCGGGAGATGCCGACGACGCGGGGCAGGAACCAGCTCGAACAAGCCTCGGGCACGATTCCCCGGCGGGCGAACACGAACCCGAACTTGGCGGTGTGCGAGGCGAGCCGGATGTCCATCGGCAGCGTCATCGTGGCCCCGACACCGACCGCAGGCCCGTTGACCGCGGCGATCACCGGCTTCAGGCATCTGAAGATGCGCAGCGTCAGGAGCCCACCGCCGTCGCGCGTCACGCGGGCCTCGCTCTGCACATCGCTGCCGCCGTGAGCGAACGTGTCGCCGCCGGCGGACAGGTCGGCCCCGGCGCAGAACCCCCTGCCCCGCCCGGTGACGACGACCGCGCGGACCGCGTCGTCGGCATCGACCTGGTCGAACGCGTCGATCGTCTCGCGCATCATCGTCGTCGTGAACGCGTTGAGGTGCTCCGGGCGGTCGAGCGTGATCGTCGCGACGCCATCGGCGACGGAGTAGTCGATCTCGGTGTACTCCATTCCCGGACCCTAAGCGAGGTGCTCAGACGTCGAGGAAGCGGGAGGCGGCGATGCCCGACCCGATGGCTCCTGCGGCAGCACCGATCACGAGCAGCAGCACCATCACGTAGCGCTCGTAGCCGGAGGTGACGACGAGGGCGGCCAGCTCGGTGTCGTTGAAGTCACGCACCGCACCGGTCCACGCGGAGTTGAGCCCCCACAGCCCGAGACACGCGAGGACACCGCCGATCAGGCCCTGCAACAGGCCTTCGAGCATGAACGGGATGCGGATGAACCAGTTGGTCGCGCCGACCAGCTTCATCACCTCGATCTCGCGGCGGCGGGCGAACATCGCCGTGCGGATCGTGTTCCAGATGAGCCCGATGGCAACCGAGAGCAGCACCACCGACATCACCGACGTCACCACCCTGATGAATCGGGAGACACGGGAGACGACGTCGAACACGTCTTGCGCGTACGCGACGTCGTAGACCCCCGGTAACTCGCGGAACTGCTCGCCTAGGCCGCGCAACAGGTCGGCATCGTCGGTGATCGGCACCACCTTGAACTGCGACGGGATGTTCTGCGGCGTGATCAGCCGCAGCGTGCCCGGATCGCCGGCGAGCAGCTTCTGGGCCTCCTCGTAGCTCTCCTGCTGGTCGAGGAAGCGGAGCTGTTCGACGTCGATGATCGACGGTTGCGAACGCAACGACTCCTCGATCAGCGCGATCTGGTCGGACGTCGCGTCGGGGCGAACGAACACGATCAGCTCGACGTCGCCCTTCCAACGGGTGAGGAGGTTGTCGAACCCCTTCTGGATCAGGAACGTCGCGCCGACGAGCAGCAGCGACACCGCGGAGGTGACGATCGCGGCCGCGGTGAGCGTGACGTTGCGCTGGAAGCTCGCCCACGTCTCGCGCAGCGCATAGCTGATCCTGGACAGCATCAGTCGTACACCCCTCTGGCCTGGTCACGCACGATGATCCCTCTGTCGAGCTGGATCACCCGGCGGCGCATCATGTTCACGATCCGCTGGTCGTGGGTGGCCATCACCACGGTGGTGCCGGTCTTGCCGATGCGGTCGAGCAGGCGCATGATCCCCTCGCCGGTGCTCGGGTCGAGGTTCCCGGTGGGCTCGTCGGCGAGCAGGATGAGCGGCCGGTTAACGAACGCGCGGGCGATCGAGACACGCTGCTGCTCGCCGCCCGAGAGCTGGTGAGGAAAGCGTTCGCCCTTGCCCGCGAGGCCGACCAGCTCGAGCACCGCCGGTACCTGTTGGCGGATGACGTGCTTGGGCTTGCCGATCACCTCCAGCGCGAAGGCGACGTTCTCCGAGACGGTCTTGTTCGTCAACAGCTTGTAGTCCTGGAAGATGTTGCCGATGTTGCGGCGCAAGTAGGGCACCTTCGAGTCCGGCATCTCGTTGACGTTGCGCCCGGCGACCCACACCGTGCCCTTCTCGGGGCGCTCCTGGCGGTTCATCACCCGCAGCAGGGTGGACTTGCCCGAGCCCGAGGGACCGACGAGGAACACGAACTCGCCCTTCGGGATGTCGAAGCTCGCGTCACGAAGCGCGGTGACCTCGTTGTTGTAGATCTTCGAGACGTTCTCGAGGCGGATCATCTGGTTCCTCGGGGCGCGGAGCGAGAGGAAACGGGCTCAACTCGCAGGCCGGCAGGCTACCAACGGTCCCGGCTCAGTTGCCGTCACCCGCCCGCCGGAGGCGCAGGTAGCCCTCGATCAGCTCGTCGATGTCGCCGTCGAGCACGGCCTCGACGTTGCCCACCTCGATGCTCGTGCGCAGGTCCTTCACCATCTGGTACGGCTGCAGCACGTAGGAGCGGATCTGGCTGCCCCACCCGACCTGGGCCTGCTTGCCGGCGATCTGGTCGAGCTCGTCCTGGCGCTCCTCTTCGACCTTCGCGGCGATCATCGCCCGCAACCGGCCGAGCGCCTTCTCCCGGTTCTGGAGCTGGCTGCGCTCCTCCTGCGAGCTCGCGACGAGGCCCGTCGGCTCGTGGATGAGGCGCACCGCCGACGACGTCTTGTTGACGTGCTGGCCTCCTGCGCCCGAGGCGCGGAACACCTCCATGCGGATGTCCGACTCGTTCACCTCGACGTCGGGGTCGTCCATCACCGGCCACACCTGCACCGCGGCGAAGCTGGTCTGGCGGCGCCCCTGGTTGTCGAACGGGCTGATCCTGACCAGACGGTGCGTGCCGCGTTCGGCGGACATCAAGCCGTACGCGTAGCGGCCGTGCAGGGTGAACTCGGCCGAGAGGATCCCGGCCTCGGTGCCCTCCGAGATGCCGTCGATCTCGATCGCGAACCCCCGCCGCTCGGCCCAGCGCGAGTACATGCGCAGCAGCATCTCGCTCCAGTCCTGCGCGTCGACACCGCCGTCCTTCGCGTTGATCTGCACGATCGCGTCGAGCTCGTCGTGCTCGCCGGTGAACAGGCTGCGCAGCTCGAGCTGGTGCAGCTTGCGCCCGACCGATGCGGCTGCCGTCTCGATCTCGGGCTCCTGGCTGGCGTCGTCCTCGTCGCGAGCGAGCTCGTGGAGCACCTCGGCGTCGTCGAGCTCGGCCGCGAGGCGGTCGTACTCGTCGACGTCGCCCTTCACGTTGGCGTACTCGGTGTTGACCTTCTTCGCGCGCTCCTGGTCGTCCCAGAGATCGGGTCGGCCGATCTCGTCCTCGAGCTCGACGAGGCGATCGCGGCCGGCGTCGATCTTCAGATACGTACGCGCTTCGTCCAGTCGGCGGCGCAGATCGCGCAGGTCGTCGGTGAAGTCGCGCATTGCTCCTCGAAGGCCCTACCGCTGCGCCATCAGGACGCGCCGTGGCAGAGCTTGTACTTCTTGCCGGAGCCGCAAGGGCATGGCGCGTTGCGCGGGGTCTTCTCCCACTCACCCTTCACCACGGTGCGGCTGGCGGGTGCCGGCCCCGCGCCGCTCGACGCCGACGAGGCGGCGGCTCCCGCCAGGCCGGCGGGCACCGGGGCCCGGGCCGCTCCGCGTTGGGGCGCCGTCGCGCCGGCTGCGGCCTGCGCGGCTGCCGAGGCCTCGCCGAGCGCCGACGCCGACGCGGGCGCGGTGTCGCTCGACGTCTGCTGCACGTTCTGCACCTGGTCGGGGGCCTGAGGCTGGTTCTGCACCACCTGGACGTGCATCACGTACCGCACGAAGTCCTGCGCGACGCCCTTCATCAGGCCGCCGAACATCTCGTAGCCCTCCCGCTGCCACTCGGTGAGCGGGTCCTTCTGGCCCATCGCGCGAAGGTTGATGCCCTCCTTCAGGTAGTCCATCTCCTCGAGGTGTTCGCGCCAGCGCTGGTCGATGATGCGCAGCATCACCTGGCGCTCGACCTCACGCATCACGTCGGGGCCGAGCTCGGCCTCGCGCTTTTCGTAGAACGCCGACGCGTCGGCCATGACGACGTCGTACATCTCGTCGGTGTTCTTGGTGCGCGCGAGCGTCGCGGCGTCGATCTCGGTCGGCCAGAAGGTGTTCAGCTCCTTGCCGAGACCATCGAGGTCCCACTCGTCGTCGGCTTCGCTCACACAGTGCGTCTCGATCAACGAGTCGACGGCGTCGGCGAGATACTCCATCGCCCCGGCCTTCAGGTCGACACCTTCGAGGATCTGGTCGCGGCGCTGATAGATCACCTTGCGCTGCTCGTTCATCACCTCGTCGTACTTGAGCACGTTCTTGCGGATCTCGGCGTTGCGCTGCTCGACCGTGCTCTGGGCGCGCTCGATCGCCTTGGTCACCATCTTGTGCTCGATCGCCTCGTCGTCGGGCAGGGCTCTACCCATCACCCAGCTCAGCGCGCCGGTGGCGAAGAGGCGCATCAACTCGTCCTCGAGGCTCAGGTAGAAGCGGCTGGCACCGGGATCACCCTGGCGCCCGGAGCGGCCGCGCAGCTGGTTGTCGATCCGGCGGCTCTCGTGGCGCTCCGAGCCGATCACGAACAGGCCACCGAGTCGGCGCACTGCGTCGCCTTCCTCTTGGCACTGCTCCTTGTACAGCGCGAGCAGCTCCGCGTAGCGCCGCCGCGCCAGCTCGCGCGCCGCGCGGTCTTCGTCCGACATCGCCTCGAGGGGGACCGGCAGGGCGAACTCGTCGAGCAGGGTCTCGGGGGCGTGGCCCTCCTTCAGCACCTCGCGCCGGGCGAGGCCCTCGGGGTTGCCGCCGAGCAAGATGTCGACGCCGCGACCGGCCATGTTCGTGGCGACGGTGATCGCGTGCAGCCGGCCGGCCTGGGTGACGATCTCGGCCTCTCGGGCGTGCTGCTTGGCGTTCAACACCTCGTGGGCGACGCCGCGCTTCGTGAGCATCCGCGAGAGGTGTTCGCTCTTCTCAACGCTCACCGTGCCGATCAGCACGGGCTGGCCACGCTCGTGACGCTCGACGATGTCGTCGACGATCGCACCGAACTTGGCCTCCTCGCTCTTGTAGATGAGGTCGGCCTGGTCGTCGCGGATGTTCGGGCGGTTGGTCGGGATCGGCACCACCTGCAAGCCGTAGGTGTTCATCAGCTCGGCGGCCTCGGTCTGGGCGGTGCCGGTCATGCCGGCGAGCTTGTCGTACATGCGGAAGTAGTTCTGCAGGGTGATCGTGGCCAGGGTCTGGTTCTCCTCCTTGATCTTCACCCCTTCCTTCGCCTCGACCGCCTGGTGGATGCCCTCGCTCCAGCGACGGCCCTCCAGGATGCGCCCGGTGAACTCGTCGACGATCTTCACCTCGCCGTTCTGGATGATGTAGTCCTTGTCGCGCTTGTACAGCTCCTTCGCCTTCAACGCGACCTGCATCTGGTGCACCAGGTTGCGCTGCACCTCGTCGTAGAGGTTCTCGACGCCGAGGGCGCGCTCGACCTTTTCGATGCCGGCCTCGGTCGGCATCACCACCCGCTTGTCCTCTTCGACCTCGTAATCGGAGTCGCGCGACAAGGTGCGCACGATCGACGCGAAGCGGTAGTAGAGCTTGGCCGCATCGGCGATGCGCCCGGAGATGATGAGCGGGGTACGGGCCTCGTCGATGAGGATCGAGTCGACCTCGTCGACGATCGCGTAGGCGTGGCCGCGCTGCACCTTGGCATCGAGGCGCGGGGCCATGTTGTCGCGCAGGTAGTCGAAGCCGAACTCGTTGTTGGTGCCGTAGGTGATGTCGGCGCCGTAGTCCTTGCGCTTCAGCTCCGGCTGCTCGCGATAGCCGGGCACGACCAGCCCGACATCGAGGCCTAGCCAGCGGTAGATGCGACCCATCCACTCCGAGTGGAACCGGGCGAGGTAGTCGTTGACGGTGACGAGGTGCACCCCACGCCCCGACAAGCCGTTCAGGTAGGCGGGCAAGGTGGAGACGAGCGTCTTGCCCTCGCCGGTCTTCATCTCGGCCACCCAACCGAAGTGGAGCGCCGCCCCGCCCATCATCTGCACGTCGAAGTGGCGCTGGCCGATCACGCGGTCGGCGGCCTCGCGGACCACCGCGAACGCTTCGAGCAGCAGGTCGTCGAGTGTCTCGCCGCGTTCGAGGCGATGGCGGAACTCAGCGGTCTTGGCGACGAGCTCGGCGTCGCTCAATTTCCGAATGGAGGCTTCGTGAGCGTTGATGTCGGGGACGAGAGACTGAAGCGCCTTCAGCTTCTTGCCTTCGCCGGCACGAAGGATGCGATCGAGGATTCCCATGCAGGGAGCGATGCTATCGGTCGGGTCGGCGCTGACCCGGGCGTGGCCGCGACTGCGGCGAGCACGACCTGGTCGGCCCCGGCGAGGCGCAAGGCGTGCGCCGCGGCATGCAAGGTGGCACCGGTGGTGACCACGTCGTCGACGAGCAGCACCCGCCGGGGGCGGCGGGAGGGACGGGCGACGAAGACCGGCCCGACCAGACGCTCCCGCCGTGTTCGCCCGGTCTGGGCGGCACCGTGGCGGCGGTGCAGCAGCCTGCGGCAAGGCACCTTCAGCTCCCTCGACAGGCACCGGGCGACCAGTTCTGCCTGATCGAACCCGCGCCGTTGGCGCCTCGCCGAGCCCGTCGGTGCCCAGGTGACGACGTCGACACGGACCGATCCGAGCCGCTCGGCCAGCAGCCGGGCGAGCAAGCCGGCGGCTCGGCGCTGGTTGCGGTACTTGAGCCCGGTGACGAGGTCGCGAGCGACGCCCTCGTAGCCGACGGCGGCCACCACGCCGGCCGGAGGATTGACGACGAAGCGCTCCTTGCCCCCGGCGAGCGAAGCTGCGCACGGAGCGCACAGCTCGCCGAGCGCCGGAGCCCCGCACGCCGGGCAGCGCGAGCCGAAGAGCGACCTCGACCAGAGACCGCCCCGCACCGCGCTCGCCCCCGGCCGGCCCGTCACGCCGCCGCCGAGCCGACGTGGGACCAGATGCGCGTCCCCCACCGCCTCACCACGGTTCCGACCGGGAAGCTCTTGCACACGAGCTCGATGCATTCGAGGTGCTCGTCGATGATCTCCTCGATCGTCTCGGGCTCGAGCAGCGAGGTCCACCCACCCCGCTCCAGCGAGTCGAACAGCGCGTCGCCCAGCTCATCCGCGTCGATCTCGGGCCGGTCGACGACCATCGCCGTGGTCGTCGACCGCTGGCTCGCCACCCCGACGAAGCCGCGCCCGAACGGGCTCGGTGAGTCGCACTGCATGACGTCGGGGTTCACCAGCTCGCCCTCGACGGCCCGGAAGAAGTCGCCGAGCAGCTCGCCCTGGAACTGCCTGGTGGCCACCAGCACCTTCATCTCGCTCTCCTTTCACCCTCTTCGGTCGTCACACCGAGGTACTTGGCACCGGGTCGCTCCCGGTATCAGCCGATCATCGCGAGGGGGTGTGACAGCCATGTCGCCCGCGAGGTCTTCACCGCGCTGACGAACCCACCTGCCGAGCTCCCCACATGCCCAGAGCTGCGCGCACTACGCACCGAACATGGTCTCCGCCTCACCATCGAACTGGCCGGTGCCGGCGTCGATGACGAACTCTGCGAGGGGTAGCGTCGCCTAGCGTGCCGCGCCGCTCCGCCGCCTTCCCCGAGCGCCTGGCGCGCTGCGTCTTCGGGTTGGCGCTCTTCGGTGCCGGCATCGCGCTGATCGTCGACGCCGACCTCGGCCTCGGCCCGTGGGACGTCTTCCACCAGGGCCTGAGCGAGATCACGGGCCTCTCGATGGGTCTCGTGATCGTGATCGTCGGGGTGCTCTTGATGCTGTTCTGGATCCCGTTGCGCCAGCGCCCCGGGCTCGGCACGGTGCTGAACGCACTCGAGATCGGAGTCGTCGTCGACCTCGCCGCGCCGCTCCTCGGCGTCCAGACCGAGCCGGTGGTGCGCTTGGGGCTGCTCGGGGCGGGCCTGGTGCTGATCGCTGCCGGATCAGGGCTCTACATCGGAGCCGGCCTCGGCGCGGGGCCACGCGACGGGTTGATGATGGGTCTGGCCGAACGGGGCGTGAGCGTGAGATCCGCCCGCACCGGGATCGAGCTCGTGGTGCTCGCGGCCGGCATCGCCCTCGGTGGAGCAGTCGGCGTCGGCACGATCGCGTTCGCCTTCGGCATCGGGCCGATGGTGCAGGTCTTCCTGCCGCTCTTCGATGCCCGCGGTGACGTCGCCGGCGCAACCGCTGAGGCGTTCGGGAGTGCGGATCAGTAGCGGTAGTGCTCCGGCTTGTAGGGGCCGCCGGGCTCGACACCCAGGTACTCGGACTGCTCGTCGGTGAGCTTGGTCAGCCTGACACCGAGCGCGTCGAGGTGCAGCGCGGCCACCTTCTCGTCCAGGCGCTTGGGCAGCACGTAGACGCCGAGGGGGTAGTCGGCGGTGTTGTTGAACAACTCGATCTGGGCGATCACCTGGTTGGAGAACGAACAGCTCATCACGAAGCTCGGATGCCCCGTGGCGCACCCGAGGTTCACCAGGCGGCCCTCGGCGAGCACGATGATCGAATGCCCGTCGGAGAACGTCCACAGGTCGGTCCCCGGCTTCAGCTCGTCGCGAACTGCTCCGCTGCGACCGAGACCCGCGATGTCGATCTCGTTGTCGAAGTGGCCGATGTTGCACACGATCGCGTTGTGCTTCATGCGGGTCATGTGGTCGATGGTGACGATGTCGGCATTGCCCGTAGCGGTGACGAACACGTCCGCGGTGGAGACGACGTCGTCGAGGGTCAGCACCTGGTAGCCCTCCATCGCCGCCTGTAGCGCGTTGATCGGGTCGATCTCGGTGACGATCACCCGGGCACCCTGGCCGCGCAGGCTCTGCGCGCAGCCCTTGCCCACGTCGCCGTAGCCGCACACGACCGCCGTCTTGCCGCCGAGCATCACGTCGGTGGCCCGGCAGATGGCGTCGACGAGCGAGTGGCGGCACCCGTAGAGATTGTCGAACTTGGACTTCGTCACCGAGTCGTTGACGTTGATGGCCGGGAACAGCAGCTCGCCCCGCTCGGCCATCTTGTACAGCCGCTTGACGCCGGTGGTGGTCTCTTCGGTGACGCCCAGCACTCCCGCCGCCATGCGGGTCCACTTCGTCGGGTCCTGCTTGATGCTGCGCTGCAGCAGCC
The DNA here is from genome assembly GCA_016700055.1 of Actinomycetota bacterium. NCBI lineage: Bacteria > Bacillati > Actinomycetota > Actinomycetota bacterium. The sequence continues at coordinate 703,218 of CP064997.1, forward strand.
CGAGCACGATCGCGAGCTCGGGGTTGGATGCGCTAGTCGGGTCGGGGACCTCGCCCGTGCGCTCGTACTCGACGCCCTTGTGCAGCAGCATCGTCGCGTCGCCGCCGTCGTCGAGGATCATGTTCGGGCCGTCGCCGTCGGGCCAGGTCATCATCTGGTCGGTCGCCCACCAGTACTCCTCGAGTGTCTCGCCCTTCCACGCGAAGACCGGCACCCCCGCCGGATCGTCGGTGGACCCGCTCGGGCCGACGACGGCTGCGGCGGCGGCATGATCCTGGGTGGAGAAGATGTTGCAGCTCGCCCAGCGCACCTCGGCCCCCAACTCGACGAGCGTCTCGATGAGCACGGCGGTCTGGACGGTCATGTGCAGCGATCCCGAGATGCGCGCGCCGCGCAGCGGCTTGGACGGGCCGAGCTCGGCGCGCAGGGCGCGCAGACCGGGCATCTCGTGCTCGGCGAGGTGGATCTCCTTGCGCCCGAAGGTGGCGAGCGACAGGTCGGCGACGCGGAAGTCGCGGCGCGCGGCGAGCGACGAGGGGTTGTTCATGGGGAGACTGCCTCCTACGAGGGCCACGGTGACGGGCGCGCCGAGTGTAATCGTCAGTCGGCCAGGACGACGGCGGCGACGTCGAAGAGATAGTCGACGTACCCGGCGGCGTTGAAGAAGCTGACCTTCCCCGCCGGCCCCAGCCGGACGAGGGCGAAGTTCGCCACGTCTTGGTACTCGCGCAGGTTGACGTTGCTGGCGTTCGGCAGGCCGACGTTGCTCGGGTAGACCGTGAGGAACGACTCGACGGGCACCGTCGGGTACTGGCGGCGCAGGTTGGCCGCGGTGAGGTTGCCGAACAGCGCCGACACGTTGCCCACCGGCTGGCCGTCGAGGCGCACGCTCGACGTGAAGGGCTCGAAGCTCCATTGCTCGGCCTGGCCCGGCCCGAGCGGCCGCGGCCGCGTGTCGACGGCACGGAACGGGTTGTCGAGGGGCACGATGCGCCCGGCGCGGGTGCCCTCGCTCGCCCCGGCGAGCAGATAGCCGACGACGTCGACGACGATGTCCGCGCTGCCCTGCTCGTTGAACACCCGGATGGCCCCGTCGGAGCCGACCGGGACGATCGCCAGGTTCGCCTTCACCTGGTTGCGAACCACGTTCGTGGTAGACGTCGACGGCCAGCTACCAGGGTCCTCGGCGAGGACCGACAGGAACGTCGACGTGCTCGCCGGCCGCTGGTTGACGACGGTGAGGTTCACGACCGCGCCCACGACGTTGCGGTTGTTCGGCACCACGTCGGGCACGACCGGCGTTATCCCGTCGGCACCGCGGAACGGGATGCGGCGCACCTCGCGGGCGCCGAGGGGCTTCGCGGACATGCGGGTGTCGACGATCCGCGTCGGCGAGAGCGACACCAGCCGCGCCCCGCGCGTCGTGGCACACGACGACGACACGAACCCGTAGACGTCGATCAGGACGTTGACCGATCCCTGGCCGTAGCCGACGACGGTCACCGCCACGTTGCCGCTGGCGTCGACGGGCAAGAACGCGAGGTCAGGGACCGAGCTCCCGGCGGTGAAGTTCACGTTGGAGGCGTCGGGCACCGCCGCCCCGGGCCGGTGAATGGTCAAGTAGCCGCCGACGGTGGCGCCGGTGACCGTGACGTTGGCGACGACGGTCAGGACCTGGCTCGCGTCGGTTGGCACGACACCTCGGGCGCCGAGCACCTTCGTCGTGAACGTCGCCCCACCCGGCGTGGCCGGACGCGCCCCGGTGGGGGATCCGATGGCGGCCTCCGGGCGCGAGTCGTAGATGCGGGTGGCCGGCAGGGGGTGGAACTCGCCGCCCGCGCCGAGGCCGCCGCAGGACTGGGCGAGGGCCGGCGCCGGGCCGAACACCCCGACCGTGACAGCCGTGAACGCCGTGACCGCTGTGAGCGCGAGCGTGATCACGTGCAGTGCACGCGGTAAACGTCGAACGGGGCGTCCGGGCATCGATTCGATGGTAGACGGGCGAGCCACGGCATTGACGTCACGCCGGCGCAGGCTGCACCGCCGGCCCATCTCAGCCACCGGTCGCAGTGAGCTCCCCCGCGGCGACGCGAGCGCCGAGCCGTGCGGCAACGGCGTCGTCGACGACCTCGGACTCGTCGATCAACATCACCGGGATGCCGTCGCGCACCGCGTAGCGACGGTGGGTGCGCGGGTTGTACAGGGCCTCCCCGCTCTCGCCGGCGTCGTCACCGGCGACGAGGTAGAGCACCCCGTGATCCTCCGGGCAGGCCAGCACTTCGATCAGCTTGGCGTCGAGTGGCATCGCGCGTCCTTTCGCGTCAGGCCGCGGTGATCACGGCGAGCACCTCGGCCACGTGGTCGTCGCACTCCGCCCGAGACGGCGCTTCGAGGTTGAGGCGCAGCAGCGGCTCGGTGTTGGAGGGGCGCAGGTTGAACCACCACGGCCCGCGGTCGACGGTGAGCCCGTCGAGGCGGTCCTGGCCGGCATCGGCGTAGACCTGCGCCACGCGCTCGATCACCGCCGACGGGTCCTCGACCTGGGTGTTGATCTCGCCGCTGGAGCTGTAGCGCTCGAACGGGCGGCGCATCAGCGACAGCGGGTCGTCCGACATCGAAAGCTCCTCGAGCATGATCAGCGACGCGATGAGCCCGGAGTCGGCGCGGTAGTTGTCGAGGAAGTAGTAGTGCGCCGAGTGCTCGCCGCCGAACACGGCGCCGGTCTCGGCCATGAGCTGCTTGATGAACGAATGCCCGACCTTGGTGCGCACCGGTACTCCACCGTGCTCACGCACGACCTCGGGCACGGCGCGGCTGCAGATGAGGTTGTGCAGGATCGTCGCCCCCGGGTGCTGGCGCAGCACGCTCGTGGCCAGGATCGCCGTGGTCGTCGACCCCGACAGCCCGCGTCCGGCCTCGTCGACGACGAACACGCGGTCGGCGTCGCCGTCGAAGGCCAGCCCGACGTCGAAGCCCCCGGCGACCACCCGCGCCTGCAGGTCGCGCTGGTTCGCCGGCTGGATCGGGTCGGCAGGATGGTTGGGGAACGTGCCGTCGAGCTCGCCGTACATCACCTCGAGGTCGACGAGCGGGAGGCGCTCGAACACGGCCGGCACGACGAGGCCGCCCATGCCGTTCGCGGTGTCGGCGACGACACGCATCGGGCGCAGCTTGGCGACGTCGATGAAGGACACGACGTGATCGGCGAAGGCAGAAAGCAGGTTGCGCGTGCTCATCCGGGCGGCCCGTGCCCCGGAAGGGGTGACGCATCCGGCGAGCACGCCCTCGGCGATGGCTTTCACCTCGGCGAGGCCGGTGTCGGCTCCCACCGGGCGGGCACCGGCCAGGCAGAGCTTGACGCCGTTGTACTGCGCGGGGTTGTGCGAGGCGGTGAACATCGCACCCGGAGCGTCGAGACGTCCGGCGGCGAAGTAGAGCAGGTCGGTCGATGCCAGCCCGAGGTCGACGACGTCGGCACCTTCAGACATCACCCCCCTGGCGAACGCGTCGACGAGCTCGACACCGGAAGGCCGCATGTCCCGGGCGACGAGCACCACGGAGGCACCGCTGAACCGGGCGAAGCCGATGCCGAGGGCGTGGGCGATGTCGGCGTCGAGCTGGTCCGGGACCGTGCCGCGGATGTCGTACGCCTTCACGATGGGGTCGAGCCTGGTCATGACGGTTGCCAACTCTACCCCGCACCTCCTGCGGGCGGCCGGAGCTGTCCGTCGACCCAGGCCTGCCCCTCGTCGTCGCCGGTGTCGTGGTGGACAGCGTCGTGGTGGACGGCGTCGCCGAGCGTCGGCTCGGCGCCGTCCTCGGTCGGCCCGGTTGGCTCGGCGTCGTCCTCGGCGCCGTCCTCGGCGCCGTCCTCGTCGTCGTCCTCGTCGTCGCCAGCGAGCGTGGCCTCGGTCGCGAAGCGGACCGGGCCGCGGCGCCACATCACGAAGCAGGCCACGATGCCGAGGAAGGTGAGCACGTAGGCCAACCGGTCGACCAGGCTCGGCTCGAAGTGCAGGCGCACCTCGGTGTCGGTCGGGACGACGACCATCATGTTCGGCGCGATGCGATACGGGCCTTGCGCTCCGTCCACCTGCCAGTTCGGGAAGTACGAGACGCGAACGACGACAGGCACGCCCACCTGGTCGACCGAGAACCGTACGGAGTCCTCGCCGACGACCACGTCGGTCACGGTCACATCGGCCAGCGCGACGGGTTCGATCGGCTGCACCGGGGTGACGATGTCGACGTTGCGGGAGTCGTCACCGGGCTCGCCGACCCGGCGCGACAGATCGATCTCGACGTCGATGCGCTGCCACTCCTCGGGGCCGTCGGCAGCGGGGGTCGCCGCCCATTCCTCGCGCTGTTGGAACCAGCTCGTGCCCACCTCCAGCCACCGCTCGCGCTGGTCACCGCCGCGCGCTTCGACCACGACCGGTTGCACGGCGAGCGGCACGACGAGCTCGGAGCCCTCCACCTCGAACACGTGCCACGGTCCGGCGGTTTCGATCAGCGTCAGCTCCGGCTGTGCCTTCGCCTCGGCCACCGCCTCGGGGCTGACGGCGAGGAAGTACCGCATCCCGAGATCCTGTAGGTAGGGCACCCCGATCGCGGCGATGTTGTTCTCGTAACGGAGCTCACGGACGGGGTTGGAACTCTGCTTGGACATCGCGGCAGTGGCGAGGAAGTGGAACGGGGTGGTGCCGGCGGCCTCGAAGAAGAGCCCTTCGCTCGACCCGATGCACCCGTCGGTCCAGAACGGCAGCAGCATCAGCGCCATCGTCGTGCCGTAGTGGTCGTTGTCGGCGTGGTTCTCGTACAGCGCGCGACCGCAGCCGCGCTCCTCGCCGATGGTCTTCATCGTCTGGACGAGCTCGTAGTACTCGCCGTAGTACGACTTCGCCTCGTAGCCGCTGAAGTTCCAGCGCGCCCAGCCGTCGACGAAGCCGCTGGAGTCGGCAGGGCCTTCGAAGACCCCGAGCCAGGTGTACTCGTTGCGCCCGTTCTCGGTCTGGAACGTCGCGCCGGGCAGGACCTGGAAGCGGAACCCGAGCACCAGCAGCGTGACCGCCGTCAGCGAGAGTGCCGTCACGGTGCTCGCGGCGAAGCGCCCGCCGCGATCGAGTGGCTCGTATTCCGACGGCTGAGCGCCGCGCTGCACGTCGCGCCGGAAGCGTTCGAGCTGTGCCCAACGCACCAGCCCCGCCACGATCTCGACCGCTCCTACGGCGGCCAACAGGTAACGGCAGAGGTTGACGAAGGGAAGCAGACGCGGGTTCCAGAGCAGCCCGATCACGGGGAGGCTGTCCTTGGTGAGGAACACGAGCGCGGTGAACACCAGCCCGGTGATGCCGATCCATGCCCCGGTGACCTGCCGGCGCACGATCGAGGCCACGAACCCGACGACGGCGAGACCGGTGAACAACACGTTGAAGAAGGGCGGGAGCGCGAAGAACATGTCCCAGTAGGACGAGAACGAGCCGCTGCCCGGCTCACCCTTGTACTTCATGTCGGTCATGAACGCGTGGTTGCCGACGAACGGCACGATCCAGAACGCGCTGAGCAGCGCGCCGGTGCCGGCCGTCGTGACGAACCACCGCAGGCGGCGGCGGTCGAACCACAAGAGGCCCATGATCAGCAGTCCGACGGTGACGAAGATGGCGACGATGCCGTGGCACAAGACGGCGAGCGCGACCACGATCGCCGCCTTCACGCGGTGCTCGCCGGTCTCGAGCCCACGGGCGAAGAGCCCGAAGCCGACCATGGCGAGCGAGAGCGCGATGGAGAACGAGAACTCGCCCGCCATCGTCGACGCCACGTTCCCGCCGTAGATCGTGTAGCTCTCGTCGAGCAGGTAGATCATCCCGACGACGGCGAACAGCTCCGGCAGGGGGTAGGCGAAGCGGGCGAGCCTGCCGAACAGGTACAGGCTGATCGGCAGCGTGACGATGCCGGCGACGGCGACGAGCTTGAAGGCGACGCCGTACGGCAGCACCACGTCGAGCGCCACGATCAAGAGCGCGGGCACCACCATGTAGAACCGGTACACGGGGAAGCCCGAGTACCAGTCCATCGACCAGCCGTTCAGCCTCCAGTTCGGCAGCAGATGGTCACGCAGATACGCCGGCGCCCACACGTGAGCGCCCATGTCGCCACCGGTCGGGGTGTTCACCTGCACGAGCAGGCTCGGCTGCACCACCTTCAGCGCGACGAACGTGCTGACGCCGACGAGCAGCACCCGCACGACGAGGGTCCACACACGCTCCGCGTCCCACGGCCGGGCGACGTCGGGAAGATCCGTCCCGCCGGAACGATCGCCGGCGTCGTCGGAAACCCCGCCGAGGCCGGCGGCGGCACCGTGCTCGTCGAGCGTGGCCACGGTGCTCGGCTGGACGTCGTCGATGACCTCACTCATGCGGAAGTGAATCCTGCCACCTGACCCTTCCGCGGTGGCGTCATCCAAGGCGTCGTCTAGGCGGCCGTGATCGCGAGCCCGACGACGTTGAAGGCGATGTGGGCAAGGATCGGCATCGCCAGCCTGCCGGTGCGTTGGAAGCAGAGCCCGAGGACGACGGCGAACGCGAAGAGGCCGGGCAGCTCCACCGGGCGCAGGTGGATGGCGGCGAACCATGCCGCTCCGATCACCACGGCGACGACGTCGAGCACACGCGCCTGGAGCGCCTGGAGGATCATCCCCCGGTAGACGAGCTCTTCGATGATCGGCGCGCCCAGGGCGACCATGAGCACCAGCACGACGAGCCACACCCCGTCGGCGCGGTCCCAGAGCTCACGAGCTCGCTCTTCCACCTTCTCCGAGGAGAACGTGTCCGGGAACCACGACTCGAGCGGCCAATAGACGAGCGGCACGAGCGCGAGCTGGCTGAGCACTCCGATCGGCACACCGGCCAGGTCTGCCGGCCGCATGCGCAGCCGGTAGTCGTCGGCGAAGCGCGCCGTGCCGAAGCGCTGCGACATGACGACGAGAGCGACCAGGAACGGCACCCACAGACAGGCGACGGAGGCCACCGTGACCCAGATCGGCCAGGAGTCGGGATCGGCGTCGCCGTACCCGGACAGGGCGATGACGACCGCCTGCGCAGGCAGAGCGACGACGTAGCAGGCGAGCCAGGCAAAGGCGGCGGCGCCGACCGTGAAGCGGGTCTGGTTCGTGGCCGGCCGCACAGCGGGCGACCCTACCGGGGTCAGCCAGCGAGGCGCGGGGAGAAGCTGAGAAGCACCCGCTCGCGGCGGTCCTCGAGCCGCCACCCGTTCGGGACCGAGAGCCGGGAGGCGTGACGCCCGCACATGTCGTAGGAGTGCGGGTCACGCTCGGAGCCGAGGTCGTCGAGCCACACCACGGCGCGGGAGTACTGGTAGGTGAGCGTCACCGATGCCGAGTCGACACAGCCCGTCCGCGAGCACAACCGCATGGCGGACAAGACTAGAGACGCCGACGTGAAGCCGTGGTGGATGGTCGCCGGCGCGCCCGGGCGTGTAGCTGCACCGTGACGGCGCGCTCGGTTGCCGGCAGCCGTAGCATGGTCACCATGAGCGAGCTGCCTCCCCCGCCGCCGCCCCCGCCGCCGCCCAAGCACCGCGCGCCCCAGCGCCCGGAGGGCGAAGGTCCGAACGGCAAAGCTGGTGGCGGCGCCACCGGCGGCAGGCCCGCGCTCCCCCGCTGGTCGCCCTGGATCCTGCTCGGGATCATGCTGCTGCTGCTTTTCGGCCAGCAGCTCCTTCCCGAGCCGAACCGCGAAGAGATCGGCTTCGACGAGTTCATCACCCAGGTGGAAGGTGGCGAGGTCGAGCAGGTCAAGCTGAACAACTCCACCCTCACCATCACCGGCACGTTCGTCACCGGCGACGAGTTCACCACCACGGCCCCTCCCGGCTTCCCCAACGAGACCGACCGCGAGCTGCTGCGCGAGAAGGGCGTCGAGTTCACGCCCACCACGCCGACCACGAACTGGCTGGTCAGCCTCATCCCGCTGCTGTTGCCGTTCGTGCTGATCATCGGGTTCTTGGTGTGGATGAACCGTCGCGCCCAGGGCCAGATGGGCAACGTGATGTCGATCGGGCGCAGCAGGGCCAAGGCGTACACCACCGATCGGCCGTCGACCACGTTCGACGACGTCGCCGGCTATGCCACGGTGAAAGAGGAGATCAAGGAAGTCGTCGACTTCTTGCGCATGCCGGAGCGGTTCAAAGAGATCGGCGCCCGGGTGCCGAAGGGCATCTTGCTCGTCGGCCCGCCAGGAACCGGCAAGACGCTGTTCGCGCGGGCGGTGGCGGGCGAGGCCGGGGTCGGCTTCTTGTCGGTCACCGGGTCCGACTTCATGGAGATGTTCGTCGGCGTCGGCGCGAGCCGGGTGCGTGACCTGTTCCAGCAGGCCCGCAAGATGGGCAGGGCGATCATCTTCGTCGACGAGATCGACTCCATCGGGCGCAAGCGCGGCGCCGGCCTGGGCGGCGGCCACGACGAGCGGGAGCAGACGCTCAACCAGATGCTGTCCGAGATGGACGGCTTCGAGACGTCCGAGGGCATCGTGATCATGGCCGCCACGAACCGGCCCGACATCTTGGACCCGGCGCTGCTGCGCCCCGGGCGCTTCGACCGCCAGATCGTCGTGCCGCTGCCGGAGTACGAAGAGCGCCTCGCGATCTTGAAGGTCCACAGCCGTGACAAGCGCATCGGCCCCGACGCTGACCTCGAGGTGATGGCCAAGGGCACGCCGGGGATGAGCGGCGCCGACCTCGCCAACCTCGTCAACGAGGCTGCCCTCTACGCCGTGCGGCGCGGCGCGAAGCAGATCGAGCGGATCGACTTCGAATCGGCGCGCGACCGGATCCTGATGGGCGCCCGGCGCGACTCCCTCGTGCTGTCGGCCGAGGAAAAGCGCGTCACCGCCTACCACGAGGGCGGGCACGCGGTGCTCGCCGCCGTCTTGCCCCACAGCGACTCGCTGCACAAGGTCAGCATCTTGCCGAGGGGCATGGCGCTCGGTGTCACCCACACCCTGCCCGAGGAGCGCCACAGCTACTCGAAGGAGTACGTCGAGGATCGCATCTGCATGGCCCTCGGTGGGCGCGTGGCCGAAGAGCTCGTGTTCGGCCAGCAGACGACGGGAGCGGCGAACGACCTCGAGATCATCACCGGGCTCGCTCGGCGGATGGTGCGTGAGTGGGGGATGAGCGAAAAGGTCGGCCCGATGGCCTGGCACAGCCAGCAGCAGGTGTTCCTCGGCGAAGACCTGATGACGGGCGGGCGCGAGTACTCAGACGACACCGCCCGCCTGCTGGACGAGGAGATGAACCACATCCTGATCGAGCAAGAGGACCGGGCCAGGGCGCTGCTCACCCAGCACCGCCGCGGCCTCGACCTCGTCGCCGCGGCACTGCTCGAACACGAGACGATCGACGGCAACCACGTCAGCCGGCTGATCCACGGAGCCATCGACGTGCCGGCGCGGCCCGCGGCGATGCCCGCCCCCAGCGCCGCTTCCGCCACCGACTAGGGCTTCACTCGGCGCGCTGGCACCCTTCGTGGGTCGGCGTCGACCCCGGGTCACGCACCTCGGCCACCGCACACCACAGGTCCGTGGCCGTGATCGGCCCGAGCACGCTGTGGCGCACCACACCCGCCGCGTCGGCGACGACCAGCGTCGGCACTGCGTCTATGCGGTAGCGCCGGTGGAGATCACGCCCGGTCGCGTAGTCCACCTCGTCCACCGCCACCTCGCGGCTCTCCAGCGCGGCGGCCTTGCGCGCCACGTCGGCGCAAACGTGACACGTCTCGGAGGTGAACACGACGACGAGCCATGGCGCGGCGGGGTCGGCGAAATCCGCGCGGTCGAGCTGGCTCGGAACATGCCACCTGGGCTGGGTCGGGGCGTCGGCGCGCCGGCGGCGATTCAGCAGGCTGGCAACGACGATCACGACCGCGGTCACGGCTGCGGCGAGGGCGAGCTGGGTCACGACGACGCGTCCCGCCTCACTCCGGGATGGCGAGCGAGCCGCTGCGCCCGCGCAGGTTCGGGTCACGCTCCAAGCGGCGCTCGACGATCACCGGGAGCTGACTCTCGACGACGAGCGAGCGCCCGAACGCGAGAGGCGAGGTGAGGTCGATCGACACGATGCCGTTGGCCGGCAGCGGGATCTCCTCCAGCCCGGGCACGGGAACCTCGCCACCGGGCCCGATCGCCTTCACCACCACCACCCCCTCGCTGAACGAGGTGTTGAGCACGACGATCACGTCTTCGATCGCGAGCTCGGTGCTGGTGACCGCGTGCCACCTCCCCGACAGCGCCGCGGTCTGCGCCCCGAGCACGACGGTGGTCGCCACCCCGTCCCCCGCCGGCTGGGTCAGCACGCGCTCGACGACGATCGAGTCGGAGGCGAGGGTGCTCACCACCACGCCGTGAGCTCCGTCGGGAACGCCGGCGATCGACGCGGTGTCGAACGCCACCACCTCACCGGCGGGAACGGTCAACGTGGTGTCGTCGATGATTCCCTCCACCGGGACGACGCCGAGCACCACCAGGTCGACTTCCACCGTCTCCTCGGTCGGGTTGTACACCATGTACTGCTCGGTGATGCCCTCGCCTTTACCACCGTCGGCGAACCACCACTGGTCGTCGAGCGACGGTGCACCGAGCGCGTTGACGAAGCCGATGCGCCCGCCGCCGACGAAGTGCTGGGACTTGGCGGCGACGAGCTGGCCGCTCGTCGCCTCGACCTTCACGGCGAGGACCGGTTCGTCGCGGGCGCCTGCTTCGGCGAGGGAGATCACCCGCACCGAGCGGGCAGGCACGACGTAGCCCTGGAAGCTCGTCGGCGCTCGCGGCCCCTCTGCGGTGACGAAGCCGATGTCGACGATGGTCGGCGCCGGGAACGGGTTGGTGAGCACGAGACGTTCCGTGGAGCCCTCGGCGGTGAAGCCGTCGGCGAAGTACCACGTCGACGAGGCGGAGTTCGCACAAGGCGCGACGGATGCTCCGGAGGGATGGATCGCTCGCTGCTCGACGATGCCCACGCCGCCGTCGAGCTCGACCACCGCGGCCGCGAACACCGCGGTGACGACCTCGTCGAGGTCCACCACGGTCTGCTCGCGGGCGGCGACGGTGAGCTGCTCGACGACGGGTGCCTGGTCCGGAGTGAGCACGGTGATCCGCCCGGTCAGCTCGACGTCGCTCGGATTGGCGACGATCACCTCACCGCCCTCCTCGCCGCTGCCCGAGTCGCCGACTGCGGGCACCCCCGGGCAGTACCACGTGCTCGTCACGAGCTCACCAGGAGGCACGATCGGGGTGCTCCAACGCGGCGGGTCGGCGAACTCGGCGATCGCCGCCGTAGGTCGCTCGCGCCCGACGACGAAGAGCGCGACGAAGCCGGCGAGGACCACCGCGACGAGCGCCAGCCGGCGGGAGGTCATTGCTGCACCTCCTGCGCATCGGTCTCCTCGGTGTCGAGGCGGATCACCGGCGGGCCGAAAGGCGACACCACGGGCACCGGCTGGCGCCGCCGCCACAGGCGCGACCACGGCAGGCCGAGCGCGACTAGAACGGTCGCCAACCACAGCAACCCCTGCAACACCAGTGCCAGCGTGCGGCTGGTCGGCTGCTCGTAGCTGAGCGTCGCGTCGCCGGCGGCAGGTGCGTCGAACGCGATCGTGGCACCGAATGCGCGCCGCGGCTCGATCTGTTCGCCGCCGAGATCGAGCTGCCACCGCTCGTCGTGTGCGAGCGCGACGTGGACGGTGCCGGCGGGCACGCGGTCCTCGCTCGCGCTCAGCGCGTCACTGCCGACGAACAGCGGACTCGACGTGCCGAGGTCGACGGAGACGAGTGCCTCGGCGCCGGCTTCGCTGCTGGCCTCACCGGCGGCCGCGGAGAGGGCGGAGCGCACCGGCAGCCAGGCCGTGTTCTCGTACACGACGAAGTCGGAAGAGCTGTAGGCACGCCGCAGATCGAGCTGGTCGCCGAGCGCAGCGAAGAGCCCGGCCGGCGGAGGCAGTGGTGATCCGGGGGTGGAGTTGACCCGGTCGAACAGGGGCACGACCACGTAACGGACTCCGAGGGGGGCGAGCAGCCGCCCGGCGCGAGCCGTCGAGCGCACCGCGATCGTGTCGAGTGCGGCTCCGACGGAGCGACGCTCCACGTCGTCGGGGCCGACCCAGGTCTCGGTGACTTCGTACGCGCCGTCGTCGTGCAGCGCGTACGCGACCCCGTCGGCGTAGCTCCACGACGCCACCGGCATCAGCCGTGGATCGCCGACGAACAACACCCGGTAGTCACCCTCCGGCACGGCGTCGGGCAGCAGCTCGCTCAGCTGGTCGGCGACGGAGATCGCCGGCTGGTGCCAGTGCCCGTCGGCCGCGGCGGCGATGCCCGGCACGATGCCGACGGCGACCGCGGCTGCGGCGAGGATGCCGACCGGCTGGCGCCAACCGAACCGGGCCCCGCGCACGTCGGCACGGAACGACCCGATGGCGACCGCCGCGCACAGGGCCAGCCCGACGGCCACGGGTGCGAGCAGGATCCCGGGTTCGGGGAGCCGCAGGGGCAGCGAGCCCTGGTCGTCGAGCAGGGCGAGGGCGCCGAACGCCAGCACGAGCACCGCACCGCGTGCCGCCCAGGCCAGCCGCCAGCCGCGCGCGACCAGCACTGCGGCGACCACCGGCAGGTAGAGCGCGATCGCGAGCGGGCCGAGGGTGGACGGTCCGACACCGAACCTGGCCAGCCGCGCGAGGCCGAGGTCGGCAGGTCCGGCCAGCTCGGGGCCGACCACTGCATCCCAGCCCCCGCTGTCGAAGTAGCGCGGCGTCCAGGGCAGGTGCAGCAACAGCGCCACCACGGCGGCGGCCAGCGCAGCTGCGACGCCGAGGAGGGCCGCAGCGAGCGAGGCCCTCACCAGCGCGGCCGCGACGAGCCAGGCGAGCGCGGCCACGAGGACGACGAGCACCACCGACGGGGAGAAGGCGCCGGCGACGGCAAGCACCAGCGCGAGAGCCGCCACCTGGCGCACCCTGCGTCCGAAGCTGACCGGCGCGACCACGTCGACGACGTCGTCGGGTTCGTGGATGCCCGCGTCGGCGAGACCGCCGACCCGGCGCACGAGGTGCAGCGACCACGGCACCGCGGCGTACGCGAGCACCGCCTGCCAACGCCCGGCCGCGGTGGCCGCGTAGGGCAGCGGCACGGCGGCGTAGACGGCCAGGCCCGCTGCCCGGGCCATCGCCTGGGGGAAGACGGTGCACAGCCTCCACATGCCGAGGTAGCCGAGCAGGATCACCCCGACGACGCCGAGCATGCGCAGCAAGCCCATGTTGCCGAGCAGCACCAAGCCACCGGCGCCGAGCACTCCGAACCCCGTCGGTGAGGCCCCGGTGCGGCCGAGTCCGGTCTGCCACCACCCGGAGCGGTACTCGTCGAGCAGCCCACTCGCCGAGTCGGGGAAGGCGAGCATCTCACCCACGGTGCGCACCCCGCCGCTGATCAGCCCGCGACCTCCGACGAGGCACAGCGCCAGCACCGCGATCCATACCACACCGGTTACCGGGCTGACTTCGCGCACGCGGGCGCGTCGGCTCTCCGGCGAGCGCACGGCCACCGTCGCCCCCCGCGATCGCAAGTAGGCGCCGAGGCGAGCACTGCCCCTCAGCTGGAGCCCGGCGACCTCGCGGTCGGGGACCTGGCGCAGGTGCGCGATCTCGCGCCGGCGCGAGGCGATCGATCCCGCTTGCGGCACGAGGCCCATGTACGCCCGCAGCGCCGCCGCCGCCGACCCGGCCCGCCCGGTGAAGACGCCGACGACGAGCTCGGTCAGGTTCAGCAGCAACAGCACCGGCAGGAGGGCGAGGAAGCGCCACCGACCGGTGAGCGTGGCGACCGCCCGCAGACGGTGGCGAGCCGAGAGCGAGCGGTGGGCCAGGTCGGGTTGCCGCTCCTGCATGCGGCCCCTGTGCCTCGCGCGCGCGGACGGCACGACCAGGACACGTGCCCCCGACAAATGCGCGCGCCAGCAGAGCTCGCGGTCCTCCCCGTGGAAGGACATCTCCGGGTCGAAGCCGCCGAGCGCGCGGAACAGGTCGGCGCGCACGAGCAGGCACGCCGAAGACACGACGAAGACGTCGCGCACCGCGTCGTGCTGCTCTTGGTCCACCTCGCCCCGTTCGACCAGGCCGTCGAGCTCGCCGAAGCGGTCCATGTCGAACCCGACGTGCTGCAACACACCTGGGTCGTCCCAGTCGACCAGCTTCGGCGCGACGATGCCGGCGTTGGAGCGGTAGAGCTCCTCGACGAGCACGCTCACGGCGTCGGGCTCCAACGCGACGTCGTCGTGGAGCAGGCAGAACAGCCCGGATTCGCCCTCGACGAGGCGCATCACCTCGTTCGCGGCCGGGCCGAAGCCGGGGTTGGCGCCGAGGGCACGCACGTGGGCACGGGGTAGCACGGCGCCGACGCGGGCGCGAACGGCGGCGGCTTCCTCCTCGTCGGCGGTCGCCACGAGGAAGAGCAGCTTCAGGTTCGGGTAGTCCTGGTCGGCGAGCCCGTCGAGGACCTCGTCGAACCACGGGCCCGGGTCGTGGACGACGACCGTCGCGACGACAGCAGGAGCGCTCGGGGTGACGGCATCCACGACTGGGCGAGGCTAGCGGCCGTCGGCGTCGGTCCCCGGTCACGCGACCCCGACGGGGCCACGGGTAGCGTGACTGCCATGTGCGTGCCCGCCAAGATCACCGACCAGACGAAGGACGCGTTCTACGTCGCCGTCGGCTTCGGTGTCCTCGCCGTTCAGCGTGTGATGGCCGGGCGCCGCGATCTGCTCGAGATGCTCGACGAGCGCCTCGGCGACTCCCGGCGCCAGCCGGCCTGACCCGGGCGAAGCGCGCATTCCGGTCCCGGCGCCGGGCGCGCCGCTAGCGTGAGGCCCCTTGGCGGCAGACCCCGAGACCGATAAGGCGACCAGCCGGCTCCCCCTACCCGAGGGCACCCTCCCCGTCGGCTTGGGCCTGCTCATCGCCGGAGTATCGAGCTACGCGTTCTTCAAGGTCGGCCAGGTCGCGCTCGGCAAGGAGGCGTTCAAGCCGATCGTCGCCCTCTGGTTCGCGACGTTCATCCTGGCCCCGGGCTTCTTCCTGCCGCTGGAGCAGGAGCTCGGCCGGGCGCTCGCCCATCGGCGCGCCCTCGGACAGGGCGGCCTGCCCGTGGTCAGGCGCATCGTGCCCCTCGGCCTCGGCATGGCGGCGATCGTCATCGTGACCGTGCTCGGGCTGTCACCGTGGATCACGCGCGAGTTCTTCGAGGGCGAGGCCGTCGTCACGGTCGCCCTCGTCGTGGCGTTCGCGGCATACGCACCCGCCCACCTCGCCCGAGGCATCTGCTCGGGGACAGGGCGCTTCGCCTCGTACGGCATCGTGATGGGAGCCGACGGCCTGGCCCGCATCGTCGGCTGCGTGGCGTTGTGGCTGCTCGGGGTCAAGGCCGTCGGTGCGTTCGCGATGGTCGTCGCGATAGCACCGCTCACCGGAGTGGCGATCGTCGTCGCCCGCCGCCGGCTGCGCACCCAGCCGGGCCCGCCCGCGCAGTGGTCAGAGGTCACCCCGAACCTCGGCTGGCTGCTGCTCGGCTCCGTGCTCGCCGCCGGTCTGGTGAACGCCGGCCCGATCGCCATCGACCTCGCCGCCACCCCGGCCGAGGCCGAGGCGGTCACCAGGTTCGGCAACGCCGTCCTGCTCGCAAGGGTGCCGCTGTTCCTCTTCCAGGCGGTCCAGGCAGCACTGCTGCCGAGGCTCGCCCGCCTCGCCGCGCGCGGCGACCTCACCGAGTTCCGCCAGGGGTTCCGGCGCCTGATGTGGGTCGTGGTCGGGGTGGGTGTGCTCGGCGTCACGGGAGCGTTCACCCTCGGTCCGTGGGCGCTCGACGTGGTCTACGAAGGTGGCATCGGCCGGCGCACGCTGACGATGCTGGCGCTCGGCAGCGCCCTCTACATGGTGGCCCTCGCCACCGCGCAGGCGGTGATCGCCCTCCACGGGCACGCGCTCGTCGCGATCGGTTGGACCGCCGGAATGGCGGCGTTCGTACTCGTCACCTTGGTGGCGAGCGACGACCTGTTCCTGCGCGTCGAGCTCGGCCTGGTCGCCAGCTCGTTGGCCTCGCTCGTGGTGTTCGCCCTGGCCTTGCGGCGACTGCTCGCCTCCGACGCGCGGGCCGACCAGGGTTCGATCCTCGAAGCGGTCACCGACTTCCCGCTGGAAGGCTGACCGCGGCTCGCCTAGCGGGTGATGCCGGCCTTCTTCGCCTCGAGCCGCAGGTCGTGCTCGACCATCAAGCGCACCAGCCCCTCGAAGTCCACCTCTGGCTGCCACCCGAGGCGCTCGCGCGCCTTGGTGGCGTCGCCGATCAGCAGGTCGACCTCGGCCGGGCGGTAGAACCGCTGGTCCTGGCGCACGTACGGGCGCCAGTCGTCGATGCCCACCTCGGCGAAGGCCCGCTCGACGAGCTGCTCGATGGAGTGCGTCTCTCCGGTGGCGACCACGTAGTCGTCGGGCTCGTCCTGCTGGAGCATCAGCCACATCGCCTTCACGTAGTCGCCGGCGTAGCCCCAGTCGCGCTTGGTGTCGAGGGTGCCGAGCACCAGCTCGTCCTGCAGACCGAGCTTGATCCGCGCGGCCGCGTTGGTCACCTTGCGGGTGACGAACTCGAGCCCCCGGCGCGGCCCTTCGTGGTTGAACAGGATCCCCGAGCAGGCGTAGAGGCCGTAGCTCTCGCGGTAGTTCACCGTGATGTCGTGGCCGAACACCTTGGCACAGCCGTAGGGCGAGCGCGGGTGGAACGGGGTCATCTCCGTCTGCGGGGTCTCGCGCACCTTGCCGAACATCTCCGAGGACGAGGCCTGGTAGAAGCGCATCGGGTTGTTCTGCGAGCCGCCGACCATGCGCACGGCCTCGAGCATGCGCAGCACGCCGAGGCCGGTGACGTTCGCCGTCAGCTCGGCCTGGTTGAACGACAGCGCCACGAACGAGATCGCGCCGAGGTTGTACACCTCGTCGGGCTGGGCGTGGTCGAGGGCCTTGACGAGCGAGGGCAGATCGGCGAGATCGCCGGGGACGGGCTCGACGAAGGCGAGGTCGTCGCGCAGCATCTCCGAGCGCGGGTTGTTCTGGCCCTTCACCATCCCGAACACCTGGTAGCCCTCCTTGTGCAGCAGTTCGGCGAGGTGCTGGCCGTCTTGTCCGGTGATGCCGGTGATGAACGCTCGGGGCATGGGCTCTCTTCTCGGAGGTCGGGACGCTGCCGCTCGTCGCACCCGTTCGGCAGGTGCCCGACGGGCGCCCGAAGTCTAGGGCTGGCGCCGGGAGCAGTCTGGTGCAGAGCGGCGTGGGTGCCAGAATCGGCGAAATGGTCACCGTGGCCGTCGACGTCGCCCCGCTGTACGGGCCGCGCACCGGGGTCGCGCTGGCCGTCGCCGGTCTCGTCGCCGCCCTCCGCGCGCTGGACGACCCGCCCGAGCTGGTGCCGTACCTGACGAGCTACCGGGCCCGACCGACGGACGGCACCCGCCGCCTCCCGTACCCGGCCGCGCTCACGCTGCGCACGTGGCCGCGCAGCTCGCTGCCCCCGGCCGACAGGTTCCTGCGGCCGGCGCAGGTGGTGCACGGGACGAACTACACCGTCCCCCCCGGCCGGCTGCCTCGCCTGGTGAGCGTCTACGACTGCTGGTTCCTGCGCCACGAGCACCTCGCCGTACCCGACGTGCGGCGCGCGGGCCGTGTGCTGCGCCGCTCGATCGACAAAGGTGCCGTCGTGCACTGCACCTCCGCGGCCACGGCCGGACATCTCACGGAGCTGTTCCCTGGTGCGCGCATCGAGACGATCCCCCTCGGCCCGCCGCCGGCGCTGCCCGACCCAGGCGACGGCTCACGTTCGGCCCCGGCCCCGATCCCCGAGCTCGTGGGTGCCAGCTTCGTCCTCGCCCTCGGCACCGTGGAACGCCGCAAGAACCTGCCCGCGCTGGTCGCCGCGTGGGGCGAGCTCGCTCCCCGTCACGCCGCGCTGTGGCTGGTGCTCGCGGGTTCACCCGGAGACGACTCGCCGGCGCTCGACCAGGCCCTCGACGCCATCGGAGGAGCGGCGAGCCGTCGCGTGCTGCGGCCAGGGCGGGTCGACGACGCCACGAAGGCGTGGCTGCTCACGAACGCCGCCGCGCTCGCCTACCCTTCGCTCGACGAGGGGTTCGGCTTCCCGCTGCTCGAGGCGATGGCGGCAGGCACACCGGTCGTCGCGACGAGCGTCGGGTCGATACCCGAGGTCGCCGGCGACGCGGCGATCCTCTGCGCGCCCGACGACGTGGCCGGGCTCGCCGACGCCTTGCACCGCGTGCTCACCGACGCCGACGAGCGCGAGCGGCTCCTGGCAGCCGGACGGCGCCGGCTGCAGGCGTTCGACTGGGAGACCACGGCGCTCGCGATGTCGGCGCTCTACCGCGACCTGGCCGGCGAGCGAGCGGTGGCTCGATGATCACCGTGCTCGCCGGTGGCGTCGGCGCAGCCCGCCTGCTGCGCGGGTTGGTCCGTGTCGTTCCCCCCGAGGCGCTGCTCGCCGTCGTCAACACCGGCGACGACACCGTGTTGCACGGTCTGAACATCTCGCCCGACCTGGACACGGTGACGTACACGCTCGCCGAGGCGATCGACCCCGCCCGCGGCTGGGGACTGGCCGGCGAGACGTGGCGGGCGATGGAAGCCCTGCAACGGTACGCGGCCGTGCGACCGCTCGGTTCGACGGCGGCCACCACGTGGTTCAACCTCGGCGATCACGACCTGGCCACCCACCTGTACCGCACGGCTCGACTCCGCGAGGGAGCGTCGCTGACCGACGTCAGCGCCGAGATCGCGAGGGCGTGGCAGCTCGGCCTACAGATCACCCCGATGTGCGACGAGCCGGTGTCGACGCTCGTCACCCTCGCCGGCGACGAAGACGGGCGCGAGGTGAGCTTCCAGGAGTACTTCGTGGAGCGCCGCCACGACGTGGCCGTGCGCTCGGTGCGCTTCGCCGGCGCCGCCGAGGCGCGCCCGGGCTTCCTCGTAGCGTTGGCCGACGCCGCGGCCGTGGTCATCGCGCCGTCGAACCCGATCGTGTCCGTCGGGCCGATCCGGGCGCTGCCCGGCGTCGACGCCGCCCTCGCCGCACGGCGCGAGCAGGTGGTGGCCGTCTCGCCGATCGTCGCCGGAGAGGCGCTGAAGGGCCCCGCCGCGCGGATGCTCGCCGAGCTCGGCCACGAGGCATCGGTGGTGGGCGTGGCCAGGCTGTACGCCGAGGTGTGCGGCACTCTCGTCATCGACTCCCTCGACGCTGCGCTGGCGCCGGCGGTCGAGGCCGAGGGGCTGCGCTGCGTCGTCACCGACACCGTGATGAGCACCCCCGAGGTCGCCGCCGCGCTCGGCGCGACGGCCCTCGCGGCGGTCGGCTACGGCACGGGCAGGGCGTCTTGAGCCGGCTCAGCGCGTGGGGGGTCGAAGGGATCGGCGAGATCCGTCCCGGCGACCAGCTCGGCGAGATCGTCGCCGAGGCCTGCCGGGACGCTCCGAACGGCCCGCTCGCCGACGGTGACGTGCTCGTCGTCACCCAGAAGGTGGTCTCGAAGGCCGAGGGTCGCATGGTGGCGATCGACCCCGACGACCCGCTGGCGCACAAGCGGCTCGTGGAGGAAGAAGCGGTGCGCGTGGTGCGCCGCCGCGGTGACCTCGTCATCACCGAGACCAGGCACGGCTTCATCTGCGCGAACTCCGGCGTGGACCTGTCCAACGTCGAGCGGGGATGGGCCGCGCTGCTGCCCCTCGACAGCGACCGCTCGGCGCGGCGCATCGCCGAGATCGTGCGCGTCCGGCTGGGCGTCCAGGTGGCGGTGATCGTGTCCGACACGTTCGGCCGGCCGTGGAGGCAGGGCCTGACCGACGTGGCGATCGGGGTCGCCGGCATCGCGGGGGTGGTCGACCTGCGCGGCACGAGCGACGCGCTCGGGCGCACGATGAACGTCACCGAGGTGGCCGTGGCCGACGAGCTCGCCTCGACCGCCGAGCTGGTGATGGGCAAGGCCGCCGGCATCCCCGTGGCCGTGGTGAGGGGTGTCGACCCCGGGTGGCTGCGGCAAGCGAGCGTGCGGGAGCTGATCCGCCCGCCGGGAGAGGATCTGTTCCGCTGATCGCCGGTGGCTCAGCCGAGCGAGCGGAGCCCTTCGGCAAGGGGCGTCCATGGCGCCCAGCCGAGGTGGATCCGGGCCCGCGTAGGCGACACCGCGAAGCGGCTCACGTCACCGGCGCGGCGGGCGGCGAGCACGGGTGGCGACCCCGCCGAGCCGGCCATCAGCTCCCACAGGTCGCGGATCGCCGTCTGCTTGCCGGTGCCGACGTTGACCACCAGGCCACTCCCCCGCTGGCCGGCGCGCACCACCGCGTCGACGGCGTCGTCGACGAAGAGGAAGTCACGGGTCTGGCGGCCGTCACCGTGGAGCACCGGGGCCACGCCGTCGGCGA
Organism: Actinomycetota bacterium; assembly: GCA_016700055.1. Taxonomy (NCBI): domain Bacteria; kingdom Bacillati; phylum Actinomycetota; species Actinomycetota bacterium. The sequence goes on from CP064997.1 coordinate 723,751, forward strand.
GCGCCTCGCGGAACGCGGCGACGACGCTGGAGCCCGGCCGCTGGCGGCTGCCGTAGACGCTCGCCAGTGCGAGGGCGGTGAACTCGACCGAGTCCTCCCGCCGGGCGAGCGCGAGCAGCTCGACGACGGCGTGGGCCAGCACCCCGGTGACGTTCACGGGGGCGGCGGCGTGACCCTCCTTCACGGGTAGGTCACGGGTCGGGACGTCCCCGTACAGGGCGACGGCCGGCAAGGTGACGACGACCTTGTCCACGCAATCGGCGCGAGCGGCCTCGAGCACCGACACCGCGACCGCGATGGAGCGGACGAGGCGGGCCGACGGGTGGTCGCCAGGGGCCAGCACGGCGAGCGCGAACACCACCTCTGGACGGCGCAACGCGACCAGCTCGGCGAGCTCTGGCCCCGACGCGTCGAGGTGGTGGATCTTCAGCATGCCGTCGTCCGCGCTGGCGCGGGCGTCGGCGAGGTTCGCGAGCGAACCCGAGGACAGGTCGTCGACGACGTCGACGACGTTTCCTTCGGCGAGCAGGCGGTCGACCAGGTGGGAGCCGAGGAACCCGGCGCCTCCGACGACGAGGCTGCGGGCGGCCGTCATGAACGCTCGGAGATCTGGCCGTCCGCGCCGACGACCGCATCGCTCAAGACTGCACCGGGCGCGACCGGGCCCATCACGATCGAGCCGCTGACCCGTGCGCCGGAGCCGACAAGGGCGCCGGGAAGCACCACGGAGTCGGTCACCACGGCGCGGTCGGCGACGGTCGCCCCCGCAGAGACGATGCTGTGGACGACGTCGGCTCCGGGCGCCACCACGGCGCCCTCGTGCACGCCTGCGCACCGGGCGACGCGCCGCACACCGTCGAGCATGTCGAGGTTCGCCTGCAGGTAGGGCCCGGGGCGGCCGATGTCGACCCAGTAGTCGGCCGTCGCCATCGCGTACAAGGTGCCGTCCGCGACCATCGCCGGGAAGGTCTCCCGCTCGATCGACACCCGGCGGCCGGGAGGGATGCGGTCGAGGACGCTCGGCTCCAGCACGTAGGTGCCCGCGTTCACCTGGTTGCTCGGCGCCGTGCCGGGCGGGGGCTTCTCGACGAAGCGCAGCACTCGCCCCTGCGGCGAGATGTCGACGACGCCGTATGCGGAGGGGTCGTCGACGGGAGTCAGATGCAGCGTCGCCTCGGCCCCGCAGGAGCGATGGAACGCGACGAGCGAGGCGATGTCCAAGTCGGTGAGCACATCGCCGTTCACGACGACGAACGTCTCGTCGATCCCCGCCCAGGTGGCCGCGAAGCGGATCGCGCCTGCCGTGTCGAGCGGCTCGGGCTCGACCGCGTAGGACAGCCGGACGCCGGCGCACGTCCCGTCGGGAAACGCCGCGAGGAACGGCTCGGGCTTGAACCCGAGCGCGAGCACGACCTCGGTGATGCCTGCCCCGGCCAGTTCATGGACGAGGTGCTCGACGATCGGGCGATGCCCGACCGGGAGCATCGGCTTCGGGATGCTGAGGGTGAGCGGGCGCAAGCGGGTGCCGAAACCACCCACTAGAACGACCGCACGCATCAGCCCCCCGTGGTGGCCGGTGCCTCCGTGGCCGCGGGCTCGGTGGCGGCCGGCTGGCTGGGAGCGACGGTGGTGCCGGCGCCGGCGGGCACGGTGGTGCCGGTCGGGGCCTCGGTGGTGCCGGTCTCCGGACCCGCGTCAGCCGCGCCGAGCTCGGGCAGCGACGAGGCGGTGGGCGGCATTCCGGGGTTCGTGCCCTCCGGCGCGAAGACGATCGCGATCGCCATGTTGTCGCGGTCGAAGCGGACGTCGCGGAAGCCCGTGATGTACGTCCGGTCGGACTCGGGATCGCTGTAGCTGTCCCAGAGGATCACGGAGAGCTCGGCATCGACCTCTTCGCCGTCGACCTCACACGTGGTGACGCCCTCTTCGAAGACCTGGCCGCCTTGGTCCTCGGGGAAGACGAGCTTGGTGTCGGAGAGCTCGACGCCGTACGTGTCGAGGAACACGCCGAGCTTGGCGTTGCGTCCGGTGGCCGCCGACGTGTACGGGTGCCAGTGGATGACGCCGTCGTCGTGGCTGTGCACGCCGCTCGTACGGAACTCCTCGTTGACGAAGTTGCCGGCCGAGTCCTGCTCTTCCTTGTTGCCCTGCAGGTCGGGCAGCCATTCACCACACGCGTAGAAGCCGTAGGAGACGTGCCAGTGGTCGTTGATCGTGGGAGCCACGTTGCGGTCGGGGATCGTCGCCCGGGAGTACACGACGAGACCGGTGCCGACGAGCGCGACGCCGAGCACCACTGCCGGAAAGACCGAGCCTCCCTGGAAGCGGACCTTGCGGCCCTTGTCCTTCTCGGCGAGCTTGGCGACCTTCTTCGCGGACGATGCTTTACCCACGAGGGTGGCAGGCTACTGCCTCCCCCCGTCGATCGTCCCGTCACCCCCGACGCGCGAGACCGGCGATGAGGCGCTCGTAGAGCTCGGCGACCGCAGCCGGGGACACGGCTCCCTCCACGTAGCGTCGGCCCCGCGCCCCGCGCTCGGCGGCGAGGTCGGGCTCCGCGAGCAGGCGTCGCAGACCTCCGACGAAGGCCTGCGGGTCGTCGGGGGGCACGGCCAAGCCGGCCCCGGAGGCGGTGAGGATGCGCGGTACTTCGGTGCCTTCGTCGATCGCGGCCAGCACGGGTCTGCCTGCCGCGAGGATCGAGTACGTCTTGGAGGGCACGCTGACCCGGCCGAGCCCGCGCCGCAGCGGCACCACGTGGACGTCTCCCGTGGCCAGCACCTCGGACAGCCTCGCGGCGGGCTGGAACCCGGCGAAGCGCACGTTCGGCAGCCCCGCGCACAGGGACTCGACGTCTGCCCGCGCGGCGCCGTCGCCGTTCACGACGAACGTGACGAGCGGCATCTCCCGGGCGGCGTACGCGACGAGCTCCAGCGACTGCGAGTAGCCGACGTTGCCGGCGTACATCACGACGGGCTCGTCGCCGATGCCGAGCTCGGCGCGGTACGCGGTGTGCCGGGAGAGCGGCCGCAGTGCGTCGGTGTCGACGAAGTTGGGGATCACGTGTACGTCGTCGCCACGATCTGGCACCTTCCCGACGACGTTGTCGCGCAGGTCGTCGGAGAGCACGGTCACCGCCGCACTCGCCCGGTAGGTGATGCGCTCCAACCACCGGGCCAACCGGATCAGCCGCTGGTTCGTGATCGCTCCGGTCTCGACGGCCGCGTCGGGGAACACGTCTTGCACGTTGAACACGAGCGGTCCGCGCCGAGCGACGTGCAGCATCCAGCCGGTGACGCCGAGCGTCAGCGGCGGCGACATCGCGATCACTGCGTCGACACGGCGGAACCAGCCCCCGGCGGCGAGGCCGGCGAACCCGGAGAGCACGGAGAACCCCGCGAACCCGAGCGCCCGGCGAGCGAGGTTCTTCTTGTCGGCACCGGGGAAGGGGTGCACCCTGACCACGGACCCGAACGGCGTTCGCTCGGTGCGGACGAGCCTGCCGCCCCAGCCCGGCTCGATCGCATGGGTCCGGTACCACGGCAGCGCGGTGACGACGTGCACCTCGTGGCCGCGGGCGGCGAGCTCGTCCACGATGCGGGTGATCACCGTGCCCGTGGGCGCGGTGTCGGGCGCGAAGTGCGGGCAGAGCACCAGCAGGCGCAGACGGATCGCCCCTCGACGCGTCATCGCAGAGCCAGGCGGTAGGCGGTGAGCAGTTGCCCGGCGGCGGCGCGTGACGAGAAGTCCGCTGCCCGCCGCATCCCCGCTTCGACCAGTTCGGCGCGCCGGCGCCGCACCTCGTCGAGCGCCGGCGCCCAAGCGTCGAGGTCGAGGGGAAGGCACAGTCCGGCACCGGCGACCACCTCGGGCAGGCAGGTGCGGTCGCTCGTGATCACCGGCGTGCCGAGCGCCATCGCCTCCAGCACGGGAGCGCCGAAGCCCTCGTACTCGCTCGGGAAGACGAGCGCGTCGGCGAGCAGCAGCAGACCGTCGCGGTCCGCTGCCGGCACCCGACCGGTGCGCACCACACGGCCTCGCAGGCCGAGGCGGTCGATGGCGGCAGCGACCTCACCCTCGGCGGCACCCTCGCCGCCGATGAGCACGACGCGCAGGTCGGGGTCGGTCCAGCGCTCGTGCAGCAGCCGCAGCAGGAAGGCATGACCCTTGTGCGGGTGGGTGATGGCCGCCAGCACGACCACCGGGGCCTCGCCGAGCGCGTACCGCTCGCGCAACACCTGCTCAGCGGTGGCGCCGCGGCCGAGGAGGGGGGGACCCCGTGGGGGACGACGACGATCCGCTCGGGATCGACGCCGAGGCCGTCGACGACCGTGTCGCGCACGAACGCGGTGGGAACCGTGATCGCGTCTGCGCGCCGGACCGAGCGAGGGACGGCGTGTCGCAGGTAGGCGAGCTTGGTGCGGCTGAAGTACTGCGGGTAGGTGAGGTACTGCAGGTCGTGCAACGTCAGCAGGGCTCGGGCCCCTGGCGGGCGCCGGGCGGGGACGGTGCCGCCGCCATGGTGGATCAGGTCGACGCCCCGGGTGCGCTGCACGAGCCACGTGTGCTCGGCCCACACCCGCGCCACCCTGGCGCGGCCGTCGATCGGCGCCTCGACGATCCCGCAGGCCTCCGCCAGCTCGGGGTGGGCGGCGCGCAGTCCCTGCGGGCCGTAGACGTCCACCCGGGAGAGGCCGGCATCGGCGCCGTGCTCGGCGAGGCCGAGCAGCAGGCGCACGAGGTAGTCCTCGCTGCCCCCTACCTGGCCCGGGACGCACCACAGCATGTTCACCGCCACCGTCGCCGACGACGGGGTCATCGCGCCACCGCTCGATAAGCGGCGAACGTCAGCTCCGCCGTGCGGGCCCAGGTCGCCTGCAGCGCCACCACCCGCCCGCGCCTGGTGAGATCCTCACGACGGTCCAGCGCCTCGCCGAGACCGGCGGCGATGTCGTCGACGTCGAGCGGGTCGACGAGCACCGCCGCGCCGTTCGCGACCTCTTCGGTGGAGGTGCCGCGGCTCGTGACCACCGGCGTGCCGTGGGCCATCGCCTCCAGCACCGGAAGCCCGTAGCCCTCCTTCACGCTCGGGTAGCAGAACGCGAGCGCACCGTCGTACAGCGCGGCCAGGTCGGCCTCGGGGACGAAGCCGAGGAAGCGCACGTCCACGCCGTGCAACGTGTTCTCGACCGGGCCGACGCCGGCGCGGCCCCATCCGGGGGCCCCGGCAACGACGAGCGGCAGCGGCTGGGGCAGCCGGGCGACCGCCTGCACGAGCCGCGCGAGGTTCTTGCGCGGCTCGACCGTGCCGACGAAGAGCAGGTACTCCGCCGGTAGGCCGTACTTCGCCTGCACCCCGGCCGCGGCGCCCTCCGGCGCGGGGACGACCGCCACCCCGAGCGGAACGTGGCGCAGCCGGTCGGGCGGGATGCCGGCGCTCACGCAGTCGGCGAGCGTCTCGAGCGACGACACCAGCACGAGCGCCGCCCGCTCGCGGATCACGCTCAGGCTGCGCTCGAAGACCCTCACCCCGTTCGCGGTGAAGTGCTCGGGATGCGCGCGCCAGGCGAGGTCGTGCACGCTGACGACGAGCGGCGCGGCGCACGCCGCGGGGATGAGCCCCGTCGCGTGCACCACGTCGACGGGCCCGGTGGCAGCCTCCACCTTCGGCCAACGGGCGCGCAGCCAGCTCTGGTAGAGCCAGGGCGCCGACAGCGGCAGCGCCCGCACGGGCACCGGGGGGGTGAACGCGGCCGGCGGGGGAAGGCGATGGCGTCCGGCCACGCCGATCAGCTCCAGGTCGCGGCGTCCGACCAGCTCCTCTGCCACGCGCAAAGCGGCGACCGCCGTCCCGCCGGGCACGCGGTGCCAGCACTGCTCGAGCGTGTACGCGACGCGCAGCGCGCTCGAGTCCGGTTGAGCCACGTCCCCATCATGGCCCGTCGCCGCGGGTCCCCACCCGCCACCTGCGGCCCTAGCATCGGCAGCCATGACCACTTCCCCTGCGGAGCGCAAGATCCTCGTCACGGGAGGGTCGGGGTTCCTCGGACGGGTCGTGGTGGCCAAGCTCGCCGAGCAGGGGGTCGAAGTGGTCTCCCCGCGCAGCTCCGCGTACGACCTGACCGAGCCCGGCGCAGCCGGCGACATGCTGGCCGACCACCGCCCGACCGAGGTCGTGCACCTCGCTGCCCGTGTCGGAGGCATCGGGTACAACCAGGCCGAGCCGGCGCCGCTGTACCTCGCGAACCTGTTGATGGGCACCTACGTGATCGAAGCCACGCGCCGTGCGGGCACGGCCCACACCGTTCTCGTCGGCACGGTCTGCTCCTACCCCAAGCACACCCCGGTGCCGTTCCACGAGGAGGCGTTGTGGGACGGCTACCCGGAAGAGACGAACGCGCCGTACGGCATCGCCAAGAAGGCCCTGCTGGTGCACGCCCAGGTCAACTCCGCCCAGTACGGCCAGTCGCTCAGCTACCTGATCCCGACCAACCTCTACGGTCCTGGCGACAAGTTCCACCCGGCGGTCTCGCACGTGATCCCCGCCCTCATCAAGAAGTGCGTCGACGCGGTCGAGGCCGGACGCCACGAGGTGCCGGTGTGGGGTACGGGCAGGGCCAGTCGTGAGTACCTCTACGTCGACGACGCGGCCGAGGCGATCACCCGCGCGGCGCTGGCCGGACTCGGCGGAGCGGGCGCAGGCGAGACGCGTGTGCCGCGCTCGGGCGTCGAACCCGTCAACCTCGGCACGAACCACGAGGTGACGATCCGCGAGACGGTCGAGACCGTCGCCCGCCTCACCGGGTTCACGGGCGAGCTGCGCTGGGACCCGGACAAGCCCGACGGCCAGCCGCGGCGTCGAGTGGACGCGAGCCGGGCCGCGGAGCTGCTCGGCTGGCGGGCGGAGACGCCGTTCGAGGACGGCCTGCGCGCCACCATCGACTGGTACCTCGCCAACCGCGAAGAGGCCGAGCGCCAGCCCGGGGCGGTGACCCTCCCGTGAGCGCCGTCGACTGGAACCACGAGCTCGTCGACCAGCTCGACTGGCACTGGCGTGAGCACTTGCGCCCGCGCCTCGACCGGCTCACCGACGAGGAGTACCTGTGGGAGCCCGTGCCCGGCTGCTGGAGCCTGCGCCCGCGCGCCGACGCCACGACGTCGATGGCTGCCGGCGGCGGTGACGTCGTCGCGGACTTCGAACACCCCGAGCCCCACCCGGCGCCGGTGACGACGATCGCCTGGCGCATGGGCCACGTCGCCGTCGGAGTGCTCGGGATGCGGGCCACCAGCCACTTCGGCGGCGAGGCGATCGACTACGCGACCGTTGACTGGCCCCTCTCCGCGGCCGGCGGGCTGGCCCTGCTCGATCTGCACTACGGGCGATGGTCGGCGGGGATCTCCGCGCTCGACGCCGACGACCTGGCCCGCCCGTGCGGTCCCGCCGAGGGTCCCTTCGCCGACTACCCGATGGCCGCACTCGTGCTGCACATCAGCCGCGAGGTGATCCACCACGGTGCCGAGATCGCGCTGCTGCGCGACCTCTACGCCCACCGCTCTTAGGCGGCCCCGGCGGGCGGGGCCCACAAGGCTTCACCGCGCGCGTCCCCGCTGTGCCACGACGAGTCCGCGCCGCTGCGCAGCACCAGCCCCGGCCCGCCGCGCACCTCCCACAGCACGGCCGGCCGAGCCCCGTGCCAGCGGACCGCGAACGACACGTCGTGGCCCGGTCCGGCCGGCAGGTGGTAGGCCTCGAAGTTGGCTCCCCACCAGTGCGGCGGGATCCCTCCGGGCAGCAGCGAGCACGCTCCCGCCGAGCCCGGTCGAACGAGGCCGTCCTCCAGCCAGGCGACGCGCCGGATGCCCTCCGGTGGCGCCTCGACCGAGGGAGTGCGTTCGCCGAGCCTCCCGCGCGCGGCGACGACGTCTTCCACCGCGCGCTGCTCCCCCGCCGTTTGGCAGACGGCGGCGGCGGCGAGCAGAGCGCGATCGACGTCCCAGGCGAGATCGGGCTGGCGCCTCGCCGAGCGCAGCAGCGACTCTCCCGCGGCGACCACGTCGGGCAACCAGGGCTCGGCCCGCTCGCCCGCGCGGACGAGCTCGTGAACGCCTAGCAGGAAGCCGGCCGCGTCGGCTTGCTCCGGTGGGCCGCAGAGCAGCACCTCGCAGCGCTGCGCGATGGCTGCCGCGACGGCTGCCTCGTCGGGCAAGACGATGCGCGCCGCGCGTTCGACGATCGCCTGCCACCCCCGCACCACGACCAGATGGCCCGGCAGGTCGGCCGGGAGCAGCCGCGGGCCTCCCCCGGAGTGCGCAAGTGCCGCGCGCACCGAGGCGCGGTGTCCGACGGGTAGCACGATCGAACCCGCCGGGAGGTCGATGCCCTCGATCGGCACGTTCGCCGGCGGACGCGTGGTGAGCAGATCGGGGCGGGTCAGCGCCACCGCAACCGCGCGCGGGGAGTCGTTCTGGATCTCGACCACGGTCAGCCCCGCGTGGTCGGCCACGCACCACACGCGCTGGACGACGTCTCCTCCGGGCACCCGGACGCGGGTCTCCACCACCGGTGTCCCCTCGACCAGAATCTGGCGAACGGTGGCCTCCTCTTGCGGCTGGTGCCAGCGGTCCTCGGCCGCGACGAACCAGCGCAGCGGCTCACCGCCGTCCCAGGGCACCACGTCGCCCCACGGAGTGACGCTCGCCCGCCAGGTGTGGCCGAGCACGCCGATCGTCGTGCCCGCGGGGGAAGCGGTGGTCACGGCCTCACGTCATCTCCGACTTGCGCGACCGCTGCATCAGGCTGGCCAGCGCCTCGCCGACCGGGCTGTGGTGGTGGCACACGGCGACGACCTGCTCGGTGATCGGCATCTCGACCGCGTAGCGCCGGGCGAGGTCGAGCACGCTCGGCGAGCTCTTCACCCCTTCTGCCACCATGTTCGTCGCGGCGAGGATCTCTTCGATCGAGGCGCCGCGACCGAGCTGGAGGCCCACCTGGTTGTTGCGGCTCTGCTTCGACGAGCACGTCGCGATCAGGTCACCCATGCCCGCCAGGCCGGCGAACGTGAGCGGCTGACCGCCCATCGCCGTGCCGAGGCGCGCCATCTCGGCCAGACCGCGTGTGATCAGCGTCGCCCGGGTGTTCTCGCCGAAGCCCATGCCCTCGGCCATGCCGGCCGCGATGGCGATGACGTTCTTCACGACGCCGCTGATCTCGCAGCCGACGAGGTCGGGGTTGGTGTAGACGCGCAGGCTCGGCCGGCTGAAGATCCGCTGCAGCTCGGCGGCGATCGTCGCGTCCTTGACCGCGACCACGCTGGCCGCCGGCTGGCCGGAGAGGATCTCCTTCGCCAGGTTGGGGCCGGTGAGCACCGCCGCCGGGTGCCCCGGCATCTCGTCGCCGACGACCTCGCTCATCCGCTTCAGCGTGGACCGCTCCAGCCCCTTCGTCAGGCTCACCACGGGCACCCACGGGCGCAGGTGCGGTGCTGCCGCGGACACGACGTCACGGAAGCCGTGCGAAGGTACGGCGACGACGAGGACGTCGGCCTCGTGGACGGCCTCGGCGAGGTCAGCCGTCGCGTGCAGCTCGTCGGGGAGCACGAAGGACGGCAGGTAGTCGCCGTTGACGTGACCGCTGTTGATCTGCTCGGCCAGCTCGGGTCGCCGAGCCCAGAGCACCGTCGGCGTGTTCACCGCGGCTAGCGCGGCGACCGTGGTCCCCCAGGAACCGGCGCCGACGACGGCTACTCGGATCGACATCGATCCCAAGCGTAGGCGGCGACGTAGGCTCACTGACGTGACGACGCCAGCGCCAGCCGCGCTCGTCGTGCCGGTGAAGGCGTTCCATGCGGCGAAGGGGAGGCTGGCCGCGATGCTCGACCCCGCCGAGCGCGCGCTGCTCTCGCGGCGCACCGCCACCGCGGTGCTCGGCGCGGCCGGTGAGGCCGTTCCCTACGTGGTGTGCGACGACGAAGAGGTCGCCGAATGGGCCAAGGCGGAGGGGGCGTCCGTGCTGTGGAGGCCCGGCCTCGGGCTGAACGCGGCCGTCGCCAATGCCGTCGCCACGGCGATCGCCCTCGGGCACGACGGTGCGATCGTCGCCCACGCCGACCTTCCGCTCGCGCACGATCTGGACACCCTGCGACAGGCGGACGAGATCGTGCTCGTGCCCGATCGCGTGCTCGACGGCACGAACGTCATCGCCCTGCCCCGCGCGCTGGCCGCCGGCTTCGCGTTCGACTACGGCCCGCGCTCGTTCGAGCGCCACCTGGTCGCGGCACACGCGATCTCCGCTGCCGTGCGGGTGGTTCGCGACGAGCGATTGGCCCTCGACGTAGACACTCCCGACGACCTCACGCAGCCGGCGCTGGCATCGCTGCTCGACGCCGTGCGCCGCGAGGGCCGCTCCGGCCGTGAAGGAGGTTCCGAGTGGACGCCACGAACGACCCCGGCCAGCCACCGCCCGTGAGCGGATCGGGCGCCGACTGGTCGCAGAACCGGTCGACCCCCGGGAGCGCCCTAGCGATCGGAGCGCACCCCGACGACGTCGAGTTCGGCTGTGGCGGCACCCTCGCCAAGTGGGCGATGCAGGGCTGCGTGATCCATCACCTGATCTGCACCGACGGCTCGAAGGGCACCTGGGACGCAAGTGCAGACGTCGCCGCGCTCGTTGCCCAGCGCCGCGACGAACAGCGTGAGGCAGCCCGCCGTCTCGGCGGCCGGGGCGAGGTCGTGTTCCTCGAACAGGTCGACGGCGAGCTCGACAGCCACGGCCCGTGGCTGCGCAGCGAGGTGGCCAGGTGGATCCGGGTGCTGCGCCCCGACGTCGTACTCGGCCACGATCCCTGGAAGCGGTACCGGCTGCATCCCGACCATCGCCATGCGGGTTTCCTCACCTGCGACGCCGTCGTGGCCGCGCGGGATCCGCACTTCTTTCGCGACCACGGCCTCGACGCCCATCGTCCGGACGCGCTCTTGCTGTGGGAGGCAGACGCCCCCGACCACGTAGAAGACGTGACCGCGACCCTCGCTGCCAAGCTCCACGCGCTACACGCGCACGAGAGCCAGTTCGAATCGACGATGAAGGCCGAGGACTACGCGCAGCTGAGCGCGTTCGACCGCCGGGTGAGCGAGCGACTCGGCGCCCTCGGCTCGCCGTTCGGATTCGCGGCGGCCGAGGTGTTCAAGCGCATCACCGACGTGTGAGCGCTCGCCGGGAGACTGCTCAGGCCCGCTTCGCCGGAGCCTTGCGGGCCGGAGCCTTGCGGGCCGGAGCCTTGCGAGCCGGAGCCTTGCGGGCCGGAGCCTTCTTGGCCGGAGCCTTCTTAGCGGGGGCCTTCTTGGCCGGGGCCTTCTTCGCCGGGGCCTTCTTAGCCGGAGCCTTCTTAGCGGGGGCCTTCTTCGCCGGGGCCTTCTTAGCGGGGGCCTTCTTGGCCGGGGCCTTCTTCGCCGGGGCCTTGCGGGCCGGAGCCTTCTTGGCCGGAGCCTTCTTAGCGGGGGCCTTCTTGGCCGGGGCCTTCTTCGCCGGGGCCTTGCGGGCCGGGGCCTTCTTGGCCGGGGCCTTGCGGGCGGGAGCCTTCTTCGCTGCCACGTTCGTGTCCTTCCCTAGATCACTTCTTGTTGGGGTTGAGCGCAGCCTTGAGCGTCACGCTCGAGGTGAACTTCATCGCTGTGGAGGCGGCCACCTTGACCTCGGCGCCCGTCTGGGGGTTGCGGCCCGTACGAGCCTTGCGCTTCGTCGTGCTGAACGAGCCGAAGCCCGGCCACGCGACCTTGTCGCCCTTCTTCGTCGACGCGACCACTTGCTCGAAGAACGCGCCGAGCGTCGCTTCGGCTTGTGCCTTGCTCACTCCAGCCTTCTTCGCGACTGCGTCGATCAGCTCTGCCTTCGTCATCTTGTTGTGTTTCCTCCATCGATTGCGTCAACGCAAATGCGGACGCAATCACACTTGGTAACCCAGACGTTTACAAGGACCAGTATCGTTGCAAATGCAACGAACGTCATTCCGTGACGTCGAGTGAGCGCGCGATCCGCGCGGCGATCGAGGCCATCTCCGCCTCGTCCGCGTACTTCAGTCGCGGCCAGAAGAAGCCGCGCAGCCCGTCGCCTTTGCGGCGCGGCACGACGTGTACGTGAAGGTGAGCGACGCTCTGGCTGACCACGTTGTTGTTGGCGACGAACGTCCCCTCCGCGCCGAGAGCCTCGGGGAGGGCACGCGCGACACGCTGGACGACGGCGAAGAACGGGCCGACCTCCTCGGCGCGCAGGTCGGCGAGCGTCACCATGTGGCGTTCCGGGACGACCAGCAAGTGGCCATGGAAGAGCGGCCGGCGGTCGAGGAACGCCATCGCGCCGGGCGACCGGAGCACGACGTGTGCCGGCGCTTCGCCTGCCACGACGGCACAGAAGATGCACGCGCTGACGTCCGGATCGGTCATCGGTGGGCAGTCTCGTCCCTGGTCCTCGTGAGGGTCCACCACCAGCGACCGCGGGTGCGCCACACTGCCCGACGTTGTGGCTTCGACCCACCTCCACGCACCCCAGCCCGAGCATCTCCCCCCAGCGAAGGAGCGGCGGTGACCGACGTCTCGCCCGTGCACGTCACCTGCGACACGGCGGCGGGAGGTGAGCTGCGGCGGACACGAGTCGTCCTCGACACCTCGGTGCTCGTGGCCGACCCCGCCTGCCTGACGGCCTACGACGGGACCGACGTCGTGATCCCGCTCATCGTCATCGAAGAGCTCGACGGGTTGAAGACGCGCACCGACGACGTCGGCCGGGCCGCCCGGGGAGCTCTGCGAGCCTTGGAGTTGCTGCGCTTGAGCGCCGGCGGACGCCTGACCGACCCGATCCCGGTGGCGGACCACCCCGACGCGGCGACGGTGCAGATCGAGCTGAACGGGATCCAGCGGCACCACCTGGTGGAGCACGGGCTCGATCCCGAGACACCCGACAACCGGATCATCGGCGCCGCTCTCGGTCAGCAGCACATCGGAACCGTGCGGGTGGTGTCCAACGACGCCGCGCTGCGCATCAAGGCGGCACACCTCGGCCTCGAAGCCACCGACCACCAACCCGTCGGCCGGGCGTCGGCGTCGCGACCGCTCGGATGGACGACCACTCAGGTGGATCCGGCGCTCGTCGACCTGGTGTACGCGGACGGCCGGGTCGACGCGGCCGAGGTCGAGCGCGACCTCGCGGACCGGGCCGGCATCGCCGAGAACGGCTTCGCCGTGCTCCGCGCGGGTTCGCAGTCGGCACTCGTACGGCGGCGCCAAGCGCACCTCGTGCTCCTCCCCCATTCCGCACCCGAAGCCTGGGGGCTGCGGGCGAGGTCCAAGGAGCAGCGCTTCGCGCTGGAGTTGCTGCTCGATCCGGCGGTGAGCGTCGTCGCCCTCGACGGCAGGGCGGGAACGGGCAAGACGGTGCTGGCGATCGCCGCCGGCCTCGAACAGGTCGTGGAGAGCCGCGCCTACGAACGCCTGGCCGTGTACCGACCCCTCGTGCCCGTCGGCCGTGCCGACGTGGGGTTCCTGCCCGGCGGGCTCGACGAGAAGCTGGACCCGTGGATGTCGGCGATCCACGACGCGATCGTGGCGCTCACCGACCAGCGGTCGAGCCGAGAGGCCGGGGGGCTGATCGACGAGCTCACGGCCCGCGGACAGCTCACCATGGAGTCCGTCACGTTCCTGCGCGGCCGGTCGTTGCACCGCCAGTTCGTCGTCGTCGACGAGGCGCAGAACCTCGAGCCGACGACACTGCGCACGATCCTCACCCGCATCGGCGAGGGCACGAAGGTGATCTTCACCGGCGACACCAGCCAGATCGACGCTCCCTACATGGGCGAGTCGAACAACGCTCTCGCCGTCCTGATCCAGGCCTTCCGCGGGCAGACGGTGTTCGGCCACGTCACGCTGACCTCGTGTGAGCGCAGCGAAGTGGCGAGCCTTGCCGCCGAGCTGCTCTAGCCGGACCGAGGGCATCGCTCCGCGGGCCTCGACACCCCCGGCGTAAGGTGCCCGCCGTGGACGCCTCTTCACGCTTCGCGGTCGTCGACGTGGAGACGAGCGGCCTCTCGCCCAAGCGGCACCGCCTGCTGCAGGTGGCCGTGGTGGTGGTGAGGGCCGACGGCACGGTGGAGGAGCGATGGAGCTCGTACGTGCGGCCGCGATGGTGGCGCTTGGCGCGTACGGGCCCGACGCGCTTGCACGGGATCACCCGGCGCCACCTGCGCGACGGTCAGCCGCTGGCAGCCGTGCTGGAGCAGCTGTCCACCCGTCTCGACGGGGCCGTCCTCGTCGCGCACAACGCGGCTTTCGACGCCGAGTTCCTCCGCCGCGGTGCGGCGCGCACGGGTGTGCGCCTCGCCTGGGCAGAAGAGCTGTGCACCTTGGGCCTCTCCCGGCGCCTCGACGCCGACCGCGCCTTGTCCCACCACCTCGCCGACGTGTGTGCCCGCTACGGGATCACCGTCGATCGGCCCCACGACGCTCTGGCCGACGCCGAGGCCACGGCGGCCCTGTTGCCGCACCTGCTCGTCGCGCACGGTCTGCCCCGGCCGGCGGGGCCGGGGCCGGCTCAGCTCGACGACGTGTCGCCGCGGTAGCGGGCGAGCACCGCCTCGGCAGTTCGAGGCCCCAGCCGGCGCCAGCGCTGCGGGACGAGCACCTCGGCGTCGGGGCCGAGGCGCAGCAGCAGGCGGGCGAGCCAGCGCTCGCTCACCACGGGGAGGGTGATCTCGATCGAATCCCCGCCCGCGTCCTCGGTGACCGATACCGGGTAGCGCTCGGCCACCCACGCCGCCGCTCGCGACACCCGCAGGCGGACCATCTCGACGTCGGGTGAGCCTTCGAACCACGACGGGATCGCTCCTGCAGGTCGCGTCGCCACGTGCTCGCCGAGGCGCACGTCGTCCTCGATCCGGTCCACCCGGAAGGTCCTCTCCGCTCCCGCACGGCGATCGTCGGCGCGCAGGTACCAGTTGCCGCGGTCGGAGAACACGTCGCGGGGTTCGACGACGCGGTCGGTGACCTCGTCGGTCGACGCCGCCCAGTAGCGCAGCTTGAGCACCGCGCCGTCGGCGACCGCGTCACGCAGGCGCGACAGCCTCTCGCCCTGCTCCGCCTCCCCACCGCTGCCCTCTTGTCCACCCGGGCCGGCCTCCCCGGCGAGCCCGAGGTCGACCTCGATCACGCGCCCCACGTCGGCACCGAGCGCGGCGCCGACCTTGTCGATCGCCCGCGCGAGCGGGCCTTGCGCGTCGGCGCCGGGGAGTGCCATCGCCGCCCGGGCCGCGGCGACGAGCGCGAAACCCTCCGGCGCAGTTAGGCGTAGGGGCTGGGTGAAGAGCCTCGGCACGCCGATCGTCACCTCGTCCTCGTCGACGACGAGGTCGATCATCTCGTCGAGGTACGGCGGCAGCCCGCACATCGCGGCCAGCTCGAGGTCCGCGATCAGCTCCGCTACGGACAGTCCGAAGTGCTCGGCCATCTCGGCGGTGCGCACGCTGCCCCGCTCGCTCAGCCAGGGCAGCATCACGAGCAGTCTGCGCAGTCGCTCGTTGAGACTGCGCTGCCGGCGCGGCGCGGCCCCGGTCATCGCGCCGGCTCCTCGGCCATGGACACGAGCCACGCGACGACGTGGTCACGGATCGCGGGTGGCCCGAGCACCTCGGCATGCTCACCGAGCCCGAGCACCCACGAACGAAACGCCCCCCGATTGGTGCACGGCACCGACACCACCGCCGACCCGTCCTCCAGCCGCTCGACCACCGCGGCACTGCCGAGTCCGGCGATCACCGTCCTCGCGCGTGCAGCGTCGACGAGTACCGTCGCCGACCTGGAGCCGTCGTCACCGTCACCGTCGGCCTCACCGAGCAGCTTCGGGTCCGCGGGGAACGCCGCCGAAGGACGGAAGTCGTCCGGTCGGGTGAACGCCCCCGGTTCGCCGAGACGGATCTCCCCGGCGCCGATCCGGTCCACCCGGTACGTACGCAGCGCGTCGCTGTCGAGGTCGTGGCCGATCACGTACCAGAACCCGTCTCTCGACAGCAGGCCGTAGGGGTGCAGCATCCGCGCCCGATCGTGGTACGTGAAGCCCGCTCCTCGCCGCTCGACCACCGCCTGGAACAGCGCGGGCAGAGCCGTGTGTGCCGGCAGGCTCGCGGCGATGCCGATCAAGCCGCCGAGCGGAGGGTCGTCGGCGCGTTCCAGCTTCCACAACGCCTCGTCGCCCCAGTCGGCACCGAGGTGCAGCGCGGCGACGGCGACCTGCAGCGCGTGGCGCTCCTCGTCGGTCAGCCCCAGGTCGCCGAGCTCGAAGCGCCGCCGGTCGATGCGGTAGGCGGTCTGGCCGGCGCGGTCTCCGCCGAGCACCTCTTGCTCGATCGGCACGCCCTCCTCACGCAACAACTTCTTGTCGCGCTCGAACGCCGCCCGCCGGGCGGTCGGTGATGACGGGTATTGGCCGCTCAGCTCGTCGACGATCTGCTCGAGGGTCAGCGGCCCGCGCGTCTCGAGCAGCAGGGCCAGCAGGTTCGTGACGCGTTCGAGGCGATCCACCGCGCCGGCGACGCTAGCCCGCGGTCCCGCGGTCGATCTCCGCCGCGGCGTCGAGCACCTGGCGCATGACGGCGACGACGTCGTCGGCCGAGGCACCGGGGGTGAGCACCGCGCTGACCCCGCCGGCGAGCAGCTCGGCGACGTCGTGGGTGGGGATGATCCCTCCGACCACGATGGGGATGTCGACGCCGAGCGAGCGCACCTCGGCCACGACGAGCGGAGCCAGCGTCAGGTGGGCACCGGAGAGCATCGACAGGCCGATCGCGTCGACGTCTTCGTCGACCGCGGCGGCGGCCACCTTCGCCGGCGTCTGGAACAACCCGGTGTAGATCACCTCGAACCCGGCGTCGCGCAGGATGCGGGCGACCACCTTCACGCCGCGATCGTGCCCGTCGAGACCGACCTTCGCGACGAGCACGCGCTCACTCACGTGCCCAGTCTTCCCCACCGCCTTCGTGTGGGGAAGACTGGCGGCGATGGGCGGTGCAGTGGGCGACGGTGAAACCGGTGGGCGAGAGCCCATCTCCCGGCGACGTTTCTTCGCCCTGTCGGCCCTCGCGGTGGTCGCCGCCTGCTCCAGCGACGACGAGGGCGCGGCACCGACCTCGGACGACACCGAGCCGTCGAACGTCACCGCGGCCACCGAGCCGGCAACTGCGTCCGAGCCTTCCACCGTCACCTCGGTCGCGCCCACCACTCCAGCGCTCGATCTGGCCGCCGACCCGTTCGTGCTCGGAGTGGCGAGCGGTGATCCCGACGCGACCAGCGTGATCCTGTGGACTCGTCTCGTGCTCGATGCGCAGCGGGACGCGGCACCTGCTGCCGAGGAGATCGAGGTCGGCTGGGAGCTGGCTGGGGACGAGGCGTTCACCGAGGTGACGGCCAGTGGCACCGCCGCGGCGGAGGCCCGCTACGGCTACAGCGTCCACGTCGAGGCCCCGCTCACCGGCAGGGCCTGGTACCGGTTCCACGCCGGAGGTTGGACGAGCGCAACCGGGCGCACCTCCAGCGCGGCGCCCGATGCCGCGACGCCGCTGCGGATCGCGTCCGCTTCCTGCCAGCACTGGGAGACGGGGTTCTACGCCGCGTACCGCGACCTCGTCGAGCAGCAGCCGGACCTCGTCGTCTTCCTCGGCGACTACATCTACGAAGGAGCGGCCCGACCGGTGGGCGGAGCCGTCGTCAGGAGCCATGAGGGCCCCGAGCCGACCGACCTCGTCGCCTACCGCAACCGCTACGCGCACTACCGCAGCGACGCCAACCTCCGCGCTGCCCATGCCGCGTGTCCCTGGGTGGTCACGTGGGACGACCACGAGGTGGAGAACAACTACGCCGGCCTGGTCCCGCAGGACCCAGCCGATGCCGCCGGCTTCCCGGCGCGCCGCGCCGCGGCGTACCAGGCCTGGTGGGAACACATGCCGGTGCGCCTCCCGGCGCCGACCACCGGTGCGCTCCTGATCCACCGCCAGGTGTCATGGGGGACGCTCGCCGACGTGCTCGTGCTCGACGGTCGCCAGTTCCGCAGCGACCAGGCGTGCGGCGACGTCACCCTCAGCACCGAGCCTGCCTGCGCAGAGGCCCACGACCCGGAGCGCACGATGCTCGGCGGGGAGCAGCAGGCGTGGGTGGACCAACGCCTCGGCCGAGCCGACGCGACGTGGAACGTCATCGCGCAGCAGGTGGTGATGACCGACCTCTCGCTGCCCAACGGGGCGATCCTGAACTTCGACCAGTGGGACGGCTACTCCCCGGCTCGCGAGGAGCTGCTCTCTCTCGTGCGCGACCGCGGCGTACAGAACCTGGTCGTGCTGACCGGCGACATCCATCTCGCCGGGGCCAGCTACGTGACGGCGACCCCGGGCGACGCGCAGCGCCTGGGGGTGGAGCTGACCGCCACCTCCATCTCCTCGCTCGGCATCGTCGACGCCTCGCTCACCCCACTGCTGGCCGAGTTCCCGACCGTCGTCGACGTCGAGCTGACGCACCGCGGCTACCTGATCCACACCGTCACCCCGGAGTCCTGGACGGCCGAGTACCGCATCGTCGAGGACGCCCTGCGCGCGGACTCGGCGGTCACCACCTGGCGGACGTTCCGCGTCGACGCCGGTACCACCGAGCTCGTCGGCGTCTAGCGCATCACCCGTCGCGCTGCGCGCGGTACCAGCGGATCATCGCGTTAGTCGACGGGTCGTGTGCGGGATCGGCATCGCCGGTCAGCTCGGGCGTGATCCGGTTGGCGAGGGCCTTGCCCAGCTCCACTCCCCACTGGTCGAAGCTGTTGACACCCCAGACGCAGCCCTGCACGAACACGACGTGCTCGTAGAGCGCGACCAGTTGGCCGAGCACCGCGGGGGTCAGCTGCGGCGCGAGGATGGTCGTCGACGGCCGATTGCCGGGAAAGGTGCGGTGAGCCACCTGCTCGGCCGGCACGCCGTCGGCCGCGACCTCGGCCGCGGTCCGCCCGAAGGCAAGCGCCTCGCCCTGGGCGAGCAGGTTCGCGACGAGCAGGTCTTGCTGGTGCAGATGCGGGTGGTTGGCGCGGGCGAAGCCGACGAAATCGACGGGTACGAGACGAGTGCCCTGGTGCAGCAGCTGGAAGAACGCATGCTGGCCGTTGGTGCCCGGTTCCCCCCACACCACCGCGGCCGTGTCCGCACGCACGGCGGTCCCGTCGAGGCGCACGGACTTGCCGTTGGACTCCATGTCGAGCTGTTGCAGATACGCGGGGAACCGCCGCAGCTCGTGGGCGTAGGGCAGCACCGCCTTCGTCTCGGCGCCGAGCACGTTCGTGTACCAGATCCCGAGCATCGCCATCAGCACAGGCACGTTGCGCTCGAGCGGGGCGCTACAGAAGTGGTCGTCGATCGCCCGCATCCCGGCGAGCATGTCGGTGAACTGCTCGGGCCCGATGGCGATCATGAGCGCCAGCCCGATCGCCGAGTCGAGCGAGTACCGCCCGCCAACCCAGTCCCAGAACTCGAACATCTGCCGGGTGTCGATCCCGAACCTGGCGACCTCGGTCGCGTTCGTGCTGACGGCGACGAAGTGTTGCGCGACGGCAGCCTCGCCGAGGGCACCGACGAGCCAGTCGCGCGCGGTGCGGGCGTTGACGATCGTCTCGAGGGTGGTGAACGTCTTCGACGCGACGACGACCAGCGTCTCCGCAGGTTCGAGGTCGACCAGCGCGGCGGCGATGTCGGCCCCGTCGACGTTGGACACGAACCGGCAGTGGAGCGCGGGCTGCACGTAGGAGCGCAGCGCCTCGTACGCCATCGCCGGGCCGAGATCGCTGCCGCCGATACCGATGTTGACCACGTTCCTGATGCGCCTGCCGGTCGAACCCAGCCAACGGCCGTCACGCACCCGGCGCGAGAAGTCCGCCATCCGCCCGAGCACGGCGTGCACCGCGGGCACGACATCGGTGCCGTCGACGAAGACCTCGGCTCCTTCCGGGGCGCGCAGGGCCGTGTGGAGCACCGCCCGGTCTTCGGTGACGTTGATCCGCTCACCGCCGAACATCGCCGCCCGGCGGCCCTCCACGCCCGACGCGCGCGCGAGCTCGACGAGGGAGTCGAAGATCTGCGCGTCGACCAGGTTCTTCGACATGTCGACGCGTAGGTCGGCGGCCACGAAGGTCATCCGTTCGGCCCGGCCGGGGTCGCCGGCGAACAGCTCTCGAAGGTGGGCGGGGCGGCGCAGCTCGACCAGCGCCTTCCACTGCGGCAGTTCGTCCATCGCCGCCGAACCTACCCTGACCCCCCATGGCGGGGACGGGGTCAGATGGTGGGGGTCTCGGTGTGGCGGCCGAACACGCCGGCGAGAGTGGACATCATCTCGCCCAAGGTGGCGTAGGCGCGGGAGGCGTCGATCAGCGCCGGCATCAGGTTCAGTTCGGGGTCGCGGGCCTCGGCGGCGAGGCGGGCGAGGGCGGCGTCGACGGCCCCGCCGTCGCGGTCGGCCCGCACTGCGGCGAGCCGCTTCACCTGGCGGGCCTCGTCTTCGTTCGTGATCCGCAGCAGATCGAGCCCGGTGGAGTCGTCGTTGCCGTCGGTGAACCGGTTGACGCCGACGACGATCCGCCGGCCGTCGTTCAGCTTGCGCTCGAGCTCGTAAGCGGAGTCCGCGATCTTGCCCTGGAACCAGTTCTCCTCGATGCCGCGGATGCAGCCTTCGAGCAACGACCCCCCGCCGAGCGCGTCGAGGTGGGCGAACACCTCCTCCGCCTGACGCTCCAGCTCGTCGGTGAGCTCTTCCACGAACCACGAGCCCCCGAGCGGGTCGGCCACGTGGGCGACGTTCGTCTCGTAGGCGATCACCTGCTGGGTGCGCAGGGCGATCCGGGCCGCTCGCTCGGTGGGCAGCGCAAGCGCCTCGTCCATCGAGTTCGTGTGCAACGACTGCGTCCCGCCGAGCACGCCGGCGAGCGCCTCGATCGCGGTGCGCACGATGTTCACCTCGGGCTGCTGGGCGGTCAGGGAAACCCCGGCGGTCTGGGTGTGGAACCGCAGCTGCCGAGAGCGCTCCGCCTGCGCCCCGTATCGATCACGCATCCAACGCGCCCAGATGCGCCGGGCGGCGCGGTACTTGGCGATCTCTTCGAAGAAGTCGATGTGCGCGTTGAAGAAGAAGCTGAGCCGCGGCGCGAACGCGTCGACGTCGAGCCCCGCGGCGAGCGCCAACTCGACGTACGCGAAGCCGTTGGCCAAGGTGAACGCGAGCTCTTCGGCCGCGGTCGAACCGGCCTCGCGGATGTGGTAGCCCGAGATCGAGATCGAGTGCCACCGCGGCATCTCGGCCGCGGTGAACGAGATCGTGTCGCGGACGAGGCGCATCGACTGGCGGGGCGGGAAGACGAACTCCTTCTGCGCCTGGTACTCCTTCAAGATGTCGTTCTGGAGGGTGCCGCCGAGCCGGGACCTGGGCACGCCGGCCAACTCGGCCTGCGCGACGAACATCGCGAAGATCGCCGCCGCCGGTGAGTTGATCGTCATCGACGTGGTGATCTCGCCGACGTCGATGCCGGCGAAGAGGTCTTCCATGTCGGCAAGGGAGTCGATGGCGACGCCGCACCGGCCGACCTCGCCCAACGCCATCTCGTCGTCGCTGTCGAGGCCGAGCAGCGTCGGCATGTCGAACGCGGTGGAGAGCCCGTCGCCGCCGGCCCGGATGATCTCCTTGAAGCGCCAGTTCGTGTCGTCCGCCGTGCCGAACCCGGCGAACATCCGCATCGTCCACAACTTCGAGCGGTACATCGACGCGTACGGCCCGCGGGTGTAAGGGTCTACCCCCGGCCACTCACCCGAGCCGTCGGGCGGCCCGTACACCGGCGCCAAGGGGACACCGGACATCGTCGAGAAGTCGGCCTCGCGCAGCGGGGACGCATCGAACGCCTGCTGCCAGCGCTCACGGGCATCGCTCATCGGGCCAGTGTAAGACCGGCCGCGGAACCGGCTGCGGCGACGCCGGCGTGGCGCCGTAGCGTGGCCGGATGGACGCGTCGACGAGCAGCACCGCCGTGCCGTCCAGCTCCCCCACCACAGCACCACCGGGCATGTCTGCCGCGCAGCTCGAACTGCGCAGCGGTGTCGTCGCCGGCATCACTGCGTACGTCGTCTGGGGGTTCCTCACCATCTACTGGAAGGGACTGCGCGACTTCGCTCCGGTGGAGCTGATCGGCTACCGCGTGGTCCTGTCGACGGCGCTCCTGCTCGGCACGCTCGCCGTCTTCGGCAGGCTGCGTCCCTTGGTCACGGCCCTGTCGGACCGCCGCCTGCTCGCCCGGGTGGTGCTCGCCGCGCTGCTGCTCACCGCCAACTGGACGTCGTACGTGTGGGCGGTGGTCAACGAGAACGTCATCGAGACCGCGCTCGGGTACTTCATGGCGCCACTCGGCACGATGCTGATCGGGGCCTTCGTGCTGCGCGAGCGGCTGCGCCTCGTGCACCGGCTCGTGATCGGCCTCGCCGCCGCAGCGATCGCCATCCTCGCGTTCGGCTACGGGAAGGTGCCCTGGATCGCCCTCACCCTCGCCGCCACCTGGAGTGTCTACGGCCTCTTGAAGAAGCAGGTCCGCCTCGACGCCCTCGAAGGACTCGCCGCCGAGACGATGGTGCTCGCCCTTCCCGCGGCACTGATCGTCGCGCTGGCCGCCCCCGGGGCGCAGAGCGTGCCGGCCACCGCCGGACCGGGCCAGCTCGTGCTGGTCGGGTTGACCGGCGTCGTCACCACGGTGCCTCTCCTGTTGTTCGCTCACGCGGCCAAGCGGGTACCGCTCACCGTGCTCGGGCCGATGCAGTACGTCGTGCCGACGATCAACTTCGGCCTCGGCTGGCTCGTGTACCACGAGGAGATGACGACCACACGGATCGTCGGCTTCGCCCTCATCTGGACCGCGCTCTTGCTGCTCACCGTCGAGGCCGTACGCCGCAGCCGTGGCACCGCGACGAGCGAGCAGTCCTCCGCGCGCTGAGCACCTGGCACTACGGTTGGCGTCATGCGTCGACTGCTTCTCGTCTCGTCAACAACGGCACTCGCACTGCTCACCGCCTGCTCGGCGAGTAGCAAGGACTTCAAGGAGGAAGGCGAGAAGTTCCTGGAAAGTGACGAGGTGGCCGAATCGACCGGTTTCACGTTCAGCGACGCCGTGTGCGACCAGCCCGACAGCACCGACACGGGCACGCAGTACTCCTGCACCGCGGTCGACAACGAGGGCGACACGTGGGAGTTCACGATCGAGATCACCGGCGACAACGAGCTCACCGTCGTCGACGGCAACGTCGTCGGCGGCTGAACCTGGGAAGATCTTCCCGCCGGACCCGGATCCGGCGGTACGAGAAGGGACCCCCCGACATGCACAGCACCACTGCGCGCCGCTTGGCCGTGGCCGCGATCTCACTCGGCGTCCTCGCCGGCTGCGGCGGCGACGACGGAGCTGGCGGCGATGCCAGCAACGACACCTCTGGCGGCGGAGGTGCAGAACTGAGCGCCGACCAGCAGGCCGTGGTCGACGAGATGATGTCCAGCGCCGAGATGCAGTCGTTCGACGTCGACCGGGCGTGCGTCGAGCAAGTCGCCGCGAAGCTGTCCGACGCCGACGCTGCCCTCCTCGCTGCCGACCCGACCGCCGAGGTCAGCGAAGCAGCCGACGCCCTCAGCATCGAGCTGTTCGGGTGCATCGACAGCGACGATCTGGCCGACAGCTACGTGGCCGAGCTCGAAGCGGCGGGCACGGTGTTCGACGAGCAGTGCGTGCGTGATGCCGTCGCCGGCTTCGACCCGACAGGGGGATCGGACGCCTCCGTCCCGGACCCCCGCGACGAGCTGTTCGCCCTCATCTCCGAGTGCGTCGAGCTCGGTAGCTGAACCCGCCCTTACACGCGAGCGGGCCCGCCCCCGATGGAGGGGGCGGGCCCGCAGGCGTGATGTGTTGCCGTCGGTTCAGGAGCTCTCGAAGTCGAGCACCAGCTCGCCGATGTCGGTGAAGGTGCTGCTCGTGGCGTCGAACTGGACCACCTGGATCGCCTCGACGATGAAGGGGTCTTCCTCGCCGTTCATCGAGTACACCACTCCGTCCCGCACGAGCGTGGGCTCGTACGTGAAGTTGCGGGCCGCGTTGATGATCGACGCCCTGGTCAGGCCGGCCTCGGAAGCCGCTGCCTGGCGCAGGATCTCCACCGTGACCTCGGCCACCGTCCACCCGGCGGCGCCGGTGGTGACCATCTCGGCCCGGCCGGTGGAGGTCATGTAGTCGGCATACGCCTGGTAGTCGGGGTTGGAGGCGACGACCTCGGGGTTGTCGATGTCGTTGATGCCTGCCGAGGCCGACGTGATGAGGCCGGTGGCGGCCGGGCCGGCGAGCTGCAGGATGAGCTGGCTGGCGCACGTGCTGGTGAGGTACACCGGCGGGTTCCAGCCCGCGTTCGCGGCCTTCGCGTTCTGGACCTCCGACAGGAACGTCGCGCACTGGGCGCCGAGCGGGACAGCCATGACCACATCGGGAGCCTTCGAGGCGATGCTGTTCACCTGCGCCGTCGGCGGTGCGGTCTCAGCGGCCTCGATCGTCTGCTCGTCGACGATCTCCCACCCGAAGTCACCTGCGTGCTCCTTCAGGGCGTCGACGTAGAACTGGCCGAACTCGTTGTTCACGGTGAAGAGGCCCATCGTCCCGCCGTCGGGGAACTCCGTCGCGAGCTGGGCCAGGTAGCCCTGCACCTCGGTCGGGTAGGGGATCAGAGCGCCCGTGGTCCACGGGTAGTCAGCCACCTCGCCCCACTGGGGAGACCCGGTGAGCGCCATCAGCTGGGGATAGCACTCCTCGTTCAGCAGGTCACGCACGGCGGCGTTGTTCGGCGAGCCGATGATGCCCGAGAACATGTGCACCCCGCTGTCGAGCAGCGACTCGACCACGCCCGGGGTGAGGTCCTTGCTGTACTGGTCGTCCTGGATGTCGATCTCGATGGTGTAGCCCTCGAGCAGGCCGTTCTCGTTCGCGTAGTCGATGTAGGCCTCGAACCCGGAGGCCACCGGTGCGAACGCGGCTGCCGCCGCGCCACCGGAGAGCGGCATCGCCGAGCCGATCTTCACCGTGCCCTCGATCGGCTCGTTGGCCGCGTCGGGGTCGACGCAGTCGTCGGTGTTCACCGCCCACCCTTCCGCGGGTGCATCGGTGGTCGGCGCGTCGGTGGTCGGCGCGTCGGTGGTCGGCGCGTCGGTGGTCGGCGCGTCGGTGGTCGGCGCGTCAGTGGTCGGCGCGTCAGTGGTCGGCGCGTCAGTGGTCGGCGCGTCGGTGCTCGGCGCGTCGGTGGAGTCCGCGCTGTCGTCGCCGCCGCAGGCGGCCAGCGTCAGCGCACCGACGGCGGTGAGCACCAACAAACGGGTGCGTCGTGAAGTCATTCGATCTCCCCCTGAGAGTCCTTGGTGGACAGTTGGCTTACTTGTACTGGCGGCGGTTGCGCCGCGAGCACCGACGGCGGCGCCCCGACCGGGGTCGGTACGACGACGACGAAGCGACGACTCAACCGCTTCAGCAATCCTAGGAGACCATAGGGCGCGACGAACATCAGAGCAATCAGGCCGACGGCCAGGATGAACATCGCGGGCGACTGGTCGGCCCAACCGAAGAAGAAGTCGATCGTCGAGCCGATCACGCCCTCGCCACTGGCCCCGGCGCTGCGGGTGACCTCGTCCAGCCAGATGTAGAGCAGGCCACCGAGCACCGGCCCCCAGAGCGACCCGGCGCCGCCGATGACCATGACCAGGAAGAAGATGATCGAGCCGATGAGCGTCACGTAACGGTCGTCGGGGGTGATCACCCCGGTGCGCAGCGTGGCCAGCGAGCCCGCCAGCGCGGTCATCGCCGCCGAGACCCCGAACACCAGCGTCTTCGTGGCGGCCAGGTTGACGCCCATCACCGCCGCCGCGGTCTCGTTGTCACGGATGGCGATGAGCGAGCGCCCGACACGGCTCTTCACGATGCCGCGGCAGACGAAGTAGCAGATCACGAGCACGACGAACGCGAGCCAGTAGGCGAACTCGGCGCGGCCCTCACGCCCTTTCAACTCACCGATGATCGGCCAGGTGGGTATCTCCTCGTAGCGGATGCTGTCGATGCCCCGGGCACCCTCGGTGAGCCAGGCGAGCTTCTTCCACTTCATCAGCTGGGGGAACAGCACCGCCACGGCGAGCGTGACGAGCGCGAGGTAGATGCCCTTGATGCGCAGCGCCGGCAGGGCGACGATGCACCCGACGACGAACGCGATCACAGCCGCGGCGTAGAAGGTCCAGCCGGGACTCCAGCCGTGGTCCTTCACGAGGATTGCCGTCGTGTAGCCGCCGATGCCGAAGAAGGCCGAATGGCCGATCGAGATCAGGCCTGTGTACCCGAACACGAGGTTCAACGACATCGCGGCGATGATCAGCGCGAACGCGTCGGCCAGCTGGCTGACCCGGGCGGTCTCGCTGTTGTGCGGAATCCACCACACCACGGCCAGCAGCAAGACGACGGCGGCGATGCGCAGCACCCAATGGCCGGCACCATTTTCACGGAGCTTGATCACGGCGCGCCCCCTAGACCCGTTCGATCCGTTGGGAGCCGAAGAGACCAGAGGGTCTCACGAGCAGCACCACGAAGATGATCACGAGCGCCACGGCGAGCTTCATCTCCTGTCCGATCCAGATCGGGAAGTAGCCGGCGGCCATGTTCTCGACGACACCGATGGAGAGCCCGGCGATGACCGCTCCCCCGGGGCTGTCGAGGCCACCCAGGGTGGCTGCGGCCGAGGCGTAGATGAACACCGTGAACATCAGCCCGGAGGTGACCTCGCCGTTGTTCCCGGCGACGAGCGTTCCCGACAGGGCCCCCATCCCCCCGGCGATCCCCCACGACGCCATCAGCACCATGCCGGTGCTGATGCCGACGAGCCGTGACGACTCGGGGTTGCTGGCGACGGCGCGCATCGCGAGGCCGAACCTGGTCTTGCCGAACAGCGCGAACAGCGCGCCGCAGAGCAGCAGTGCCACGACGAGCACGCCGATCGACTTGTAGCGCCACACGGCGCCGAAGATGCGCACGAAGTCGTCCGGCTCGCTCGGGAACAGGTTCGGCATGCCTTCGGCGGGCAGCGCCCCCCAGATCATCGATGCCAACGAGTTGATGCCGAGGAACAGCGCGATCGACACCACGAACACGGCGATGGGTGACTTCTTGCCCACGGGGCGGATGAGCAACACCTCGGTCAGCGCGCCGGAGGCGAACCCGAACACCATCCCGAGGATCGTCGCGATCCAGAGCGGGATCCCCCAGTCGTGGAACTGCCAGACGACGAACGCGGAGAACATCGCCATCTCGCCCTGCGCGAAGTTCAGCGCTCCCGTGCCCCGGAAGACGACGACGAGCCCCAGGGCGAGCAGGGCGTAGATGGAACCCACCGACAGCCCGTCGAACAGGTACTGGAAGAAGCGTTCCATGTGGTCAGTACCCCAGGTAGGCCTTGCGGATGCTGTCGTCGCTCGAGATCTCCTCGGCCGTCCCGGCGGCGACGATCCTTCCGGTCTCGAGCAGGTACACCCGGTGGGCGATCCGCACCGCCAGGTTCGCGTTCTGTTCCACGAGCAGCACCGATGCCCCTTCTTCCGCGTTCAGCCGGTGGATGACGTCGAACAGCTCCTGGGTGATGATCGGCGCCAACCCGAGGCTCGGCTCGTCGAGCAGCAGCAGCTTCGGCCGGCACATCAACGCGCGGGCGATGGCGAGCATCTGCTGCTCGCCTCCCGAGAGACTGCCCGCCTTCTGGGAACGGCGCTCGGCGAGTCGGGGGAACACCTGGTACCAGCGCCCCATGTCGGCGTTCACCTCGCCGTCGCGGCGCACGTATGCCCCGGCGAGCATGTTGTCCTCGACGGTGAGGTCGGGGAACGTGCCCCTTCCCTGGGGCACCTGGGCAAGGCCGTGGCGCACGATCGCCACGGGGGTCGCCTTCGTGATGTCGTGGCCACCGAAGGAGATGAGGCCCCGGCGGGCGATGGTGCCGGAGATGGCGCGCATCGTCGTGGTCTTGCCGGCACCGTTGGCCCCGAGGATGACCACCACCTCGCCCTCGTCGACGCGCAGGTCGAGCCCGTGCAGCACCTCGACCGGGCCGTAACCGGCGTGGAGGCCTTCCACCTGGAGCAGCGCGTTCACGAGGTGACCCCGAGGTACGCCTCGACCACCGCGGGGTTCTCGCGGACGGCTTCCGGGAGGCCCTCCGCGATCTTGCGACCGAAGTCCATCGCCACGACCTTGTCCGACACCTGCATCACCATCGACATGTGGTGCTCGACGAGCAACACGGTGAGGTCGAACTGGTCGCGGACGGCGACGATCGTGTCGCCGAGCTCGTCGACCTCGCCGTGGGTCAGACCCGACGCCGGTTCGTCGAGCAGCAAGAAGCGCGGGCGTGCGGCGAGTGCCCTCGCGATCTCGAGGCGTTTCAGCGTGCCGAACGGCAGCCCGGCGGCCGGGTGGTGCGCGAACTTCCCGAGCCCGAGCTCGGCGAGCAGCTCGCCGGAGAACTGGCGGATCTGGCGGTTCTCACGACCGGCGCCGATGCGGGTGATGGCCCTGGCGAACCCCACCCGGCCTTGGCTGTGGGCGCCGACCATCACGTTCTCGAGCAAGGTCATCGTCGGGAACAGGGCGAGGTTCTGGAAGCTCCGGGCCACGCCGAGCTTCGCGATGCCGTGGGCGGGGACGGCGAGCAGGTCGTGGCCGTTGAAGCGGACCGTGCCCGACGTCGGCTGGTAGATGCGGCTGACGACGTTGAACATCGTCGTCTTGCCCGCTCCGTTCGGCCCGATCAGTCCGCAGATCTGACCCTCGTCGATCGAAAAGGTCAGCCCGTCGAGCGCCACGATGCCGCCGAAGCGCACCGTCACTTCGTTCACTTCGAGCAGTGACAACTCGCGACGCCCTCCCCGAGCGGGCCCCCGCCCGCCAATCGCTCGGCAACATAGCAGCCCACCGAGGTCTCGTTGCCGATGAGACCGGCGCGAGCGACAGGTGCCATTGCCGGAACGCGAGGGTGCCGAACGCGCCTTGCCGTGGCACGCTTAGGGATCGTGAGCGAAATCCCCCACGTCGCCATCGCAACGCCGTCCGTGGGCCACGACGACGACGAAGACGCCGAGGTGGCGCTGCTGCCCTGGTGGCAGAACCCGTGGAACGTCGCCGCCGTGGCCCTCGCCGGGCTGATCCTCGGGTTCGGCATCGGCTACTTCGTCGGCGATCGCGCCGCCAGCACCAGAGGCAACGACGTCGACGTCGGCTTCCTGCAGGACATGCGCTACCACCACGACCAAGCAGTGGCGATGGCGTTCTTCTACCGCACCGAAGTCGTTGAGCCGCACCCCCGCCTCGACCTGCTCTCGATGGAGATCGTGATGTCCCAACAGCTCGAGGCGGGCCGCATGGTGCAGTTGCTGCGGGAGATGGGTGAGATCGAGGCGAACGACACGGGAACGGCGATGGCCTGGATGGGCGAGCCGACCCCGATCGAGCAGATGCCTGGCATCGCGAGCGACGACGAGCTCGACGAGTTGGCGGCCGCGGCGGGGCGCGGTGACAGCGTCGAAGCCGGGCGGATCTTCGCCACGCTCATGATCGCCCACCACGAGGGCGGCCTCCACATGGCCGAACACGCCGTCGAACACGGCTCCAACGACGAGGTGGTGGCGATGGCGCGCGGGATGATCGTCGGCCAGCGGGCCGAGATCGCCGAGATGCAGGCCGTGCTCGACGGCATCTCCGGTTGAGCACGCGATGAGCACCTCCCCCGAGCCGCCGGCCACGTTGGCCGCGCTCGACCTCGGCACCAACAGCTTCCACCTGCTCGTCGCCAGGCTCACCGCCGAGGGCGGGTTCGAGGTCATCGCCCGCGAGAAGGAGATGGTCCGTCTCGGTCACGGCGGCGGCGACATGAAGGCGCTCGAGGCAGAGGCCGTCGAACGCGGCATCGCCGCGCTCGGACGGATGAAACGCATCGCGGACAGCTTCGGCGCACCAGTCAGGGCTGTCGCGACCAGCGCGGTGCGCGAGGCCACGAACGCCGAGGAGTTCACCACCCGCGCCCGCGAGGCAGGCGTCGAGGTGGAGGTGATCTCCGGCATCGAGGAAGCCCGTCTGATCCACCTCGGCGTCCTGCAGGCCGTCCCGGCATTCGACAGGCGGCTGCTGCTCGTCGACATCGGCGGCGGCTCGACCGAGGTGCTCGTCGGCGAGCACGGCGAGACCCTGCTCGCCCGCAGCTTCAAGCTCGGCTCCGTCCGCCTGACCGACCGCTTCTTCCCGGGAGCCCGCCTGCACCCGAGTGCGGTCAGCTCCTGCCGCAAGCACGTGCGCTCGTCGCTGGCGGTCATCGAGCGCGAGGTGGCCGACGTGGGCCACGACCTCGCGGTGGCGTCGTCGGGTACCGCCGAGGCGACCGCGCGAATGGTGCTCGCGGCACGAGGTGGTGACGAGCCGCGCACGTTCAACTGCTTCGAGTTCACGACCGCCGAGCTGAAACGGGTGGTGCAGAGCCTGGCCAAGGCACAGTCGGTCACCGCCCGCCGGCGTGTGCCCGGGCTCGACGCCGGGCGGGCCGACATCGTCCTCGCCGGAGCGCTGATCCTGGAAGGCGTCGCCGATACCTTCGGGATCAGCGGCTTCACGTTCAGCGAGTACGCGCTGCGCGAAGGGGTGTTGCTCGACACCATCGGCCGCATGCAGGGGCGCGGCGCCCACGAGCTGCGCGACGTCGCGCGGCGCTCGGTGCGCCAGCTCGCCGAACGCTGTGACGACGACGTGCGGCACTCGGCGCACATCTGCAACCTCGCCCTCCAGCTCTACGACGCCACCCAGCTGCTGCACGGGCTCGACGACGCGAGCAGGGATCTGCTCGAGGCCGCGGCGCTGCTCGCGAACGTCGGCCTGGTGATCTCGCACTCGAAGCACCACCTGCACTCGTACTACGTGATCCGCAACTCCGAGCTGGTCGGCTTCACCGATCGCGAGATCGAGCTGATCGCCCTCGTCGCTCGGTACCACCGCAAGAGCGCGCCGAAGCCGAGCCACGCCGAGTTCGCCCAGCTCGCCGCCGAGGACCAACGGCGGGTGAAGGTGCTCGCCGGCGTGCTGCGCGTGGCGATCGGCCTCGACCGCAGCCACGACGGGCGCGTGCAGGCACTGGTGGTCACCCGCAACGATCGCACCTTGCGCATCGAGGTGGTGGCCGGCGCGGGCACCGACACCGAGCTCGAGGTGTACGCGGCGAGCGAGCGCACCGGCCTGCTCGCCGAGGTGCTCGATGTCGGGGTCGAGGTGACCGCGCGCCCCTAGGCACGCGTCCGGCCTCAGGGCTCGGCGGGCGGCTCGCTGTCCGCCGGCGCGGTGGTGGGCGCGGCGGAGGTCGTGGTGGTGGTGCTCGTGGCAGGGGGCCGGGTGGTGGTGGCCGCCGGTGGCCGGGTGGTGGTGGCCGGTGGTGCCGTCGTTGTGGTGGTGCTCGTCGTCGACGAGGTGGTCGTGGTGTAGGTGGGATCGCGCCAGTTGAAGATGGGCGGCGGGGAGCCGTTCTCCTCCGGCTGCAACTCGCCATCCCACACGAACACCTGGTCACCGAGCGCGACGATCTCCTGGAAGTACTCCGAGATGGGCATCGGGATGCGGATGCAGCCGTGCGAGGCCGGCTTCAGCGGCACGTCGCCGGCACCGTGGACGGCGATGCCGTAGTTGAAGTAGACCGGGTCGTACATCCCCCCGAGGGCGCTTTCGCGACGGCCCTCACGCTTGCGGTCGAACTTGAAGACACCACCCGGGGTGACCGAGCGACCACACTCACCTCGCTTCAGCGGCTCGGTGCCTCGTTCGTTGCCGTACTCCCCCGGAGCGATCGTGACCTCTTCGCACCATTCCTCACCGCTACCCGAGGAGATGTGGGTGACCAGCACCGCGACGTTGTCGTGGAAGACGGCCAGCACCTGCTCGGGGAGGTAGATCTCGGTGTGGTTGGGGGTGGAGTTCGTCCGGCGGGGCTGGATCACGATCGGGTCCTGCATGCGGGACCACATCTCGTTCGTGACGCGCCCGGTCGCCTCGGCGTGGGGAACCTCCATCACGAGCTTCTCGAAGGCCCACACGGCCTGCTCGGTGCGCAGCCCGAAGTCACCGTCGGGCAGGCCGGGGTCGAAGCCGAGCTCGGCGAGACGCTCCTGCACACGGCGCACCTCGTCGCCCATCGATCCGGCGGCGAGGGTGCCCGACAGCGCCGTCTTCACGATCGGTGCCGTGGTGGCGACGGTCCCCACCTGGGGCAAGGTGCTGGTGGGAGCGGTCAGGGTGGTGCCCGACGCCCCGGAGGTGGTGCTGCCGGAGGCGTCGTCGCCACCTCTTCCACCGAGGGCGCCGGCGAGCACGACCGAGCCGAAAACCGCGGCGGCGGCGATGGCGGGCGTCCACTTGCCCCTGCCATGCATGTCCACCTACGGAGCCCTCCTCGTCAAACCGGCGCTCAGAACCTATCGCCGCGGAGTCGGGATTTCCCTTCAGGAACGCCCTGCGACGGGGGTGATCGCGCGCAGCTCACGGCGCAGGTCACGCATCTCACGCAGGATCTTCACGATCACCGAGGGTGAGGACAAGGTGGAGACGCCCCGCGTGCGCGGGAAGTAGTCGACACCGAACTGCACGGTCTGGAACCCGAGCTTGTCGGCCCTGATCACGAGCTCGGCGTCGATGAACGATCCTTCGCTGACCAGCGTGATGTGGTCGAAGACACGGCGCCGGCAGAGCTTGAAGGCGAAGTTGATGTCACGTATCCGTACGCCGAAGAGCACCCGGACGAGACCGTTGTAGATGCTCGAGTAGACGGTGCGCACGTACCCCTCGCCGGTGCGGTCGAAGCGGTACGCGGAGACGATGTCTGCCTCGTAGTGGCGCATCAGCCGGCAGGCGCGGGCCAACTCGTCCATGTCGAAGGGCAGGTCGGCGTCGGTGTAGAGCACGATGTCGCCGGTGGCCGCGGCGAAGCCGCTCTTGATCGAGCCGCCCAGCTTGCGGTTCACGGGATGGTGCACCACCGACACGTGCCGGTCGGACGCGGCGATGCGGTCGGCGATGCGCCCGGTCTCGTCCGTCGACGCGTCGTTCACCACGATCAGCTCGTAGTCGCCGATCTCGCCGTGCTGGACGAGCATCGCGCATGTCTCGCGGGCGGCCGCGAGAGCGCGGTCGATGTACTCCTCCTCGTTCCACATCGGGAAGAACACCGACAGCTTGTCGAAGTGCGCACCGGACACGGCGGCGCAGGCTACCTACATCGCGCGTCGACGTTGCCTGACTACCCTGGGACACCGATGTCCGTGCCCCCGACGACCGCCTTACGACCGGGCCAGGTGATCTATGCCTGGCGGACCGTGCTCGCCGTCGGCTGGGTGGCCCTCGTCGTCTGCTTGTTCATCGTTGCCGGCGCGGGAGAGGTGTCCGGGCGGCCGGTGTGGTGGTTCGGACACGAGTCCGACCGCCAGATGCTGCCCGTGATGCTCGTGCCCTTCGTGCTGCCGGTGGCCGTGATCGCCATGGCTTGGCGCGGCACCCGTTTCGTGGTCGCGGTCTCGCTCGCGGCCACGCTCGTCCTTGCGGTGACCGCCTGGCTGGACCGCGACGACGCTCCCGGTGCGGCGGCGATGACCGCCCTCATCACCGTGGCCGCGCTTGCGCTCAGCCTCGCCGCGTTCGCCGGAAGGGCCCGCCGGGCTAGGTGACGTGGGCAGCAGCTTGCGCGCGTGATAGCTGGAGCGCGTCAGCGGGCTCGCTTCGACGTGACCGATCCCGAGCGCCTCACCGGCTGTCGCCCAGGCCGAGAACTCGTCGGGGTGCACGAAACGGGCCACCGGTAGGTGACGTGAGGTCGGGCGCAGGTACTGACCGATGGTGACGATGCTCACCCCGACGCCGGCGAGATCGGCCAGGCAACCGATCACCTCCTCGGGCTCTTCGCCCATCCCGACGACCAGCCCGCTCTTCGTCGTCAGCCCGGCTCGTCTCGCCCGGGCGAGGACGCCCAGGCTGCGGGCGTAGCCCGCCGAAGGGCGCGCCGAGCGCTGCAGTCGGGCCACGGTCTCGATGTTGTGGTTGAACACGTCGGGGCGGCTGTCGAACAGCACGTCGAGCGCTTCCCGGTCGCCGCGCGCATCGGAGACGAGCGTCTCGACCCGGGTGTCGGGCCGCGTCCGACGGATGGCGCGGACGCACTCGGCGACGTGGGCCATCCCGCCGTCGGGCAGGTCGTCGCGCGCCACCATCGTCAACACCGCGTACTCGAGCCCCATGCGCGCCACTGCTTGCGCGACCCGGTGCGGTTCGTCGGCGGCCGCCGGTTCGGGCTTGCGCGTGTCGACCAGGCAGAAGCCGCACGCCCGAGTGCAGCGTTCCCCGAGCACCATGAACGTGGCCGTGCCGTCGGTCCAGCACTCCGAGACGTTCGGGCAACCCGCTTCCTCGCACACCGTGACCAGGTCGAGGTCGCGCAGGGTCCGCCGCACCTCGAGCACCTCGGCTCCGTGGCGCACCCTCGGGCGCAGCCACTCCGGCTTGCGGGTGGCCACGGTCAGGCCGCCGACGACGCCCGCCTCGGCCAGGCGGCGCTCCCCGCGCGCCGGGGCCACGTCGTGCTCGCCCCGCGAGAACGCGGACAGGTCGCTCGGCAGGTGGCGCCAGGCCACGTCTTGACGCTCGCCCGATCCGGCCCCGAAGCGGCCGACGGCGAGCTGGGAGACGACGTCGACCACCTCACGCATCGAGCACCCGACACCCTCTTCGGCGAGCGAGGTGACCGGGCGGTCACCGATCCCGCACGGCACGATGTGCTCGCGCATGTAGGTGAGGTCGGGCGCGACGTTCAGCGCGAAGCCGTGCATCGTGCGCCCGCCACCCAGCCTGACGCCGATGGCGCAGATCTTGCGGGCGTTCGGGCCTGCCGGTTCGACCCACACCCCTGGGTACTGGTCGAGGCGGCCGACGTCGGGCAGGCCGAGCTCGGTCAGCGTGTCGATGACCAGCTGCTCGACGCCGTGCACGTGAGCCGCCGCGCCGAGGCTGTTGCCGACGTTCAGGATGGGGTACCCGACGAGCTGTCCGGGCCCGTGGTACGTGATGTCGCCGCCCCGGCGCACGGCGACGAGCTCGGCGCCGACCGCGCCCGGGTCGCAGCGCAGGTTGGCGGACAGATCGGACCGCGGACCGTGGGTGAACACGTGCGGGTGCTCGAGCAGCAGCAGGTGCTGATCGGTGCCGTAGTCGTAGAGCGCAGTCTGCAGGTCGAGGGCCTCGCGATACGCGACCCGCCCGAGCCAACGGACGCGCAGCATGGTGGTCAGAGCTCTGCGGACCAGTCGCGGGTCTCGAGCAGCTCTTTCGCCTTCACGAGGAACCCTGCTGCATAGGCACCGTCGAAGGCTCGGTGGTCCCAGCTCATCGCCAGGTGGCCGACGGGGTGGATGGCGATGCTCTCGGAGCCGTCGGGGAGCTCGACGACCACCGGCTTGCGCACGATGGCATCGGTGGACAGGATCGCCACCTGCGGCTGGTTGATGATCGCCATGGTCAACGCCGAGCCGGCGGAGCCGTTGTTGGAGATGGTGAACGTGCCGCCCTGGATCTCGTCGGGGCTCAGCCGGCGACTCTTGGCACGTGAGGCGAGGTCGCTGATCTCACGCGCGATCGCGCGCAGGCGCTTCGACTCGGCGCTGCGCACGACCGGCACGAGCAGTCCCTGGAACTCGAGATCGACGGCGATGCCGAGATCGACGTAGGAGTGCACGACGAGCTCGTCCTCGGTCACGGTTGCGTTGAGGTGCGGGTAGTCGGCGAGCGCGTCGACGACGGCACGGGCGATGAACGGCAGGTACGTGAGCCCGAAGCCCTCGCTCGCCTTCCACTCGTCCTTCAGCGCCGTGCGGGTGCGGTCGACGTTCGCGTAGTCGACCTCGACCACGCTGAACGCGTGTGGGCTGACCGACTTCGACATCACCATGTGCGCCCCGGTCAGCTTGCGGATCTTGGAGAGCGCGACGACGTCGTCGCGCTCGTCACGCTCGCCGGACGCGACGCTCGGAGCCGGAGCCGGAGCCGGAGCGGGTGCCGGAGCAGGAGCGGTTGCCGGAGCCGGTGCGGGGGCCGGGGCCGGAGCGGGTGCCGGAGCGGGTGCCGGGGCCGGAGCGGGGGCCGGCGGGGGCGCGGGTGCAGGCGGCGTCGAGGGCTGGGCGGACACCTTCGCGTCGATGTGGTCGAGCACGTCTTCTCGCGTGATCCGCCCACCTGGGCCGGTGCCGGCGATGTCGTCGGGGTTCAGCCCGTGCTCGCCGACCAGGCGGCGCACCACCGGGGACAGCAGGCGTTGATCGGTGCCGGCCTCCGCAGCCGGTGCCGGTGCGGGCTCGGCCGCGGGCGGCGGTGCCGGCACAGGCGCAGGTGCAGGTGCAGCAGGCGCCGGTGCCGCAGGTGCAGGCGCCGGTGCAGCAGGCGCAGGTGCAGCGGGCGCAGGTGGCGGAGGCGGAGCGGGAGCAGTTGCCGGCTCGGCAGCAGTTGCCGGCTCGGGAGCCGTTGCCGGCTCGGGAGCGGGTGCGGGCTCGGGCGGCGATGGGCTCGGCGCGTCACCGACCACCGCGATCACCGCGCCGACCGGCACGGTGTCGCCCTCCTCGGCGCGGATCTCGGTGAGCGTGCCCGACATCCGGCGAGGGCACCTCGGTGTCGACCTTGTCGGTGGACACCTCGAACAGCGGCTCGTCGGCAGTGACGGTGTCACCGACCTGCTTGAACCAGCGGGTGATGGTGCCCTCGGTGACCGTTTCACCGAGCTGGGGGAGGGTCACGTCGGCCATGGCGAAGCTCCGTCTCTCGAATCGTGCATGGTAGCGATCAGGCGTTGAGGCTGCGTCCGGTGAGCGAGAGCATCGTCTCACCGAACAGCTCGCTCAGGCTCGGATGGGGTTGGATGAGCTCGGCGACCTCGTCGACGGTCGCCTCCCAGTTGACGGCGAAGTAGCCCCCGGAGAGCTGCTCGGTGACCCAGGGCCCGACCATGTGGACGCCGAGCACCTGCCCCGCCGACCCGTCGGGGTTCTTCTTCGCGACGACCTTCACCAGCCCGTCGAGCTCGCCGATGATCCGTGCCCGGCTGTTGCCGCGGAACTGGTGCTTGGCCACGACGACGTCGAGCCCGGCCTCACGGGCGGCGTCCTCGCCGATGCCCGCCCAGGCCACCTCCGGGTGGCAGTAGATCGCCCACGGCACCTTGTCGTACGCGACGGGCAGCGGCTGCTCGCCGAGCGCGTCCTTCACCGCGAGGATCGCTTCGGCGTAGCCGACGTGCGCCAGCTGCGGTGTGTCGATGAGGTCGCCGATGGCGTACACCCCCGGTTCACCGGTGCGACACCACTGGTCGACCTCGACGAAGCCGCGCTCGGACACCTTCACCGCGGTGCCCTCCAGCCCGAGCAGGTCGGGGAACGGGCGTCGCCCGACCGACACCACGACGGCGTCGACCTCGACCGAATCGGCCTCGCCGTAGCGCACGACGGTCGACCCCGCGCCGGTCGGCTGGTGGCCCTGCACCATCACGCCCGTGCGGATGTCGATCTTCTTCTTCCCGAACGAGCGCACCACCACCGCGGCGACGTCGGAGTCGAGCCCGGGCAGCACCTTCGGTAGGGCCTCCAAGATGGTCACCTTCGCGCCGAGGTCGGCAAACGTCGACGCGAACTCGCAGCCGATCGCTCCGCCACCGATCACCGCCACCCGGCCCGGCACGTAGTCGAGATCGAGCACCTCGTCGGAGGTGAGGATCGGCCCGCCGCGCTCGAAACCGGGGATCAGCCGCGGCACCGAGCCCGAGGCCAGGATCACGTTCGTGCCTTGCAGCACCGCCGAGCCACCGTCGTTCATGTGCACGGACACGGTCCGATCGGCACCGAGCATGCCGGTGCCCGAGAACACGGTCACACCGCGGGCCTTGCACAGCCCGGCGACGCCGCTCACCAGCCCGGCGACGATCTTGCGCTTGCGCTCCTGGGTGACGGCGAATTCGATCGCAGGGCTGGAGGCGACGACGCCGAACTCACCGGCATGGGCGACGTGGCGGAACACCGACGCCGTCTCGAGGAACGCCTTGGCCGGGATGCAGCCGCGGTTGAGGCACGTGCCGCCGAGCGCGTCACGCTCGACCAGCGCGACGTGCAGGCCGGCCGAGGCGCCGTAGAGAGCGGCGCCGTAGCCCCCGGGGCCACCACCGATGACCACGAGGTCGTACTGGTCGTGCTGCTCGGCCGTTTGGACCACCTCCCGCAGTTCAGGCGCCTCCAGGGCGCTGCGGCTGACACCGTAGCGGGACGTCCTCAGCCTTCGGTTTCGTGGAGGCGGACGTACCACCGCAGACGATCTTCACGTTCGGACACCGTCCGTTCGTAGATGAGCACCCGCTGCCCGCCGACGTCGGTGACGTCGAAGGTGAGCGTGCAACGTGTCGGCTCGGCCGCCGACGTCGAGCTGCACGCGTCCGGCGCTCCGGGAACCGGGTCGAGGCGCGAGCCGGCCGCGGCGAGCCAGAACGAGGTCGCTCCGTCGGGGTCGTCGACGCCCTGCAGCTCGACCGCCACGCTCAGCGTGTCGCCGACCAGCTCGGCATGCAGCGGGGTGATGGTCATGTCGCCGATGGTGCCCGGCAGACCGAGCTCGAGCGGCGGCGGCGGTGAGTCGCTGGAACCGATCTGGAACAGCTTGACGCCTCCGGCGAGGAGGATCGCGAGGCCGCACCCGACGGCGAGCAGGAGCAGGTTTCGGGTCTTCATCCGGCCGCCGAGCCTACGGCTGGCCGTACGATGCCTGCCATGCGATCACGAGCCTCCCGCGGAGACACCGATGGCGTGGCGTGACCTAGGCAAGCGCCTGCGGGCGAGCGCCACCGAGCTCGACGCACAGCGCCTGCAAGACCGGTTCACCGGACTCGACGTGACGCCGATAGCCGACTGCCCGCTGCGCAAACCGGTGCGGGTCGGGGGCGAGGTGAAGCGGGTCCACATGGCGCCACGCTCGGGAGTACCGACCGTCGAGATCGTGATCACCGACGGCACCGCCGACGCGACGGCGCTGTTCACCGGCCGGCGGGCCATCGCCGGCATGGACCACGGCAGGGCCGTGGTGTTCGAGGGCGTGGCCCGGCTCGACAAGGGCCGTCCCGCGCTCGTCAACCCCGCTTACACGCTGCTTCCCTGAACAACCCCGATTCGGCAGGGCGCGAGCGCGCTCAGTGACCGATCAGCGTCGCGCGCACCTCGGGCTCGGCCTCGGTGGTGGCGAGCACCATCACCTCGTCACCCTCACGAAGCAACGTGTCGCCGCGCGGCACGACGACGCGGTCGTTGCGGATGATCGCCACGACCGTGGCGTCACGGGGGAAGCCGAGCCCGGCGATCTCGCGATCGAG
Organism: Actinomycetota bacterium; assembly: GCA_016700055.1. Lineage (NCBI taxonomy): Bacteria > Bacillati > Actinomycetota > Actinomycetota bacterium. The sequence continues at coordinate 763,302 of CP064997.1, forward strand.
AGCCGGCGAGCCGGCGGCGAGAGTCACCTCGGACAGCTTGGCCCGGCCGCCCTCGAACGAGAGCAGGCGAACGAACGTGCCGATGCTGACCGCCTCCTCGACCATGCCCGTGATCAGGTGGGGGGTCGAGACCGAGACGTCGACGCCCCAGCTCTCGTCGAACATCCACTCGTTCTTCGGGTTGTTCACCCTGGCCACCACACGGGGCACGCCGAACTCCTGCTTGGAGAGCAGCGAGATCACCAAGTTGTCCTCGTCGTCTCCCGTGGCCGCGGCCACCACGTCGGCCTCGGACATGCCGGCGCCGGCGAGCACGCCGATGTCGCAGGCGTCGCCGCGCACCCAGCTGATACCGACCTTGTCGAACAGTTCGGCGTGATGACGCTGCACCGACGCGTCGCGCTCGATGAGCGTCACGTGGTGACCTCCACCAGCCAGTTGCTCGGCGATGAAGCGGCCCACGCTCCCGCCCCCAGCCACTACGACCCTCATCAGTGCCTCCTCCCGGGACCCGCCAGCAGCTCGGCCAGCGTGGGCATCGCCGTCACCGCCACCGCGAGGTGGGCGACGTCGCCGACCTGGGCGACCAGGTCGGGCGTCGGCAGCATCGCCTGGCCGAGGCGGGTCACCGTGACCACGCGCACCTGGCCAGGGACCTCGATGTCGGCCACGCGGTGGCCCACCCAACCCTGACCGAGCGAACGCTCGACCAGCGACACCCTCGCGCTGGCGTCGACCCACTCGACCGCATCGGCGCTCGGCAGCACCCTGCGGAAGATCTGCTCGGTGGTCCACGCGACGGTGGCCACGGTGGAGATCCCGAGCCGCTGGTACACCGCGGCCCGGCGCGGGTCGTAGATGCGGGCGACCACGCGTTCCACGCCGAAGGTCTCCCGCGCCACGCGCGCGGCGAGCACGTTCGAGTTGTCCCCGCTCGTCACCGCGGCCACCGCGACGGCGCCTTCGATGCCGGCCGCCGTGAGCACGTCGCGGTCGAAGCCGACCCCTTCGACGACGGCGCCGCCGAAGGCCTTGCCGAGCCGTTCGAAGGCCTCGGCACGCCGGTCGACGACGGCCACGCTGGCCCCGGCCTCCAGCAAGCCGAGGGCGAGCGACGACCCGACACGGCCGCATCCGACGATCACGACATGCACCCTCGGTCTCCTTCGTTCGTCCTCGTGGCTGCCTTGGCACCCTAACGCTAGGGCTACTGTGCGGGCGCCTCCCTATGTTCCCCATTCTGAAGCGAGTCTTCATCGGGCGTCCCATCGCCTCCGCCGAAGAGCACGAGCAGCACATCTCGAAGAAGGTCGCGCTGCCGGTGTTCGCGAGCGATGCGGTTTCGTCCACCGCATACGCGACGCAGGAGATCCTGATCGTCCTGCTCTCGTTCGCCGGAGCGGGATACGCGGCGTTCTCCAAGCTGGTGCCGATCTCGATCATCGTCATCGTGTTGCTCGCCATCGTGGCCTCGAGCTACCGCCAGACGATCCACGCCTACCCGAGCGGCGGAGGCTCGTACGTGGTCTCGAAGGAGAACCTCGGTCGCTACCCCTCGCTCGTCGCCGGTGGCTCTCTGCTCGTCGACTACATCCTCACCGTCGCCGTTTCGGTCGCGAGCGGCATCGCCGCCATCGTGTCCGCGTTCCCGGACCTAGCCGACTACCGCGTGCACATGTGCGTCGCGGCGATCGTGCTGATGACCCTCGCCAACCTGCGCGGGCTGCGCGAGTCGGGCGCGCTCTTCGCACCGCCGACCTACTTCTACATCTTCGCCCTGATCACGCTGATCGTCGTCGGGATGTACCGGGTGTGGTTCCGCGACCTCGGCCCGATCGACCACAGCGACCCGATCTCCCAAGAGCTGCTCGCCGGACAAGGCGCCGTCGGCGTCTACTTCTTCCTGAAGGCCTTCGCCTCCGGGGCGGTGGCGCTCTCCGGGGTCGAGGCGGTGTCGAACGGCGTACCGGTCTTCAAGAAGCCGGAGAGCAAGAACGCGTCCACGACGCTCGTGTGGATGGCGGTGATCCTCGGTTCGTGCTTCTTCGGCCTGTCGGTGCTCGCCCAGCACCTCGAGCCGGTGGCCGACCACGAGGGCCACATCACCCAGACGGTGCTCGCCCAGCTCGCCGAGCACGTCTACGGCGGGCGCAACGTCGGCTTCTTCGTCACCCAGTTCGCGACGTTCGCGATCTTGATCCTCGCGGCCAACACCGCCTACGCCGGCTACCCCAGGCTGTCGTCGATCATCGCCGCCGACGGCTACCTGCCCCGCCAGTTCACGAACCGCGGCGACCGGCTCGTGTTCTCGAACGGCATCATCTTCCTGGCGGCGATGGCGATCGTGCTCGTGATCGCCTTCCGCGGCAACGTCACCGCCCTCATCCCGCTGTACGCGATCGGGGTGTTCACCGGGTTCACGCTCAGCCAGACCGGCATGTGCGTGCACCACTGGCGAGAGCGCGAGCCGCGATGGCAGGCCCACATGGTGGTCAACGCGATCGGCGCCGTAGCCACCGCGCTCGTCGCCGGCATCGTGATCGTCGTCAAGTTCACCGACGGGGCGTGGATCTCGGTGTTCGTGATCCTCGTGCAGGTGGCGGTGTTCAGCGCGATCAAGCGCCACTACAGCCGGGTGAAGGAGGCGGTCACGGTCACCACCGAGTACCGCACCACCCGGCCGACGCACTACGTGGTGGTGCTCGTCGGGTCGGTCAACAAGGGCACGCTCCACGCCCTGCACTACGCACGCAGCCTCGCCCCGGAGCGCCTGATCGCGGTGTCGGTCGTGCAAGACGCCGAGGAGGAGGCAGCTCTGCGGCAGAGCTGGGACGACCACGACATCCCCGTGGAGCTGCACACGGTGTCCTCGCCCTACCGGGAGCTGACCCGGCCGGTGCTCGACTACCTCGACGAGCTCGACGCCGAGCACGAGGACGACATCTTGACCGTGGTCATCCCCGAGACCGTCACCGGCCTGGCCACGCAGTGGCTGCACGGCCAGGCCGCGCTCGCCCTGAAGGCCCGCCTGCTCTACCGCCCGCACACCGTCGTCACCTCCGTCCCTGTGGTCGTCGGCTGAAGTGGCGACTTCGTCGCTGACAGTCGCCGTCACCGGCGCCACCGGGCTGATCGGCTCGGCGCTCGTCGAGCGACTGCGCGGCGACGGGCACACGGTGCGCCGCATCGTGCGTCGCGACCCGGCGCCGGGCGACGTCACCTGGGATCCCGCGCGGGGCACGATCGAGGCCGCGGCGCTGGAGGGAACCGACGCCGTCGTCCACCTCGCCGGCGCCGGGATCGGCGACCACCGCTGGACGCCGGAGTACAAGCGCGAGCTGCGCGACAGCCGACTGCTCGGCACCGGCCTCGTCGCCCGCACCCTCGCCGAGCTGGAACGACCGCCGCGCACCCTCGTCTCCGCCTCCGCGATCGGCATCTATGGCTCGTCGGAGACGGAGACCTTCGACGAGTCGAGCCCGCCGGGCCAGGGCTTCCTCGCCGAGCTGTGCGGTGAGTGGGAGGCCGCGACCGGCCCCGCCGAGGCCGCGGGTGTACGGGTGACGCACATCCGCAGCGGGATCGTGCTCAGCAAGCAGGGCGGGGCGCTGCGCAAGCAGCTCCCGCTGTATCGCCTCGGCCTGGGCGGGAAGCTGGGCTCGGGGCGCCAATGGCAGAGCTGGGTCACGATCGACGACGAGGTCGGCGCGATCGTCCACCTGCTTCGCTCCGACGTCCGCGGCCCGGTCAACCTGACCGCGCCGGCGCCGGTCACCCAGGCCGAATTCGCCCACACCCTCGCGAGGGTGCTGCACCGGCCGGCCTTCCTGCCCGTCCCGAGGTTCGCCCCCAAGCTCCTGCTCGGCGACGAACTGGCGACGAACCTGCTGTTCACCGGGCAGAAGGTGGTGCCCACCGTGCTCAGCGCGAGTGGCTACACCTTCGAGCACCCCGAGCTCGACGGCGCCCTGCGCGCGGTGCTCGGCAAGCGCTGACGGTGTCCGCCGACCCCCGCGCGTGGGCCATGATTGCCCGGTGAGCACCAAGCCGACAGACCCGAACGTGATCTCCGTGTCCCGGGTGGTCCCCGCATCTGCGGAGCAGATCTTCGACCTGCTCGCCGACCCCCGCCAGCACTCGCTCATCGACGGCTCCGGCTCGGTGAAGAGCGCCGCCGACTCGGCACCGGCCCGTCTCAGCCTCGGCGCCAAGTTCGGGATGAGCATGAAGATCGGCGCCCCGTACAAGGTGACGAACGAGGTCGTCGAGTTCGACGAGCCGCGCCAGATCGCGTGGCGCCACTACGGCGGCCACATCTGGCGCTACATCCTCGAGCCCGTCGACGGCGGCACCGAGGTGACCGAGCAGTTCGACATGAGGACCTCACGCGCACCTTGGGTGCTGCGCCTGATGCGGGCCGCCAAGCGCAACGAGCGCTCGATGGTCGCGACGCTGGAGCGCCTGGACGCCCACTTCGCCAAGTGAGGCGACCGCTGCCGTGACGCTCACGCTCCCCGCGGGGTTCTCCAGCCACGTGACCAACCTCGGGCTGAAAGACGACACCGACGACCTGGTGGTGGTCGCCGCCGAACACACCTGCGCCGCGGCAGGGGTGTTCACGAAGAGCCGCTTCGCCGGCCCGAGCGTCGTGCTCAGCAGGGCGCACCTGCGCGACCTGCGCGCCCGAGCCGTGGTGGTGATCTCGAAGAACGCGAACGTCGCCACCGGCGCAGAGGGCAAGGCGAACGCCGAAGAGGTAGTGGCCACGGTCGCGCGCAGGCTCGGCTGCGCGCCGTCGGAGGTGCTGCTCGCCTCCACCGGGGTGATCGGGCGCCAGTACCCGATGGACAAGGTCCGCTCCGGCCTGTCCCGGCTACCCGTGCCGCTGCCCGGCAACGACGCCGAGGCCGTCGCGCGGGGGATCATGACCACCGACACGGTGGCGAAGACCGCTGCCGCCACGGTCGGCGACGGCCCGGCCCGCGTCGTCGGCGTGGCCAAGGGCGTCGGCATGATCGAGCCCGACATGGCCACACTCATCACCCTGCTGTTCACCGACGCCGAGATCGAGCCGACCACCCTCGACGCGGTGCTGCGGCGGGTGATCGAGCGCACCTTCAACTGCGTCAGCATCGACACCGACACCTCGACGTCGGACACCGCGGTAGTCCTGGCGAGCGGCGCCGCCGGGCCGGTCGACACCGTCGCGTTCGAGGCCGCCCTCCATGCGGTGGCGCTGTCGCTCACCAAGCAGGTGGCCCGCGACGGCGAGGGCGCGGAGACGCTGGTCGAGGTGCTCGTCGACCAAGCACGCGACGCGGCACAGGCCAAGCGGGTGGCGAAGTCGATCGTCAACTCCCCCCTCGTCAAGACCGCCGTCCACGGTGCCGACCCGAACTGGGGCCGGATCGCGATGGCCGTCGGCAAGTGCAGCGACGACGACGACATCGACCCCGATCGGGTCGTGATCCGCTTCGGCGCGCAGGAGGTCTACCCCGAGCAGGTGGATGCCGCGGGGCTCGCGCGCTTGAGCAAGTACCTGCGCGGCGACGAGGTCCGCATCCACGTCAGCCTCGCCACCGGCGAGGCCGCGGCCACGGTGTGGGGCTGCGACCTGACCGCTGGCTACGTGCGCATCAACGCCGACTACACCACCTAGCAGTAGGCGTCGAGGGTCACTTCGGGGGCATCCTGATGCCGCCGTCGACGCGGATCGTCTCGGCGTTCAGGTAGCTGTTCGTGACGCACTCGACCACCACCGAGGCGAGCTCTTCGGGGGCACCGAGGCGCTGGGGGAAGAGCACCCCCTTCTGCAGGTTCTCCTTGAAGGCCGAACTGGCGTCACCCTCGCCGTAGATCGGCGTGTCGATCAGGCCGGGGGCGACCGTGTTCACCCGCACCCCGACGGCGGCGAGGTCGCGCGCGACGGGCAGCGTCATGCCGACCACTCCACCCTTGGAGCTGGAGTACGCCGCCTGGCCGATCTGACCGTCGAACGCGGCGACCGATGCGATGTTCACGATCGCGCCCCGCTCACCGTTGGCGAGCGGCTCGGTCTGGCTCATCGCAGTGGCCGCGATGCGAATGCAGTCGAACGTGCCGACGAGGTTGATCGCGATGACGCGCTTGTACGCGTCGAGGTTCGCCGCCGAGTCGTACGTGCCGTCCTTGCCGACGGTGCGCTGCGCCCAGCCGATGCCGGCGGAGTTGACGAGCACCCGCAGCGGGCCCATCGACTTCGCCATCTCCACCGCGTCGACGATGTCGGCGGTGTTGGTGACGTCGACCTTGCAGAACGCCCCACCGATCTCGTCGGCCAGGGCCCGACCCTTGTCCTCCTGCAGGTCGGCCACCACCACCTTCGCGCCTTTGGCAGCCAGGAGGCGGGCAGAGGCGGCGCCGATCCCAGACGAGCCACCGGTGACGATCGCACTTGCTCCGTTCAGATCCATGGGCGCCGAGGCTAGGCGTCAGCCCGGAGCAGGCCCCAACCCGCTACGCGTGTCCAGCAACCGCACCGGCACCCGCGTCGTCAACCCCGAACGGAACCAACCCGACATGTCCACCAACAGATGCGTCGCCGCCGACGACCACAAACACACCTCACCCGTGCCATCGACCGGCGCCACCACCGCATTCGGCACCGTCTGACCACGCACGAAGTTCAAACTCGACGCATCCGGCAACGACGACCCACACGGATACACCGTCACGAACCCAGCCGCCTCAGGATCCACCACCGTCACGTTCAACACCACACCCGACACACCAGACGACGGCACACCCTCCACCCCCGCCACCGGCAACCGCAACGTCTCCCCCGCCCGCACCCTCACCCGCGGCCCAGCAGCCGCCACCGGCCCCAACCCGCTACGCGTGTCCAGCAACCGCACCGGCACCCGCGTCGTCAACCCCGAACGGAACCAACCCGACATGTCCACCAACAGATGCGTCGCCGCCGACGACCACAAACACACCTCACCCGTGCCATCGACCGGCGCCACCACCGCATTCGGCACCGTCTGACCACGCACGAAGTTCAAACTCGACGCATCCGGCAACGACGACCCACACGGATACACCGTCACGAACCCAGCCGCCTCAGGATCCACCACCGTCACGTTCAACACCACACCCGACACACCAGACGACGGCACACCCTCTACCCCCGCCACCGGCAACCGCAACGTCTCCCCCGCCCGCACCCTCACCCGCGGCCCAGCAGCCGCCACCGGCCCCAACCCGCTCCGCGTGTCCAGCAACCGCACCGGCACCCGCGTCGTCAACCCCGAACGGAACCAACCCGACATGTCCACCAACAGATGCGTCGCCGCCGACGACCACAAACACACCTCACCCGTACCGTCGACCGGCGCCACCACCGCATTCGGCACCGTCTGACCACGCACGAAGTTCAAACTCGACGCATCCGGCAACGACGACCCACACGGATGCACCGTCACGAACCCAGCCGCCTCAGGATCCACCACCGTCACGTTCAACACCACACCCGACACACCAGACGACGGCACACCCTCCACCCCCGCCACCGGCAACCGCAACGTCTCCCCCGCGCCGAGCTTGACCGGCCCGGTCGGGGGCGGGTCGACCGGCGGGTCCGGGGGCGTGACACCGGCGAGCGCGAGCATCCGATCGCGCACCCACCGGGCGAACTCGGCCTGGCCGGTGCTCGACAGGTGGACGTTGTCGGTGTACCAGCGGTTGCGGTCGGGGCCGCTGCTCGCCGCGTTCCAGTCGAGCACGGTGAGGTTCGGCCACCGGCTGCGCGCCGCGCTCAGCGCTTCGTTCGCCGGGCGGTAGAACGGCACCCCGCCGGTGGCGATGCGCCGCTCGGAGAGGTTCACCCACGCCACCTGGCGAACGCCCTTCGCCGCGAGCGCAGCCATCATCTGGTCGATCTCGCCGGCGAAGTCCGTCGGCCAGTCGTTGTATCCGAGCTGCACCACCGCCAGGTCGACCCCAGCCGGGAGAGCGTTGGCGGCAGCGACGCCGTTCGGTACCGAGCCGCTGCAGTTGCCGACGGTGCAGCGGTTGGAGCGGGCGTCGATGCGCAGGGTGGCGAACGTTCCGTCGACGAGCGTCGGCAGCTCAGCAGTCGACCCGGCGGTGATGCTCTCGCCGACCGAGTCACCGATGAACGCGGCGTCGACGTTCGCCCGGCCACGGCGCACGACGGTGATCGTGAAGTTCGCCGACGGCAGGCCGTAGACGCCGCGGAAGTCCCAGCTCGCGAGCGGCTTCGACGAGACCCCGTCGCCGAGGCGCACGCGCCTCGCCCAGCCCCCCTCCAGGCCGAGCGCGAGCAGCCCCGGATCGGGCTCGGTCGTCGCCTGCGTGAGGGTGGCGAGGTCGTACCGGCGGGCCACCTCGTGGGCGTCGAGCACGCGGGTCCAGCGATGGTTGGGGTTCGCGGGGATCGCATCGGCGAGGTCGTCGACGGCGGGGAACGCACCCCCTGCGGTGCGCAGGCCGTTCGAGGCCGAGAACTCGGTGGACATCACCACCCCACCCCGCTTCAGCACCATCCCTGCGGTGGCGGCGACGGCGGCGTTCGTGCGGGAATCCTCACGCACCTGGAGCGACGCGCCGACGTATGCGCGCGCCCCCGCCCCGCCGTACACCTGGCACGACTGCGTGTCGCACGTCTTCGCGTACGAGTAGCGGCGTCGAGAGCTGGTGCCCGCCCCCTGCGCCAATGCGTACGAGCGCGCCGCGACTGCCTGGGCCCGCACGGCGTTCGCTCCGGCCCCGCCGGCCGCGTCGGCCCAGATCGCGGACACCTCGCGAGGGACGACGCCCTGCAGGTAGGACTCGATCGGGACGTCGTTGACGGTGCGGTTCTCGCCGTCGGTGCCGTTGGCGGCGAAGATCGATCCGCGGTAGTAGGCGATCGAGCCGTCCGGCTGGCAGGCGGCGAGGAGCCCGCTGACGGCTGTGCTCGACGAATCGCCCCCCGGCGTGGTGAACACCACCGCCGGCTCACCCGCCGGCGCCACCGGCGAGCGCCCGAGGTACTGCCACGTGGCGTCCTCGTCGGCCTCGGCGATCAGCTTCTTGGCCGCGCTCGCTAGCGCTGCCGTCCACACCCCGTCGATCGCCCCGCCGTACCAGCCACGGGCCTTGGCGTCGGTCTGGAACCGCTTCACGGCTGCCTCGGTCATCGGGCCGAAGCGGGAGTCGATGCCGCCGGGCTCGAACCCGAAGCGGTCGAGGAACCGTTGTACGGCGGCGACGTCGGCCCCGGAGTCGCCGACGCGCAGCGTCACGCTGGGCACGGTCATCGACGTGCCGGAGCCGTCGAGGGGATCGGAGCCCGACGGGCAAGAGGGTGCGGTAGAGCCCCACACGTCGTAGACGCGCTGGCTGCCGGGCACCTCCCGCGCGACGAGGCTCCCGAAATTGCGTCCCGGCGCGCCCGACCACTGCGCAGTCCCGACCGTCGACACGACCGCGGTCTGCTTGTCGTCGAGACCGACGAGGCGCACCGTCATCCGCCCGGTGCGGACACCCGCGTAGTCCGCCGCCACCGCCGGCGTGAGCGTGGTGTCGCCGTAGTAGTGGGCGAGGATCTGCTGCCAGCTCCAGCGCGCCTCGGTGGCCCAGCCGTAGGCGCCCCATTGGCTCATCCCCCGGCCGTGGCCGTGGCCGTAGCCCTCGAGGACCAGCGCCACGATCTCGTTCGGGTCGCCCGGGGCGCCGGCCGCGGGACTGGGCGAGGCGATCTCGACCGCGGCGACCCCGCTCGCGGCGAGCACGGCGGCCGTCGCCAGCCGCGCGATCCTCGTCATTGCCGCGCCGGGCGCCCGTCGAGCCACGTTGGGTGACACTACAAACCCTCACCGCGCGATGGAGGTCAGGCGTCGAACGGGCCTGCGGCCGCGACGACTGCGAGCCTGTCGACGAGATCGTTCATCGGGTCGCCGCTGTGCCCCTTCACCCACCTCAACTCGGGGCGCCTCTCGTGGTAGAGCTCGATCAGCGGTCTCCAGAGGTCGACGTTCGCCACCGGCTGGCGTTTCGCATTGAGCCATCCGTTGGCCTGCCACCGCGCCCACCACTTGTCGCGGAAGCAGTTCACGACATAGGTGGAATCGGAGACGATCACGAGCTCACCGTCGAGCGAGCGGAGGGCTTCGAGCACCGCGCGGATCTCCATGCGCTGGTTCGTGCTGCGCGCCTCACCGCCGGCACCGCTCGGCGACCCCGCAGGGGCGACGGCCCATGCCCAGCCGCCCGGCCCGGGGTTGCCCGAGCAGGCGCCGTCTGTGTAGACGACGGTCGGCGCAGGCGATCCGGGAGCGGGCATCCGGCAAGCATGCCATCGGCCGGTTACCACTCGGTAGCAGTGGTTGACTTGACCCCATGATCTTCGACGGATCCGTGCACCAGCTCCCCGACACCGATCCCGAGGAGACCGGCGAGTGGCTCGATTCCCTCGACGCCGTCATCGACATCCACGGCAAGACCCGTGCCCGGTACCTGCTGTCACGCCTGCTCGAACGAGCGCGCGAGAGCCAGGTGAGCTTCCCGGCGACGGTGTCGAGCCCGTACATCAACACCATCCCCCGCGAGCTCGAGCCGTGGTTCCCCGGCGACGAGCACATCGAGCGCCGGATCAGGCGCTTCGTGCGCTGGAACGCCGCGGCGATGGTGATCCGGGCGAACAAGGCCCACGACGGCCTCGGTGGCCATCTGTCCACCTTCGCCAGCTCGGCCAGCCTGTATGAGATCGGCTTCAACCACTTCTTCCGCGGCAAGGACGACGGCACGCCCGGGGACCACGTCTACTTCCAGGGCCACGCCGCGCCCGGCGTCTACGCGCGGGCGTACATGGAGGGCCGCCTGAGCGAGGACGACCTCGACCACTTCCGCCGCGAGATCGGCCGCGGCGGCAAGGGCCTGTCGAGCTACCCGCACCCACGCCTGATGCCCGACTTCTGGGAGTACCCGACGGTCAGCATGGGGCTCGGCCCGATCACGGCCATCTACCACGCCCGGTTCAACCGGTATCTCCAGAACCGCCAGATCGACGACACGTCGGCGAGCAGGGTGTGGGCGTTCCTCGGCGACGGCGAGACCGACGAGCCCGAGACCCTCGGCGCGCTCTCGCTCGCCGCCCGCGAGCAGCTCGACAACCTCGTGTTCGTCGTGAACTGCAACCTGCAGCGCCTCGACGGCCCAGTGCGCGGCAACGGCAAGATCATCCAAGAGCTGGAGGCCGTGTTCCGCGGCGCCGGTTGGAACGTGATCAAGGTGATCTGGGGTTCGCGCTGGGACGAGCTCTTGGCCCAGGACAAAGACGGTGTGCTGCTCAACAAGATGACCACCACCGTCGACGGCGAGTTCCAGCGGTACTCGGTGGAACCCGGCTCCTACATCCGCGACAACTTCTTCGGCCCCGACCCCCGACTGCGCCAGATGGTCGCCCACCTCTCCGACGACGACCTGCGCAACCTGCCCCGTGGCGGCCACGACTACCGCAAGCTCTACGCCGCCTACCGCGCCGCCGCCGAGAACCTCGGCTCGGGGCGCCCGACGGCGCTGCTCTGCAAGACGATCAAGGGCTGGACGCTCGGTGCCGGCTTCGAGGGCCGCAACGCCACGCACCAGATCAAGAAGATGACCACCGACCAGATCCGCGCGCTGCGCGACAGGCTGTACCTGCACGACGACATCCCCGACGAGGCGCTCGAGGGGCCGGTGCCGCCCTACTTCCGCCCCCGCGAGGACTCGATCGAGTACCAGTACCTCGTCGAGCGCCGTAAGGCCCTCGGCGGAGCGCTCCCCACGCGCGTGGTACGTACACGCCGCGCGCTCTCGATGCCCGACAGGTCGGTGTTCGCCGAGTTCGACGCCGGCTCGGGCACCCAGTCGGTCAGCACGACGATGGGCTTCACCCGGCTGCTGCGCAACCTCGCGAGGGACGACAACTTCGGCGCGCGTGTCGTGCCGATCGTGCCCGACGAGGCACGCACCTTCGGGATGGACTCACTGTTCCGCGAGCTGAAGATCTACGCCTCGCAGGGACAGAAGTACCAGCCCGTCGACCACGATCTGCTGCTCAGCTACACCGAGTCCAAGGACGGCCAGATCCTGGAAGAAGGCATCACCGAGGCGGGCGCCGCGTCGAGCTGGATCGCGGCCGGCACCTCTTACGCGAACCGCGGCGTACCGATGGTGCCCTTCTACTCCTTCTACTCGATGTTCGGCTTCCAGCGCGTCGGCGACCTGCTGTGGCAGGCCGCGGACTCACGCACCCGCGGCTTCCTGCTCGGCGCCACCGCCGGGCGCACGACGCTGCTCGGTGAAGGCCTCCAGCACCAAGACGGCCACAGCCTCGTACTCGCGTCGACGGTGCCCGCGTGCCAGGCGTACGACCCGGCCTTCGCCTACGAAGTGGCCGCGATCGTCGACCGTGGCCTGACCCGCATGTACGGCGGCACCCATCCCGACCCCGACGTCTACTACTACCTGACGCTGTACAACGAGAACTATCCGATGCCGGGGAAGCCCGACCCCACCGTGACCGGCACCGACGGCGAGCTCGACGCGGCGATCCTCGCCGGGTTGTACCGCTTCGCCGTCGCACCGGAAGGCACCGCCCACCGAGCGACGGTGCTGTTCTCCGGCAGCGCGCATGCGGCGGCGCGGCAGGCCGCCGTCGAGCTCGCCGAGCACTTCGGCGTCGGCGTCGAGCTGTGGTCGGCAACCTCGTACAAGGCCCTGCGTGAGGAAGCGCTCGCCGTGGAGCGCCACGACCGCCTGCACCCGGGCATCGCGCCGACCCCCCCGCTCGTGGCCAAGCTGCTGCGCGAGGCACCCGGGCCGATCGTCGCCGTCACCGACTTCATGAAGATCGTGCCCGAGCAGGTCGCGCGCTTCCTGCCGGAGCGCACGTTCATCCCCCTCGGCACCGACGGGATGGGACGCAGCGACACCCGTGAGGCCCTGCGCCGGTTCTTCGAGGTCGACGCACCGAGCGTCGTCGTCGCCGTGCTCGAGGGACTCGTGCGCGAAGGCGCCATCGGGCACCACGTCGTCGCCGAGGCGATCGGTCGTTACGGCATCGACCCCGACGGCGCCGACCCCTTCGTCGGCTGAGCGGGGACGCCAGACGTCGTTATCGTGGGCACCGTGCCTACGGGAACGCTGTACATCACCGGGCAACGCAGCGCCGACGGGCTCTTGAACCGCGACGGCACGGCGTTGCTGATCGGGATGCTGCTCGACCAGCAGGTGCCGATGGAGCTCGCGTTCGCCGGGCCCGCCAAGCTGCGTGAGCGCCTCGGTCACCTCGACCCGAAGCGGATCGCGGCGATGGACCCCGAAGACCTCGTCGTCGTGGCGCGCGAGGTGCCCGCGATCCACCGCTTCCCGGCGTCGATGGCACGGCGCATCCACGACCTGTGCAAGGTGCTGGTCGCCGACTACGCGGGCAGGGGCGCGAACGTCTGGAAGGGCGTCGACGACGCGGAGGAGCTGTACCGCAGGCTGCGCGCGCTGCCCGGCTACGGCGAGGAGAAGTCGCGCATCTTCGTCGCGCTGCTCGGCAAGCGCATGGGCGTGCAGCCCCGCGGCTGGCGCAAAGCGGCAGGACGGTTCGGCGACGACCGGCCCCGCTCCGTGGCCGATATCGACGGCCCGGACGCCCTCGTGCAGGTGCGGGCGTGGAAGAAGGCCCAGAAGGCGCAGATGCTCGACAAGCAGGACCGGCCGCTCGGCTGAGCCCCAACTAGCCTCGCCCCCATGTCCCTCACCGAGCGCGTGCGCGACGGCCTGCGCGCCGTGGGGTCGGCGATGCCCGAACCGTTGCGTCGGGCATTGCGCCCAGCAGCCCGAGCAGTCGGGCTGGCGGCGCGCCCGGGCGAGTGGTGGAACGTCGACCGCCCGCCGTGGGCGCCTCCGGGCCGCGACGAGCTGGCCGACGAGGTGCACTGCAACATCTGTCGCTGGCACGGTGAGGAGTTCCTCGGTGGCGCCCACGTCGAGGCGGCCACCTGCCCGCGCTGTGGCGCCATCGGCCGTGACCGCTTCCTGCTCCACTGCTTCCTCTCCCGCAACAGCAGCCCGCGCGGCAAGCGCGTGCTCGAGACGAGCCCCCGGCTCGGCGGCGAGTACCGCGCGATGATGCGCCGCCACTTCGCCTACCGGGCGAGCGACTTCGATCTCTCGGCGCACCGCGCCGACATCCAGATCGACCTCCAGCAGATCGCGTTGCCCGACAGCTCGGTCGACGTCCTGCTGACCCCGCACGTGCTCGAGCACGTGCCTGTCACGGGAGACGCCATCCGCGAGATCGCCCGTGTCCTCGCCCCCGAAGGTCGGATGTACCTACAGGTGCCCCTGTGCGAGGGGGTCACGGTGCCGCCGTCGAAGCCGGAGTTCCACGCCGACGACACGCCGGTCTTCTGGCACTTCGGGTGGGACCTCACCGACAGCCTGCGCGACGCCGGGCTCCGCACGACGGTGCTCGTCACGACCGCGTTCGCCGACCTGTTGACCGCCCGGGTGCCCGTACCGGCCGACTTCGGCGACGGGTTCGACCTCGCCTCGCTCGTGGAGCACGCCCGCCCCCGCGACCTCACCGTCGTCGCCGACGAGGAGCTGGCACACCGTCTCGGGTTCCTGCCCGGCCACCAGTTCGCCACGTGGGAGTGCGTCAAGGACCGCCGCTAGAGCCCGGCAAGGTCGGCTTCCAGAGCGGCGGTCAGCTCACGGCGGAAGCGGTCGACACCGAAGTCGAGCGCGCGCAGCCGCGCTGCCGCACCGAGCCTGGCCAGCTCGGCCGGGTTCGCGACAAGGCCCGCAGTGATCGCCACCAGCTCTTCGACGGAATGCCAGTGACGGCCGTCGACACCGTCGCGCACGATCTCCGCCGGGCCTGCCGCGCCGTAGACGACAGGTACCGCGCCAGCGGCCATCGCTTCGACGAGCGCGATGCCGAAGTGCTCGAAGCGTTCCGGGTGGCGGTCGGGATCCTCGCCGAACCCGGCCCCGTGCCAGTACACCGACGACTCGCGCAGGAGTCGCGCCACGAGGGCGCCCGGCGCGTTGACATGGACCTGCACCGGCCTGCCGAGCGCGGCGCGGCGCACAGCGAGCGCGTACTCGCGGTTGGTCGCGTCGCAGCCACCGACGAGCGCCAGCTCCCACCCCGGCGCTGCTCCCGCCCGCTCCAGCGTGCCGAAGGCCTCCAGCAGCTCGGCCTGCTTCTTGCTGTGGCCGAACGCCGGGTCGAAGAAGCGACCGAGGCTCAGGATCGTGGGGCTCTTCGGCCCGGGCTCGGCCATCGGGCGCACCGGCGGGTAGAGCACCTCGGCGGGGACCGACCAGAGACGTTCCGTCCAGCGTGCCGTGAAGGCCGAGTTGGCGAAGAACCGGCGGTAGCTGGCGAGGTGATGGGTCCGCTGGACGCGGCGGTCGAAGCCGGCCTGCACCTCGCGCAGGCGCAACGGGAGCTCTCCGGGAACGAGCGAGAGCGCCTTGACCCCGCCGATCGCGACGCGGTTGCGCACCGCGTCGAGTCGCGTCGGCGGCGACTGCGGGAAGTGCACGTAGTAGTAGCCGAGAGCGGCGCGGTTCTCGCACCTGCTGAGATAGGTGCCGTTCACGAACACGTCGAAGTCCGCGCTCGCCGCTGAGGCTTCGGCGTCGTCGGTGACGCGCCGGTAGTCGCACGCCGACAGGTCGACACCGAGGCGTTCCAGCGTGCGCCCCACGTCGGGCGGGTTCGGGCCGAGCAGCGTCACGTCGTGGCCGTCCTCGGCCAGCACCTGGGCGATGGTGCCGTCCACCTGCTCTCCGCCGCCGTAGGTCTCCCAGTACAGGTCGTAGACGGCGATCCGTCTGCGGCTCACCACTTCTCGACCATCCAGCTCATCAGGGAGCGGCGCGGCACCGTGCGCCCCGGCGCCCAACGGGCAGCGAGCATCCGCGGCAGCAGGCGCACGTAGCCGAAGAAGACGCGACGCCGGTGCGCGACCTCGGCCCGCACCGGCAGCCGCAACGTGAGCGGGCGCAGCACGTAATGGCGCACGTGCGCGGCGACGAAACGGCGCAGCTCGCCTGCGCCGGAGCGCAGGGCGAGGCGCGCCGGGGCGTGCCTGGCCAGCACCAGCAACCGGTTGCGCTCGGTGTAGTACCGAAACGTCGGCGAGCCGACCCCCGACGAGACCGCGTGGCGGTGGCGCACGACAGCCCGCGGCTCGTACAGGTAGTGCCACCCGCGCAGCCTGCCCCGCCACGACAGCTCGGTGTCCTCGTAGTAGAGGAACAGCGATTCGTCGAACATGCCCACCTCGTCGAGGTACGCGCGGCGCAGCAGCACGGCTCCCCCGCACCAGGCGAACACGTCGGCGCGCTCTTCGTACTGGCCGCGGTCGACCTCGAGGAAGCCCCGGTCTCCTCCGAACCCGCCCGCGTACAGGTTGGAGCCGGCGTTGTTGACGATGTCGACCACCTCGGGGTCGAGCGCCACGTCGGCCCAGACCGCCACGGGGCCGACCTCCACTTCGGTGGTGCACCCGCCGCTCTCCAGCTTCACGGTGCGCGGACCGAGCGCGGAGAGGCGCAGCGAGAGCGTCGACGGGGTGGAACCGTCCGAGCGCACCCGCACGCTGCCCCTGGCCGACGACCACCGGGCGATCTCCTCGGCGTCGGGAAGGTGCGGGGGCTCCGCCCCGTAAAACCCCTCGTCGAACACGAGCCGGTCGTCGATACGCCGGCCGTCGAGTCGAGCCCCGCTCACCCGCACACCGAGCAGACGCGGATCGCCGCCGTGCCGCGCCGCACCGGAGACCTCGACGCGCACGTCGTGGTAACGCCCGTCGAAGAGCAGCTTGGCGTTGATCGCTCCGGCGCGCGGGTCGTCACCGGCGGCGTCGACGAGCGCGCGGATCCACCCCGGGTCGGCGACGGCGTCGTTGTTGAGCAGGGCCACGAAGTCGTAGTCGCCCGGAGCGCGCATGCCGAGGTTGCAGCCCCCGGCGAAGCCGAGGTTGGCGAGCGGCTCGAGCACCGTCACCTCGGGCCGCTCGGCGCGCACGCGCTCGGCGACGTCGTCGAGCGAGCCGTTGTCGACGAGCACCACGTCCAGGCGATCTGCCGGCCATTCCGTGGCGCGGATCGAATCCAGGCAGTCGAGCGTCATCTGCCCGCCGTCGAAGTTGAGCACGACGACCCGCACCGTCGGCGTCACGACTTCACCGTCACGTTCTTCACCGTCACGTCGACCACGGCGCTCGGCGTGGCCTGCGCCGCGACCGCATCCGCAGGCACCAGCCGAGCATCACGAACCCGAGGCGCACCGCCGTCAGCCGGCTGCCGGTGACCGAGCTCTCGCCGACGCGCTCCTGGTAGCGCACGGGGATCTGCACGAACGGGATCCGCAGGCGCGCGACGTGGAGCATCATCTCGTACCCGACCGCGGATCCGAGGCCCTCGATCTCGGGCTCGACGCGATCCACCGCACGCCTCGTCATCACCCGGAACGTGCAGCCGACGTCGGACATGAACGTGGTGTTGAACAGCATCTCGGTGAACTTCGCGAGTGCGTAGTTGCCGAGGCGGAGCATGGTGCCCATGTTGGCCCCGCTGAAGATCATCACCTGGGCGGTGCGC
The DNA here is from genome assembly GCA_016700055.1 of Actinomycetota bacterium. Lineage (NCBI taxonomy): Bacteria > Bacillati > Actinomycetota > Actinomycetota bacterium. Next base: position 780,942 of record CP064997.1, read on the forward strand.
GAGCCGAACACCACGTCGACGTCGCTCAGGTAGGGCAGCAGCTTCAACACGTCGGCGGGTTCGAACGTGGCGTCGGGCTCGCAGATGCAGACGAGGTCGACGCCGCGCGTCTCGGCCAGCCCGCGCCGGATCGCCGAGCCGTAACCCTGCACGTCTTCGAAGACCTCGACCGCAGAGGTCGACGCGACCTCGGGCGACGTGTCCGGATGCGCGTTGTTGTTGACGACGACGATCCGGTCGACGATGCCGAGCGCCTCGAAGCGCCGGATGCAGTCGGCGATGCTGCCTGCCTCGTTGTAGGTCGGCAGCACGACCGCGAGGGTTCTTCCGTTCCACATGTGCGTGTGTCGCCCGTCCCTAGCCGGAGTCCCGAGGAATGTAGATGACGGCGCTGCCGATCACCTCGCGCTCGTAGCGTTCGACCGGTAGCCACAGCAGCGACGTGTCCTCCACGTCGAGCTCGGTCACGAACGCCACCCGCTCCGGCGGGGTGCCCTCCACCAGCCGTTGGGTGTCGGGGAAGCGCATCATGAACGGGTGGCCCGCCACCGCGACCCGGATCGTCCGGTCGCTGACGTACTCGATCGGCAAGACGAGCCAGTAGTAGCCGGCGACGCGGTCGATGCCGGCTTCCTGCAGCCGAGCGACGATCTGGTCGACGTGCTCGTTGGGGTCGGCGAGCTCTGTCCAGGAGGCGCCGGCGCGCCCGACGTAGGGCACGGCGAAGAGACCCACCCACGCAAGCACCCCTGCGGTCGCCAGGGCGGCCACCGGCAGCGGCCGGGGCGCGCGCCGAACGGCAAGCGCATCGAGCACCTGGCCCACCCCGGCGGCGATCAGCACCGCCGCGGGGCAGAGCACGACCGCCGCGTAGCGCCCGTCGAGCACGAACGAGGTGTTGGCGAAGCCGGCGAGCACGAGTGGGCCGGCAAGGACCGGCGCGACGACGGTGGCACCGGGCCAGCGGGGCACGCGGCGCATCAACGCGACGGCACCGGCCGCGCCCAGGGCCAGCACCGCGACGTACAAGGCGATCCCGATCGGGCGGGAGAGGATCCACTCCCCGTCCAGGCTGCGCAGACCGAGCGCACGCGGGAAGAGACCGGTGAAGTAGCCGGCGAGCCGATCCAGGTAGGTGCTGTCGCCGACCACAGGCGCTTCCGCGGACGGCCACGAGTTGACCGCGTTCCACAACAGGAATGGCACGTTCGCCGCGACGGCACCGGCGCCGGCGGGCAGCCACCACTGCCGCCAGCGCCGCGCGAAGCGCAGCCCGACGACCACCGCGAGCGGCGCGGCGACGGCGAGGTACATCGGGTGCAGGTAGACCGCCAGCCCGAGCACGAAGCCCGTCACCGCCGAGCGCCACGGCGAAGGTGGGTCGGCGTCGACCACCACAGCGCAGGCCCAGATCGCGAGCGCGCTCACCAGCACCCCGAGCGCGTAGGCAGGGTAGGCCCTGGTGGAGACGACCAGCAGGGCCCCCGGGGCGAGCCACACCAACGCACCGGCGACCCAACCCGCACGCCGATCGAGCACGCGGCGGGTGAGCGCCGCGGTGACCAGCGCAGCTCCCGCCCAGATCGCCGTGAACAGCAGCTTCAGCGGCACGACGTGGTACCCGAACACCGCCACGAACGGCGCGAACAGGTACGCCTCGAAGATCGCGGTGTAGTTGAGCCCGGAGATGACGACGGGCATGCGGCCATGGAGCACCTCGTAGGCCTCGAGCCCGACGTAGGCCTCGTCGGCGTTCAGCACGCCGAGCGGCGTCTGCAGCACCCAGGCCCGCATCACGAGCCCGACGGCGCCGAGCACTGCCAAGACAGCGACCGCGCGAGCGCGCGGCAAACGACGCTCATCCGGCTCCGGCACGGACGGCGATGCTACCGGCACCCCCTCACCGCGGGCCGGCGCGCTCGACGGCACCAGGGGGGAGCTCGCCGACCCTCCCCAGCCAGCCGACGAGCTCACCGGCGACGTCGTCGAACGTCCACCGCCGCGCCCGCGCGGCGGCATCGGCCGAGGCCACGCGCCAGGATTCGTCGTCGGTGAGCAGCGGGCGCAGTGCCGCGACGATCGCATCGACGGCGGGGGCGACCACCTGCAGGCCGGGGCTCGTCGGACCCATCGTGTCGATCGTCGTCACCGTCGGCACGCCGGCCGCGAGCAGGTCGGCCACCGCCGCCGATTGCTCACCGACGCGGCTTTCCCGCAGCTGCAGGCCGGCACGGGCGCGCGCTACGCGCGCGCCGTACGCCGCGGGGTCGAGCGCCCCGGTGATCTCGACCTGGGCGGCCACCCCGAGACGCTTAGCCTCGGCTTCCACCGCGACGGCGGCGCCGGCCTGCACCGGCCCGGCGAAGACGAGCCGGGGTGGCTCGGCGCCGCCCGCCACCGGTGCCGCGACGAGCCGGGCCAGGGCCTGCACGGCCAGCTCGGGCAGCTTGTTGGCGGCGAGCCAGCCGGCGGCGAGGATCTCGGCGCGCCCGGCCGCCTCGGCGGGCGGCCCGACCGGGGGGTATGCATTCGCCAGCACGAGGACGGGCACGCCGCTCGGCCTCAGCCGGCGCACCACCGCGGCCGCGTGGTCGCTCGTGACCACCACCGACCGGGCCGCGTCGAGGTGTTCGCCGAGCAGGCTGATCCCGAGTGCGTGGTAGCGCTCCGCGTCGAGCAGCGCGTCTGCGCCGAGCGCGGCAAGGCCCTCTGCGCCTTCGTTCGCCAGCACCCGCTCGGTGAGGTACCGGCGGGCCCAGTCCCGCGAGCCCGACAGATGGGCGAGGCCGACGTGCATGCCGACGAGCGACGCCTCGTGCAGCCACAGGTGGGCGCGGTGCTCGAGCGCGAGCTGTGCTCCGGCCACGTGGTGGTGCGAGCTGCCGAGGACGACGACGAGGTCGTCGAAGACCCCCGGCGGAAGGAACCGCCCGAGCGCCCTCGCGGGGTGTCGACGCTCCACGTGGGGGAATCGCTTGCTGCACGCCGGCTCCGGCGAACCGGACCCGTCGACCAGCACGTGCAGCTCGGGCCCGCCCGGGAGGCGGCGGATCGCTTCGGCGACGAGCACGTCGTAGCGCCCGATCGCCGAGGCGGAGCCTTCCATCGGGCCGAGCAGGGCCATCGTGCGTGGCACCCGCCGGGGCAGCGCCGCGCCTCGCGGAGACAGCTCCTCCAGGGCGCCGGCCGTGGCCCGACCGACGGCCTCCCACGTCCAACGCTGCGCGGCGCGCCGGCCGGCGTCGAGCAGCACCGCGCGGTGGTCGTCGTCGGTCAGCGCCCACGTGACGGCGGCAGCGATGCTGGCCGGCTGGTAGGGGTCGAAGCACGCGTCCGGCTCGGCGAGCACCTCGGGCAGCGATGTCACGCCGGAGCAGATCGCGGGCACGCCGCACGCCGCCGCCTCGAGCACGGGCAGGCCGAACCCCTCTTCGATGGAGGGCATCACCGCGAGCTGCGCCGCCTGCATCAGCGCCACCATCTCGTCGTCGGTGACCGCTCCGGTGAACACCACCTCGTCGGCGACACCGGCCTCTCGCGCGCTGCGCCGCCACCGGTCGAGTGTGGTCGGGTCGTGGGCGGCGGCGACGACGAGCAGGTGATCCCGACGCAACCCGGCCGGCAGCAGACCCCAAGCCCGCAGCAGGCCCGCGGTGTTCTTGCGTTCGTCACCCCCGGTGACCGCAAGCACGAACCGCCGTGGTGAGGGCCCGAGCAGCCGCGTGAGGCTCGGCCAGGGATCGGCCCCCGGGGGTCGGAACCGGTCGTCGACCCCGGCGCCGATCACGCGCGTGCGACCGGCATCGAGACCCAGTTGGTCGACCGACGTGCTCGCGGCGAACTCGGAGATGGCGAGCACGGCGTCGACCGTGCGCGCGAGCAGCGCGCGCACCTCGGCCAGCCGTCGCGCATTCGGGTCACCGAGGTACACCTCGGGGTAGCGGAACGGGATCACGTCGTACATCACGGCCGCCACCGGCAGGCGAGCCTGCGTGATCACGCTCGAGATCGGGTCGAGCGGGACAGGGTGAAGCATCAGCTGGGTGGCGAGGTACCACGTGCCGGGCTGCGCGTGCCGGGCCACCACGTCGGGGTGCCAGCGCTCCAGGTTCAATCCCGGGGTCAGCTCGGCGGCGAGCTCGGCATCTGCCCCGCCGCCGTGGAGCGCGGTCAGCGGTACGCCGGCGCGGTGAAGGCCGTGCAGCAACCCGGCGACGTATCGCCCGATGCCGCGCTGGCGGGCAGTCGGGTGGTCGATCGGGCGGGCGTCGACCAGCAGGTGGCGCAGAGCCATCAGCCGCCGGCGGGGTGCTCGCTGCCGAGTCCCTCGACCAGCTGCTCGAGCCGGGCGAGCTGGCGTTCGATGAGCTGCGCCGCGCCGATCGAAGTGTCGGCGTCGAGGCGCAGCCGGTCGGCATAGCCCTGGAACAGCGGCAGGCCCCGTTCCGCCCCGGAGCGGACGTCGTGGTTGAGCTCGTTGACCACCTGCTCGAGCATCACCACGTGGTGGTTCATCTGCAGCACGAGCTCTCGCATCGCGGCCACCTCGGCCGTCAGCGCGGCCACCGGCTCACCGCGCATCCGCCTGACGAGACCCTTCAGCGATGCCACGCCGCCGAGGCTACTGGCCGTGCTCTGGCCACGAGCGATGGCGCTCGGACCACAGCACCGGCTGCGCCCCGGCCCGCTCGACGCCCGGCGCACCACCCACGGCGACCAGCGCCGCGTCGCCGCTCACCGCGATCCCCGACGCGCGTTCGGCGCGCAGCCCGTACTGTCGCTGGAGGTCGCCGACGACCAGCTCCAGACCGAGCCTGCACGCAGTGCGGCGGTGGCGCTCCTCGTCGGCGAGGACGTCTACGGCGAGGGTCACCCGGTCACGGGGCCGCCGCGCGGCCAGTGCGGCAGCGGCGTCGACCATGTCGCGGATCTCACCGCGCGAGTCGAGGTCGGAAGAGGCGACCAGCACCAGCCACCGCGCGGGGCAGGCCCGGTCGCGCGCGTCGAGCGCACCGGCCTCGTCCGTCGGTCGCTCCGGACGCTGCGCCAGCTCGCCGGCCCAGCGCTCCTCGAACGTCTCGCGGGAGGACTCGGCGAGGCGCGCGCGGGAACCGTCGTCGGCAGCGGTGCCTTCGCCGTGAAGGTGGATCACCGGTCGGGCGGTGACGAGGCGGGTCACCTTGCCCGCGGCCGCCTCGACCCGCATCGCGAGGTCGGCGTCCTCGAAGTAGGCGGGGTGGTACTCCTGGTCGAAGCCGCCGAGGCCGACGTACGTCGAGCGCGCGAGCACCCAGCAGGCCGCCGACGCGTAGTCGACGTCGCGGTCGAAGAGCACCGAGCGATCGCCAGGGAAGAGGCGCGGCCCGCCGATCGGGTCGGTCCCCCCGTCCCTGAAGACGACCTGCCCGGCCTCCTGGACGGTGCCGTCCTCGTGCAGCAGCACCGGGGCGGCGATCGCCACCTGCGGATCACGAAGGGCGTCGAGGAGCGGTTCCAGCCAACCCTCGGTCACCACCAGGTCCGGGTTGGCGAGGCACACGAACTCGCCGCGGGACATCTCGACGCCGAGGTTGCAGCCGCCGCCGAAGCCGAGATTGTGCGGCGCCGGGACAACGCGCACCCCCGTCGTCGTCTCGTGCAGCAGTGCCGAGGTGCGCCCGTTCGCGGCCGGGTTGTCGACGACGACCACCTCGAACGGGTGCTGGGCGTAGCTCGTGTGCCGGCCGATGCTCGCGAGCATGCGGACCACGACGGGCCCGGTGCCGTGGGTGACGACGACGATCGAGACGAGCGGCGGCTGTCCATCGCGCGGTGTCAGGTCGACGAGTGGCGAGAGAGCACCCACGGGCTCAGCCGTGACCGCCCTGCACGACTCCTCTGGCGCCGCGGATCTCCCATGTCGCCGGGATGTGCACGACGCCGGTGTCGTACGACCTGTACTGGCGCACCTCGAACCGCACCCGGCGTTCCCAGTGGTCGTACGGATGGATCTCGGTGTGGTCGGTGAGCGCCACCGTCAGGTCGTACACGCCTTCGAGCAGCGGCACGCTCGGCAGGCGCAGGTCCACCTGGGCGGGACCGTCGAGCAGGCCGATGGTGCGCCCGCCACGGCGCGTCGTCGTGCCCCATACCGGCCCGCCGGCCATGCTGTCGATCCGGATCCCGACGACGGCGTCTTGCACGGGTGCGTGCGCGTTCAACTCGACGCGGATCGTCGCCGGCTCCATCGTCGTCAGCACCGGCAGGGCGACGCCTTCGTCGTCGAGCAGCGACACGGCCACGATCTGGGCCTCACCGCTGCCCCAGCGGCTGCCCTGCTCGCCCTCCACCCGCTGGGCGTGGTGGCTGTCGCCCTGGTACGCAGAGATCACCTCGGCCGCCGGGCCGATCTGGCGCAGCTCGCCCTTGTCGATCCAGGCGACCTGCTCGCAGAGCTGTTCCACCTGCGAGAGGCCATGGCTGACGAACACGATCGTGCGCCCGTCGCGGCGGAACTGCTCGATCTTCTCCGCCGACTTGCGCTGGAAGCTCTCGTCGCCGACCGAGAGCACCTCGTCGACGAGCAGCACCTCGGGCTCGACGTGCGCCGCGACGGCGAAGCCGAGCCGCACGAACATCCCCGAGGAGTAGTTCTTCACCGGGGAGTCGATGAACTCCTCGAGCCCGGCGAACTCGACGATGTCGTCGAAGCGGTCGGTGATCTCCTTGCGGGAGAGCCCGAGGATGGCCCCGTTCAAGAACACGTTCTCCCGGCCGCTCAGCTCCGGATGGAACCCGGCCCCCAGCTCGAGCAGGGCCGACACCCGACCGTTCACCTGGACCGAGCCGCGCTCTGGCTGGAGGATGCCGGCCAGGCACTTGAGCAGAGTGCTCTTGCCCGACCCGTTGGAGCCGATCACGCCGAACGTCGCGCCCGCGGCGACTTCGAAGCCCACTCCCTTCAGCGCCCAGAACTCTTCGTAGCGGGCGCGTCGGCCGCGCAGCACGGCTGCCTTCAGGTACTGGTTGCGCTCGTGGTAGAGGCGGTAGCTCTTCCACAGCGACGAGACGGTGACTGCGGCGGGCATGCAGCCGTGGAGTCTCGCGGACTCGCGAGCCCCCGACCAGCCATACCGCACCGAAGGCTTTCGAAACCGGCCGCCGCGGGCGGGCCGCCGCTATCATCGGCCAGGCCGTCATGAACGCCCTCACCAGCGTCTACGCCTCGCGCGAGCTCCTGTGGAACCTCACGCTTCGAGAGCTCCGCACCAAGTACCGCCGGTCCTTCCTCGGCTGGGCGTGGTCGATGCTGAACCCCCTCGCCACCGTCGCCATCTACGGTTTCGTGTTCGGCGTGCTGTTCGACGCGAAGGCACCCGTCGGCGACCCGAGCGGGCTCCACTCCTTTGCCCTGTTCATGCTCTGCGGGTTGCTGCCGTGGAACTTCTTCGCGCTCACCAACAACCTCGGTCTCGGGGCGATCTCCGGCAACGCCGGGCTGGTCCGCCGGGTGGCGTTCCCCCGCGAGACGCTCGTGTTCGCGAACGTGCTGCACGCGTGCGTGCAGTTCGGGATCGAGCTCTGCCTGCTGTGCGTGGTGCTCCTGATCTTCGGCAGCCCGTTCCTGCCGTGGCTGCCGATCGTGCTGTACACCGCGGTGCTGCTCGCTCTCTTCGGCACCGGGTTCGCGCTCGCCCTCAGCGCCCTCGCGGTGTACTTCCGCGACATGACGTACCTGTGGGCGATCCTGCTCCAGGTGTGGTTCTTCGCCACCCCCGTCGTGTACCCGCCCTCGCTCGTCGAGGAGAACGCCCCCGACTGGGCGGCCGCGATCCTGGCCGCTAACCCGACGTCGCAGTTCGTGGCGGTGTTCCGCGCCTGTCTCTACGACGGCTCGGCGCCGCCGTGGGACAAGCTCGGCGTGTTGACGCTCGTCTCGTTGGCCGTGCTGGTCGCCGGCTGGGCGATCTTCTTGCGACTGTCGCGCCGGCTGCCCGAAGAGGTCTGACCTGTCTCCCTGCCCGGCTCCGCCGCCCGGCTGAGCAGCTCGCGAGCGGCGAGTGCCGCGGCGAGCACGACCGGCACCACGAGGATGGCGGCGACCAGGTTCGGCATCGTCGGCGGATGCCAAGGCGCGTCCTCGAAGACGAACCGCCACGACCCGCGGGCACCGACGGCGTATCGGCGCAGGTTCTGCAGGTACGCCACGGTGTGCACGATCGCCCACACCACGAGCACCAGGCGTGTCAGGCGGATCGTCACCCGCGGGCCGATGTCGCCCGCCGCGGCCGAAACGGCGGCGGCCATCATCAGGCAGATCCAGATCGGGATCAGGTAGCGGCCCTGCAGATACGGGTAGCGCACCGCACCGAACACCGTCGGCGCAGCGACGAGCGCGACCGTGGCCAGGACCGTCACCCGGGCGAGACGCCCAGAGCCGCTCGTGATGCCGAGCAGGACGACGGCGCCGGCGACGACGAGCGCGGCGAGGAACGCCTCCTCGCCCATCGACGCGTCGAGCCACCCGAACTGGCCGATCACCTGGCGCAGGTAGAGCCGGAACACGCCGAGTCCCTGCCAGGAGGTGCCGTCGCCTTCGAGGCGCCGGTTCTCGAAAAAGCGCACGAGCGTCGGGATGCCCCACGCCGCGGCGACGAACGTGGCGAGCGCGACGACGGCGATCACCGGCCTCGACCGGCGCCGGGTGAGCACTGCGCGGGCGTCGCGCCAAGGCAGCAGCGGCGACAGCGCGGCCGCGACGATCACGAGCCAGATCAGCCCGTCACGGCGCACGAGGGTGAGGCCGAACGCGCCTACGGCGAGGGCCGCCGTCGTGGCCCGATCGGTGGCGCCGAAGTGGAACCGGGAGAGAGCACCGGCGACGAGCAGGGCGACGAACGCCGCAGTGAGCCCGGAGGGGTTCACCGTGGCCGCGGTGAAGACGACCATCGGGGTCACCCCGAGCAGCAGCCCGGTGAGCGGCCAGCGCCCCGTGCCCGGCCTAGACACGATCACCGCCGCCGCCGCCAGCAGCACGGCGCAGACGACGGCGAGCCACAGCCTCATCAGGTACGCGCCGGAGAGCCCCGAGCTGACGAGTGCCGGCACCGCGGCGACCGCGTGGAGCAGGGGCGGATACCCGTCGGTGGGGGCGTCGACCTGGGTCCCCGCCGCGCCCCAGGACAGGTCCTGGCAGTCCGCCGTCACCTCGGATTGGAACTTGAAGCACTCCATCGCGTCGACGGGCAGGCCGTCGGTCTCGAACGGAGCGAACAGGTCGCCGTTCGAGAAACCCTGCGCGCGCGCCATGTGCGCCGGTTCGTCGGGTGAGGCGAACATCGGGTTGACGAGCGCCCACAGCACGGTGAGGGGCAAGAACACCACGAGCGACAGCGCGAAGCGTTGCCAGGTTGTGGGTGCGAAGTTGCTCACTTGTGGTCCCGTTCGGTTCGCCGGTCGTGGTCGACCCCCGGAGGGTACGCTCGATCGACCTGCCATGGACGTCCCCGACCCTTCCTCGATTGCCCCCGGGGTGCCAGTGGTGCCCGGCACCGAGTGGCTGGTGCAGCGCACCTCGCCGGTGCTCCAGCGGTTGTGGCGGAGGGGCTTCCGGTTCTTGTTCGTGCTCGACGCGCTCGCCCTCTTCGGCTCGATGGTGGCGATCAGCCTGGTGCGCTTCGGCACCGACTGGCCGACGTACCCGCTCTCGCACTATCTGGTCGGCTTCTCGATCGCGACCGGCATCCACCTCGTCGTCGGCTATCTCGCCGGTCTCTACGAGCGCGAGCCGCGGCTCGGGCACCGTCCCTGGCTGCCGCGGGTGATGCTGGCGATGGCGATCGGGATCGCCGTCGACGGAGTCGCGTTCGTGCTCCTCGACCGCTATCTGATGCCGAGGCTCAACCTCGCCGCACTCGGCATCGTCGGGTCGCTGGCGCTCACCGCGAACCGCCGGCTGAGCAGGCGCCTGTCCTGGCGGCGCCAGGGCCCGCCGCGCGTCGCACTGGTCGGCCCGCACGACGCCGTCGCCACCGCCGTCGCCCATCTCGCCGACAGCGACCGCGGCGCGATCGTCGCCTGCACCGCGATGGACACGGCGGACCTGGTCGATCTCGTCAGCAGCCACCACGCCACCGACGTGCTGCTGCTCGACGTCCACGCGTTCGGCGAGATCTTCCCCGAACCGCTGTCGACCATGGAGGACCTCGGCGTGGGCGTCCTCCAGCGGGTGGGCGCGCAGGAGACGCTGCTCGGCCTGCAGTCGGTACGGCAGGTGGCCGGCATGCCGTTCGTGCGGCTGCGCACGCACACGCTCCCGCCGCACAAGTACCGCCTGAAGCGAGGCCTCGACCTGGTGCTCGTCGCCCTCGCCTCACCCTTGATCGTCGTCGTCGGCGGGCTCGTCTCGCTAGGTGTCCTGCTGCGCGCCGGAAGACCCGTGCTCTACCGCCAGGTGCGCCTCGGTCGCGACGCGGTGCCGTTCCGGATGGTCAAGTTCCGTACGATGCAGCCCGACGCCGAGCAGCACGGCGCGGTGCTGGCCACCGAGGCCGACCCGCGGATCGTGCACGGGCTCCGCTGGCTGCGCGACACCCGCCTCGACGAGCTGCCCCAGCTCTGGAACGTGGTGCGCGGCGAGATGTCGCTCGTCGGGCCTCGACCGGAACGCCCCGAGTTCACCGAGCGCCTGGCGATCGACGTGCCCGGATACGAACGCCGTCACGAACTGCCGCCCGGGCTCACCGGGCTCGCCCAGGTGCAGGGCAGCTACGACACCGACGCCGTGTACAAGGTGGGCTACGACCTGCAGTACCTCGTCAACTGGTCGCCGGTGCTCGACCTGCAGATCCTGTTGCGCACGATCTGGGTGGTGGTGGCCCGCCGTGGCTGACCAGGTGTCGTGGCCCGACGTGGCCGTCGTCGTGCCGGTGCGCAACGAGGAGCGTCATCTGCGGGGTGCGGTGGAGGCCGTCCTCGCGCAGGCGTACCCGGGGCGAGTCGAGGTGTGCCTCGCCGTCGGTCCGTCCGTCGACCGTACCGAGCAGGTCGCGAGCGAGCTCGCCGCGGCGCACCCGCAGGTACACGTCGTCGCCAACCCGTCGGGGCGCACACCGGCCGCCCTGAACGCCGCCATCCGCGCCACCGCCGGCGAGGTGGTCGCGCGCGTCGACGGGCACGCCGCGCTCTCCCCCGGCTACCTGCGGCGCGCGGTGGAGACGCTCAAGCGCACCGGGGCGGCGAACGTCGGCGGCATCCAGCGGGCCGAGGGCACCACCGCCTTCGAGCGCGCCGTCGCCGTCGCGATGACCTCCCGCTTCGGCGCGGGCGGCGCCCGCTTCCACGTCGGTGGCACCGAAGGGCCGACCGACACCGTGTACCTCGGGGTCTTCCGGCGCGACGCGCTGGAGCAGGCGGGCCTCTTCGACGAGACGCTCGTTCGCAACCAGGACTACGAGCTCAACATCCGCCTGCGCGATGCGGGCGGCGTGGTGTGGTTCGACCCCGCGCTGTGGGTCGCGTACCGACCCCGTTCAAACCTGCGCAGCCTGGCGCGCCAGTACTTCGAGTACGGCACCTGGAAGCGACACGTGCTGCGCCGGCATCCCGGGTCGCTGAAAGCGCGCCAGGCCATCCCCGCGCTCACCACGGCCGCCATCGCCGCTTCGCTCGCCGCCGCCCCGTTCGCCCGGGTCGCGCTCGCGGTGCCCGGCACGTACGCGGCAGCGGTCGTCGTCTCCTCCCTCGCCGGGGCGCGCGGCCGGGCCGGGACCGCGGCCCGCCTCGTCGCGATCTACCCGACGATGCACCTCGCCTGGGGTACAGGCTTCTGGCTGGGCGGCCGGTCGCGCCGCGGCGTCGATCGCTAGCCTGCTGAGGCCATGGTGGCCGCGACTCCCGACACGCTGATCGAGCTCGGCGCCCGCATGCCGTGGCGGGAGTACCTGGCAGAGCTGTGGTCCCGACGCCACTTCGCAGTCGCGCTCGCCGAGAACGACCTGCGCGCCCAGCACATGAACTCCGTGCTCGGCCAGCTCTGGCACCTGCTCAACCCGGCGATGATGATCGCGGTCTACTTCTTCGTGTTCGGCGTCGTGCTCGACGCCCGGCGCGGCGTCGACAACTACGTCACGTTCCTCGTCGTCGGCGTGCTCGTCTTCCGCTTCGCGCAGAACACGATCGTCGGTTGCGTGCAGAGCATCGGGAAGAACACCGGCCTGATCCGCAGCATCCAGTTCCCGCGGGCACTCGTGCCCCTCTCCGTGGTGCTCGAAGAGCTGATGGCCCTGCTGCCCGGGCTGCTGCTGGTGGTCGTCGTCGGAGCGATCGACGGCGTCACCCCCACCTGGCGTCTCGCCCTGCTACCCGTGGTGATCCTCGCCGTGGCCCTGTTCAGCCTGGGTGCGGGCCTCGCCGGGGCACGCGCCGGAGCGTCGCTCACCGACCTGAGCCAGGTGTTGCCGCACTTCTTCCGGGTGATGTTCTACGTCTCCGGGGTGCTGTTCAGCGTCCACGCGACGATCGACAACCAGGTCGTGCGCAACCTGTTCGCGCTCAACCCGTTCTACTGCATCGTCGCCGTCGCCCGCTGGAGCCTGCTCGCCACCCCGGCCGGCGAGCGCGTGTTCGCCGGGCTCGCGGTGTGGGCGGGCGTCGCGCTCGTCGTGGGCGCGGTGTGGTTCAGGCGCGGGGAGCACCGCCTTGGCGCCTGAGCACTCGCCGCCGCTCGTCATCGACGTGGACGACGTCCACGTCACGTACCGCGTCTACGAGGACGTGAAGATGGCGCTGCGCGAGCGGGTCGCGCGGGCGCGGCTGCGCCGGCGCTTCCGCGAGGTGCACGCCGTCCGGGGGGTGAGCCTGCAGCTACGCGAGGGCGATTCGCTCGGCATCATCGGCGCCAACGGCTCGGGCAAGAGCACCCTGCTGGCCGCGCTCACCGGCCTGCTGCCGATCGAGAGCGGCACCATCCGGGTGCGCAGCCGGCCGACCCTGCTCGGGGTGGGCGCGGTGCTGCGCCAGCAGCTCTCCGGGCGGCGCAACGTCGTGCTCGGCTGCCTGGCGTCGGGGATGACCCCGGACGAGGTCGAGGCCCAGATCGACGACATCATCGACTTCGCCGGGCTGCGCGAGTTCATCGACATGCCGATGCGCGCGTACTCGTCGGGGATGCGGGCGCGGCTCACGTTCTCGATCGCGACCGCCCGAGCACCGGACATCTTGCTCGTCGACGAGGCACTCGCCGTCGGTGACGAGGCGTTCAAGCGTCGTTCGACCGAGCGCATCGACAGCATCCGCAGGCGCTCGGGAGCCGTCGTGCTCGTCAGCCACAACCTGAACGAGATCCGCACGTCCTGCAACAGGGCGATCTGGATGGACCACGGCTTGGTCGTCGACGCGGGCACCCCTGACGAGGTCGTCGATCGCTACCTGGCCTCCCCTCAGGCCTGAGCCGCCCACTCCTCCAGCAGCCGGACGAAGCGCGCGCCGTCGGTTTGCCAGCTGAAGTGGGCGAGCACATGGGCGTGGCCAGCCCGCGCGGCTCGGTCACGGCCCGGGCGGTCACCGAGGAGGCGCTCCACGGCATCGACCGTCGCCTCGACGTCGCCGAACGGCACGACCGCGCCGCCGCCGCTCTCCCGCACCAGCTCGACGGCGAGCGGCAGCGGCGTCGTCACCACCGGCACCCCGTGGGCGAGGTACTCGACGAGCTTGGTCGGGCGGGAATGCCTGTAGTTGGCCTCGTCGTGCAGCAGGGACAGCCCGGCGAGCGCGCCGTCCACCTCGGCCATCGCCTCCGGGTTGGTCCGGTAGCCGAGCCAGGTCACGTCACCGGCTCGCGCCGCGGCTCCCACCTGCTCACGCACGTCCGCGTCCGCGTCGCCGATCAACACCACGTCGACGCGGCCACGTAGACGGCGGCCGAGGGCGACCAGCTCGCGGACGCCGCGGCTCGCCGAGATGCGCCCGACGTAGACCACCCGCGGGGTGCGCCCCTCGTCGAGGGGCGCCACAGTCGTCGGTACCCAGGTGCTGTTCGGCACCACCGCCGCCGCGCCGAGACGCTCGGCGTAAGCGTCCTCGGCGAGCAGAAGGTGCACCCGCCGGCGCGCGACGCGTTCCACCACCAAGACCAGCCGGACCACCGCCGGCCGTGCCCAGCGCGGGATCCAGCGCCGGTCGCCGACCGACGCGACGAAGTCCTCGTGCACGTCCCACACGATCGGTGCCCGCCAGCGCAGCGTCGCCACCACGGCGAGCAACTCGGGATCGTGCACCAGCAACACGTCGGCGACGCCACGCCGGGCGGCGAGTGCCTGCCGTGTCGCCCGCCATGCTCGCCACCGGCGCCGGCCGACCGCACGCGGCACGTCTACGCGCACCAATCCGGGAGGGTCGCCGTCGGCGTAGGGCGCGACGAGGGTCACCTGGTGGCCCGCCTCCAGCAGGCTGCGCGCTTGGCGGTGCACGATCCGCGCGTCGTCGCCGCGGTGGGCACAGGTGGCGACGACGACGTGCATTGCGGACCGTCCGCGGTCAACCGGCGACTACGCCGTCGACCTGCCAAGCGACGGCGTCGTCGGTGGCGTCGCCCGGTGCATTCGTGGCGACGTCGGCGGAGAACCCGCCGCTGCCCGAGACGACGTTCCAGGTGCCGCCGGTGAACGTCGACCGGCCACGGAGATGCCAGACGCCACCGTCGAGGTGCGCTTCTCCCGCCGCAGAGCCGGTGACCGTGCCGAGCGGGGTCGTGAGGGTCCACGAAGCCGAGAACTGATCGGGTGCGCTCACCCCAAGTGCGTCGACGCCGCGGGTCAAGGTGAGCGCCACCTCCCACGACCCGACGGTCGAAGCGACGGCGCGAGACGTGACCGGGCTCGCCGCGCCGCTGGCGGTGAACGTCCAGCTGGTGACACCACCGGTGGCCGGGTCGGCGTCGGAGGCTTCGCCCGACGACGTCGTCGGAGCGCTGTCGACGAGCGGCTCGGCGACGGTGAACCACGAGTCGGCGCCGGCGCTGACGGTCGTGATCGGCGTCACCCGACCGGACAGGCTGACGCCACGCAGCACGATCGGTGTGCTCCTCGCCACTTCGAGGCATGTCGGAGCGCCGCTGCCCGGGGAGCGGACGACACCGTCGGCATCCGAGCGGTAGCGGCCTTCGAGCATCACGTCGGAGGCCGCCGACAGTCGCGCCGCCGCCGCGTCGGCGAACGCCACGACGAAGCGCACCTCGTCGTAGCCGCCGCGGCCGAAGCAGGCGAGCGCGTCACCGACACCGTCGACCCCGTAGACCGGCGCCATGTCGAGCGAGGTGACGAAGGGCGAGCCGAGCTCGGGGTGGTGCCCGGCGGTGCCGGTGGGGTCGCCTCCTCCCGCGCCGCCGCCGACGATCGCCGACAGCCGGTCGATCGCCGCCGTCGGAACCGTCGGATCGCCACCGAACGCGACGACGAACCCGGGGCTGACGCAACCGAGCGGTGGCGCATCGGACGAGCACCAATCCCCGTCCGGGTCGAAGGCACCCTCCAGCAACGCGGCGACGGAGGCGGGCAGCGCGGCGGATTGGGCCCGTACCAGCAGCACAGGTGCGGCGTCGTGTGCCGGCTGCGGCAGGTCGGCGGAGACCGCCGGGTGGGCGCCGGTCGTCGGAGCCAGCGCCCGTGACGGCGCCCCGGGGTCGGCCGCGGAGCCGTTCGCCCTCGCGCACCACGGCCCGGCGCCGAGAGCGTCGGGCCAGCCGAGCGCGGTGGCGCCCGAGCCCGACGAAGCGGCGACGCAGGCCAGGCTGCCGGCGAAGTCGGCCGCATCGCCGGTAGGCCACCAGCCGCCGAGTCGCTCGGCCATCTGCACGCTCGTCGCGTACCGATCGTCACCGGCGATGCGGGTCACCTCGGCGCCGGTCAGCTCCTCCGCCTCGGCCGCGACCACCTCGGGCACCCTCAACGGGCCTCCGAGCACGACCACGTTGTCGGCGTCGAACGTCTCCAGCGCCGCGCGTGTGGCCTCGGGCAGCCGGGCGGTGCCGTCGTGGAGCAGCACCGGCACCTGCCAGTAGCTGATCCACCAGCCGGCGGCGAGCGCATCTGCTCCGGTCAGCCCGTCGGCCAGGACGACGGTGCGGGTGAGCAGGCGGCACGATCGTGCCGAGTCGCGCAGCTCGACGACGGAGTTCGCGTAGAACCCCATCCGCGCGTCGCCGTCGTCGGTGACCGGGTCGACGCAAGCCGTGGCTGTGGTCGACGCCGTGCCGAGGCTGCGCGCGACGGCGACTGCGGTGGCGAACCGGTTGTTGCCCGACACACGGAACACCTCGTCGTAGCCGACGGCGACGAGCTCGGCATCGACGGCAGATGGCACGGCCGCTGATCCGCCGACCACGATCGCCTGGCGGGCGAGCGAACAGCCGCCACGGCGCAGGTCCTGCACGACGGCCCTCGCCGGGGCGCTGAGAGCAGTCGCACCCTGCCGGGCCGACCGGGTGACGACGACTGGAGCACCGTCGGTGTCGACGCGGGCGAAGCCGCCGATCGGGTCGAACAGCGGGTCCGCGGCCGACGTGCGCTGCAGGTACGGCTCGCTCGACTCGCCCGTCGGGTCGGACAGCGCGGAAGCGGCGAGGGAGTCGGCCGGGCTGTCGCCGGCGACGACGATGACCGCCCGCGGACACGTGTCGAGGCCCCACCAGTCGCCGGCGGCAGCGAGCGTCGCCGCCCCACCGGAGGAACGGTCGGCGGTGTCGAACGGGAAGTCGCCCTCGCCACGCAACGCCAAAGCCATCGCCAGCCCGGTCTGGTAGCGGTCCAGGCCGTGGAGGCGCAGCGCGTTGGCCCAGCCTTCCAGCTCCGGCGAGACCGACGGCGTGCTCGGCCACTGCGCCGGCCCCGGGGATTCACCAGGGGGTTCGGCGACGTCGGCACGAGCCACGTTGCCGGCGGTGGCGGTCGTTGCAAGCGCAACGACCGCGAACAGGCAAACGCGGCGGATCACGCCCCGAGCGTGAGCGTCCACGAACCGCCCTCGGTCAGCTCCAGCGATCCGCTGAAGCTGCCGGACTCGATGAGCGCGACATCGCCCGACGATGCGCGGAACACTCCGGACACCGAGAGCGCGAGCGGGATCGAGCCGTCGCCGGGGTCGGCACCGGTGCCCTGGCCGGCGAGGCGCAGGCCGACGACGCGGCCGTCGTCGAGGACGATGTCGAGCACCGCCTCCAGGCGATAAGCACCCGCCGCGTCGGGCTCGGGCTCGACGGCGACGCGCCCGGAGAAGGAGCCGGAGAGACCGGCGTCGGCGAGCGAGAGCTGAACCGGACCCGACACGTCGATCCTGGGGCCGGCCTGGGCGGCGCTGATCGGCCCGGCGAAGACCGTGCCGCCGCTCGGGATGACGGGGGGGACGGTGGGCGGAGGCGGAGCCTCGGTGGCCGGGGGTGTCGCCGGGACCGTCTCGGTGACCGTCGGCTCGGGGGCGACGGTGATCGGGGCCGGGTCGACGACGGCCGAGTCGACCGGTGCGGCGGTGGCGACGGTGTCGGGCACTGCCTGCACCGCCGGCGCGGTGTCGGCGACGATCGCGACGTCGCCTCCGGTCGCCGCGAGAGGCCTGGTGACGGGGTCGGTGAGCTCGAGCGACGGTGCTTGCGCCGACGGGTCGAGGCTTGCCGCCGCGGGTTCGGCGACCTTCGAGGAGGGCGTGTCGAGCTCTTCGTACTGGGTCGGCCCCGACGAGGGCACGATCGCGACCGCGACCATGCCGATGCCGACCGCTGCCTTGGTGAGCAGCGGCACCGTTTGGGGACCTGCGGCGACGACGGTGCTCGCCGCGTCGAGCGCCGACTGCAGACTCGCCGCGGCCTGGGTGAACTGGGCCGATCCGGCGGAAGCGGCCGGGACGGAACTGGCCGCGGTGGCGCCGACCGTGCCCGCCGGCGAGCCGGTGCCGGCGCCGTCTGCGGCCACGGCCGCGCGTTGGCCCTTGCGCAGGCCGGCAGCGACGAGCAGCGGGAGCACCGCCACACCGCGCAACACGTGGCGCAGGGCGGTGCGGGCCCGGCTGACGCGCGCTCGCGCGTTCTCCTCGGAGACTCCCGAGACCTGGGCCACCTCGTCGTAGGTGAGGTCGTCCACGAACCGGAGCTGCAGCGCCTCGCGGTACGTCGGGGGCAAGGAGTCGAGCGCGGCGCTCAGCTCGCTGTCGTCGAGCACGAGTCCGAGCTGTTCCTCGACGCCCGGCGTGGCGTCGCCGAGGCGCGGTTCGGCGCCCCAGCGCCGTGCCTTGTCGTCCTCGCGCCGGCGGCGGTTGGCCTCGTCGATGCAGACGTTCGCGCAGATCCGGTGCAGCCAGGGCCCGATGCGGTAGTCGCCGTCGACTCGGTGCAGGGCGCGGAACGCCCTCGCGAAGGTCTCCTGGACGGCATCGTCGGCCGCGGCCGAATCGTGCAGCCGGCGCAGGGCGTGGCGGCGCAGCTCGGGCTCGTAGGCGCGCACGAGCTCGGTGAACGCCGCGCGGTTGCCCGCACGGTGCGATTCGACCAGTTGCACGTCCTCGATCGAGGCTGACACAGACCGCTCCTCGGATGGACGCCGCCGACACCGGCGGACACCCGCCCGGCAGGACTGTATCGCACTGCGCGGTGCCTGCGACGGCCAAACTTTCGCCCGCATCTGCGCGGCGTCAGGCGAACCCGTCGAGGTCCACTTCCCGCTCGATTCCGTGAGAGAGCTGCAGCCACGGGCGGCGCTCGTTGACCAGGTGCTGTTGCGCCGCGGCATCTACGCCGGCGACGCCGACCGCAGGCACGTATTCGTAGACGAGTTGGGCGGCCCGCAGCGGTGCGAGCTGGGGGTCGTCGACGAGCACGACCATCCGCTCCGCTCGCCCGCCGAGGCGCTCGACGACATCGGCCACCTGGTGGCCGCGTGCATCGACGAGCACCACCGGCCCGCGACCGGGCACGGGCACGATGTGGGGTGCGTGCTCGCTCCACCACGAGCTGCGGGCGACGACGCGCAGCTCCACCGGGCGCAACGCGCGGCGTACCCGATGCGCGAGGTGGCGGCTGCGGTGCAGCCCCGACCGCCCGACGGCACCTACGCGGCGCATCGCCGGCTGCCATCGCACCGGCAGGCGGTCGAGGACGAAGTGATAGGAGCGCCCGAGGGCACCGCCGGCCGCCGTCACAGCCAGCCCCTCACGAGCGCAGCCACCTGCTCGGCCCCGTCGGCCGGCGCCAGAGCCTGCAGACGGGCGTGGATCGCCGCCCGCGCGGAGGCGTCGGCGAGCTGTTCGACGCCTGCCGCCAGCCCGGCCGGATCGGTCCCGTCCCAGCGCAGGCCGAGCCCGCGGTCGGCGGCGAAGCGGGTGCGCGCGTCCTGGTCGTCGGTGCGGGTGGCGAGGTTCGGGACGAAGAGCGTCGGCACCCGACGGGCGAGAGCCTCGTGGAACGAGTTGTACCCGGCGGCGAGCACCGCGGCGTCGAAGGCCGCGAACCACCTGCTGATCGGGAACCGGCGCACGACCGTGACGCCCTCGTGGTGCTCGCCACCGTCCGCGCTCAGCTCGCTCCGCGCGACGACCACCCGCAACCCGTCGTGAACGCGGAGGGCAGAGACGACGGCCCCGGTGAGCGACGACACGTCGTTGATCGCCCCCGCGCCGAGCTGCACGAGCACGTTCGTGCCTGTGGGATCGAGCCCGAGCTGCGCGCACGCCGTCGCGCGTTCGAGATGCCCATCGTCGTACACGATCGGGTTCACGACGTGCGCCTGCGCGCGCCGCGACACCGTCGCCCCGCGGTCGTACTCCGCCGCGTACTCGCCGGGCTCGACGACGTGGTCGAAGCGGTGCTCGGCGGTGAGCGCTTCGACGCCGACACCGGTGCGCCACATCGCCCGGCGCTGCCAGACGCGCACCACCCGGCGCCGGTGCCGGGTGAGGCCCGCGACCAGCCCCGCGTAGGGGTGGACGCCGTCGAAGAGCACCACTCGTGGCCGGTAGAAGCGCACGAGATGGTCGATCCGGTCGTCGAGCAGCTCGTGCCAGTGTCGAGTCGACATGCCGAGCTGACCGTGCGAGGCCATGTGCTCCACGTGGAAGCCGGCCGCGACGGGGACGGCGACGGCGGCCGACAACGTGAAGATGATCGGATCGACGCCCGGCTGCAGCGAGCGCGCGATGGCCATCATGCGGGTGACGTGGCCGAGGCCGACGCCGTTGCTGGTGCAGAGCAGCACCCGCGCTTCGCCTGGCACGGCGGGCAACCTACCGCCCGGTCGCGGAGTCGTCTTGATGCGTGCCGGCGAGCGGCAGGCGCACACCGAGCACGAGACGCGAATCCGGATGCGCGAGGTCGAGGGGGACGATGCTGCGCGCGCCGTGGGTGCGCGCGATGCCCCGCACGCGGCGCTGCGCGTATTCGGGCCAGCGGTCGGCTGCTCCCTTCCAGTTGGCACGGCTGGTGACCGTCTCGAACTCGACGCCGAGTTCGGCCGCGATCGGCGGCGGGGCCATGGTGGCCGCGACGACGGGGACGAAGGTGCCCGAGCGGTCGCGCAGCTCACCGAGCCGGCGCACCGCCTGCTCGACCTGGCGGGGCGAGGCCTCCAACCCGACGACCAGCACCACCTGCAGCTGCGCCGCCCATCCCGGAGCGATGGCGACGCCTGCCGACGGCGCGGTGCCTGCCGCGACGGGCCGAGAACCGCCGGCCGGCGGACCGATCAGCGACTGCAGCCGGGCGACGTGGGCGGCGTGGGAGAAGCGCTGTTCGACGACGCGCCTGCCTCGCTCGGACTGGGCGAGGTACGCATCGTGGTCGGCGTGCAGGTCGACCACGATGCGCCGCACGTCGGCCGGCACGGCGTAGATGCACGCATCGCCGAACAGCGAGCGGAAGTGCTCCGCCAGCACCACGACGGCGCCGCTCGCGAGCGCCTCCAAGATGCCCCGCCCGAACGCTTCCACCATGTCGGGGTGGTGGAAGTAGACGTACACGTCGATCCCGGAGAGGAACTCCCGCGCGGGCATCGCCCCGAACTCCAGCACCTGCCAGTGGGCAGGTTCTCGCCCGAGCACCTCCGCCACGCCGGCGGACCCGCCGAGCACCCGTACGCGCACAGCCCCCGGTCCGGGGGGCTCGTCGGGGTAGGCCGCCAGCAGCTCCTCCGCCGTCGCCGGCCACTTCAGCGGGCTCGGCCGGCTGTGCCTGCCGATCACCGGGCCGCCACTGCGGGAGCGACGACGATCGACGGACCAGCTCGTGGTGTCGATCACCTCGACCCAGTCGTCGGCGGAGAGCTCGATGCCGCCGAGCTCGGCGGCTGCTGCCAGGCGGGCCCGCACCTCGGGGCCGACCGGGGCCCACGTCGGCCGATGCCCGAGCGCCTCGACGACGTTCGCGTCGACCGTCGCCGGGTGGTAGTGCACGGTGCCGTCCGGGTCCACGGGCACCTGCCCGGCGGCCACGACCACCCTCTCCGCGTCGACCGGCAGGCGCCCGCCGAGAGAGCGCGCCATCACCGTCGGGTGCTTGACCACCACGAGCCGTGCCCGGGTGCCGCGGCCCGGTACCAGCAGCGCGACCCGGCCGTCGTCGACCAGCCCCTGCAGCGCGGGATGGAAGGGCCGCTCAGCGGACAGGCTCGTCGACTGCAGGTGGAGCAGCGCCACGCTGTAGCCCGCCGCGAGCGAAGCGTCGAGCTCTTCGACGAGGCTCGTCGAGGTGCCCCCGGGGAACCGCAGGTCGGACACGTAGAGCAGGTCGACGTCGACGAGCCCCGGGGCAGGGGCTGTCCGGCGTGGTCGGCTGCGGAGCACGCGGCGAGCGTAGAGCTTCACCCGTCGGGCAGCAGGCTGGCGAGCTCCCCGCCGACCACCCCTGCCAGCGACCGGGAGAACGTCTGCGTGAGGTGATGCTGGTCGCGAAACACGACCACGCCGCGCTCGTCGACCACCTCACACCACTGCGCGGGGCAGACATCGGCACCGAGGTCGAGGAAGCGCACCCCGTCGGGCGCGACTGCCGCCTCGAGAGCGATCAGCTCGCGGTCGAGGTTGCTGCGTGCTGCGGTGTCGAACCCGCAGGCGCTCGGCGAGCCCGGCTGCGCGGAGAGGCATGTCGGCACGTCGTCGGTCGGCCACGGGGTGTCCTCCAGGCGCACCACCTTGCGGGCCACGCCGAGGAGCTCGGCGAACGACCGCTGCGCGGCCTGCTGCCACAGCACGTCTGCCCGGGCCGGGTCTTCCAACCGGTGGCCGTTCCCGTCGTCGAGCACATCGCGGTACGAGTAGGTGTTCGTCATCACCAGGAGATCGATCGGCGCGGCGCGGCGGAGCTGGTCCAAGACGCTCGCCCGCCAGGTGCCGCACTCGTCGTAGCGGCGCTCCAGGCGCTTGCTCCAGAGGGTGACGTCGAACATCGTGCACGCGCTCTTCGTCCAGCCGAGCACGCGCCAGCCGTTCTCCGTCCCGGCCGCGTCCAGCGCCGGCAGCCACTGCTGCGCATGGCTGTCGCCGACGACGGCCACGGTCACGGATCCTGCCGGATCGCCGTATACGCAATCGGGCGGGACCGCGACGTCGGCGAGCTGCGCGCTGCACCGCTCGACCGGCCCGACGGTGACGATGTCGTCCCTCGCCTGCGCGGGCGTCATCGGCGCGACGGCTTGCTCGGCCACGACTCCCTCGGCCACGACTCCCTCGGCCACGACAGGGGTGGCGACGGCGATGTCGCCGCCGTCGACGACGCGCAGGGCGCCGATTCCGAGCAGGATCGGCAGCGACGAGAGGGCGAGGCCGAGCACCAGGCTGCGCCACGGGGCATCGCGGAGCAAGGCCGCGTAGCGCAACGGTTGTTCGACGACGACGTGAGAGGCCGCGGCGAGCCCGAGCGAAGCGACGACAGCGACGGCGGTCACCACCCCGGCGCTGAACGGCGCGCCGTGGCGGTCGTTCCACAGCAAAGCGATGCCGATCGCCGGCCAATGCCACAGGTACCAGGCATACGAGAGCCGGCCGAGCAGCGGCAGCGGTCTCGAGCCGAGCACCCGCGAGACCACCGTCTGGCGGTGGGCGGCGGCGATGACCACGGCCGCGCAGCCGAGCACGGGCACCAGCGCGGCGCGACCGGGGAAGGCGGTGCCGGCGCCGAACCTGGTGGCGGCGTACACGACGGCGGCGAGGCCCGCACCGGCCAGCACGTCGGCGGCCAGCCGCGGCAGCCGGCGGGCAAGAGGTACGGCGAGCGCGAGGCCCGCTCCGACGCCGAGCTCCCACAGCCGGGTGTGGGTCACGAAGTAGGCCTCGGGGCCGAGACGAGAGGTCGAGCTCCACGACGCGGCAAGCGAGACCACGACGACGACTCCGATCGCAAACGCCAACAGTGCGTGCAGCTGCCGGCGCCGAGGTGCACGGCGGCCGGCGAACCAGGCCACGGCGATGATCAGGGCCGGCCAGAGCGCGTAGAACTGCTCCTCGATCGAGAGCGACCAGTAGTGCACGAGCAGGCTGTCGGTGACCTCGGCGTCGGAGTACGCCGTCGCCTGGCCGGCGAAGCGCCAGTTCGCCACGTAGAGCGCCGCGGCCCTTGCGTCGCGTACCAGGCCTGCCCGGGCGAGCGGCGGCAGCAGCACCATCCCGGCGAGCAGCGTCGCCACGAGCACCAGGGTCGAGAGCGGCAGCAGCCGGCGCGCCCGCCGGGCGAAGAACTGCCCGAGTGCGATCCGATCCGTCGCCGCCAGCTCGGCCAGCAACAACCCGGTGATCAAGAAGCCGGAGAGCACGAAGAAGACGTCGACGCCGACGAAACCTCCCGGCAGCCAGCTGAGCCCGGCGTGGTACCCGACGACGAGCAGGATCGACACCGCGCGCAGCCCGTCGATGTCGGCGCGGTGCGGGCGCGGTGGAGGCGCTGCCGCCGGGTGGCGGTCGGCGAGCTCGTCGTCCTCGCGGAACGCGGCGGGTGTGTCGGCGACGACGTGATCCATAGGCCTTCGGCAATGCGCACGGAGTGCCCGCGTAGGCTAGGACGCCGGGCGTCCGCCAGGCCGGCAACGCCGCTCTCGGGTGAAGGAGGACGACCGTGACCACGCTGGTGACCGGCGGCGCGGGGTACATCGGCTCGCACACGGTGCGGGCCATGCGCGAGCAAGGACGCGACGTGGTCGTGCTCGACACACTCGAGCTGGGTCACCGGGCAGCGGTGCTCGACACCCCGCTCGTCGTCGGTGACGTGGCCGACGAGCCACTCGTCGCGCGGCTCTGCGCGGACCACGGGGTCGACTCGTGCATCCACTTCGCCGCCTACAAGAACGTCGGCGAATCCATGCAGTCGCCCGGCAAGTACTGGCTGAACAACGTCGCCGGCACCGTGCACCTGGTAGAGGCGCTGCTGCGCGCAGGGGTCGACCGCCTGGTGTTCTCCTCGTCGTGCTCGGTCTACGGCACCCCCGCGCAGGTGCCGGTCACCGAAGACGCGCCCGTGCGGCCCGAGAGCGTCTACGCCGAGTCGAAGGCCTCCATGGAGCGCGTGCTGCGCTGGTACGACGCGACGTCTGCGCTGCGCTCGGTGAGCCTGCGCTACTTCAACGCCGCTGGGGCCAGCTCCGACGCGCTGATCGGGGAAGACTGGACGCACTCGCTGAACCTGGTGCCGGTGGTGATGAAGGCCGCGCTCGGCCAGCGCGACCCGGTGCAGGTGTTCGGCGACGACTACCCGACCCCCGACGGCACCTGCATCCGCGACTACATCCACGTCGACGACCTGGCAGACGCTCATGTCCGGGCCCTCGATCACCTCGAGCGCGGTGGGGCCAGCGAAGCCCTCAACGTCGGCACCGGCGTCGGCAGCTCCGTGCTCGACGTGATCAACGAGACCGAGCGCCTGAGCGCGAGGTCGGTCCCCCACGAGATCGTCGGGCGCCGCGCGGGAGACCCCGTGGCGGTCTACGCGGACCCGGGCCGCGTGCACGAAGTGCTCGGGTGGAAGGCCAGCCGTGGCCTGGACGAGATCCTCGCCACGGCCTGGGCATGGCACTCGTCGCACCCTCGCGGGTACGAGGGCTCGGGCTCCTAGAGCGCGGCGTCGGGGAGCGTGGCGTCGGGGTCGTCGGCGGCCGGACCGACGGCGCCGATCGCGTCGAAGTAGGCGAGGTGCGCGTCGACGACGTTCACCACGTCGACGTCGTCGAGCAGCTCCACCCCGTGGCGCTCGGCCTCGCCGAGCAGGTAGCCGACGAGGGCGTCCTCGGCGACGACGACAGGCACGTCGATGTCCTGGGGCCGATCGATCACGTCGTCGGGCTGCAGGCCCCGCTCGTGGAGCCAGCGCAGGTGCAACAACAAGAGCTCTTCCAGCTCGCCGGGGGTCAGCCTCGCCTGCGTCGCCGCGGGCAGCCGCTCGACGACGAACGCGATCGCCTGGTCCGGCTGGTAGACGGCGCGGGGGGCGACGGCGTCGAGCCGGCGTGCTTCGCGCCCGATGGTGACGGCCGCGATCGACACCACGGCGATCCCGGCGAGCACCACGAAGACCCACGTCACCGCCTCCACGGGAGATGACGCTAGCCGCGCGCCCTTGCGTAGCCGCCGGGCCCTCGCGGGTAGCGTCGCCCCGTGCGCGAGGAGATGCAGCAGTGGGCTTACAAGGCGGTGCGCGCGACGCGGGTGGGCGCGGAGCGCGTCGAGCACCGGCTCGCCCCCCGCTCCCCCGCCGGGCGCGACGCGGCCGACGAGCCGGCCGGCGGCCACCCGCCTGCTCCGTTCGTACCGTTCCCCCTCGCGCCTGGTCAGAGCATCGACGAGGTGCGCAGGCGGGCCCAGGGGCGGCGGTGGTTCCACACGTTCGAGTTCGCGGACCCGGCCACCGGTGAGCAGTGGCGCCTCGAGGGCTACGACCCGACTCTGGAGAAGCTCAAGATCATCGGCCTCCCCGAACGCCTCGACGGGATGAGCGTGCTCGACATCGGCACCTACGACGGCTTCTTCGCCCTGGAGTCGGCCCGGCGTGGCGGCGACGTGCTCGCCACCGACTCGTTCTCGTGGCTGTTCCCCGGCGAGGACGCGTACGGCAACTTCCACATCGTTCTCGAAGCCACCGGGCTCGCCGTGCGCGAGCAGACGATCGCCGTGGAGGACCTGTCGCCGGAGGCGACCGGAGGTCCTTTCGACGTGGTGCTGTTCTTCGGGGTGCTCTACCACGCCCCCGACCCGCTCGGGTACATGCGCCGGGTGCGTTCGGTGACGAAGGGCCACGCGCTCGTCGAGACGGTCGTCGACCTGCTCGACATCGACCGCCCCGCGCTCGCCTACTACCCCGGCGCCTATCTGAACGGCGATCCGACGAACCACTTCGGACCCAACCTCGCCGCGGTCGAGGGCCTCGCCATCGACGCCGGCTTCAGTCGCGTCGAGCACCTCGCGACGTGGAGCCCGGACCTGGTGGAGCACCTCACCGGGCGTCCGACGCCGGAAGGCCCGCCACGCAGCGGCCGCGCGGTCTTCCGCTGTTCTGTCTGACTCGAACGTCGTCGATAATGCGCGGCGATCGCCGCCGCGGACGCTTGGTCAGATGCCGATGCGCTGCGCGAGCAGCTCGCGGTGGTAGGTGGGGTCGCCGAACAGCAGCTCAGACGACTTCGCCCGCTTGAAGTACAGGTGGGCGGGGTGCTCCCAGGTGAAGCCGATGCCACCGTGGATCTGGATGTTCTCCGCCGTGGCGTGGAAGTAGGCCTCTGAGCAGTACGCCTTCGCGAGCGAGGCCACCGAGGCGAGCTCGTCGTTCATCTCGCTCGCACACCACATGCCGTAGTAGGCCGCCGACTTCGCGGACTCCACCTCGAGCAACATGTCGGCGCACTTGTGCTTGATCGCCTGGAACGATCCGATCGGGCGGCCGAACTGCACGCGCACCTTCGCGTACTCGACCGCCATCTCGAGCACCTTCTGCGCCCCGCCGACCTGCTCGGCGGCAAGGCCGACGGCGGCGAGGTCGAGCACCGTCGAGAGCACGTTCCAGCCCTCACCCTCGGTGCCGATCAACTCGGCCGGGGTGTTCGCGAACTCGAGCTTGGCCTGCTTGCGCGTCTGGTCCATCGTCGAGAGCGGGGTGCGGGTGAGGCCGGCGGCGTCGCTCGACACCGCGAATAGGCTCGTCCCCTTGCCGGTCTTCGCCGCGACGAGGATCAGGTTCGCGGTGTGCCCGTCGAGCACGAACATCTTCGTGCCCGAGAGCGTCCAGCCGTCGCCGGACGACTTCGCCTCCATCGTGATCCCGCTCTCGTCCCACTTGCCGGAGGGCTCGGTGAACGCGAGGGTGGCGACCGTCTCGCCGGAGGCGATGCCGGGCAGGTACTTCGCCTTGGCCGCGTCGTCGCCGGAGTGGATCAGCGTGTTGGCGGCGAGCACCACCGTGGAGAAGTAGGGAGCGCACAGCAGCGCCCGACCCATCTCCTCGAGCACGACGCCGAGCTCGACGTAGCTGTAGCCCGAGCCGCCGAACTCCTCGGGGATGTGCAGGCCCTGCAGGCCCATCTGCTCGCCCATCTGGGACCACACCGCGGAGTCGAAACCGGCCTCGGTGTCCATCTGCTCACGAACCGCGGTCTCGGGGCTCTTCGCCTCGAGGAACGCACGGACGGTCTTGCGGAGCTCTTCTTGTTCCTCGCTGAAGGCAAAGTTCATGGGATCCATGGTGCCCGAGCGCCCGGATCGCTCGCAAACGAGTCTGTGTACACCGGTGTACCCGTGGCTTATGATGACGTTCGATGGGGTCGATCGACGAAACCGGCGACATGGCGACGATCGGCGTGCGCCAGCTCCGCCAAGAGCTCGCCGCGGCCGTGCGCCGCGCCGGCGCGGGCGCCCACGTGGTGATCACCGTCGACGGACGACCAGCCGCCCAGCTCGGGCCGCTCGCCGGTGTCGCCGGCCAGCAGCGCCTGGCCGACCTCGTCGCCGGCGGCCTCGTCGTCGCCCCGCGCCGCACCGGCGGCTACCGACCGTCGCCTGCCGTGCCGATCTGGGCCGGGGCACGTGTCGACCGGCTGCTGGCGGAGCTCCGCTGATGACGCTCGCCCTCGACACGAGCGCGCTCGTGGCTGCAGTCGTGGAGGGCGCCAACCGCCGGATCGTGCTCGACGCGCTGGCCGCGGAGCCGCACTGGTGCGCGTGCGCGCTGGCGCTGACCGAGGCGCTGGTGCTGGTCGACCGCCTGACCGACGAGCCCGTCCTGCGCGATGACATCGAGGACGAACTGCGCCTGCTCTGGGACCGGGTGGCGGTGGTGCCTCTCGACCAGACGTGCCTCGACCGCGCGGCGTCGCTCGCGAGAGCCCAGCCGGTGCGCCTCGCCGACGCGCTCCATCTCGCCGCCGCCGATCGATTGCCGCGGCCGGTGCGCTTCGCCACGTTCGACCCGGCACAGATCCCGGTTGCCCTGGCGCTCGGCTTCGACGTCGTCTCGGCGTGACGATCCGGCGCCCGGCGGTGCGAGAATGGCAGACATGACGACGCTGCACTACGCCGACTCCGCGCTCGAGGTGCACCGTCTGGTGGTCGGGTCGCTCGACAACAACGTCTTCGTCGTCCGCTGCCGTGACACCGGCGAGGCGGTACTCATCGACGCCGCCAACGAGCACGAGAAGCTGCTCGCCCTCTGCCAGCGCCTCGGCGTGCGCCGCGTGCTCGAGACCCACGGTCACTGGGATCACATCCAGGCCGTGCCGGCGATGCGCGAGGCGGGGTACGAAGTGGCCGTCACGGCGGCCGACGCCCCGATGCTGGCCGCCCAGGGCTACGACGTGCTGATCGACGACGCCGAGGTGATCGAGGTCGGGCGGCTGCGGCTGCACGCGATCCACAACCCGGGCCACACCCCGGGTTCGATCTCGTTCAAGGTGGAGGGCCGCCCGCTGCTGTTCTCCGGCGACACGCTGTTCCCGGGCGGCCCGGGTGCCACCGGTTTCGAGGGCGGCGACTTCGCGACCATCATCGCCTCCCTCGACCAGCGTCTGTTCACGCTTCCCGCCGACACGATCGTCATGCCCGGCCATGGCGTGGACACCACGATCGGCCAGGAGCGTCCGCATCTGCAGGAGTGGGTGGACCGAGGCTGGTGAACCGTGGCTGAGCCGTCGACCGCCCCCGTTGCCGGCCTCGGCGCGATGGTGCCGCCCCCGGAGCTGCTGGTGCCCGGGCGCGCGACAGCCCTCGTCCGCCCCGACGGGCGGCCCCAGAGCGAGTTCCGCGACGAGTTGCGCCGCATCCCGACACTGCCCAACGCGGCGTCGGTGGTGCTGCTGTACGCGCAGACCGGCCTCGTGATCTGGTTCGCGGTGCGGTTCGGCCCGTGGAGCTGGCCGTTCGCGTTCTTGTTGATGGGCCGAACCCACGCCCAGTTCGCGTCGCTGATGCACGAGGCCGCCCACCGCCTGCTGTTCGCCCACCGCGGCGCCAACGACTTCGTCGGCCGGTGGCTGCTCGGCTACCCCGCGTTCACGAACACCGACGGGTACAGGCGGGTCCACATGGCCCACCACCGCGAGGAGTTCGGCCCCGACGAGCCCGACATCCCGCTGTACATCGGCTACCCGATCAGCCGCGCCAGCATGAGGCGCAAGCTGTGGCGCGACGCCACCGGCCGGACCGGGCTGAAGCTGATGCGCGAGCAGCTGCGGGGGCTGCGCTCGACCAGCGCGAAGATCCGCCACACCCAGTGGAAGATCCTCGGCGTGCAGGCGGTGCTCCTCGCGGCGTCGATCCTGGCCGGCTACCCCTTGGTGTACCCGCTGCTCTGGCTGCTGCCGTACCTGACGGTGTGGCGGGTGATCAACCGGCTGCGCTCGATCGCCGAGCACGGCGGGCTGCACGCGTCGAAGGAGCGCCGGGAGACCACACACTCGGTGCGCCAGCACTGGGCGGCTCGCTTCTGGCTCGTGCCGTACCACATCGGCTGGCACCTGGCGCACCACGTCGACGCCGGCGTGCCGTTCCGCAACCTGCCCCGCTACCACCGGGCGATGGTCGAATCCGGCTACGTCACCCCCGGGCTGGAGTACGCGAGCTACCCGGCCATCTGGCGGGCGTTGCGCGCCGGCTGAGCAAGGCGGCGGTCGCGGCGGTCGCGGCGGTCGCGGCGACCCCGGACCGAGTGCCGATCAGTCGGTGCGCCGGCGCTCGCCGTAGTCGCCGAAGGGCCGGTCCCGTTCGCGCACGGCCTCCCGGAAGCCGACCTCGTTGCTGCGCTTCACGAAGTCGAGGCCAACTTGGGTGTGGCGGGCGACGCCGTCGAAGAAGGTGCCGAGCCGGCGTGACGACGGCGGATCGAACTGCTCGTCGGCGACGGCGTTCAGCGCCCACGTCACCATCTCGAGCTGGTCGAGAGGGACGAGGGCGATGCGCTGGGCGAGCGCCATCGCCCGCTCGGCCAGCTCGTCGTCGGGCACGACCTCGAGCACCGCGCCCATCGCTTCTGCCTCGGCCGCGGTGAACTCGTCGCCGGTGAGCATGTAGCGCCGGGCGTTCTGCAGCCCGAGCTTAGCGACCCAGGTCCACGGCGCTTCGGGGATGCCCCAGACCCGCGCCGGCGGGTACCCGAAGCGGGCGGACTCCGCGGCCACGATCATGTGGGCGTTGAACACGATGTTCGTCCCGCCGGCGATGCACCAGCCCTGGACTGCGGCAACGGTCGGCTTGGAGCTGGTGTGGAGCTTGGCCCAGGTGTCGGCGAACTGGCCGATCATGTGCTGGTCGCGCACCGAGTCCCACACCCGGTCATCGCGGCTGTCCTCCGTGGCCTGCGCGCTCGTCGACCAGTCGAGGCCGTAGCCGGCGCAGAACGCCGGGCCCTCGGCGTCGAGCAGGATCACCGACACGTCGCCGTCTCGCTGGGCGGTGTCGAGCGCGGCGGCGAGCTCGTCGCGCAACGCCGGGGTGATGGTGTTGTACGCCTCCGGGCGGCAAAGGGTCAGCCGCCGCACCCGCCCATGCGTCTCTTCGCGCACTGCATCCCCCATGCCCGTCGATCCTAGGAAGTTCTCGGTCGGATGAGTCGCGCTATGTGTCACGGATCCGACCGAGAACGCTGGGTTGCGCCCGGCGACGTCGGTCGTTCGCGAGGAGGGCCATGCTGACCGCACCCCACACCAGGTCGGTGGCCGTCAGGACGAGGCGTGACGACAGCGCCACGGCCGTCGCGGCGCCGCTCGGCAGCACCGCCGAGAGCGCGACGGTCATCGCCACCTCCCTCACCCCGAGCCCGGCCGGGGTGATGATCACCACGAAGCCGACCGCCCAGGCCAGGGCGAACGCGCCGGTCACCTGCACCAGCACGCGGTCGCCGTCGGGATGCATCGGTTGCACCAGCAGCAGCAGATGGACGCCGAACAACGCGAAGCTGATCACGGTCAGCACACCTGCCCAGGCGATCGCGCCTGCACTCGGCGTCGGCGGCGCCTCGGGGCGGCGCAACACCCGCGCAGCCAGGCGGGCGAGCCTGCCGAGCACCGCCGGATGCAACGAGGCCACGACCACGGGCAAGAGCGCGAGCAGCCACCACCTGTCGGCGAGGGCCGTTGCGTCGCCGAAGGGCAACAGCACGGCAGCCACCGCGATCCCCGCGGCGAGCGTCACGAGCATCTGCAGCACGAATGCGGCAACGGTGACCGAGCGCGGCACGCCGCGGTCACGGCCGAGCGTCGCCTGGGTCACCACCGGCCAGACGGCACCTGGCACGTACTTGCCGAGCTGGCCGGCGAAGTGGACGGCGACCCCGTCGCGCACCCCGAGCTGGCCGCCGACGTCGTTCAACAGCACGCGCCAGCCGGCGAAGCCGAACCACGCGCCGACCATCGAGACGGCGAGGGAACCGGCGAAGGCGCCAGGGCCGATGCTCGCCAGGTAGGGGCGCACGTCGTTCCACTGGGCGACGAGCGCCCACGTGCACGCCACGAGCAGCAAGGCAGCGAGAACGGGGCGCACCCGGCGGAGCATCGGTCGTTGACCGTACCGACACCGGCAGCGGCAGGACCGGCACCTCGATTTCTCCTATGCGCGTAGTGCTAATCGACCAGCCGTTCGCGTAGGATCGCGTCCGTGAGCGAGCTGTTTCGCGTCGAGGGTCTCCGCGCCCGTCCGGCCGACCCGAACGCCGGGGTGGTCGAGATCCTGCGCGGCGTCGACCTCACCGTCCAAGCAGGGGAAGTGCACGCGATCATGGGCCCGAACGGCTCGGGCAAGAGCACGCTCGCCAGCACCTTGGTCGCCTCCCCCGAGTACGAGGTGACCGCCGGGCGAATCTGGTTCAAGGGCGACGACATCACCGACTGGCCGACCGACGTACGGGCCAAGGCGGGCATGTTCCTCGCGTTCCAGTACCCCCAGGAGATCGCCGGCGTATCGGTGATCCAGTTCCTGCGTCAGGCCCAGTCGGCGCGCAAGGGCATCGACCTCTCCGTGCTCGAGCTGCGCCTCGCGACGATGGAGTGGATGACGCGCCTCGGCATGGACTCCTCCTTCGTCGACCGCTACCTGAACGAGGGCTTCTCCGGCGGTGAGAAGAAGCGCAACGAGGTGATGCAGATGGCGATCCTCGAACCCGACCTCGCCGTGCTCGACGAGACCGACTCCGGGCTCGACATCGACGCGCTGCGCATCGTCGCGAAGGGCATCCGCGAGGTGCGCGTCGACCGCCCGGAGATGGGCGTGGTGCTGATCACCCACTATCAGCGCTTGCTCGACGAGCTGGCTCCCGACAAGGTGCACGTCATGATCGACGGGCGCATCGTCGCGAGCGGCGGGATGGAGCTTGCCGAGGAGCTTGAGCGCGGCGGCTACGAGGCGTTCCGGGGCTGATCGCGATGGCCATCGACGTCGCCGCCGTGAAGCGCGACTTCCCCATCCTGGCGCGCCAGATCGACGGGAAGCGGATCGTCTACCTCGATTCGGCGAACACCGCGCAGAAGCCACGCCAGGTGATCGACGCGATGACCCGGTTCATGGAGAACTCGTACGCGCCGATCAACCGCAGCGCTTACCGGCTGGCGGCGGAGGCCACCGACGCCTACGAAGGCGCCCGACGCAAGGTGCAGCGCTTCGTCAACGCGCCTCGTGCGGACGAGGTCGTGTTCACGAAGAACGCCACCGAGTCGCTGAACCTGGTCGTCCAGGCGTGGGGGCGGGCGAACCTGCGTGTTGGCGACGCCGTGGTGCTGACCCACATGGAGCACCACGCGAACATCGTCCCCTGGCACATGCTGGCGGCCGAGCGCGGCCTCGAGCTGCGCTGGATCCCGCTCACCGACGACGGCCAACTCGACCTCTCCGACCTCGATCGGCTGCTCGACGGCGCGGCCGTACTGTCGTTCACGGCGATGAGCAACGTGCTCGGCACGATCACCCCGGTTCGCCAACTCGTGCGGGCCGCCCACGACGCCGGAGCCATCGCCGTCGTCGACGCGTGCCAGTACGTGCCGCACCACGCCACCGACGTGAGGGACTGGGACGCCGACTTCGTCGCGTTCAGCAGCCACAAGCTCTGCGGCCCGTCGGGGATCGGCGTGCTGTGGGGCCGTGAGGAGTTGCTCGACGCGATGCCACCCTTCATCGGCGGCGGCAACATGATCTCCGACGTCCGCCTGGACGGGTTCACGTGTGCCGAGCTGCCGGCCAAGTTCGAGGCGGGCACCCCGCCGATCACCGAGGCGATCGGCCTCGGAGCGGCGATCGACTACTTGGGCTCGATCGGCATGGCGGCGCTGCGCTGCCACGAGATGACGGTCACCGAATACGCGCTGAAGACGCTCACCGCGCGCTACGGCGACGACATCACCATCCACGGGCCGCGAGACGTGAACGTGCGCGGCGGGGTGCTCAGCTTCGCGTTTCGCGGCATCCACCCTCACGACGTGAGCCAGGTGCTCGACCAGTCCAACATCTACGTCCGCGCCGGGCACCACTGCGCGAAGCCGCTGATGCGCATCCTCGGCGCGGCGGCCACCGCTCGCGCGAGCTTCTATCTCTACAATGACGAGGCCGACGCCGACGCCCTCGCCGACGCCCTCGACGGGGCAAGCGACATCTTCGGCCTCTAGAGAGCGACACCACCTCACATGCCGGGCCTCGAAGACCTGTACCGCGAGATCATCCTCGACCACTACCGCACACCCCGCAACCGCGGTGAGCTGCCCACGCCCCCGGCCGTCATGGCCGAAGGTCACAACCCGCTGTGCGGCGACGAGATCACCATCTACCTGCTGGTCGACGGCGAGACGGTCGACGACGTGAA
This sequence comes from Actinomycetota bacterium, assembly GCA_016700055.1. Taxonomy (NCBI): domain Bacteria; kingdom Bacillati; phylum Actinomycetota; species Actinomycetota bacterium. The sequence continues at coordinate 815,200 of CP064997.1, forward strand.
GGTGAGCGGTCAGGGCTGCAGCATCTCGCAGAGCTCGGCGTCGATGATGAGCCAGGCGGTGAAGGGCAAGCCGATCGGCCAGGTGCGTGCTCTCATTCGGCGGTTCTTGTCGATGATGTCGACCGACGACACGACCGACGACACGACCGACGACACGACCGACGACACGACGATCGACAGGACGAACGACACGATCGGCGCCGCGGTCGGGCTCGGCGACCTCGAGGCGCTCCAGGGCGTGGTCAAGTTCCCGGTGCGCATCAAGTGCGCCACCCTCGCCTGGCACACGCTGCGCCAAGCGCTGAACGAGGCCGACACCAACTCCTGAACGGGCGCTCTGGTCAGCGGCGCAGGTCGACGACCGTGCCGGCACTGACCCGCACCAGGTCGCCGGGGTCGATGCCGAAGACGTCGTGCCACGTGCCCGCCGCGGCCCACACCTCGGGCCACTGCAACAGGTCGGGGTCGACGAACACCCGCAGCTCGGTGGCCAGGCCAAAGGGCGGCACACCGCCGATCGGGAACCCCGTCGCCGCCCGCACGGTGTCGGCGTCGACGCGGCTGCACGTGGTGCCGCCCGCGGCGGCCGCGAGCTTGGCCTCGTCGAGCTGGTTCGCCCCGCTGACATAGGCGAGGACGACCTCACCGTCGACGGCGAAGATCAGGCTCTTCACGATCTGGCCGACCTCTACGCCGATCGCCGCCGCGGCGTCGGCCGCCGTCTTCGTGCCGTCGGGAAACGTCCTCGGCGCGATGTCGAGGCCGCGTTCTCGTGCCGCCTGGACGACTCGCTCGACGTTCGGGTGGGGGGCGCTCACTGGGCCGCCACAGTATCGGTCTCTCGCCCGGGCACCCGGGCCGGGCCACCCGTCGTGAGGACCGCGGCGCCCGTGACCGAGCAGCCCGCAGCCACGAGGTAGGAAGTGCGGTAGCCGCCGGCGACGTCGTGGAGCCAACCGAGCAGCAACGGGCCGGACGCGGTGCCGAGCATCGTGACGAACTGGGAGCGGCTGAAGATCCTCGGATAGTCACGGACGCCGAAGCGTTCGGCCACGAGCAGCGGCTGGAGCATCAAGATGTTGCCGATCGTCGCCCCGAACAGCACGATCGCGGCGAGCAGCCCGACCTTCACCTCGAGCACCGCGATCGACGCCAGCGCCATCGCCTGGACCACCGAAAGCACCACCGCGATCCGCATCAGCTCGACACGCATCGCCACCCGACCACCGACGAGCCGCGCGACGACGGACGTGCCGGCGAGGAACGTCGTCGCGAGCGTTGCCGCACCGGGGCCGGTGCGCTCCTCCATCAGCTTGACGAGCTGCTGGATGGCGCCCACCTGCGAGCCGAGCACCAGCACGTAGCCGAACGTCACGGCGTAGAAGAACCGCGTTCGCACCGCCTGGTCGAACGGCGTGCCGTGGACGGCGAGCGCGGGCTCACCGTCGACGGCTCGCACGCCGTCGGGGAGCCACCCGAGAGCCGCGGGATCGGGCCGCAACAGCGCGACGGTGATCGGCACGGTGCCGAGGAACCAGATGACCCCGAGCCATACGGTGCCGCTCGCGAGGCCGCGCTCGTCGAGGAGCCACTTGGCGAACGGGGTGAACAGGATGCCGCCCACCGACAGGCCCGTCGAGGCGACCGACAGCGCCACCGAGCGCCGCACGTGGAACCAGCGCGTGACGACCGTCGAAGCGGGCACCAAGCCGGCGGCGCTGAACCCCATCGCGAACACGGCGTACACGACGAACAGCTGCCACTGCTCGCCCACCTGGCCGAGCAAGGCCAGCGCCAGAGCGCCGACGACACCTCCGCCGACCACCACGATGCGCGCGTCGTGGCGGGCGATCAACCTCGCGACGACCAGGCCGGATACACCGGCGACGCAGAAGAACAGCGTCGTCGCGAGCGATATCGAGGCGACCTCCCAGCCGTGCTCCTTGCTGAACGCGTTGAGGTACACGGCGAGGCCGTAGAAGCCGAGCCCGGCCGTTGTCGACAGCACCACGAAGCACGCGGCGACGACACGCCACCCCGGAAAGCGATCGTCACCTCTCGGCATCGCGCGGGCGGGCTACGCGGAGCTCAGGAAGTGATCTCGCCGTCGGGCACGAAGGCACCGTAGCCGTCACGCTCCAGCGCGTCGGCGAGCTCGGGCCCGCCGCTCGCGACGATCCGGCCCTTCACCATGATGTGCACGAAGTGAGGGTGCAGTTCGGTGAGCAGCCGGCTGTAGTGGGTGATCACGAGCAGGCCGAGGCCACGCTCGGTCGTGATCTCCTGGATGCGCCGCGCGCAGTCACGCAGCGCGTCGATGTCGAGACCGGAGTCGAGCTCGTCGAGGATGGCGATCTTCGGGTCGAGCAAGGTGAGCTGCAGGGTCTCGCTGCGCTTCTTCTCTCCCCCGGACAGGTCGACGTTCAGGGACCGCTGCAGCAGGCTGTCGTCGAAGCCGATGCGTGCGGCCTCTGCCTTCACCGTCGCTTCGAGCCCCGCGATGCTTCGCCCGCGGGCACCGAGGGCCTCGGACAGCACCTCTTCGAGGCTCACCCCGGGCACCTCTGTCGGATACTGCATCACCAGGTGGAGCCCGGCCACCGCCCGCTGCCAGGCCGGCAGGGCGAGCAGATCGATCCCGTCGAGCTCCACCGACCCGGCGAGCACCTGGTAGCCGGGGCGGCCCATCACCACCGACGACAGCGTGGTCTTGCCGGCGCCGTTCGGCCCCATCACGGCGTGCACCTCTCCGGACGACACCGTGAGGTTGATGCCGTGGAGGATCTGCACGTCACCGACGGCGGCCTCGACCCCTCTGATCGCCAGCGTGCTCATCGCGCCTCCTCGACCCCCGACGACCCGACCCCCGACGACCCGACCCCCGACGACCCGACCACCGACGACACGACCACCGACGACACGACGACGTCGTTGCCGACCACGGCGGCCACGAACACGGGCACCGGCTGGGTGGCCGGCAACGTGGCCGGCTCCCCTGTGGTGAGGCTGAACATGCTGCCGTGCTTGGGGCACTCGAGCTCGCGCTCGTCGCACCACACCTCGCCCTCGGCCAGCGAGGCGTTGCCGTGGCTGCAGGTGTCACCGATGGCGTACACGTCGTCACCGATGCGCACGACGGCGACGGCGACGCCGTCGACCTCCACTCGCCGAGCCGTGCCGGGCGCGAGATCGGCGAGCGCGCAGACGACCGTCGGTTCGGCGGTCATCGACCCACCACCTGCGCGTCGAGGTCGTCCAGATGCGAGAGCAACTTGGCCGCGACCCTGGCGCGCAGCTCGCCGGCAAGGTCGCCGGCGGGCAGTTGCGCGAGCACCTCGTCGAAGAACCCGAGCACCACCAGCCGCTCGGCCACCTGCGGCGGCACGCCGCGGCTCTCCAGGTAGAAGCGCTGCTCGGCGTCGATCGGGCCGACCGTCGAGGCGTGGCTGCACTTCACGTCGTTCGTCTCGATCTCCAGGTTGGGCACGCTCTCGGCCCAGGCCCCCTCGGACAGGGTCAGGTTGCGGTTGGTCTGGAACGCCTGCGACCCCTTGGCCTCGTTGCGGATCTTGATCAGACCGGTGTAGACGCTCTTCGCCGAGTCCAGCACCGCCCCCTTGAACAGCAGGTCGCTGTAGGTGCGTGGCGCGGCGTGGTCCTGGACGGTGCGGAAGTCGTGCATCTGCGTGCCCCCGGCGAAGTAGAGCGCCACCTGCTTGGTGCTGGCTCCCTGGCCAACGAGGGTGGCCTCGGTGCGCACCCGCGCGTAGTCGCCGCCGAGCGCGACCGTGGCGAGCAGCGTCGTCGAGTCACGCTCGCCGACGGAACGCTGGTGGCCGATCTGCCACACCCGGGGACCCAGCTCGTTGACGGCGAGGTACCTCACCCGGGCCGCTTGCGCGGCACGTACCTGCAGCATCGGCACGACGAGCGCCCGGTCGCCGTTCGGGGAGACGAAGCGCTCGACGACGGTCACCTCGCTGTCGGCACCGGCGTCGATCACGAGCCGCGGGAAGTGGGCCGTACCCTCGCCGGCGACGGTGTGGGTGACGACGATCGGCTCGGCGAGCACCTGGCCCGGCGGAACCCGCACGACGAGCGGGGCCATGAACGCGGTGTTCAGCTCGGCGAACAGATCCGGCGCTTCCCCGCCGACCACGTCGACCTCGTCGATCGCGGCGACGAGCTGGTCGCCGCCGACCACCACGGTGTGCGGCGCGACCGGGGCGAAGCGGTCGAGGTCGAGCTCGGCGATCCTGCTGTAGCGCCAGATCTCTTCGTCGGGCGACGGCATCGCGGCGGCGGCGACACGCTCGGCGGCAGCGACGCGCTGGTCGCTCCACGGCCCGGGGAGCTGTCGCGCCGCTTGAGGGGTTAGCGCACGCACGGGTTAAATAGTACTACGGCGATAGTGCTAATTCACGTGCGGCGGCGGAAGGTGCGCCGCCACCAGCCCTGCCGAGCCTGGCGCTCGCGGCGGACGCCCTCCTGCGCAAGCACGTCGTCGCCGATCGAGTTCAAGAAGTCCTCCGCCTCGTCGAGGATCGCCGCCGCGCTGCCGTCGTCCAGCCCGGGAGGCTCGTCGGGCGTAGACGGCGAGACGAGCGAGCCGTACGTCCATCCGGCATCCATCCGCCGCTCGTAGCCCGCGCAGTCGGCCGGGCAGCGCCAGGGAGCATCGGGAGCGAGGTCGAGGTTGCACTTGCGCACCGTTTCGCCGTTGGCGTACGTACGGCTCTCGAAGTTCCTGCATTCCTGACGCATCGGCATCGTGCACCCCCGGCCTCCTGGATCGTAGGGCGGGGCCCTCAGCCGACGCTGCCTTCCATCTGCAACTCGATCAGGCGGCTCCACTCCACCGCGTACTCCATCGGCAGCGTGCGAGTGACCGGTTCGATGAACCCGTTGACGACCATCGACATCGCCTGTTCCTGCGACAGCCCGCGGCTCATCAGGTAGAAGAGCTGCTCGTCGGCGATCTTCGAGACCGTCGCCTCGTGGCCGATCTCGGCGTCGCGCTCACCGACCTCCATGTAGGGCAGGGTGCGGCTCTCCGAACCGTCGTCCAGGATCAGCGCGTCGCAGCGCACATGGCTCTTGCAGCCGTGGGCACCCTCGTCGACGCGCACCAGGCCGCGATAGGTGGTGATCCCGCCGTCTTTGGAGATCGACTTGGAGACGATCTTCGACGTGGTCTCCGAGGCGGCGTGGATCATCTTGGCGCCGGCGTCTTGGTGCTGGCCGGCGCCCGCGTAGGCGACGGACAACACCTCACCGGTGGCCTTCGGGCCGACGAGGTAGACGCTCGGGTACTTCATCGTCAACTTGGAACCGATGTTGCCGTCGATCCACTCCATGTGTCCCTCGGCCTCTACCCGCGCCCGCTTCGTGACCAGGTTGTAGACGTTCGGCGACCAGTTCTGGATGGTCGTGTAGGTGACGCGCGCACTGGGCTTGACGATGATCTCGACCACCGCGGAGTGCAGGGCGTCGCTCGTGTACACCGGCGCCGAGCAGCCCTCGATGTAGTGCACCTTCGCGCCCTCGTCGGCGATGATCAGCGTGCGCTCGAACTGGCCGGCGTTCTCGGCGTTGATGCGGAAGTAGGCCTGCAGCGGCATCTCGCACTCGACCCCGGGAGGTACGTAGATGAACGAGCCGCCGGACCACACCGAGGAGTTCAGCGCCGCGAACTTGTTGTCGCCGGGGGGGATCACCGTGCCGAAGTACTGCTTCACGAGGTCGGGGTACTCGCGCAGGGCGGTGTCCATGTCGCAGAACAGGATCCCCTGCTTGGCCAGGTCTTCGCGGTTGCGGTGGAACACGACCTCGGACTCGTACTGGGCCGTGACGCCGGCCAGGTACTGGCGCTCGGCCTCCGGAATGCCGAGGCGCTCGTAAGTCGTCTTCATCTGCTCGGGCAGGTCGTCCCACTCGTCGACCTGGTCGGTCGCCGGCTTCAGGTAGTAGTAGATGTCCTGGAAGTCGATGTCGGGCATGTTCGCGGCGAACCAGGCCAGCATCGGCTTGCGCTCGAAGAGCGACAGGGAGCGCCGACGGAACTTGGTCATCCAGTCGGGTTCGCCCTTCCACCACGAGATCTGCTCGACGACGCCCGCGTTGAGGCCCTTTTGCGGGGTGAAGGCGTACTCGACGTCGTCGCTCCAGCCGAGCGAGTACTTGGTGAGGTCGAGGTCGAACGCGGTCATCGTCGGTCAGCGGCTCCGCAGATGGGGGATTTGCACTACGTAGATAGTAACAATTCGGTCGGCGTTGCGCACCCCCCTTCGTCCTCCCTCGCGCGATCGCCTCGCCTGGCTAGAGTTCGGCGCGAAGCGGAGGTGTGGATGTGTCGATGCGCATCTGGACTCGGGTGGTGCTCGCGGCCGGCGCGGCCCTGTGCCTGGCCCCGGCGGGGGCGGCCTCGGCCGAGCTGTCCGGGCCTTGCACGGCGACGGGGGTGTTCCAGACCGGCGTCGGCGACGAACCGATCACTGTCGACGCCACCACGATCGGCGAAGAGGTGGTCACCGTCGCCCTCTCCGACACCGTCGCCTGGACCGGCACGGTGACGCCGACGGCGACACCGCGGGAGTACTCCGGCAAGGTTGCGGTCGACCTGCCGTGGCCGCTCGGCGCGTACACCGTCGACTCGTGGCGCGGGTCGAGCGACGCCGTCGCCAACGAAGGCCTCGAGGAGTACGACCTGCCGTCCGTCACGCCGCGCGGCGTGGTGTTCAGGGTGGAGGGCAGCCACTCCGAGCCCGGGGTCAGCTGCGTCGGCCACGTGAACCTGCAGGTGGAGGGCAGCGTGTTCAAGAGCCCGCTGACGCTCGCCAGCCTCGCCCTGACCGCGCTCGCCGGCGCGGGTTTGGCGGCGGTGGTGGCACCGACGTTCGGGCGGGTCCGCTGATGCCCACCGGACGCACCGTCGCCGCCGCGGTCCTCGGCCTCTTGCTCGGCCTGTTCGTCGCCGTCGACCTCGTGCTGCTCGGCGTGATCTCGCTGAACAGCCCCGCCGTCACCCTGCTCGCCATCCTCGGGATGCTCGGCGGCGCCGCGCTGGTGGCGTGGGGCGCCGGACGCACCGGCACGGTCGGCACCGCTTCGGCCGAGCACGCGCCCCCGCCCCCGATCGTCGACGAGCCCCCGCCCCCACCCCCGCTCTAGAGGATCACCACACCCGCGTTCTCGGTCGGATCCGTCGCGCTATGTGTCGGCGAGTTCAAGGGGTGAGCGCGACAGCTCCTGATTGAGGAGGTGTCGCATGGCTCAGATTGGCCGGCCGAGGTTGCGGTTGTCGGTGGTGTTCCCAGGGTTGAGGGCTCTGGCTCGGGGTGCGACCTGGGTTGAAGCTGCTGCGATCGCCGGTGTCGCCAAGAGCACGTTGGAGCTGCGCGCTGCCGAGGAAGCTGTGACGGTGTTACGTGATCGCAAGCTCCGCGACGATGCCTTGACGTTGGAGGAACGTGAGGAGATCCGGGTCGGGATCGAACGCAACGAGACCAACAGCGCGATCGCTATCCGGTTGGGTCGTCATCGGGGAACGATCGGTCGGGAGATCGCTCGTTGTGGCGGTCGCCATCACTATCGGGCGTTCGTCGCCCAGGAGCATGCCGATCAGGCCGCATTACGTCCGAAGCCATCATGGACCGAGCAACGACCGTGGCTGTGGCTCGAGGTGCAGGCCTTGATTCGTGAACGTACCTGGTCACCCGAGCAGATCGCTGAACGTCTCCGCAGAGATCATCCTGATCAGTCACAGTGGTGGGTGTCGCACGAGTCGATCTATCAGGCGGTGTTCATCCAGGCCAAAGGCGAGCTGCGCAAAGAGCTCGCCGCCTGCTTGCGGTCCGGGCGGGCGGCCCGCCGGCCGCACTGCGCACGCCGGACACCAGGGGTCGGATCCCGAACATGGTCAACATTTCTGAGCGGCCCGCCGAGATCGAGGACCGGGCGATCCCCGGGCATTGGGAAGGCGATCTGGTCATCGGCAAGAACGGCAACAGCGCCGTGGCAACTCTGGTCGAGCGGAGCACACGGATGGGGATGCTGATCAAGCTCGACGCTCGCACCGCTGCCCATGTCAACGAGCGGATCGAAGCCAACATCGCCCGCCTTCCAACCCAGCTGGTCCGCTCGCTGACCTGGGACCAAGGAACCGAGATGTCCAGTCACCAAGCATTCAGTGTCGCCACCGGCGTCGACGTGTACTTCTGCGACCCGCACTCGCCATGGCAACGTGGCAGCAATGAGAACTGGAACGGGCTCGTGCGCCAATTCCTACCGAAGAGCACCGACCTGTCCGTGCACACCCAAGACGATCTCGACCACATCGCTGCGCTCCTCAACGGACGCCCCCGCAAGACCCTCGCATGGGATACTCCAGCCGAACGATTCGCCGAGCTTGTCGCGACCACCGCTTGAATTCGCCGTCACAGATCCGACCGAGAACGCGGGGGCAGTTAGCCTCGCCTGCCGTGAACGCTGGCGTTGCTCCGACCGCGCAGACGGTCGTCCACACCTGGGACCGCCCGACCGGGCCAGTGGAAGACCGGTGGGCCTGGCTGCGCGATCGGGACGACCCCGCGACCATCGCCTACTTGGAAGCAGAGAACGCATACGCCGCGGCGTGGTTCGCGCCTCACGAGCGCCTCGTCGAGGACCTGTTCGGCGAGATCCGCTCACGCACCCAGGAGACCGACCAGAGCGTGCCGGTGCGCAAGGACGATTGGTGGTACGTGAGCCGCACTGTCGAAGGTCTCGCTTACGCCATCCATTGCCGCGGCGACAGCGCCGACACCGCGGGGCGCGACGTGCTGCTGGACGAGAACGTCGAGGCCGCCGCCCGCCGTGACGACGGCGACGGCGACGGCGACGGCGACGGCGAGGACTACTTCGCGCTCGGCGCGTTCGACGTGAGCTACGACCACTCGCTGCTCGCTTGGTCGGCCGACCGCGACGGCGGCGAGCACTTCACGCTGCGCGTGCGCGATCTCGCCACGGGGCTCGACCTCGCCGACGAGCTCCACGACACCACGTACGGGGGCACGGCGTGGTCGCTCGACGGCAGTCACCTCTACTACGTCACCGCGGACGAGCAGGAACGCCCGTGGCGGGTCTGGCGCCACGAGCTCGGCACCGCCCAGGCCGACGACACGCTCGTGTACGAGGACCCCGACGAGCGGTTCTACGTGTCGGTCGAGCTGACGCGCAGCGGGGAGTGGATCGTGATCGAGTCCGCCTCCAAGCTGTCGAGCGAGGTGCGCCTCGTGCCCGCCGCCGACCCGCTCGCCGCGCCCCGGATCGTGCGCGCCAGGCAGGCCGACCACGAGTACCAGGTCGACCACTGGGGTGACCGCTTCGTGGTGCTGACCAACGAGGCCGCCGAGGACTTCCGGGTGATGACCGCCCCGCTCGGCGATCCTGGCGCCTGGACCGAGCTGATCGCCCACGTGCCGGGCCGGCGGATCACCCGCGTCGAGGCCTTCTCCACCCACCTCGTGCTGCACGAGTGGTCCGAAGCCCAGCCCCGCCTGCGCATCGTCGGTAGGGACGCCGCCTCGACGACCGTCGATCTCGGCACCGAGCCCCACGACGTGGAGCTCGACGCCAACCCGGAGTGGACGGCGCAGACCCTGCGGTTCACCTACCAGAGCATGACCACGCCGCGGCGCGTCGTGGAGCGCGACCTCGCCACCGGTGAGCACCGGGTGCTGAAGCAGACCCCGACGCCGAACGTCGATCTCTCTCGCTACGTGGCGACGCGGGAGTGGGCCACCGCGCCTGACGGCACGTCGGTGCCCGTCGACGTGATGCGCCTCGCCGGTGCCGTCGCCGACGGCAGCGCACCCTGCCTGCTGTACGCGTACGGCAGCTACGAGTACTCGCTCGCTCCCTGGTTCAGCGTCGCGCGCCTCTCGCTCGTCGACCGGGGTTGGACGTGGGCGCTCGCCCACCCGCGCGGCGGGGGTGAGCTCGGCCGCAGGTGGTACCTCGAGGGCAAGCTGCTCGCCAAGCGCAACACGTTCGAAGACACGATCGCCTGCGCCGAGCACCTCGTCGCCGCCGGTTGGTCAGCGCCCGCCCGCATCGCGGTGAGGGGCGGCAGCGCCGGGGGCCTGCTCGTCGGAGCGTGCGTCACGATGCGACCCGAGCTGTGGGGGGCTGCGGTGGCCGAGGTGCCCTTCGTCGACATCGTCTCGACGATGAGTGATCCGTCGCTGCCGCTCACCGTCACCGAGTGGGAGGAGTGGGGGGATCCACGCTCGGAGCCGTACGCCTCATACATGCAGTCGTACTCCCCGTACGACAACACCGTGTCCGCCGTGTACCCCCCGATGTACATCACCGCCGGGTTGAACGACCCGCGGGTGGGCTTCCACGAACCGGCCAAGTGGACGGCGAAGCTCCGCGCGCTCAGCACCGGCGACGCGCCGATCGTGTTCAAGTGCGAGATGGGCGCCGGCCACGGGGGTCCGAGCGGGCGCTACGACACCTGGCGCGACGAGGCCCGCGTCGGCGCGTTCTTGCTCGCCGTGCTCGGGCCCTGACGCCTCACGGGGGGCGCACGACGGGCAGGTCGGCGCCCGTTAGGTCAGAACAGCACGGCGACGCCGGCAAGCACGATGAGCACCGCGTTGCGGGCGACATGGCCGGCGCCGATCGGGCTGGCGCTCCACCGGCCGAAGCAGGCGCACGGCGGCCGCTTGCCCTGGCCGATCCGAACGACGATGAGCAGAGTGAACGCGATCAGGGCCAGCGCGGCGGTGCCGGCGGTGACCGGACGCGCCACCTGGGCGACGGCGAGTGCGCCGAGCACGATCTCGAAGTAGGGCACGACGGCGGCGACGGGGCGCGGCACCCCGAGGTCTGCGGCCTGCACGAGCCAGGTCTCCCCCGCGGCGATCTTCGTGCCGCCCGCGACCAAGAAGGCGAGCCCGACGAGCACGGCGGCGACGACCGCGACGACGTCCATCCGTGCGGCGCGCTCAGCCCGCAGGCAGGTGAATGCCGGCGACCTTGCCGCGGAAGAAGACCATCGCGTCGCTGATGTCGGCCGAATGGGCGAGCTCGTTCACCCGCCCGAGCACGAACCAGTGGTCGCCCATCTCGTACACGTGCTCGATCGAACAGTCGATCCAGGCCACCACCCCGGGCAGGATCGGCAGCCCCGACGGCGCCGGCACCCATTCCAGGCCGTCGCAGCGACTCTCGGAATCCTTCGCGAAGCGCCAGCAGAGCTCGCCCTGGTTGGAGCCGAGCACGTTCACGAGGAAGCGGCCCGTCTCGGCGATGGCGGGCCAGCTCGTGGACGACTTGCCGGGGAGGAAGCCGACGAGTGGCGGGTCGAGCGACACGGAGGTGAACGAGCCGATGGTCACGCCGCGAGGGTTGCCTTCGGCGTCGAGGCCGGTGATCACGGTCACCCCTGTCGGGAAGTGGCCGAGAACCTGGCGGAACTGCGCGCTGTCGATGTCGGGCACGGAATCAACCTTAGGGTCTGCGACCCGGATCGAGTCAGACCTCGACGTTCATCCCCTCACACGCGGCGAACACGTCGACGCCGTTCGCGCGCCCGAAGGTGCGGGCACAGGCCAACAGCTCGTCGATGCGGTCGTCGCTGCGAACCGGGTCGTGGTGGAAGAGGGCGAGGCGCTTCACGCCGCACTCGATCGCCACCCAGACGGCGTAGTCGACGGTGCAGTGGCCCCAGGTGCTCTTCGCGGCGAAGTCCTCGACCGTGTACTGCGCGTCGTGGATCAAGAGGTCGGCCCCCTCGCACAGCTCACGGGCGCCGTCGGCCAGCAGGAACGACCCGTCGTAGGGCATCTGGTGGTCGCTCAGGTACGTGAGCGTGCGGCCCTTCCAGGTGACGCGGTAGCCGACGGTGTTGCCGATGTGGGGCACGAAGCGGCTCTTCACCGCGAACCCGCCGACGTCGAAGTCGTCGTCGGCGACGTCGTTGAACTGGAACGTGCCCGGCAGGTGCGTCAACCCGATCGGGAACTGCGGCGGGCGGATCATCGCGGCGAAGACGTCGGCCACCGGGCAGTCGTCCTCCTGCATCGGTGCGTAGATCTCCAGCCGGGCGCCGTCGCGCAGGGTCGGCACGAAGAACGGCAGGCCCTGGGTGTGGTCCCAGTGGAGGTGACTGAGCAGGCATGTGCCACGGAACGTGCCGTCGTGGGGCTGGCGCTCACCGAAGTAGCGCAACCCGGTGCCCATGTCGAACACGAGCGGCAGCTCGCCGGGCGCGTCGACGCTCACGCACGACGTGTTGCCGCCGTAGCGCCTCGTGTCATCGCCATGGACTGGCGTCGATCCCCTGACCCCATGGAACGTGACGCGCATGTTCTGCGAGCCCCCGATCTGCCCCACCGTAACGAACGGCCGGCCCGGGGCTCAACCGGCCCGCTCGTGACCTTCGTCGCAGCGCCGGGCTACGGTCGGCGTCATGGGGGATGCCGGAGCGTTGGACAGCGGTCGAGTGACGGTGAACGGCGTCGAGCTCGCTTACCTGGCGGCGGGGTCAGGGCCGCTCGCGCTCTGTCTGCACGGCTTCCCCGACACCGCCCACACCTGGCGCCACCTGCTCCCCCGGCTCGCCGCTGCGGGGTACCGCGCGGTCGCCCCGTTCCTGCGGGGTTACGCACCGTCGGCGGTACCCGCCGACGGCCGCTTCCAGACGGCCGCGCTGAGCCTCGACGCGATCGCCTTGCACGACGCGCTCGGCGGCGACGTCGGCGAGGAAGCGGTGATCGTCGGCCACGACTGGGGCGCGATGGCCGCGACGGGAGCGGCCGTGCACGCACCGCAGCGCTGGCGGCGCGTGGTCACGCTCGCTGTGCCGCCGGGGCCGACCGTCGGCGCCTCGCTGCTCGGCAACCTCGCCCAGTTGAAGCGCAGCTGGTACATGTTCTTCTTCCAGCACCCTCTCGCCGACTTCGTCGTCGCCGCCGACGATCTCAAGTACATCGACATGCTGTGGGCCGACTGGTCTCCCGGGTTCGACGCCACCGAGGACCTCGCTCTCGTGAAGCAGAGCTTGCGCGACCCGGCCCACCTGCAGGCCGCGCTCGGCTACTACCGCGCGACGCTCGGGGCCGGCTACCAGGACCCCGCGCTCGCCGAGCTCCAGGTCGCCGGTGCGCAGTACCCGCCCCAGCCGATGCTCTACCTCCACGGCCGCGACGACGGCTGCATGGGCGCCGAGGTCGCGCAGGCCGCCGCCGACGATGCGCCCGGCAACGTGAGCGTCGAGATCCTCGACGGCTGCGGCCACTTCCTGCACCTCGAGCGCCCCGACGACGTCAACGACCGCATCGTCGAGTTCCTGGCGCGATGACGGGTATCCGCCCGGTGCTCCCCGACGGCTTGGTGGTGGTCGTCAAGCAGGCGTGTGAGACCTGCCGGATGATCGAGCCCGTGCTCGCGCAGCTCGCCGCGGCAGCCGGCGCGCCGCCGGGGCCGGGCGAGCTCACCGTCTTCACCCAGGACGACCCGGCGTTCCCCTCTGCCGTCGCCGCTCACCACGACGCCGACCTGTCGGTGAGCTGGCACCACGACATCGAGACCGTGCCCACGTTGATCCGCGTCGAGCACGGCGAAGAGGTGGCCCGCACCGTCGGCTGGTGGCGGGCGGAGTGGGAGGCGGTGTCGGGCGTCGGCGACCTCGGGCCGGGCCTGCCCGAGCAACGCCCGGGATGCGGGTCGATGAGCGTCGATCCCGACCTGAGCGACGAGCTGAACGTCAGGTTCTCCGGCTCCGAGCTGCGCAGCCGGCGCATCCAGCTCGCCGAGCTCGAAGACGAGGTCGAGGCGCTCTACGACCGCGGGTGGACCGACGGTCTGCCCGTGGTGGCACCGACCGAGGCGAGGGTGCTGCGGATGCTGGAGGGCACCTCGCTCGCGCCGGACGAGGTGGTCGCCGTGGTGCCTCCCGACCTCGTCGAGGTGACCGTCGAGAAGATCGCCGTGAACGCGGTGCTCGCCGGATGCCGCCCCGAGTACCTGCCGTTCGTGATCGCCGCGGTGCAGGCGATCTGCACCGACGAGTTCAACATCCACGGAGTGCTCGCGACGACGATGCCGGTCGGCCCGGTGATCGTCGCCAACGGCCCGGGGACGCGGGCGATCGGGATGGGTTGTGGCGGCAACGTGCTCGGCCAGGGCAACCGCGCGAATCTCACCATCGGGCGGGCGGTGCAGCTCGTCGTGCGCAACGTCGGCGGCGGCCGCCCGGGCGAGGTCGACCGCGCCACCCACGGCAACCCGGGCAAGCTGTCGTTCTGCTTCGCCGAGGACGAGCTCGCTTCGCCGTGGACGTCGCTGGCCGAGTCCCGGGGCGTGCCTGCCGGACGCGACGCGGTGACCGTGTTCGCCGGCGAGGGGCCGCGCTGCGTCGTCGACCAGCTCACCCGCGACGCCGCTGGGCTCGCCACCTCGCTCGCCGCCTGCCTGCGCTCGGTCCACCACCCGAAGCTGCCGCTCGCGTTCGACGCCGTACTCGTCGTCGGGCCCGAGCACGCAAACCGCTTCCGTGAGGCGGGGTGGGACCGCGAGCGCGTGCTCGCCGAGATCGACGCCCGCTTGCAGCTCCCCGGCGAAGAGATCGTGCGCGGCGCGGGCGGCATCGCCGAAGGCGTGCCAGAGGCGTTCCGCGAGCTGACCTTGCCCAAGTTCCGCCCGGGCGGGCTGCTGCTCGTTCACGCCGGCGGTGGGGCCGGGCTGTTCTCTGCCATCATCGGGGGCTGGGCGAACGGGGACGTCGGCAGCCAGCCGGTCACGAGAGAGGTCGTTCGATGAGCAGGGTCGTGAGATGAACAGGGTCATTCTCGATCCGACGGGTGAGCGCCGGGTCGACACCCGCGAGCTGCTCCCTCGCCCGGCGTCGCTCGCCGGGTTGAGCGTCGGGCTGCTCGACATCTCGAAGCCGCGCGGCGACGTGTTCCTCGACCGGCTGGAAGTGCGTCTCACCGAAGCGGGCGCGAAGGTGCGGCGCTACCGCAAACCCACCTTCACCAAGCCTGCGCCGGTGGACCTGCGCCACGAGATCGCCACGCAGTGCGAGGTGGTGATCGAGGCACTCGCCGATTGAGGCAGCTGCACGTCGTGCAGTGTGCACGACATCGTCGATCTCGAACGCCGCGGCGTCGTCGGAGCGTTCGTCGCCTCCGCTGAGTTCGTCGTCGCTGCCGAGGCGCAGGCCCGTTCGCTCGGTCTGGCCGACGTGGCGCGGGTGTTCACCCCGCACCCGATCCAGGACCGCACCGACGACGAGATGCGCGAGTACGCCGACGCCGCCTTCGCGGCGATCCTGGCCGCGGTCACCGCCCCCTGATCCGTCGGCTTCAGCCGGCCCAGACCTCTTCGCCGTCGTAGGGGCGACGGCGCGCAGGGGCGTGGTCGCGCTTCCACACCATCACCCGGCGGCGGAAGTAGCACACCTCCTGGCCGTCCTGGTTGAAGCCCTTCGACTCGACGGTGACGACACCGCGATCGGGCCGCGACGACGACTCCTTCACCTCGAGCACCCGCGTCTCGGCGTGGATCGTGTCGCCGTGGAACGTGGGGAACTTGTGCTGGAGCGTCTCCACCTCGAGGTTCGCGATCGCCGCCCCACTCACGTCGGGGACGCTCATCCCGAGCACGAGTGAGTACACGAGGTTGCCGACGACCACGTTGCGACCCTGCACCGACTCGGCCGCGAACCAGTCGTTGGTGTGCAGCGGGTGGTGGTTCATGGTGATCATGCAGAACAGGTGGTCGTCGTACTCGGTGATCGTCTTGCCCGGCCAGTGCCTGTAGACGTCGCCGACGACGAAGTCCTCGAAGTAGCGGCCGAAGGGGCGTTCGTGAACCGTCATGCCCGCCGACGCTAGTTGGGCCCTTCGCCGGGCTCCCCATCTGCTGGCGCCTCAGCGGCGACCACTTCGGAAGCGGCCCAGGGCTCCACCGCCACCGCTTCGTCGGCCAGCTCCGCGGCGCTCGGGCGTACCGTCTGGTCGGTGCGGTCGCGCATGCCGTACTGCTCGGAGAAGTCGAGCATGGACGGCCCCCGCCCGGAGGTGGCGACGACGTCGCGGAGGGGTTCGAGGCGCTCGCGGCGCTCGATCGACCACGGTCCGACCCGCAGCGTCAGGTAGCAGATCCCGCCGAGCACGATCGGGAACCAGAACTGCGCGATGCGGTACGACACGACGCCGACGACCGCTGTCGCCCTGGTCAGGCCGAAGCCGACGAGCACCGGCACGTAGATGCCCTCGACGATGCCCAACCCACCGGGGGTGAGCGGGATCACGGCGAGCACGTTGGCCAGGCCAAAGGCGACGATCAGGCCGTCGATCGGCACCGAGCCGCCGAACGCCCTGAGGAAGACCCACAGCGACAACGCGTCGAGCAGCCAGTTCGCCGCCGCCCAGCCGCCCACCCTCACCAGCAGCTGGCGATCAGTGGCGAGGTCTTCGAGACGAGACGCGATGTGGCGCATCGTGTGGCCGGCGCGCTCCTCGTTCAGGTGCAGCTTGTGGGCGATCCAGCGCAGCACCCGCTCTGCCCTGCCCTGGCCCTCCATCAACCCGAACACGAGCGCCGCCGCGGCGCCCATCAGGATCACGCCGGCGACGGCGGCCGTGCCGTACAGCGCGTTGACGCCGCGCAGGGGGATCGACACGATCAGCCCGATCCAAAGGATCAGGTTGAGCACGACCGCCGAGCTCAGCCCGGCGGTGGCGAGCGCGAAGCCGGCGTCGGGTCCGGGCACTCCGGAGAGGGTCAGCAGCCGGTAGCCGAGGGCGGAGCCCGCCGCGCTGCCACCGGGGATCGTGCTCGACAGGGCCTTCGTGGAGAGCTGGATGCGGAACAGGCGCATGTTCGACAGGTGGTGGCCGGCGGGCCCGAGGGCGGCCCGGGTCATCAGCGAGTAGCAGAAGAGGGCGAGGAGTTGCAGCGCGAGACCGACGGCGAGCAGCGCCGGATTGACCTCGCTCAGCTGGCTGACCGCACGCCGCAAGCCGGGGATGCTGAGGAAGACGAAGTAGACGACGACGACCGTGGCGACGACCTTCAGCGTGCGAACGAAGGCGCGCCGGCGCGAGTCCCGCACGGAGACGACCGGGTGCTCCAATTCGTGCGACGGCGCGGGGGACACGGCGACCACCCCCTCTTTGCTACCACGGCCGTCGCGCATCAGCGTCCCAATCCCGATCGGCGCGAAGCTCAGCGGGCGTCTAGGCGGGGGCCGTCGCGGTCCAACCACTTGTGCGGCGTCGGGGGCGCGGGGCCAAGGGCCAGCGCGAGGGCCTCGTCCACGGTGCGAGCACGCTGGGCGAGCATGCGGTGCGCCGGGCGGAGGAAGCCGGCGTCGACGGCACGGTCCATCATCGCGAGCAGCGGGTCGAAAAAGCCCTCGACGTCGAGCAGCACCACCGGTTTGGACTGGAGCCCGAGCTGGCCCCAGGTGAGCGCCTCGAACGTCTCATCGAGCGTCCCGAAACCGCCGGGAAGCACGACGAAGCCGTCGGCGAGGTCGGACATGCAGGCCTTGCGGTCGTGCATAGAGGACACCACGATCAGTTCGGTGAGGCCGCGATGGGCCACCTCGGCGCGCACGAGGTGCTCGGGGATGACACCGGTCACCGAGCCGCCGCCGGCCAAGACGGCATCGGCGAGCACGCCCATCAGGCCGACGTTGCCGCCGCCGTAGACCAGGCCGATCTCACGCGCGGCGAGGCTGGCACCGAGGCGGGCCGCGGTCTCGGCGTACACGGGTGACGAGCCGACGTTGGAGCCGCAGTACACGGAGAGTCGATGGGACATGGTGGTGCCAGGCTGGACGATCGGGGCGGTCGCTGTCCACCGCCTTCTGACGCCTTCGGGCTGATACCTACCGCTCGGTAACCTCGCGGTCATGACCGACCAGACCCCCGCACCCGACCTGCAGACGGCCGCGGACGTCGTCGACATCGCCCACGCGGTGGTCCAAGATGCTGTGCGCCACCTCGACGCGACCGGCGGCGCCGACGAGCACCAGGTGGTGGCGTACGACCTGGCGCACGCTGCTGCGGGCGTGGCCACGGCCAGAGCCCTGCTCGACTACGGCGCGAAGGGCGCCACCGAGGCCACGATCACCTGCGCCTTCACCGCCGACGTGGTGCACGACCTGGTCGGCAAGCTGATCGGGCGCGAAGCCCTGTGGGGCGTCGACCCCGGCCGGCTCGCCCCGGCCCACGACTTCGTCGTGCGCTATCGCGACCCCGATCTACTCGCCTCGCTCGCCACCACCGCCGGCTCGCGCCACCTCGACGCGGACATGGAGATGGTGCAGGACACGTTCCGCTCGTTCGCCGCGAACGTCATCTCCCCCCACGCCGAGCACGTGCACCGCACGAACGGCGACCTGCCGGAGGAGATCATCGCCGGCATGGCCGAGATCGGTGCTTTCGGGCTGAGCGTTCCCGCCGAGTACGGCGGCTACAGCGAAGGCGGCGAGAACGAGTACATGGCGATGGTCGTGGCCACCGAGGAGCTGAGCAGGGCGAGCCTCGGTATCGGCGGCTCGTTGATCACCCGACCGGAGATCCTGACGAGGGCGCTCGTGAAGGGCGGCACGGAGGAGCAGAAGCTGCACTGGCTGCCGCAGCTGGCCACGGCAGAGGTGATGCCCGCCGTCGCGGTGACCGAACCGGACTACGGCAGCGACGTCGCCGGCATCAAGGTGACGGCCACCCCTGCCGAGGGTGCCGGCGGCCGGCCCGGCTACGTGATCAACGGGGTGAAGACGTGGTGCACGCTCGGCGCCCGCGCCGACGTGCTCGCCCTCCTCGCCCGCACCGACCCGGACAGGTCGAAGACCCACCGCGGGCTGAGCCTGTTCATCGTCCCGAAGCCGCGCGGCGAGGGCCACGGATTCGAGTTCTCCCAGGATCCCGACACCGACGGCGGTTCAGGGAAGATGGAGGGCCGCCCGATCGACACCATCGGCTACCGCGGCATGCACAGCTACGAGGTCGCGCTCGACAACTGGTGGGTGCCGGCGGAGAACCTAATCGGCGGCGAGGCAGGGCTCGGCAAGGGCTTCTACCTGCAGATGGAGGGGTTCGAGAACGGTCGCCTGCAGACCGCGGCCCGCGCGGTCGGGGTGATGCAGGCCGCGTACGAGGCTGCCGTCGACTACGCGCAGAATCGCCTGGTGTTCGGTGCGCCGATCGCCGACTACCAGCTGACCAAGGTCAAGCTCGGTCGCATGGCGGTGCTCGTCCAGGCCGGGCGCCAGTTCGCCTACGCCGTCGCGAAGATGATGGCGAACGGTGCCGGCTCGATGGAAGCGAGCATGGTGAAGGCGTACGTGTGCAAGGCCGCCGAATGGGTCACCCGCGAGGCGCTGCAGATCCACGGTGGCTACGGCTATGCCGAGGAGTACCCGGTCAGCCGGCTGTACGTCGACGCCCGCGTGCTGTCGATCTTCGAGGGCGCCGACGAGACGCTGTGTCTCCGGGTGATCGCCCGTCGCCTCACCGAGCAGGCGATACCTGCAGCGAGCTGACGCTGCTCTAGCCGAGCAGCTCGGCGACGCTGCGTAGACGCTCGAAGTCGGCGCCGGGATGGTCGTCGTGAGGGTCGAGCAGGAACGCTTGCAGGCCCGCGGCACGCGCCCCTTCGACGTCCATCGTCACGGAGTCGCCGACGTACGCGACGCGTTCGCGAGGGATGTCCTCGAAGTGCGCGAGCGCGTGGTCGAAGATCGCCGGGTCGGGCTTGGCCACACCGACCACGTGGCTGTCGATCACGCAACGCACCGGCACGTGCCGGCCGTCGCCGGCCTGGCACACGCCGCTGCGGGCGAGCATGTCGGCGATCTGGCCGCTCGCGTTCGACACCACTCCCACCGGCACTCCCATCTGCTGTAGCGCGCGCAGGGCATCGATGTTCTCCCGCACGGCCCACCGCCACAGGTACGCGCTGCGTGTGCGCCCGAGCACGACCGCGGCCACTTCCTGGTGCTCGGCTGGCACGCCGACGGCGACGACGTAGGCGGCGTCGTAGTCGCTCCACACCTTCTCGGTGGCACCCGAACGTGACTTGGCGGCCATCGCCGCGTAGTGGGCGCGCCGGTGCACCTCGATCTCGGCCGCGCCGCCGTAGTAGGCGAGCAGCGGCCCGAGCACGGTCGGGTCGGGCAGCACGAACACTCCCCCGGCGTCGAACAGCACGGCGTCGATGCCCCGCGCGTCGAGGAAGGGTGTGCTGGCGCGGGGCGAGCTGGCAGTCATCGCCGCCAGAGGCTACGGGCCGCAGGCTTCCTGCCGAGGGGTTGCGCGGCATACCCTCGATGCCGTGCGCAACGCGAAGGACTTCTTCAAGCCTCTCGCCGCGGGAGCCCCCGAACCCCTGCGCGAGATCCCCGTACGCCCCAGCAGGGTGATCCACTTCTTCCCGCCGCAGAACGCGAAGGTGGTCGCGAAGCTGCCCGAGGTGGCACCGACGGTCGACATCTTGCTCGGCAACCTCGAAGACGCCATCCCGGCGAGCGACAAGGAGGCTGCCCGCGCCGGCCTGGTGGAGGTGGGCCGCAACGTCGAGCTCGGCGACACCCAGCTCTGGACACGGGTGAACAGCCTCGACTCGCCGTGGGTGCTCGACGACCTCACCACCCTCGTGTCCGAGATCGGCGACCGCCTCGACGTGGTGATGATCCCGAAGGTCGAAGGCCCCGAGGACATCCACTACGTCGACCGCCTTCTCGCCCAGCTCGAGGCCAGGGCCGGGCTGAGCGAACCACTGCTCGTGCACGCCATCTTGGAGACCGCGCGCGGCGTGGCGAACGTGGAGGAGATCTGCGGCGCGTCGCCGCGGATGCAGGGCCTTTCGCTCGGGCCGGCCGACCTGGCTGCGAACCGCCGGATGAAGACCACCCGTGTCGGCGGTGGCCATCCCGGCTACCTCGTGCGCCAGGACCCGAACGCGGACGACGACGCCGCTCCGCGGGCCACCTACCAGCAGGACCTGTGGCACTACACCATCGCCCGCATGGTGGACGCGTGCGTGATGCACGGCATCCTGCCCTTCTACGGGCCCTTCGGCGACATCAAGGACACCGTCGCCTGCGAGGACCAGTTCCGCAACGCCTACCTGCTCGGCTGCGTCGGCGCGTGGAGCCTGCACCCGGTGCAGATCGACATCGCGAAGCGGGTGTTCAGCCCTCCGGCGAGCGACGTCGAGCACGCCCTCCGCGTGATCGAGGCGATGGGCGACGGCACCGGGGCGATCATGCTCGACGGCAAGATGGAAGACGACGCGTCGGTCAAGCAGTGCAAGGTGGTCGTCGAGCTGGCGCGCCAGCTCGCGCAGCGCGACCCCGACCTCGCCAACACGTACGGGTTCTGAGGAGGCCGGCCCCATGGCTAAGACCAACCCCGATCTGCGTCCGCGGCGCTCGGTGCTGTACATGCCCGCCGCCAACGAACGCGCCCTCGAGAAGGCGAAGACGATTCCCGCCGACGCCTTGATCTTCGACCTCGAAGACGCCGTCGCGCCCGACGCGAAGGACGCCGCGCGGGCGAACGCGGTCGCGGCCGCGTCATCCGGCGAGTACGGCAGCCGCGAGGTGACGATCCGCTGCAACGGCCTCGACACCGCGTGGGGTCGCGACGACATCACGGCTGCGGCCGGATCTGGCGCGGCGGCGGTGGTGATCCCGAAGGTCGCCTCCACCGCGACCCTCGACGAGGTGTCGGCCCTGCTCGAGGCCGCTGGCGCGCCGGCGAGCATGCGCATATGGGCGATGGTCGAGACGCCCACCGCGATCTTCGACGTGCGGGCCCTCGCCGCCCACCCCCGCGTCGCGGTGCTGGTGATGGGCACGAACGACCTGGCGAAGGAGCTGCGCGCACAGCTCGTCCCCGGCCGTGGGCCGCTGCTGCACCACCTCGCGACCGCTCTGCTTGCGGCGCGGGAAGCCGGCGTGGCGATCCTCGACGGCGTCTACAACGACGTGAAAGATCCCGAGGGGTTCCGTGCCGAGGCCGCGCAGGGTG
Organism: Actinomycetota bacterium; assembly: GCA_016700055.1. Classification (NCBI taxonomy): domain Bacteria; kingdom Bacillati; phylum Actinomycetota; species Actinomycetota bacterium. The sequence continues at coordinate 837,237 of CP064997.1, forward strand.
CCGAGATGGGCTTCGACGGCAAGACGCTCGTCCATCCCGGCCAGGTCGACATCGCGAACGAGGTGTGGGCACCGGACGCGTCCGAGATCGAGTACGCCCGTCGGGTGATCGACGCGTTCGACGCCGCCGTCGCCGACGGCCGCGGGGTGGTCACCGTCGACGGCCGGATGATCGAGAACCTCCACGTCGACAACGCCCGCCGCGTGCTGGCCACCGCCGACGCGATCGCCGCCCTCGGCTAGACGAGAGCGCCGAAGTCGAGCGCTACAGCGCGGCGCGGAACAGCTCGACCGTGCGCTCGAACGCCACCTGCGAAGCGGCTGCGTCGTACACCTCGGGGCGGGTGTCGTTGAAGAACGCGTGCTCGCAGCCGGGGTGGATGTGCAGCGTGGCGTCCTTGCCGAGCCCGCGCAGCTGCGCCTCGAGCGCCCGCACCGCGTCGGGGTTGGCGAACTCGTCCTTCTCGGCGTACTCGCCGACGATCTTGGCCGAGATCGCCGACCAGTCGGGCTGCGCCGTCGGCCAGGGGATGACCCCGTAGTACGGGGCGACGGCACCGACCGCGTCGGGGCGCTGGCTGGCGAGCACGAGCGCCAGTCCCCCACCCATGCAGTAGCCGACGACGCCGATCCGGTCACGGCCGGTGCGCTCGCGCAGCAGGTCGACCGCGCCGGAGAGGTCCTTGCCCGCCTGCGCCAGGTTGAGCGCCATCATCAGCTTGCCGGCCCCGTCGGGCTCGCTCGCCGCCTCACCGTGGTACAGGTCCGGGGCGAGCGCGGTGAAGCCGGCCGCGGCGAAGCGGTCGGCCACCTCGCGGATGTGGGGCACCAGGCCCCACCACTCCTGGATCACGATCACGCCCGGGCCCGACCCATCGGCCAGGTACCCCCCACACGTGCCCCCGTTGCTCTGGAACGTCACCATCTCACCAGCCATGGCCCGCGACGGTAGCCCGCCCGTGAGCTCGGCCCTTCCTCCACCGCTGCGGTTTGTCCTGACACAACAAGGGGTCTGTTCACCCGTCGATGTGACGAATACGATGTCCGACCATGACCAACCTCGCGACCCGTCCCTCGGACGCGTACGTGAACGACCGGGCACACGTGTTCCACTCCTGGTCGGCTCAAGATCTGCTCGACCCCGTCGTGATCGCCGGTGCCGAAGGCGCCTGGATGTGGGACGACCAGGGGAACCGCTGGCTCGACTTCTCCAGCCAGCTCGTCAACGTGAACATCGGGCACCAGCACCCCAAGCTGGTGGCGGCGATCAAGGAGCAGGCCGACCGGCTGTGCACGATCAGCCCGACGATGGCGAACGACGCCCGCAGCGAGGCCGCCCGCCTGATCGTCGAGCTCGCTCCTGCCGAGCTCAGCCATGTGTTCTTCACGAACGGCGGTGCCGAGGCGGTCGAGAACGCGGTGCGCATGGCCCGCCTGCACACCGGGCGTCACAAGGTGCTGAGCACCTACCGCAGCTACCACGGCGCCACCCACGGGGCGATCGCGCTCACCGGCGACCCGCGCCGCTGGCCGAGCGAGCCGGCGATCCCCGGCGCGGTCAAGTTCTGGGGCCCCTACACGTACCGCTCGGCGTTCCACTCGTCGTCCGACGAAGAGGAGTGCGAGCGTGCCCTCGCCCACCTCGCCGACACCTTGATGGTCGAGGGCGCGCACACGGTCGCGGCGATCATCCTCGAACCGGTGGTCGGCACGAACGGCATCCTCGTGCCGCCGGACGGCTACCTGCGCGGCGTGCGCGAGCTGTGCGACCGGCACGGCATCATGCTGATCTCCGACGAGGTGATGGCCGGGTTCGGGCGATGCGGTGAGTGGTTCGCGATCGACCGCTGGGGCGTCACCCCCGACCTGATCACGTTCGCGAAGGGCGTGAACTCGGGCTATCTGCCCCTCGGTGGTGTGATCATCTCCAGCCGCATCGTCGACACGTTCCGCCAGCGCGCCTATCCCGGTGGGCTCACGTACTCGGGTCACCCGCTGGCGTGCGCCTCGGCGGTGGCCTCGATCAACATCTTCAAGGAAGAAGGCATCGTCGAGCACGCCCGCTCGCTCGGCACCGACGTCATCGGCCCCGAGCTGCGTGCGCTGGCCGAGCGCCACCCGAGCGTCGGCGAGGTGCGCGGCCTCGGGGTGTTCTGGGCGATCGAGCTGGTCCGCAACCGCGACACCCGTGAGCCGCTGGTGCCGTTCAACGCCGGCGGTGCCGACGCGGCACCGATGGCCGAGCTGGTCGCCGCCTGCAAGGCGTTGGGCCTGTGGCCGTTCACGCACTTCAACCGGATGCACGTCGTGCCCCCGCTCACGATCTCGGCCGACGAGGTGCGCCAGGGCATCGCGATCATCGACGAGGTGCTCGAGCTCGCCGACGCCCGCTGCACGGCCTGACCAGCTGGCGCCAGGTCCCGGCCGATAGATGTCTATCAACGCGGCCGCACCCAACCTCCGGCGGCGTGCTCAACCGCCGAAGTGCGATATCTCGTGACAGACGGGTGCTCCCAGATATCGCACTTCCGACCCTGAGACGAACCGCGAGGGCACCGAACCGCGACAGCCCGGGTGAGACAACACCAATAGGAGGGCGCGATGCGTACCAGCAGACGAGTGGCGATGTTGACGGGGTCGGTGACAGCAGTGGCGGCGGCAACCTTTGCGTTCAGTGCGCCGAGCAGTGCGCGTAACCCCGTCGCGGTGGCCGAGCTCCGCGATGCTGCCGGCCAAGCGGTCGGCAAGGTCCACTTCCGGCTCAACGACGGTCGCGTGGTCGGTCAGATCGAGGTTCGCCTGCCCGCGGACTCGAGCCGCTTCCACGGCTTCCACATCCACGCCAACAACGACCCGGCCAACGGTGCCGGTTGTGTCGGCCCGGCCTTCACCTCGGCCGATGGCCACTGGAACCCGACCAGCGCGGGCCACGGCAGTCACAGCGGCGACATGCCGCCGCTGGTGCTCGGTCCTGGTGGACGCAGCCGGGCCGAGTTCGACCTCGGCCACCTCACCCCCGGTGAGATCGTCGGGCTCGCGGTCATCGTCCACGCCGGCGCCGACAACCTGGCCAACATCCCGACCCGCTACAGCGCGGCCGGTGTTCCCGGCCCGGATGCGACCACACTCGCCACCGGTGACGCCGGCGGCCGGCACGCGTGCGGGGTGATCGAGGCGCGCGGCCGCTGATCGAGTGCTGGAAGACTCTGGCACTGCGTGCCCGACGACGAGAGGGGTAGCGCATGACAGTGACTTCACCGACCGAGGCCTTTCCAGCGCCCGGACCCGGAGGCTGGCGGCGCCTCGCCGACCACTTCCCCCGGGCGCTGACGGCCGAGTACCAGTGCCTCTACGCCAGCACGTGCCCGCCGGGCATGGCGTCGTACATGGAGCGCTACGGCGTCGTGGCCCGCACTCTCGACGTCGCCGTCGTCCGGGGGCACCTCTACATCACGCCGGTGCCACTTGCCGGGCCGCGCGAATCGCGGCGCTCGCCTCCGCGCGCGCTCGTGTGGATGCTGTCGCGGCTGCACCCGGCGTTCCGCCGTCGCACCCGAGCGGCGCGCGCCGCGCTCGCAGCTCGACCGTGGCGAGCGGTCACCGATCACTGGTTCACGGTCGAGCGCGACGAGTGGCGGCGGCGCAACACCGAGGTCGAGAACGTCGACCCGGCCGGGCTCGACGCAACGCGGCTGGCCGATCACCTCCGCGCCTGCCACCGGCTCGTCACCAGCGGCTACCTGCGTCACTTCGAGCTGCACGGCGACGACCTGCTGCCCGTCGGATTGCTGATCGCCCGTTGCCAGGAGTGGGGCGTTGATCCCGCTTTGGCGAGCGGGGCGCTCGCCGGAGCATCGAGAGCACCCCACGCCTCGGAGGTGTCCGGGTGGATGCTCGTCACCGGGTACGACCTGGACTGCCTCACCTGGAACGAGCTGGGCGACACTGCCGGAGTTGCGGTACCCGGTCACCCGCACCCCGTCGACCTCAGGCAGCACGTTCGCGCCGAACACCACGCCGAGCTCGCGGTGCTGGTGGCCGACGCCTGCCGCGCGGCCGAACTGCGTGACGACAACGGCGCGATCACCGGTGCTTGGCCGATGGGACTGCTGCGCCGCGCGATGCTCGCCGCCGGCGACCTGCTGTGCCCGGCGGATCCGACGTTGGCTGTGGAAGCAACCGTCGACGAGCTCGTGTCGCTGCTCACCGGCGCCGGAGGGCTCACCCGCGTGGAGCTCGACCGCCGTCGTCGGCAGCGTCTCGCCGACTCCGCGCTCGACGCACCACCGGCGATCGGCCCCGAGCTCGCCATCCCGCCGCTCGACGCGCTGCCGCGGCCATTGGCACTGATCGGCGCCGCGCAACTCGCCGCTGCCGACCACATGCTCGGCGACGGTCATCCCGTCGGCATCGGTACCGACTGCTACACCGGCCGGGCGCTGGTGGTCGACGACCCCACCGTGGCGATGGACGCCTTCGAGCCCGGCGACGTGGTCGTCACCGCCGCCACCAGCCCGTCGTGGAACACGGTGCTCGCGCACGCCGGGGCACTGGTCACCGCCACCGGAGGCCTCGTGTCACACGCGGCCATCACCGCCCGCGAGCTCGGCATCCCGGCTGTCATCGGCGATCCCACCGCGTGCCGGCGGCTGCGTACCGGCGCCACCGTCACGGTCGACCCGATCAATGCCACCGTCGTCACTCTCGGCGATTGAGCGAGTCGGTCGCCGCGGATTCAGCAAGCGTCGCAGCACACCTCGCCGTGCCAGGCTGCGCGACCCTCACGGACCGCGAGCGCGGCGATCGCGAGCGCGGCGACGGGATCGGCCCACCACCAGCCGAGCAGGCTGTTGGCGAGCAGCCCGGCGAGGAGCACGGCGGACAGGTAGCTGCAGAGCATGGTCTGGCCGCTGTCGGCGACCACCGTCCGGCTCGCCAGGCGACGTCCGAGGCGTCGCTTGGCGGTCGCGAGGACAGGCATCACGACGAGCGAGGTGGCCGCCAGGATGATGCCGACGAGCGATTCGTCGGGAGACGAGCGGGTGGCCAGATCCCACACCGACTGGGCGACGATGTACCCGGCGAAGACGAAGAAGCTGCCCGCGATCAGCCTGAGGGCACGTTCCTCGCGGTGGACGTTGTCGGTGCCGGAGAACTGCCAGACGACCACGACCGCCGAACCGACCTCGACGACGGAGTTCAGCCCGAACCCGATCAGCGCGATCGAGCTCGCGGCCGCACCGCTGCCGATGGCGACGACCGCTTCGAGGCTGTTCCACACGATCGTCGCCCACGCCAGCACCAGCGCCTGGCGCCGCCAGCGGGTCCGGCGCCCGCTTTCCAAAGTTCTCGGTCGGATTTGTGACACATAGCGCGACTCATCCGACCGAGAACTGGGGGTGGTCACGGACCTAGATCGGCGAGGGCGGGGGCGACGCGCTCCATCAGCTCGGTCGTGAAGGCCACGGGGTCACCTCTTGGAATGACCTCGACGGTGGAGATGCCGAGCTGCGCGTAGTCGGCCATCGTGGACACGAACCCGTCGGGGTCATCGAGTGGGTTGCCCATGGCGAGGAGCGTGCGTTCGATGGCAGCGGGCTCGCGGCCTTCTGCTTCGCAGTGCCGGTCGAGCACGGCGAGCTTGCCGGCGACCTCGTCTGGCGACGCGGCGAACAGGTTGCAGGCATCCGCGTAGCGAGCGACGAGCCGGAGCGTCTTGCGCTCGCCACCGCCTCCGACGAGGATCCGCGGTCGGGGCGAACTGATCGGCGGCGGTGAGCAGATCGTCTCGGCCAGCTGGTAGTGCCGGCCTTCGTACGGCCCGTCGTTGTCGCTCCACATCTGCAAGCAGATCTGCAGCGTCTCCTCCAGACGCTCGAACCGCTCGGCGACTGGCGGGAACGCCACGCCGAGGCCGCGGTGCTCGCGCTCGTACCACGCGGCACCGATGCCCAGTTGGGCGCGGCCACCCGAGAGCACGTCGAGGGTGGTGACGATCTTGGCCAGCAGCCCGGGATGGCGATAGGTGACGCCGGTGACGAGGAGGCCGAGGCGCATGCGCTCGGTCCGCCCGGCGAGGAATCCGAGGGTGGTGTAGCCCTCGAGCATCGGATCGGTTGCCGGCGCCATCATCTCCATCTGGAACCAGTGGTCCATGACGGTGAAGGTCGACGCGCCGCCCTCCTCGGCGATCTCCGCCGTCTCGGCCAGTGTGGGGCCGATCGACTCCGGGGCGCCGGGGAGGGTGAAGTCGACGAAGTGGATCCCGAGCTGCATCTCGTCTCCTTGTGCGGGCGGCGGGCGACGGCGTCGATGCGGGTCGGCCTCAGGTCCCGGCCCGGTTTGCGGACCGGGACCTGAGGATCACCGCGTCAGTCGGGTGGGGTCAGCCACCGCCTTCGTTGAGGGTGACCTCGATCGGTTCGAAACCCTCACCGTTCAGGTCGACGTCGAGCTCGGCGAGCATCGCGTGGGCCTCAGTGATGATGTCGTTGGTCCAGGCCGTGCCTTCGACCGGCTTGGTGAGCACGGTCTGACCGTCGAGGTTCTTCGTGTTGGTGGCGATGTCGACCGTGCGGTCCCACGCCTCTTCCTCGATGAAGCCGACCCCGCCGGAAGCGGGCCAGATGAGCTTGTTGACCTCGTTCATCTGCCACAGCTGATGGCTGGCGCCGAGCTGGGAGCCCTTGGCCACGACGATGTCCGCGCACTCCTGCACGTTGTCGCGGCAGTACGCCCAGCCCTGGAGCGAGGCGGCGACGAACTTGACCGCTGTCGCCCGGTAGGCGTCGTCGGAGGCCAGCTTGGCTCCGTCGGCCCAGATCGCGTCCTGCAGCATGCCGACGCCGACCTCTTCGTACGAGATCACGTTGAAGTCGTCGGCGGTGTACAGCTCACCGGTGTCGGGGTTGACGGCTTCGAGCACCTGCGCGTACTCGTTGTAGGTCATCGCCTCGGCGGCGTCGATGTCGCCGTCGAGCAGGGCCAGCATGTCGAACTGCTGCTGCACGAGGGTGACGTCGGCGGCCGGGTCGAGCCCGGCTTCGGTGATCGCGGCGAACACCTCGTACTCGTTACCGAAGCCCCAGTTGCCGATGTTCTTGCCCTCGAAGTCTGCGGGTTCGGTGATGTCCTTGTCGACGAAGGACACCTGCAGGGTGCCCGAGCGCTGGAACACCTGGGCGATGTTCACCACGTCGCCGCCCGCTTCACGAACGGTGAGCGCGCGCGGCACCCAGGAGACGGCGAAGTCGACCGCACCGTCGGCGAGCTGCTGGGCCGGCTGGATGTCGACCGCGCCCTCGACGATCTCGACCTCGAGGCACTGCGCCTCGTAGAGACCCTTGTCGACGGCGGCCAGGTAGCCGGCGAACTGCGCCTGGATGTACCACTGGAGCTGGAGCTTCACCGGCGTCAGCTCCGCGCACTCGCCGCCGGGGGCGTCGGTGCTCGGGGCGTCGGTGCTCGGCGCGTCGGTGCTCGGAGCGTCTGTGCTCGGAGCGTCGGTGCTGTCGGTACCACCGTCGTCGCCGCCGCACGAAGCGACGAACAGCGTCAGCGCGACGGCGCCGGCGGTGAGCATCTTGGAACGTCGATGCGTCATGGGTTGTTGGTCCTCTCCCCCGTGGGGCGCTGCCCCAGGATCTCTGGTGTCTTGTCCATTGTGGCGCCTCGGCAGATGCCTTTGGTTCACGCTCTGCCCTCGGCGCGTGTGCTGCCCCCACCTGGGGTGGCGGCAGTCTCCAACATGATGGAGATCAGGTAGAACGCCAGCCCGAGCAGACATGCACCTAGCACGTATGCCCACGCGAGCGCGTTCTTCGAAGTCGACGTGTTGCTCGAGATCGCATAGCCGAGCCCGTTCTGCGAGCCGCCGAAGTACTCGCTGACGAACGCGGTGATGACCGACAGCGGGGCGGCGATCTTCAGGGCCGTGAACAGGTACGGCACCGCATTCGGCACCCTGACCTTGCGCAGGATCTCGGTGTCGCTCGCCGCGTACGACCGCATCAGCTCGAGCTGGGTGTTGCTCACCTGGGTGAGCCCCTTCGCGACGTTCACGAGCACGACGAAGTAGACGACGAGGGTGACCATCAGCCGCCGCGGCACCTCGCTGGTGATCGCGAACATGTTGTTGAACACCGCCACCAACACGAAGATCGGGATGGCGTTGAGCGCGATCGCGAGCGGGGTGACGACGTCGTTCAGCACGCGGAACCGGCTGAGGATGAAGCTCATCGCCACACCGAGCACCGTGCCGATCAGGAGACCGATGAATGCGTTCGTCCCCGACACCTTCACCGCGTCCCAGATGTTGCCGAGGTTGTCGGTGAACTCGTCGAAGATGCGTGAGGGAGGCGCCAGGAAGTAGGGCTTCAGGTCGAACACCTTGACCACCGCCTCCCACAGCGCCACGAAGCCGATGCCGAAGACCACCGGCGGCCAGATGCGCCTGGCGGTGGAGGCGAACGAAGCGTTCACCTGTCGTCGACCCCCCGCGCTCGGGCAGCGGATTCGATGCCGCGCAACGCCTCACGGACCTCGGTGATCTTCTTGAAGAAGCCGGCGTCCTCGCGCGTGTCGAGGTCGCGCTCCGCGCCGAGGTCGACGGTGACCACGTCGGAGATGCGTCCCGGGCGGGGCGACATCACCACCACCCGCGTCGACAGGTACACCGCCTCGGGGATGCTGTGCGTCACGAACACGACCGTGCTTGCCGTGGCCCGACAGATGCGCAACAACTCGGCCTGCATGTGCTCTCGCGTCATCTCGTCGAGCGCCCCGAACGGCTCGTCCATCAGCAACAGCGGCGGGTGCGCGGCGAGGGCCCGCGCGATGGCGACGCGCTGCTGCATGCCGCCGGACAGCTGCCAGGGCATGTGGTCGGCGAACTCGGGCAGCTTCACGAGCTGGAGCATCTCGATCGCCCGGGCACGCCGCTTGGCCCTGTCCCAGCCCTTCAACTCGAGCGGGAGCTCGATGTTCTTGGCCACCGTGCGCCAGTCGAAGAGCCCGGACTGCTGGAACGCCATGCCGTAGTCCTGATCGAGACGTGCCTGTCGGGCGGGCTTGCCGTTCACCAGCACGTGGCCTGCCGTTGGCTCGGTGAGGTTCGCGACCAGCCGCAGCAGCGTCGACTTCCCACACCCGGAGGGACCGATCAGCGACACGAACTCGCCCGGCTCGATCACCAGGTCGACGTCGCGCAGCGCGTCGACCGCATTCGGTCGTCCGGCGTTGAACACCTTGCAGAGCTGGCTCAGCTCGACCGCGCTCATGAAACCGACTCCTGCGGGCGGTTGCGCATCATGAACGCGTCGAACGCGGCGACGAGCCCGGCCATCACCAGGCCGAGCACCGCGGCACCGAACACGGCCGTGTAAACCTTGGCCGGATCGCTCGTCGCCTGACGTGAGTACTCGATGATCAGTCGGCCGATGCCGCCTTTCAACCCGGTGGAGATCTCGGCCACGACCACCCCGACGACCGCCGCCGAACCCGCCAACTTCAACGCCGGGACCAGATGAGGCACGGCGGAGGGGAAGCGGAGCTTGAACAGCGTCTGGCGCCACGTGGCGGCGTAGCTGTCCATCAGCTCCAGCGAGGCCTGCGGCGCGGAGGACAGCCCCTTCAGCGTGCCGACCGCGATCGGGAAGAACGCGAGGAACGCGCCGAGCACCGAGGCGGAGAGCCAGCGGGGCCACACCCAGTCGCCGATCTGCAGCTTGCCGCCCCAGCTGACCACGAGCGGGGCGAGCGCGATGAGCGGCACCGTCTGGGAGATGACGAGGTACGGCAGCAGGCCGCGCTCGACCACGCGAAAGCGCGACATCAACACTGCGAGCCCGAGGCCGACGACGATGCCGATCGCCAGACCGACGGCCGCGAGGCGGAACGAATACCACGCGCCCGACAGCACGACGGCGAGGATGCTGCGCTCCGACCCACGGCGCTCCGGGTCGGCGAGGCGTGACACCATCTCCCACACGTGGGGCATCGCCGTGTCGTTCGCGCGGGGAAGGATGCGCCAACCGAGGATCTCGCCGCCGTCTTGCGGGCCGAGCACCTTGTACAGCTCCCAGCCAAGGGCGACGAGGCCGAGGGCGAGGGCGAACATCGCCATCCGCCGGAGCCGGGCGCGTGACTTCGACGCTGTGGCAGAGCTCACGACTTCGCCAGCAGATGGTCGGCGATGAGCGGCATCACCTTTTCGCCGTACGCGTGCAGGGTCTCGTCCTTGGCATCGTGCTGCAGATAGATGGCGAACTGGTCGACGCCGAGCTGCTTCAGCTCGAGCAGCCGCCGGGCCTGCTCCTCGACGGGGCCGAGCAGGCAGAACCGGTCGACGATCTCGTCGGGCACGAAGGCCGCGTGGACGTTGCCGGCCTGGCCGTGCTCGTTGTAGTCGTAGCCCTGGCGCCCGGCGATGTAGTCGGTGAGCGCCTTGGGCACCTGCCCCGAGTCGCCGTAGCGGGCGACGATGTCGGCGACGTGGTTGCCGACCATCCCGCCGAACCAGCGGCACTGCTCGCGGGCGTGCGCGAGGCCGGCGGCGGAGCCGTCGGTGACGTAGGCGGGCGCAGCGACGCAGATGGTCAGCGACTCGGGGTCACGCCCCGCACCGGCGGCGGCCTTCTTCACCGAATCGATCGTCCAGGCGACGATGTCGGGGTCGGCCAGCTGCAGGATGAACCCGTCGCCGACCTCGCCGGTGAGCGCGAGCGCCTTCGGGCCGTAGGCGGCCACCCACACCTCGCACCGGCTCTGCGCGGCCCAGGGGAAGCGGATGGTGGAGCCCTTGTATTCGACGCCATGCCCGTTCGCGAGCTCACGGATGACGTGCACCGCCTCGCGCAGGGTGCCGAGTGTGGTCGGGCTGCCGTTCGTCACCCTCACCGCCGAGTCGCCGCGGCCGATGCCGATCACCGTGCGGTTGCCGAACATCTCGTTCAGCGTGGCAAAGACGCTGGCCGTCACCGTCCAGTCGCGGGTGGCCGGGTTGGTGACCATCGGGCCGACCGTCACGTTGCGTGTGGCGGCGAGGATCTGGCTGTAGATGACGTACGGCTCCTGCCACAGGATGTGGCTGTCGAAGGTCCACACGTGCGAGAAGCCGTACATGTCGGCCTTCTTGGCGAGATCGACCACCCGCGCGCTGGGCGGCGTGGTCTGCAGGACGACTCCGAGGTCCATGTGGCGCTCCGTCAGCGGTTCTGGGGGAAGCCGAGGTCGATGGTGCTGGTGCTCGGGTCGGGCCAGCGCGACGTGACCACCTTGGAGCGTGTGTAGAAGTTGACGCCCTCCGGGCCGTACATGTGCGTGTCGCCGAACAGGCTCGCCTTCCACCCGCCGAAGCTGTAGAAGCTGACCGGGACCGGGATCGGCACGTTGACGCCGACCATGCCGACCTCGACGTCGAACTGGAACCGCCGTGCCGCCCCGCCGTCGCGGGTGAAGATCGCCGTGCCGTTGCCGTACGGGTTGTCGTTGATCATCGCCAGCCCCTGCTCGTAGGACTCGACCCGGGCCACGGTGAGCACCGGGCCGAAGATCTCGTCGTCGTAGCAGGCCATGCCCGGGCGAACGTGGTCGATCAGGCTCGGGCGCAGGAAGAAGCCGTCCCCTGGCGCTCCGTCGCGGCCGTCGATGAGCACCGAGGCACCCTCGTCGCCCGCCTTCGCGACATATCCGGCGACCTTGTCACGGTGCTCCCCGGTGATCAGCGGCCCCATCTCGGAGGACACGTCGGAGCCGGGTCCGACGGTGATCGAAGGGATCCGCTCGGCGATCTTGGCGACCAGCTCGTCGGCGATCGAGTCCATCGCGAGCACGACCGAGATCGCCATGCACCGCTCCCCCGCCGAACCGTAACCGGCGCTGATCGCGGCGTCGGCGGCCATGTCGAGGTCGGCGTCGGGCAGCACGAGCATGTGGTTCTTCGCCCCACCGAGGGCCTGCACCCGCTTGCCGTTGCGGGTGCCGGTCTCGTAGATGTAGCGCGCGATCGGGGTGGAGCCGACGAAGCTGATCGCGGCGACGTCGGGGTGCTCGAGCAGGCGGTCGACGGCCACCTTGTCGCCGTGGACCACGTTGAAGCAGCCGTCGGGCAAACCGGCCTGCTTCAACAGGTCGGCGATGAGCATCGAGGCCGACGGGTCCTTCTCGCTCGGCTTCAGCACGAACGTGTTGCCGCACGCGAGAGCGTTGGCGAACATCCACATCGGCACCATCGCGGGGAAGTTGAACGGCGTGATGCCGGCCACGACGCCGAGCGGCTGGCGGATCTGATACACGTCGACACCGGTGCCGACCTGCTCGCTGTAGCCGCCCTTCAGCAGGTTGGGGATGCCGCAGGCGAACTCGATGTTCTCGAGCCCGCGGGCGACCTCGCCGAGTGCGTCGGAGAGCACCTTGCCGTGCTCCTTGGTGAGCGCCAGCGCGATCTCCTTGCGGTTCGCGTCGACGAGCTCACGCATGTGGAACATCACCTCGGCGCGCCGGGTGAGGCTGGTCGAGCGCCACGCCGGTGACGCCGACTGCGCGGACTGCACCGCCGCGTCGACCTCGTCGTCGGACGCGAAGTCGACGCTGGCTTGGACCTCGCCCGTCGCCGGGTTGAACACCGAGCCGCTGCGACCCGACGTGCCAGGCACCACCCGGCCGTCGATCCAGTGCGAGATGCGCGCCATCGGTCTCCTCCTCTACACCAGGTACTGCGACAGGCCGCGCTTCAGGTACTGCCCGTGCCCGGCCCGCCCGTGGAACGTGTCGTTGCTCATCACGACCGTGCCCCGCGACAGCACGGTGTCGACCTTGCCGTCGACGACGAAGCCCTCGTACGCGGAGTGGTCCATGTTCATGTGGTGCTTGTCGTTGACGCCGATCTTCGTCTTCGAGTTGGGGTCCCAGACGACGACGTCGGCATCGCTGCCGGGCTGCACGATCCCCTTGCGCGGATACAGCCCGAACATGCGTGCCGGCGTGGTGCAACAGGTCTCCACCCACCGTTCGAGGGACAGCTCGCCGGTGGCGACGCCCTGATAGACGAGCTCGAGGCGGTGCTCGACACCGCCGATCCCGTTCGGGATCTTGGAGAAGTCGCCGAGGCCGAGCTCTTTTTGGTCCTTGAAGCAGAACGGGCAGTGGTCGGTGGACACGACGGCCAGCTCGTTCATCCGCAGCCCCCGCCACAGGTCGGCCTGGTGGCCGTGGCCGTGCAGGCCCTTCCAGTGCGGGTCGTTGTCACGCGAGCGCACCGGGGTGGAGCACACCCACTTCGCCCCTTCGAACCCGGGCTTGCCGAGGGTCTCCTCGAGCGTCAGCCACAGGTACTGGGGACACGTCTCGGCGAACACGTTGCGCCCGTGGTGCCGGGCCGCGGCGACCTCTTCCAGCGCGTCGCCGGCAGACATGTGCACGACGTACAGCGGGACGTTGCCGGCGACGTGGCTGAGCACGATCGCGCGATGCGTGGCCTCGGCCTCGAGCGGCGAGGGCCGCGTGTAGGAGTGGTAGCGGGGGTCGGTCTCGCCCCGGGCCAGCGCCTGGGCGACGAGCACGTCGATCGCGGTGCCGTTCTCGGCGTGCATCATGATCATCGCCCCGCAGTCGGCGGCAGTCTGCATCGCTCGCAGGATCTGGCCGTCGTCGCTGTAGAACACGCCCGGGTAGGCCATGAACAGCTTGAAGCTGCTCACTCCTTCGTGCTCGACGAGGTACGACATCGCCTTCAGCGACTGCTCGTCGACGCCGCCGATGATCTGGTGGAAGCCGTAGTCGATGGCGCAGTTGCCGTCGGCCTTGCGGTGCCACTCGGTGAGTCCCTCGTGCACGTCCTCGCCGTAGCGCTGCACCGCGAAGTCGACGATGGTCGTCACCCCGCCCCACGCGGCGGCGATGGTGCCGGTCTCGAACGTGTCGGACGCGAACGTGCCGCCGAAGGGCAGCTCCATGTGGGTGTGCACGTCGACACCGCCGGGGATCACGTACTTGCCGGCCGCGTCGATGACGGTGTCGCAGCCCGCCTCTGCACTCGCGAACCATCCGGGTGCACCGACGGCGGCGATCTTCTCGCCGTCGATGAGCACGTCTTGCGCTGTCGCGCCAGACGGCGAGACGACCGTGCCGTTCTTGATCAGCATGCTTGCCATCGTCGGTCCTTTCAGCGCCGAACCAGCTCGTCGTACGCGTCGGGCCGCCGGTCGCGGTAGAACGCCCAGCGGTCGCGCACCTCGCGGATCTTGCCCAGGTCGAGGTCGCGCACGATGAGCTCGGGCTTGTGCGGGTCGCCGGGGTCGCCGACGAACTTGCCCTCCGGGTCGACGAAGTAGCTCTGGCCGTAGAAGTCGTTCTCGCCGAGCGGTTCGACGCCGACGCGGTTGATCGCCCCGACGAAGTACATGTTCGCCACGGCCGCGGCGGGCTGCTCGATCCGCCACAGGTACTCCGACAGGCCGCGGTGGGTGGCGGAGGGGTTGAACACGATCTCGGCCCCGTTCAACCCGAGCGCCCGCCAGCCTTCGGGGAAGTGGCGGTCGTAGCAGATGTACACCCCCACCTTGCCGACGGCGGTCTCGAACACCGGATACCCGTCGGTTCCGGGGGCGAAGTAGAACTTCTCCCAGAAGCCCTTCACCTGAGGGATGTGCTGCTTGCGGTACTTGCCGAGGTAAGTGCCGTCGGCGTCGATCACCGCCGCGGTGTTGTAGTACAGCCCCGGCTGGACGATCTCGTACATCGGCAGCACCATCACCATGCCGAGCTCTTTCGCCACGCTCTTGAAGCGCTCGGTGGTCGGGCCGTCGGGGATCGGCTCGGTGTAGCTGTAGTACTCGGCCTCTTGCACCTGGCAGAAGTACGGACCGTAGAACAGCTCCTGGAAGCACATCACCTGTGCCCCCTCGGCGGCGGCGTCGCGCGCCGCCTGCTCGTGCTTGTCGATCATCGACGCCTGGTCGCCGGTCCAGTCGGTCTGGAGCAACGCTGCGCGAACGACGTTGGCCATCTCGGTGCCTCCCCTTCGGCTGGTGGCGCGACCGTTCAGGACGTGCCGATGCGCGCATCGTAATGAGACAGCTCGACCTGGACAATAGGTGTATTGTGACCGGACAATGATTTGCGGCGGGTCGAGCTCCGCGGGCGGTGAACGATGATCTCGGTCATCGCCGACGCCATCGAGGACCGCAGCGCGAAGGGCATCGCCGCGGCGATCGGGCGGCTGGTCTCGTCGGGCTCACTGCCGGTCGGCACTCGCCTGCCGACGGTGCGCGAGCTCTCCCGCCGGCTGAACGTGTCGCCGACCACCGTCGGCGAGGCGTGGCGGACGCTCGCGTCGGCCGGTGCGATCGAGGCGAACGGCCGCAACGGCACGTACGTGCGCCACCCGACCGGCCCCGGCGGACCGCGCCGGTACCGGCGGATCACCGAGGGACCCGGCCACTTCGAGCTCGACCTGTCGACGGGCACCCCCGACCCGGCGCTGCTACCCGACCTCGGTCCGGCGATCGCGAAGGTCAGCCGCCAGTCGTTGACCAGCAGCTACCTGGACCACCCCGTGCTGCCCGACCTCGACGAGGCGCTGCGCTCGCGCTGGCCGTTCGAGCCCGAGGAGCTGACCGTCGTCGACGGCGCCCTCGACGCCCTCGACCGCGTCACGCAGGTGACGGTGCGTCTCGGCGATCGGGTGGTCGTCGAGCACCCCGCGTTCCCGCCGCTGCTCGACCTGCTCGAGCGCGTCGGCGCCGAGGTGATCGGCGTCGACGTGGACGACGAGGGCATCTCGCCCGAGGGGTTGCGCTCCGCGCTCGAGGTCGAGCCGGTGGCGGTGTTCGTCCAGCCACGGGCGCAGAACCCGACGGGGGCGACGATGACCACGCAACGGGCGGCGGCGCTCGCCGCGTTGCTGGCCCAGGCGGGGACGCCGCTCGTGATCGAGGACGACCACTCCGGTGACATCGCCACCGGCGAGCCGGTCAGCATCGGCAGCCACCTGCCCGCGCGTACCGTGCACATCCGCAGCTTCTCGAAGAGCCACGGCCCGGACCTGCGCCTGGCTGCCGTCGGCGGGGCGGGCGAGATCGTCGCCAACGTGGCGAACCGCCGCCTGCTCGGGCCCGGTTGGAGCAGCCGCATATTGCAGGCGCTGCTCGTCGAGCTGCTCGACGACCCGGCCACGATCGCCCAGATCGCCCACGCCCGCCAGGCCTACGCCGACCGCCGTCGCGCCGTCGGCCGAGTGCTCGCCGCGCGCGGCGTGGTCGTGTCCGACGGGGACGGCATCAACATGTGGGTCGACGTCGCCGACGAGCGCGCGGCGTTGATCTCGCTCGCCGCGCGAGGCATCGGCGCCGCCCCCGGCGAGCCGTTCATGGTGCGCCCCGACAGCGACCATCTACGCATCACGGCCGGGCTGATCGGCGGCGACGACGTATGGTCCACCCGCGTCGCCGAGGCCATCGCCGACGCCGCCGGACGGCGTCCTACCCGCTCCGGCCACCGCTGAGCGGTTCCGCGCGAAGCCGCGCCTAGCAGCTAGTAGCCGGAGCCGAGCTTGGAGTGGTCCCAGCTCACGATGCGCTCGGCCTCGAGCGCGACGCCGACACGCTTGCGGGCCTGGGCCTCGATGAACGGCAGCGCCGCGTCGGAGATGGCCCCCTCGCCGTTGTACTTCAAGCCCACCAGCTTGCCGATCTCGAGGATCTGCTCGTAGTCCTCGATCAACCGTGCGGTACCGACCAGCTCGACGCCCTTTAACTGGTCGTAGCTCTCGCCGCTCTCGACGAGTCCGGTGATCCGCGGGTCGCGGCGCAGGTTCACGATCTTCTGGCTCTTCCCGAACGTCCAGAACGTGGGCACGCCGTCGATCATCTCGTACCACATCGCCACCAGGTGCGGGTGGCCGGTGGGCCCGAGCGTGGCCACGTTCAGCACCTTCTGTGCGGTGAGGAACGCCGCCAGCTCGTCGGGAGTCATCGAGATCTCGGAGCGTCGCTTGGCCATTGCGCCACGCTAGCTGCGCGCCCGGCGCTCAGGTCGGGCTGGCCTTCACCAGCTCCGGGGCAAAGGGGCACTCGGGGCGCATCAACGCCTCGACCGTGGCCGCATTCAGGTCGTGCACGCCCGCGGCGCCGCACACGTGCGACATCAGCGCGAGCGGCACCCGCTCCACCTCCAACTCCCACGGCTCGCCGCAGTGGCCGAGACGCTCGCCGAGGGCGGCCCACGTCGGGTCGGGCAGCCGGCGGGCACGACCGGCGACGAGCCACACCGGTACCTCGGCGCAGTACGCGGCAGCGGCCACACCGCGCGCGCCGATGCTGCACAGCGCCTCGCCCCCGCCGGCGGCGAAGGCCTCGACGAGCACTAGGTCGGCCTGGACGGCCGCCGCGCCGGCGCCCTCGGCGGGCACCTCCTCGACGTCGACATCGGCGCGGCGCAGCTGGTTGGCGAACCCGCGTCCGTAACCGCCTGAGTCGACAGCGAGCACCGCGAGGTCGCCGCGCCGCACGAGCGCCTCACCGATCAGATCCGGCCAGCCGACGACGCACACCGTCGCCTCCTCCGGCAGGTCACGAACCAGCCCGGTGGGCGTCGGGTCGCAGTCGATCTCCTCGGCCAGCGTCCACATCTGCTCGAACGGCTCCGGTGCGGTGAGCAGATGGCTGCACAACCACCAGAGGGGCCCGCTCGACGGGTGACGCTCGACGATGCGCCGGCAGGCGGTGACGAGGCCGGCCGGATCGATGCGCAAGCCGGCCAGGGCACCGGCCGTTTCACGCACGAGCACGCGCTGGTCGGCACCTGTGGAGCGGGCGACGTATCGCAGGCGCTCGATCGGGTGCATCACGGCGACGCTACTGCGCCGCGGCACGGTGCTTGGGGCGAGGCCGGGCGACTGCGCTACCGTCGAGCGCCGTGGCGACCAACCCATCGCTCGACGTAGTGCTCACCCCCCTCGGGGGCGAGGCCCGCCCGCTGGAGGAATGGCTGACCACCTTCCACCTGGCGTCGGTCGTGCTCGATCCCTACACGAACGAGAGCTCCTGGATCCTCGACACCGCGGCGCGCATCCTGCGCAACTTCACCGGGGCGGCGGCGCGGACCAACTTCGTCCTCACGTGCACCGAGGACGAGGCGCGGACGTTCATCGGGCCGCTGGCCGAGGAGTTCTTGGTGTTCTGCGACCCCGACCGCGCGGTCGTACGCACGCTCGGCCTCGCCTCACTGCCGGCATTCGTGTTCATCCGCATCGACGGCACCGTCACCGCGGCCGCCGAGGGCTGGGACGCGTCAGAGTGGCGGGCAGTGGCGACGGCGATCGCCGACACCACTGCATGGACCGCACCGCTGATCCCCGAGTCCGGCGACCCGGTGCCCTTCCACGGCACCCCCGCACTCGTCTGATCCCCCGCACCGCACTCCCGGTCGAAGACGCGATACCCGCGCTGCGCCAGGCTCTGGCGAGCCACGAGAGCGCCAGCGCGGTACTCGTCGCCCCTCCCGGCGCCGGCAAGACGACGCTCGTGCCGCTGCGACTGTTCGACGAGCCGTGGCTCGACGGCCGCCGCGTCGTCGTGCTCGAACCGCGCCGCCTGGCTGCACGCGCCGCCGCGCACCGCTCGGCGTGGCTGCTCGGTGAGGAGCCCGGCGGCACCGTCGGGTACCAGACGCGCGACGAGCGCAGGATCGGCCCGACGACGCGGCTGGAGGTGGTCACCGAGGGCATCCTCACCCGCCGCTTGCAGTCGGACCCGTCACTGGAGGGTGTAGGGCTGGTCGTGTTCGACGAGGTGCACGAGCGCAACCTGCCCACCGACCTCGGCCTCGCGCTGTGCCTCGACGCTCGGCACACGCTGCGCCCCGACCTGCGGATGCTCGCGATGTCGGCCACTGCCGACGCCGAGCGCTTCGCCGGTCTGCTCGCCCGGCCCGGCGACGGTGCGCCCGGCGCGTCGGCCCTCGCACCGGTGATCGTGAGCGAGGGCCGCCAACACCCCGTCGAGGTCCGCTGGGCCCCACCGCGCAAAGGGGAACGCCCGGTCGAGGCGGTCACCGCCGTCGTCGCGAAGGCGCTGCGCGAGGAACCCGGCGACGTGCTCGTGTTCCTCCCCGGCATCGGCGAGATCCGTCGCGTGCAAGAGCTGCTCGCCGAGCGCGTCGCGAGCGACGTCGACGTGTGGCCGCTCGCCGGCGCGCTGAGCATGGCCGACCAGGACCGCGCTCTCGCGCCTTCGCCGGCCGGGCGGCGTCGGGTGGTGCTGGCCACCGACATCGCGGAGACGAGCCTCACCGTCGACGGCGTGAGCGTGGTCGTCGACGCCGGGCTGGCGAGGGTGCCGCGCTACGACACGCACACGGGGATGACCAGGCTCACCACGGTGTCCGCGTCGCGGGCGTCGACCGAGCAGCGCGCCGGACGCGCCGGGCGGCTCGGCCCCGGGGTCGCGTACCGGCTGTGGAGCAAGCTCGAACAGGGCACCCGCCGCGCGCATCTGGAGCCCGAGATCGCGCAGGTCGACCTCGCCGGCTTCGCCCTGGAGCTGGCGGCCTGGGGCACCCCGGTGGAAGATCTCGCGTTCGCCGACCCGCCGCCGCCCAAGGCGCTCACCCAGGGGCGCGAGCTGCTCGCCGACCTCGGCGCGCTCGACGCCGAGGGCCGGCTCACCGCCACCGGGCGGGAGATGCTGCCGCTGCCGGTGCACCCCCGCCTCGCGCACATGATCGTCGCGGCGGGGAGCGTTGCCGACCGCTCGCTCGCGTGCGTGGTCGCAGCCGTACTCGACGAGCGCGACGTGATGCGCGGCCGACCGGGTGATCTCCCCGCCGACCTCGCGCTGCGCGTCGGGCTGGTGGCCGGCACCACGTTCGACGACCGCGCCGACCGGCGCGCCGTGGTGCGAGTGCGCGACCGCGCGCGTGACCTGGCCCGCAGGGCGCGGGTGCGCCTGGACCTGGCGGCGATCGATCCCGACCACACCGGCGCGACGGCGCTCGCCGCTTACCCCGACCGCCTCGCGAAGCGGCGCCAGCCGGGGCAGTTCCAGCTCCGCTCGGGCACGGCGGCGTGGATGGGCAAGGACGACGCGCTCGCGCACGAGGCGTTCGTCGTCGCCGCCGACGTCGACGGCCACCGCACGAACACCCGCATCCGCCTCGGCGCAGCAGTCGACGCGGACTCCGTGATGCGCGTCCTCGCCGGCCGCACGAGCGTGTCACGCACCTTGCAGTGGGACCGCGAACGCGACGACCTCGTCCAGCGGGTGGAGGTGCGCCTGGACCGGATGCTGCTCGACGAGCGGGTGGAGCGCCCCAGCCCCGGCCCGGAGACCACGGCTGCGCTGGTCGAGCGCATCGTCTCCACCCGCCTCGGCGCGCTGGTGTGGACGAAGACGGCAGCCTCGCTGCGCGAACGAGTCCAGTTCCTGCGGACGACGCTCGGCGACCCGTGGCCCGACTGGAGCGACGCCACGCTCGTCCGCTCGCTCGACGACTGGCTCACGCCGTACCTCGGCGCCGCCACGGGGCGCGATGACCTCGCCCGGCTCGACCTCGCGGTGCTGCTGCGCTCCCAGCTCCCCTGGCCCGCCGGCGCCGAGCTGGACGAGCTCGCTCCCCCGACCGTGGCGGTGGCGAGCGGGCGCCGAGTGCCCGTCGACTACGGCCCACCGGCGCGCGGGGAAGGCGCGCCGGTGCTGGCCGTGCAGGTGCAGGACGTGTACGGCACGACGGTCCATCCGAGCGTGGCCGGGGGTCGTGTGCCGCTGGTGCTCCACCTGCTCTCACCCGCGGGCCGCCCGCTGCAGGTCACCGCCGACCTGCCCGGCTTCTGGACCGGCTCCTGGGTGGAGGTCCGCAAGGAGATGGCGGGGCGCTACCCCAAGCACCATTGGCCGCAAGACCCGGCCACGGCGCAGCCGCGCCGCGCGAAGGACTCTTGACCCTTCGGGCTGGAGGGCGCTCGGGCCTAGCGTGACCGCCATGGCCGACTTCGCCTTCACCGAGATGCTGCCGCTCGGGCCCGACGACACCCCCTTGCGCCTGCTCACCACCGAGGGGGTCTCCAGCTTCGACACGCCTGAGGGGCGATTCGTGAAGGTCGCACCGGAGGCGCTCACGCTGCTCACGCAGCAGGCGATGCACGACATCGCGCACTTCCTGCGCCCGGGACACCTGCAGCAGTTGCGCAACATCCTCGATGATCCCGAGGCGAGCGAGAACGACCGCTTCGTGGCGATGGACCTGATGCAGAACGCGAACATCGCCGCCGGCGGTGTGCTGCCGATGTGCCAGGACACGGGCACGGCGATCGTGAAGGCGAAGAAGGGCCAGATGGTGTTCACCGGCGGCGGAGACGAAGAGGCCATCGCCCGCGGCGTCTACAACACGTATCGCACCAGCAACCTGCGCTACAGCCAGCTCGCGCCGATCACCGTGTACGACGAGCGCAACACCGACAACAACCTGCCCGCCGAGATCAAGATCGCCGCCGTCGACGGCGACAGCTACAAGTTCTTGTTCATGGCCAAGGGCGGCGGCAGCGCGAACAAGAGCTACCTGTTCCAGGAGACGAAGGCGCTGCTGAACGAGAAGGCGTTGCTGCCGTGGCTGTTCGACAAGATGAAGTCGCTCGGCACCGCGGCTTGCCCGCCGTACCACCTGGCGGTCGTGATCGGGGGCACGTCGGGAGAGATCGCGCTCGAGACCGCGAAGCTCGCGAGCGCCCTGTACCTCGACACCCTCCCCCGCGAGGGCAGCCCGGCCGGCAACGGCTTCCGTGACGTCGGGCTCGAGGCACAGGTGCTGCGCCTCGCCCAGCAGACCGGCATCGGCGCGCAGTTCGGGGGGAAGTACTTCTGCCACGATGTCCGGGTGGTGCGCCTGCCCCGCCACGGGGCGAGCTGCCCCGTCGCGATCGCGGTCTCGTGCAGTGCCGATCGCCAGGCGATCGGCAAGATCACCGCCGAGGGGGTGTTCCTCGAGCAGCTCGAGACCGACCCGGCTCGGTTCCTGCCCGACATCACCGGCAGAGAGCTCGACGGTGCAGCCGTCGTGCGGATCGACCTGAACCGCCCGATGGAGGAGATCCGCGCCGAGCTGTCGAGGTACCCGGTGAAGACCCGGGTGATGTTGACCGGCCCGATGGTGGTCGCCCGTGACATCGCGCACGCGAAGATCGCCGAACGCCTCGCCACCGGGCAGGGCATGCCCCAGTACATGCGGGATCACTGCGTCTACTACGCCGGCCCGGCGAAGACGCCCGCCGGGTACGCGAGTGGCTCCTTCGGGCCGACCACCGCGGGCCGCATGGACAGCTACGTCGACCAGTTCCAGGCCGCCGGTGGCTCGATGGTGATGCTCGCCAAGGGCAACCGCAGCCGGCAGGTGACCGACGCGTGCCAGCGCCACGGCGGCTTCTACCTGGGCTCGATCGGTGGCCCCGCGGCCCGCCTGGCGCAGGACTGCATCCGCCGGGTCGAGGTGCTCGAGTACCCCGAGCTCGGCATGGAGGCGGTGTGGCGGATCGAGGTCGAGGACTTCCCCGCGTTCGTCGTCGTCGACGACAAGGGCAACGACTTCTTCGACCTCGTCGACGCGGCGAAGTTCCCGGGAACTCCGGTCACGCTCGGCTGATCACGCCGCGCCTCACTCGAACACGGCGGGCGACGTCGCGAGGCCGCGACGCTCGAACGGTCGGCCGGCAGCCAGCA
This sequence comes from Actinomycetota bacterium, assembly GCA_016700055.1. Taxonomy (NCBI): domain Bacteria; kingdom Bacillati; phylum Actinomycetota; species Actinomycetota bacterium. The sequence continues at coordinate 859,942 of CP064997.1, forward strand.
ACTCGTGCAACGGCACCACCTCGTACCCGCGGGCGGCCGCGACGTCGAGCATGCAGGGCACCGCCGCCACGGTCTGGGAGTGACTACCTCCGTCGTGCAGCAACACGATCTGGCCCGGCCCGAGGCTGTTCGCGAACGACGCGCAGAGCTGCGACGCGGTGCGGCGGGGCGTGATCCAGTCACGTAGGTCGACGTTGGTGAACAGGTTGCACTGCCCGGAGTTGGCGAGCGCCCACTGGATCGACGAGCCCTCGGTTAGCCCCGGGGAGCGGAAGTAGGGGGTGCGCACCCCGAGCACCACCGCGATCAAGGAGTTCATCTGCGCGACCTCGGCGGCGATCACCGACGTGCTGTACCGGTGCGACATCGCGTGGTTGCCGACGGCGAAGCCGCGGGCGACGACGCTGCGCCCGATGTCGGGGTAGCTGGCCAGGTTCTGGCCGATCATGAAGAACGTCGCCGTCAGCCCGCGCGCCGCGAAGGAGTCCATGATCGCCTGCGTGTGGTGCGGCCACGGCCCGTCGTCGAAGGTGAACGAGACCATCCGCCGCCCGCCGGTATCGACGCCGCGGATCAAGGAGCCGGGGGTGCAATTCGGCACCGAACCCGTCTTCCAGTCCGTGACCGGCGGCGGCGCCGATGTCGGGGTGACCTGCACCACGGTGCCCCGCCCGGCGAGACGGTACGGGCCGGTCGCGAGCCCGATCGACACCCCCCCGCCCGGTGTCGTCGTCGGCGTCGTCGTCGTGGGAGTCGGCGGCGGCGTCGTCGTCGTGGGCGTCGTCGTCGTCGTCGGAGTCGTGGTCGTCGTGGTCGATGTGGGCCCGGTCGTCGCCGGAGGCAGCGTGGCGGGTGCAGCCGGTGTCGCGAGGACCGCCTGGGACGCGAGCGCGGCGCCGAGCGCAGTCGCCACCAGCAGCGTTCGTCTGCGCATGTTCCCTGCCCGCTCCAGGATCTGGGCGCCTCGGCCCCGCTCCAACCGCTGCCGAGATTAGCTCTCGCTCAGCCCGCGGCGATGCTCGCGAGCAGAGCACGCGTGCGCTTGGCCTCGTCCGCGTGGGCGGGGAACTCGGCAGCGACGAAATCGGTGACGCCGATCCCGGCCAACGCGCGAATGCGGTCTTCGACTTCGGCCTCGCCGCCGACGAAGGCGATGTCGGCGGGCCCGGCGGCACCCTCGCGGTCGAGCATCGCCCGGTAGCTCGGGAGGTGGCCGTACACCTGGAACACCGCTGCGGCACGGTCGTGGGCGGCGGCGACGTCGTCGGTGACGCACACCGGCAGCGCGGCCACGACGCGGGGCTGCTCGCGCCCGGCAGCTTCGGCGGCGGCGCGCAGCGTGGGCACGGTGTGGCTGGCCAGCGTCTTCGGCCCGGTGCACCACGTGAGCGTGCCGTCGGCCAGCGCCGCGGTGACGTTCAGCATCTGCTCCCCGAGCGCGGCGACGACGACACCCGGTCGCGTGCCGCCGGGGACGGCGACCGTGCCGTGGACGCGGAAGGCTTCCCCGTCGAAACCGACGGTGCCGCTCTCGAGCAGAGGCATCAACACGCTCAGGTACTCACGCATGTGGCGCACCGGCTTCTCGAACGACTGGCCCCACATCCCCTCGACGACGATCTGGTGCGACAGGCCGATGCCCAGGCACAGCCGGCCCGCAGCGGCCGCGTTCACGCTCAGCGCCTGCTGGGCGAGCATCATCGGGTGGCGAGGGTAGGTCGGTACGGCGCTCGTACCGAGCTCGATCCGCGGCACCTCGCGCGCGATCACGGCGAGCACGGTGAGCGCGTCGTGGCCGAAGATCTGCGGCAGCCAGAAGCTGTCGAAGCCGGCCGCCTCCACCGCCTTCGCCTCGGCGACCGCCGCGTCGATGGTGCCGTCGCCGAAGGAACCACCGAAGATCCCGAAGTGCATCTCGGGAACCGTACCGGGTCGCTCAGGCCAGCGAGACGAGCTCGAGCCAGTCGTCGCCGAAGTAGTCGAGCTGGCCGTCTGGCATCAGCAGCACCTTCGTCGGTGAGAGGCGGCCGACGAACTCGGCGTCGTGGCTGACGAACACCACCGTGCCCTTCCATGCGGCGACGGCGTCGGCGACCGCGTCGCGGCTCGGCGGATCGAGGTTGTTCGTCGGTTCGTCGAGCAGCAACAGGTTGTTGCGCCCGACCATCAGCATCGCGAGCGCCAGCTTGGTCTTCTCGCCGCCAGAGAGCGTGCCCGCGTCCTGGAACGCCTTCTCTCCCGACAGTCCGAACATGCCGAGCAGCCCGCGCAGCACCGTCTCGGTGAGCACCAGGTTCGCCGGCACCTCGGCGCGCAGGTTGTCGAGCAAGGAGGCCGAGGGGTCCAGGTTGTCGTGCTCTTGCGCGTAGTAGCCGACCGTCACCTGGTGGCCGAAGCGGAAGTCGCCGAGGTCGGCGTCGGTCTCGCCGGCCAGGATGCGCAGCAGGCTGGTCTTGCCGGCGCCGTTCAGCCCGAGCACCAGCAGGCGCTCGCCACGGCCGACGTCGAAGCCCAGGTCCTCGAAGATCGGCGGCCCGCCGTACGCCTTGCACAGCCCGCTCGCGGTCAGCACGGTCTCCCCGCACGGCGGCGGGTCTGGGAACCTGACCGCGATCTGCTTGCCGTGACGGGGGGCGTGCACCCGGTCGTGTTCCAGCCGGTCGATGCGCTTTTCGATGCTGTGGGCCATCGAGGCCTTCGTCGCCTTCGCCCCGAAGCGGTCGACGACCGTCTGCAGCCTGGCGATCTCCTTCTGCTGCAGCAAGGCCTTCTTCGCGAGACGCACCTCGTCGGCGGCACGCGCTGCTCGGTACTGGCTATAGGTGCCGCGGTACTCGACGACGCTGCCGATGGCATCCTCGGACGCGCGGTCGACGTGCAGCACCCTGGTGATCGCCTCGTCGAGCAGGCCGAGGTCGTGGCTGATCACCAGCAGCGCGCCGCGATAGCTGCGCAGGAAGCCCATCAGCCACGACTTCGCGTCGAGGTCGAGGTGGTTGGTCGGCTCGTCGAGCAGCAGCACATCGCTGCCCGCGAACAGGATGCGGGCGAGCTCCACCCGTCGTCGCTCGCCGCCGGACAGCACGCCGATCGGCAGGTCCATGCGGTCGGCGCCGAGGCCGAGCCCGGCGGCGATCGAGCGGGCCTCGGCCTCGGCCGCGTACCCGCCGTTCATCGCGAACGCCTCTTCGGCGCGGCTGAACCGCGCGACGTTGCGGTCGGTCGGCGCCTCTTCCATCGCGATGCGCAGCTTCTCGATGCGCACCAGCTCGTCGTCCACCCCGCGCCCGGAGAGCACGTGGGTGACTCCTTGGCGGCTGTCGGGGACCCCCTCGATGCGCGGATCCTGGGGGAGGTAGCCGATGCCGCCCTTGCGCACGATGCGGCCCGCAGCCGGCTCGGCAGCACCGCCGAGCACGCGCAGCAGGCTGGTCTTGCCGGCGCCGTTGCGACCGACGATGCCCACCTTGTCCTTCGGCATCACGGTGAAGCTGGCCGACTCGACGACGAGCCGGCCACCTACCTCTACCGATACGCCGTGGGCCTGCAGCACCGCACCAGTGTGTGGGAGCGGCCCGCAGGTGACAACCGACGTCGCCAGCGCGCCGGCCGGCCTGCTTCTAGGATCGACGCCGATGCACGCAGCTCGACCGGCGCCCTACCCGGTTCGCGGGGTGGTCGCGACCGGCGCCACGCTCGCCGGTGCAGCCGTGTACGTCGGGATGGTCGAGCCGGGCCGAGGCGGATGGTTGCCGCCGTGCCCGCTCCATGCGGCCACCGGTCTCTGGTGCCCGGGTTGTGGGCTGACGAGGGCCACCCACCACCTGCTGCGCGGCGACGTGGCCGCGGCACTCGGTTCCAACCTCCTCGTGCCGCTCGTCCTCGCCGCGATCGCCCTCGGCTGGTGGGCCACCCTCGCGGTCTCGCTCGGGCGCCCGGCCCCCACCTGGGCGCGGCGAGTCCCGGCCGGAGTGTGGGCTGCACTCGCCGTGGCGGTAGGCACCTTCACCGTGTTGCGCAACTTCGCCGCCTTCGACGCCCTCGCCCCCTGACGGATCACGGCGCGACCCTCGGATGCCCCCTCAGCGAGTCACCCGGTTTCTTCGGCGGGCTCCGTCGGCGGCGGTTCGGCTGTCGTCGGCGGGTCGGTCACGGGTACGTCGGTCGCCGGCGGGCTGGGCACCGTCGTCTCGACGTCGCTGCCCGGCGGCGCGCTCGTGGTCGCCGTCACGCTGGAACCGCCGCCTGAGCTGCCCGAGCTCCCACCTGGCGTACTCGACGGCGCGGACCCGCCCCCGCCTGACGCACCCGAGCCGCCGCCGGACGAGTCGTCGGTGTGCTCCGAGCCGAGGCATTGACCCGCGCCCGACCCCTCGGGCGCGCGTCCGAGAACCAGCGCGATCGCCGTCGCCAGCAGGCCCTGGCCCTTCGACGTGGGATGGATGCGGTCGCCGGCGAGCACGCCGGAGGCCTGCGAGATGCTCGCCCAGTCGACGACCCAGATGTTGTCCCGGGTGAATACTTCTCGAGCGATCGCCGCGTTGACCTCGGCACGGTCGGGCTCGAACTCGCTCACCGTGAGCAACACCACCGGTATGTCGCCCAGCTCGTCGAGGATCTGTCCGAGGGTTGCCGCGTACTCGAGCTGGTCGCCGCGGTAGTTCGTCCCGAGCAGCACGACCGCGGCGTCCCAGGTGGACCCGGGGCGGTCCTCGAGCACCTCGAGGCCGAAGTCCACGAAGCGGCCGGTCTCGGCCTCGACAGCGACGGCCCACCCGAGCGGGACGAGCGTCTGGCAGGCCAGGTTCGTCTGCCGTCGCGACAACCCGGACAGGATCGAGTCGCCGAGCAGCAGCACCCGGTTGCCATCCGCGGAGCCGCCGACGAGGAGGTCGCGTTCGGGGATCGACTCGCCGCTCGAGAACGTGCCCGGCGTCACGGGCAAGGTGTCGACCGTCGGCACCGACGGCGGCGCCTGACCGACTCCGGCCACGGTGCTGCGCCCACCAGCACCCAGGTCACCACCCTCGCTCGCGACCGCGTCGCCGCTCGGCGCGCAGCCGATCAGCGCGGGGGCGAGCGCCGCGAGGAGCAGCGCGGCGATCGTCGGGCGAAGCGGCATGGTCGGTCAAGTCCACCGGACGGGCGGACGCGGTTCAAGTCACCGCGCCGAACGCCCCGGCCAGGGCGCCCGAGCGCTGGCCGCGCCTACCCCTGCGCCTGACTCGCCCCGACCGGGATGCGCGGCTCGCCGGTGTCGTCATCCCACTCGTCGACCTCGTCGGGATGCCCCTCGACGTTGATCGTCGGCAGGATGCGGTCGAGCCAGCGCGGCAGCCACCAGTTGCGGTCGCCGAGCAGCTCCATCGTGGCCGGCACGAGCAGCATGCGCACGATCGTTGCGTCGAGGAGGACGGCCACCGACAGCCCTACTCCGAAGAGCTTGATCACCCGGTCCGACTCGAGCAGGAAGCTGCCGAACACGAACACCATGATCGCCGCGGCGGCCGAGATCACCCGCGCCGTGGCGGCGAGGCCGTTGGCCACGGACAGGTGGCTGTCGCGGGTGCGGTTCCACTCCTCCTTCACCCGCGAGAGCAGGAACACCTCGTAGTCCATCGACAGCCCGAACACGATGGCGAAGAGCATCATCGGCATGAACGGCTCGATCGGTGCCGGCTCCACACCGGTGAGGTCCGAGAACCAACCCCATTGGAACACCGCCACCACGACGCCGTAGGCCGCACCGATGGACAGCAGGTTCATGATCACTGCCTTCAGCGGCACCAGCACGCTGCGGAAGACCGTCATCAGCAGCAGGAACGAGAGCACCAGCACGGCGACGAAGAAGTACGGCAGTCGCGAGGCGAGGTAATCGGAGAAGTCGACGCCGACGGCGGTGAAGCCGGTGACGAACACGTCGGATCCGATGGAGTCCTCGATCGGGGGCAGCACATCGCCACGCAGACGGTTGACGAGCTCGGTCGTCTCCGCGTCCTGAGGCGAGGTCTTCGGGATCACGCGCCACACCACGGCCGTCGGTGCCGCGGGGTCGTTCGGGATGGCCGGTGACACAAATGCCACGCCCGGGTCGGCGCTGAGCGTCGCGGTGACCGGTTCCAGCTCCGCGAAGGACTGCCCGTCGGCGAGGACGGTCGTCAAGAGCAGCGGTCCGTTGAATCCCGGCCCGAACCCGTCGGAGAGCAGGTCGTACGCGCGCCGCGTGCTGGTGCCTTCCGCGAAGTTGCCCTCGTCGGAGAACCCGAGCCGCATGCCGAACACGGGCAACGCGACGATGGCGAGCACGAGCGTGCCGGCGATGGCCGCCGGCCAAGGGCGACGCTGGATGAGCCGGCTCCAGCGGTAGGCGATCGTCTGGCGCAGCGGGCGCGGCGGGCGCCGTGGCACCTGGTTGCGCAGGGGGCGGATGGCGAAGCTGGCCACGAGGACGACGGCCGCCAGCGGGATGCCGAGCAGCAGCGGCGAGATCTTCAGGCCGACGCCGACCAGGGCGATCGCGACCAGCCCGGCTGAGATCAGGCCTCGCCACCTGGTGACCTCGATGCGCTCGCCGGCGAAGCCGAGCAGCGCGGGCAGCAAGGTGAGCGAAGCGACGACGGTGGTGAGCACGACGAGCGCGGCACCGATCGCGAGGCCCGACACGAACGCGACGTTCATCACGAGCATGCCAAGGAAGGAGATCACCACCGTGATCCCGGCGAAGGCGACGGCCCGCCCGGCGGTGTCGATGGCGATCGACGACGCCTCCTCCACCGAGTGGCCATGGTGCAGGTTCTCCCGGTACCTGGTGACGATGAACAGCGCGTAGTCGATGCCGACGCCGAGGCCGATCATCAGACCGAGGAACTGCGCGAAGTCCGGCACCGCGAGGAAGTTCGTCGACAGCAGCAGCAGCATCGTGCCGACGCTGATCCCGGCCAGGGCGACGCCGACGGGTAGACCCATCGCGAGCACCGATCCGAAGGCCACGATCAAGATGACGATCGCGAACGCCAGCCCGAGCACCTCGGACTCGGGAGTCTCGAACTCCGCGAAGGGCTGCCCGCCCACCTCCACCTGGAGGCCTTCGATTACGGGGACGCGCTCGAGGATCAGCTCCCCTACCGCGGCGGAGTCGGAGAACGAGGTGTGTTCGGGCATCTCGATGTCGGCGAACGCGATGAGGCCGGCCTCGGGACCCTGCTGGGCGATGCGGAACTCACCCCCCTCGGCGTACGGGCTGGCCACCGTGATGTCGTCACGCGCGTCGAGCTCCGCGAAGAGATCCTCCATCGCGGCCCGCACCTCGGGGTCGTCGACGCCCTGCTCGGCGCGGAAGACGATCGTGCCCGCGACGCCCGCCCCCTCACCACCGAAGCGCTCGTCGAGGACGTCGAAGCCGCTGCGGCTCTCGACGTCGGGCATCGTGAACTCCTCACGGAAGTCCGACCCCACCGCGCCCGAGATACCGCCGAGCGCGAAGAGCGTGACGAGCCACAGCAACACCACCAGACGGCGACGCCGGTGACACCAAGAACCGAGACGAGCGAACACGGGAAGCTCCCGAGGGGGTCAGGCGGCGGGGAGGGCCGCGAGCGAACTGGCGTTGGAGTATGCCCCTCCAACGCCCCGCGGGGAACGGAGATCCCTAGAGTGTGACCGACGTCCCGTCGGCTGACGCCACGGCGGAGCGGTTGCTCAGCGGTTGCGCAGCGCGTCGCGGATCTCGGTCAGCAGCTCGACCTCGGTCGGGCCCGCCTCCGCCGGTGGGCGCATCTTGTTGTAAGCCTTCAGGATCAAGAACAGCACGAACGCGACGATCACGAACTGCACGATCGCCGTCAGCACGCTGCCGATCATCAGCTTGCTGTCGCCGACGTCGATGGTGATCGAGTCGAAGTTCGGCTGACCGAAGATCGCCGCGATCAGGTTCATGATCACGCCGTCCACGATCGCGATGATGACCGGCGCGAAGAAGAGCGCCATCACGAACGCGATGGCGATCTCCAAGAAGCTGCCCTTGTTGACGAACGCCTTGAAGTCTTCCCAGAGGTTCTTCATGTAGTGCTCCTCAAGTTCCGGGACCACGCGGTCCCGGCTGGTCGGGTGTGGCGTCATTGGAGCACACCACGGAGCCGGGACGCGCGAACCGCTACTTTCCGAGCATGGACAAGGCGTCCGACGAGAGCGATCTCCTCCTCGACCGGATCGACGCGCTGCGGGTGCTGCGCGCCGACACCCCGGAGGAGAAGGGGCGTCTGCTCGAGGAGATCGGCGGCACGGGCAAGCCGGAGCAGGACATCGTCCGTGAGTTGTCCAAGATCAGGCCGCTGTGGCGCCCGGATCGCTTCGAGGAAGCGCACCACCTGGCGATGCGCTCGCTCGAGGTGCTCGACCGCAACGGGGCCCGCCCGGCGAAGATGCCCCGCCTCGGGCCGCTGACCCCGATCGCCCAGTTCGCGGTGCAGCAGGTGAACCGCTGGATCGTGAAGAGCCACCAGAACACCCTCGTCGAGCGTGTTCGCCGGCTCTACGAGCGCCGCGAGGCGAACGCCCCCTGGGACAGCCCGGAGCGGTACCTGCTGAAGCTCGCGCGGACGGACGCCGAGCAGGTGGAAGGGGGTCTGAAGGGCAAGGCCCTCGGCCTGCCGACGTTCCTTCTCGGCGGCGCCTTCTTGTCGAGCATCGTCAGCGGCGTCAGCCGCTTGGTGAGCGGGGTGTTCGGCGACGACGGCAGCGCCTGGGTGCAGGTCGTCATCGTCGCCGCCGTCGTCCTGCTGTTGTTCGCCCTGGCCTGGGTGGTCCTCTACGCGGCGGCGGTGTCACGCCGGCGGATCCACAAGTGCGTCGACCAGCCGATGAAGGCGCTGTACGAGACGATCGGCGCCTGTGGCAACCCGCCGCGCGACCAGTCGTACAACTTCGCCGTCTACGCGCTCGTCTTCCTCGTGCTCGCCGCGATCATCGTCCCCATCGCCGGCACGGTCCTGGTCAGCATCATCCGCTGACGACCCCTAGGGGTCATGGGAGTAGAGGTCCTGGAAGCGATCGATGTCGCGCAGCTCCGTGAACCGCGTCCACCAGATGCCCACCACGACGCACGTCAGCACCCCGCCGAGGACGACCGCCGGCGCGACGCCGAGCAGGTGCGCGGTCACACCGGACTCGAACGCGCCGAGCTCGTTCGACGCGCCGATGAAGACGTTCTCCACCGCCATCACCCGACCTCGCATCTCGTCGGGGGTGGCGAGCGGCACGATGGTGGCGCGGATGAACACGCTGATCGCGTCGACGCCGGACAGCACGAGCAGGGCGCCGAACGCGACCGCGTAGCTCGTCGTCAGGCCGAACACGATCGTCGCCACGCCGAACACCCCGACCGACACGAGCAGCACGCGGCCGACGCGGCGCTGCACCGGACGAACGGCGAGCAAGAGCGTGACGAACACCGCGCCGATGCCCGGCGCCGCGCGCAGCCAGCCGTAGGCGACGTTGCCGACGCCGAGCCTGTCCTCGGCGATCGCCGGCAGCAGGGCGACGGCGCCGCCGAACAGCACCGCGAACAGGTCGAGGGCGATCGCCCCGAGCAGCACCGGGTTGCCACGCACGAAGCGCAGCCCCTCCATCGCGTGGTGGAAGCTCGGCCGCTCGCTCGCCGGCGTGCGGTGCTGGGGCCGGGAGAGGCGCAGCGAGAGCACGGCCGCCGACGCGGTGACGAACATCGTCACCGCGACGAGATAGGGCACGGCGGCATCGACGTCGTACAGGAAGCCGGAGGACGCAGGCCCGACGATCAAGCCGAACTGCCACGTGACCGAGTACAGCGCGACCAGGCGGGGCAGCCCCCCGGCCGGGCCGATCAGTGGGGGGATGGAGCGCACCGAAGGGCTGACGAACGCGCGTGAGGCCCCGAAGGCGAGGGCAAGGCCGTAGATCGGAATCGCGGAGGTCGGGTCGCCGAGCGCGTACCAGGCGAGCAGGGCGCTACAGATGCCTTCGCCGACGAGACCGATCGCGGCCACCTTGCGGCGGTCGAAGCGATCGGCGACCGATCCGGTGACGGCGACGAGCAAGGCCGCCGGCAGGAACTCGGCCAGGCCGAGCAGACCGAGCGCGAGCTCGGAGTCGGTGATGTCGTAGAGCTGCTTGGCGAGAGCGGCGGCCTGCAGCATCGAGCCGAGCGAAGCGACGGTGGCCGCGACGAGGAACGACCTGACCGTGCGGTCGGCGAGCACTTCCCGCCCCGACGGAAGGCCGTCTGCCGGCGCTCGGCCGGCAGGGGCGTCGTCCACCATCCGGGCAAGCTAGCCCTAGGCGCCGTGCTAGACCTCGGCCCCATGTCCGCACTTGCCGACGACACCCGCTGGTTGGACGCGACCGCTCAGGCAGAGCTGGTCTCCTCCGGCGAGGTCAGCGCTCCGGAGTTGGTCGAGGCCGCCATCGAACGCATCGAGGCGCTCGACGGACCACTGAACGCGGTGATCATCCGCTGGTTCGACCGCGCCCGTGAACGAGCGGCGGGCGATCTGCCCGCGGGGCCGTTCCGGGGCGTGCCGTTCCTGCTGAAGGACCTGTGGGCCTACGAGGCCGGCACGCCCGTCACCAACGGCAACCGCGCGCTGAAGGAGGCCGGTTACGTCGCCGACATCGACACGACGCTCGTCAGCCGCTTCAAGGCGGCGGGGCTCGTCACCCTCGGGCGCACCTCCAGCCCCGAGCTCGGCAGCCTGCCGACGACCGAGCCCGAGGCGTGGGGGCCGTGCCGGAACCCGTGGGACACGTCGCGCTCGCCGGGCGGGTCGAGCGGGGGAGCGGCCGCGGCCGTCGCCGCAGGGATGGTGCCGATCGCCCACGCGAGCGACGGCGGGGGCTCGATCCGCATCCCCGCGTCGTGCTGCGGGCTCGTCGGGCTGAAGGTGAGCCAGGGCCGCATCTCGCTCGGCCCATTGCGCGACGAGAGCAACCTCGGCGTGGAGCTGTGCGTCAGCCACACGGTGCGTGACACCGCGGCGCTGCTCGACGCGGTGCAGGGACCCGGCGTCGGCGACACGGTCATCGCCCCCGCTCCGACCCGCCCGTACTCGAGCCTCGGCGCCGACCCGGGCAGGCTGCGGATCGGCCTGCTCGACCGCTCGCCGCGCGGCGACGCCGTGCACGCCGACTGCATGGAGGCCGCGCACGTCGCGGCGCGGCTGCTCACGTCGCTCGGTCACGACGTCGAACCGGGGTTCCCGCCCGCCCTCGCCGACCCGACCGTCGGCGCCCAGTTCGGCGCGCTGTGGGCGACGAACATGGGCACGTCGGTGCAGCGCTTCGGCGAACTGATCGGGCGCAAGCTCACCGCCGACGACGTCGAGGGGGTCAACTGGGCGCAATCCGAGATGGCCCAGCACTTCAGCGCCGTCGACCACGCGCTCGCGCTCGGCGCGGCGGTGTCGTTCCGGCGTGCGGTGCAGTCGTGGTGGACGCTTGGTTGGGACCTGCTGCTGACGCCGACGCTCGCCGAGCCGCCCGTTCCGATCGGCACGTTCGCCAACGACCCCGCCGACCCGGTTGCCCCGATGTACCGCGCCGGTCAGTACGTGCCGTTCACGCCGGCGTTCAACATGAGCGGTCAGCCGGCCATCAGCCTGCCGCTGCACTGGAACGCGGACGGGCTGCCGATCGGCATCCAGCTCGTCGCCGCCTACGGCCGCGAAGACCTGCTGCTGCGCGTCGCCGCTCAGCTGGAGCAGGCCGCCCCGTGGGCCGACCGTCACCCGGGCTGAGCGCTGCGGGGGCTCAGGGGTAGGGGCGCACCTCGACGACGGCGTCGAGCCCGATCGGTCCGTACACGTGGGGGTACGCCTCCGCGGCGTCGCCGAGCTGCTCGACCACGACCGGGGCGCGCAGGCGCTCCTCGTCGATGAGGAGCAGCACCACCTCGCCGGCATCGGTGTCGGCGTAGAACCGCTGGTAGGTGCCGGCGACCTGGGCGGCAGTGCTCGCGTGGATGAAGCCCTCCTCGAAGAGCGTGCGCCCCCGCGTCGACGTGGTGTAGGCGCCTTCAGCCCGGGCGTGCTCCCAGTCCGCGCGCATGGCGAGGTGGTAGATCACCGGGCCGTCCAGCCGCCGTCGACGATGATGCTCTGACCGGTGACGAACGAGCCGGCGTCGCTCGCGAGCAGCAACAGCGCGCCGTCGAGCTCGTGCGACTCGCCCATGCGCGGGATCGGCGAGTTCTGCTGCACGAAGCGCTGGCTGCCGGCGTCGTCTTGCATCTCGGCGGTCATCTCCGACGGGAACCACCCCGGGCACAGCGCGTTCACCCGCACGCCCTTGCGGGCCCACTGCACCGCCAGCTCTCTCGTCAGGTTCACCACAGCACCCTTCGAAGCGCAGTAGTGGGCCTGCTTGACGGGCGTGGACGCGACGTGGCCGAGCATCGACGCGACGTTGACGATGCTGCCGCCACCGGCGGGGATCATGTGCGCGGCGCACAGCTTGGCGAGGTGCCACACCGCGGTGACGTTCACCTCGATCGCGTCGCGGAACACGTCGAGCGACTCTTCCTCCACGGCCACCTTCTGGCCGACACCGGCGTTGTTGACGAGCACGTCGACTCGTCCGAAGCGCTCCACCGCCGCGGCCACGAGCCGCTCGCGCGCGGCGCTGTCGGCGACGTCGGTGGTGACGGCCAGCGCGCCGGGAAGCTCGGCCGCGAGGGCCTCGAGCCGGTCGAGTCGTCTGGCGGCCAGCACGACGTTCGCACCCACCGCGTGGAGCACCCGGGCGAAGCGGTCACCGAGCCCGGAAGAGGCTCCGGTGACGACGGCCGTGCGCCCGTCCAACCGGAACCGAGCGAGAGGGTCGAGCGCGTGGTCGGGGTCACGAGAAACGCGCGAACTGGTCGGTTCGGTGACGGACATGACGTGCAGGTTACGAGCGGCGCCAGGCGCGCGTTCCGATTCGATGACGACCGCTGCAGTCACGTGAAATCCGGTTGAAATCGGCGATTGCCGCGCGATGCTCGGCACCTCAGGAGGACGAGAGATGACGACCGCCACCATCGCCCAGGCCACCACGTCGGCCACGCAGCCAAGGCACACGACCGTGTCGCGCCGCCCGAGCGTACGTGTGTCGCCGTTCCTGCTCGCCGCAGTCGTCAGCACCGTCGCCGCGCTCGCTGCGCTCGTCCTCCACGGCGTGGCCGGCGTCGCCGAGATGCCTCTCGTCGTCGGCACGATCCTCGTCGCCTCGCTCGCCGGCTGGTTCAACACCTCCGGGTCGCTGCGCACACGCCCGATCCGTGGGTGAGCCGCTCCCGCTGCGCATGCCGCGCAGCGGGGGCGCTAGACAGCCAGGATGAAGGTCCGGATCGGCTACGGCCTCGGTATGCGCACCGCGTTGAACGACACCTCGTTCGCGACCTTCGTCGACACGCTGGAGCGGCTGGCGTTCGACAGCTTGTGGCTGTCGGAGCGCATCGGCGCCGAAGCGCCTGATCCGCTCGTAGCTCTCGCTTACGCGGCGGGACGCACGAGCCGGCTGAAGCTCGGGATGAGCGTGATGGTGCTGCCCGGGCGCAACCCGGTGGTACTCGCGAAGGAGCTCGCCACGCTCGACCGCTTGAGCAGTGGCCGTCTGCTGCCCGCCTTCGGGCTCGGTGTCGCCGACCCCAACGAGCAGCAGGCGTTCGGGGTGGAGCGCAAGGAGCGGGCGCGCCGCTTCGACGAGGCGCTCGCGGTGGTGCGCGCCTGCTGGACCGACGACGTCGTGCACCACGACGGCACCTTCTTCCGCTACGACGGCCTGCGGGTGCTCCCCAAGCCTGTGCAGCGACCGCCCGACGTGTGGCTCGGCGGCATCGCCGCGACGGAGCTCACCCGGGTGGGGCGAGTCGGTGACGGCTGGCTGCCGAGCTTCGTCACTCCGGCCGACGCCGAGCGCGGCCGCGCATCGGTCGAGAAGGTGGCCGCCGAGCATGGCCGCACGATCGACCCCGAGCACTTCGGAGCGCTGGTCCCCTACGCCCGCACCGAGGCCGACCTGCCCGACGCGTTGGTCGCCGGCCTCGCCGCCCGACGCCCAGACCTCGCCGACCCGCGGGTCCTCGTCCCGTGCGGGTGGAAGGCGCTCGTGGAGCTGATCGCCGGCTTCGTGGCGGTCGGCACGTCGAAGTTCGTCGTGCTCCCGATCCTCGAACCCGCGTCGGACGACGACTGGGTCGCTCACCTCGAGGATGCGGCCGGCGTGCTGTTGCCCCTCCAGACCTGACCCGCGACCACTCGGCGCCCGCGTCAGCCGCGCCGAGCGAGACCGGTCAGCCAGCGGTGCACGTTGTCGCCGATGGCATCGATGTCGTAGCCGCCCTCTTGCAGCACGACCGTCGGCAGGTCGAGCCCGGCGACGAGGCCGCCGCAGCGCTCGTAGCCGTCGGCGGTCATCGCCAGGTCGGAGATCGGGTCGTTCCAGTACGTGTCGACGCCGAGCGAGACGACGAGCAGCTCGGCCCCGAAGCGGGCGATCGCCTCACACGCGTCGGCGAGACGGGCGAGGTACTCGTCGTCGGACGTCCCGGCCGCGAGCGGGAAGTTCAGCGTCGTGTCGGCGCCGGGACCGGTGCCGGTCTCGTCGGCCCAGCCCGTGAACCACGGGTACGCACGCGCAGGGTCGCCGTGCAGGGACACGAACTGCACGTCGGCACGGTCGTAGAAGATCTGCTGGGTGCCGTTGCCGTGGTGGTAGTCGACGTCGAGCACCGCCACCTTGGCCCCCGACCTCGCCGTGACGTGCTGCGCGACGACCGCGGCGTTGTTGAAGAAGCAGAAGCCGCCGTACGCGCCGTGGGCCGCGTGGTGCCCGGGCGGCCGGCACAGCCCGTACGCGGCGCTCTCCCCGGCGAGCACGAGCTCTGCTGCGCTCAGCGCGACGTCCACCGACGACCGCGCGGCGGCGTACGTGCCTTCGACGAGCGGCGTCGCCGTCTCGTAGCACCACCACCCGAACGCCGCCTCGGCTCCGCTCGGGGCCCGGCCCGGGCCCATCTTCTCGCGCAGCCCGGCGTGGTGGATGACCTCGGGGAACAGCTCGGTCCTCCCGGTTTGCGCAGCCAGCTCGGCGAACGCGGTCTCCAAGAAGTCGACCATGCCCGGGTCGTGCACGGCATCGATCGGCTGACGCCCGTGCTCGTCGGCCTCGACGAGCTCGAAGCGTTCGTCGCCCGCCAGCACGGCGCGGATGCGCTCGGCCCGCTCCGGGCGCTCGTAGGTGGGGATCGCCCGGCCGAGGTGCAGCTCGTGCTCGGGGGCGTGGAGGCGATGGCGCGATGACCAGACGGCGTGCACGCCCGCTGAGCGTACGTCTGCACGGCCACGGCTAGTTTCCCCGCCATGGCTGCGCTCGCGATCCAAGCCCTCGGTGACCCCGGTATCGGGTACGTCCCCGCCGACAGCACCTCGACCCCCTGGGTGGAGATACCCGGGGGAAAGCTGCGCCTGGTGCGGGTGGATCTCGGCATCGGCGAGTGGGTGGTGCACAACGTGTTCCAGCCCGGGTTCAGCGCGCCGAAGCACATCCACACCGGCCACGTCGACGCGTACACGATCCGCGGCTGCTGGCGTTACGTGGAGTACGGCGTCGACTACACCGCCGGCTGCTACGTGCACGAGCCGGCGTTCAGCCTGCACACGCTGAAGGTGCCCGAAGACGGAGTCGAGACCGAGGTCATCTTCGTGATGCGCGGCGCGAACCTGAACCTCGACGCGGACGGCAACGTCGAGAGCGTCTCCGACGCCCAGCGCACGCTGGCTGCCTACGTCGCGCTCGCCGAGATGCAGGGTCTCGGCAAGCCTGCGGTGATCGGCGCCTGAGCCCTTGACCCGCCAGCACGAGCCGCTTGCCGAGCCTGTGCTCGTCGAGGGCTTCTTCGCCGGTGACCACGGCGTCGACCCGTGGGCACATCTGAGTGAGCTGCGCGCCCGCGGGCCGGTCGTGTGGAACGACGTCGGCGGCTGGTGGCTCGCCACCCACCACGCTCCGGTGCAGGAGGCCTCCGTCGATCCGGTCCGGTTCTGCTCGGGCGAGGGGATCCTCGTGTTCGAGATCGGCACCACCTACCCCTCGCCCCCGACGATGATGCACACCGACCCGCCCGAGCACACGCGGTACCGCCAGCTCGTCGCCCCGGCGTTCCGACCCTCCGCGATGCGCGCCATCGAGCCGCGGCTCGCCGCTCACGCGGCAAGGCTGCTCGACGCGGTGGCCACGGGCGAGCCCGTCGACGTGGTCGAGCAGCTGGCGGTGCCCTACCCGCTGCTCGTCATCTGCGAGCTGCTCGGCGTCCCCTGGGAGGACTGGGAGCGGTTCTACCTCTGGAGCGAGATCTCCATCCCGGGAGCCACCGCGCACACCGCGGCCGAGCGCCAGGCGCTGCAGGCGGAGATGATCCGCTATCTCGTCGCGGCCGTCGCCGAGAAGCGCGAGCACCCGGCCGACGACGTGTTCTCGCTGCTCGCCGCGGCCGGGCTGAGCGAGCTCGAGGTGTCGATGTTCGCCGTGCAGCTGCTCGCCGCCGGCAACGAGACGGTGCGCAACACGCTGTCGGCGGGATTGGCGGCGTTCGCCGGGCATCCCGGCGAGTGGCGGCGGTTGCGGGCCGACCGATCGCTGCTGCCGACCGCGGTCGAAGAGATCCTCCGCTGGGCGACGCCGGTCATCTACTTCATGCGCACCGCGGTGGCCGACACCTCGCTCGGTGGGGCCGACATCGCCGCCGGCGAGCACGTGGTGCTGCTGTACGCCTCGGCGAACCGGGACGAGGCCGAGTTCGGGCCGAGCGCGGCCGGCTTCGACATCGCGCGGAGCCCCAACCACCACGTCGCCTTCGGCTTCGGTGCGCACTACTGCATCGGCGCCGCGCTGGCCCGGCGCGAGATCACCG
Organism: Actinomycetota bacterium; assembly: GCA_016700055.1. Lineage (NCBI taxonomy): Bacteria > Bacillati > Actinomycetota > Actinomycetota bacterium. Next base: position 876,863 of record CP064997.1, read on the forward strand.
CCGTGCTCGACGTGATGCTCGACCGGTTCGAGCGCATCGAGCCGGCCGGCCCGGTGGAGCGCACCCGCTCGCCGGTGATCGCCGGCATCCGCCGCGCGCCGCTCACGCTCGTACCCGGCTGAGCCCCACCGGAAGTGCGATATCTCAGAGCACCCGTCTGTCCTGAGATATCGCACTTCTCCGGGTCCGGCTGGAAGTGCGATATGTCAGAGCACCCGTCTGTCTTGAGATATCGCACTTCCGCCGGCGCGCACGCCCGCCTCGGCTGAGCGAGGCCGCGGCCTCAGCGGGCCGACGAGGCGCTGGCGGCTTCGAGGAATGGAGGCCGGTCGCCCCCGCCGTGCAGCATCAGGTTCGCCCCGCTCACGTACGACGCGAGGGGTGAGGCCAGGAAGACACAGGCGTCGCCGACCTCGTGCGGCCACGCCAGACGGCCGAGGGGGATCGTCGCCTCGACCCGGGCGATCCCCGCTTCGTCGCCGTAGTGCAGGGCTGCCTGCTCGGTGCGGATCATGCCGCACGTGACGCAGTTGACCCTCACCTTCGGCAGCCACTCCTGCCCGGCGGTGAGCGTGAAGTTGGCCAGCCCGGCCTTGGCCGCCCCGTAGGCAGCGACGGTCGGCGCCGGGCGCTGCGCGGTGACGCTGCCGATGTTGACGATCGACCCCCCGTCGGCCTGCTGCTGCATGTGGTGGTTGGCGCGCTGGGAGCAGTAGATCGCCGACAGCAGGTTCAGGGCGACGATGCGCTCCGTGAACCGGGGGGAGGCGCTCGTCGTGTCGGCCGGCGGAGCCCCTCCGGCGGAGTTGACGAGCACGTCGAGGCGTCCGCAGCGGGCGACGACGTCGTCGACCATCGCCCACGCAGCTTCGCCGTCGCGCACGTCGGCGGGGTGGAACGACCAGCCCGGCGCGAGGTCGTCGGGCTCGTTGCGGGCTGACACGGCAACGGTGGCCCCGGCGTCGGCGAACCGCTGCGCGATCCCCCGCCCGACACCCTTCGTTCCCCCGGTCACGAGCACGACGCGACCGGACATGTCGATGGCGATGCCCATACCGGCGTCAACCTAGCTACGGCAGACGAGCTCGGTTGCGCTGCCGCCGGCACCGTTGTCGTCGTCGGGCTCGTCGAGGAGGTGGTCCGGGTCGATCTCCATCCAGCCCGAGCGCATCCACCCGAAGCGCAGGGTCTCACCCGGTTGCAGACCGCGCACCAGCTCGACGGTCACCACCCGCTCCAGCTCCGCCGACGAGTCGGCCATCTGCACCTGGAAGCTGCGTGGGCCCGTACCGGTGCCGGTGTTGGTGACGGTGGGTTGGTAGAAGACCCACACCGTGCCGGCGCCACAGGGATCACCTGCCTCCGCGCTCGACGTCATTCCGGCCGCGAGGTCGAAGAGCCCCGGCTCGGCCTCGGGGAAGGTGGCCAGCTCCAGGCCCGCCAGGCTGGCGCGGATCCCCTCGTCGAGCGCGGCATCGTAGAAGTGCACCCACCCCTCACCATCGGCGTGGCGCACCAAGTACCAGCCGTAGGAGGAGGACTCGGTCGGGTCGACGCTCTCCGGCGGGGAGCCTTCGCGGCGCGCGAGTGGCTCCAGCGACCCACAGGCGTCGGGGTAGATCAACCCGGATTCGTCGGGAAAGCCGTGCTCGTGCACGGGCTCGGTGAAGTCCCACTCGCTCGGCGCCACCGACAGCTGATACTGCGTTCCCGGGACCGGGCTCGGGTACTCGAACACCGCGAGCGGCGCCTGGCGCCGGCAGTACCCGACGAGGGCGCCGCGCGCGTCCTTGGCCCCACCGCCGCCGATCACCTTCGTCACCACCAGCACCGCCGCCGCGGCGAGGAGAAGCGCCCCAATCGCCAGCAGCCAGCGATTGCTCTTCCGCGACATCGCCATCCCAGCTCCGCAGAGCCGATCCTTTCGGCTCCAACATGCGCCGCGGTGGACGGCCTCGGTAGGGACCAAAGCCCGCAGCCCCGCCGCGAGGCCGCAGGGGGCCCGTGGCCGCTTTCTGACGGTGCGTCAGAAGGCGGCTACGATCGCTCCCTCGTGGGCATCACCTCGGCGATCGACGGCACTGGCATCGGCGAGGTCGTCATGGACTGCCCGCCGGTCAACGCCTTGACAGTGGCCGAGTGGTTCGAGCTCGCCGACGTCGTCCGCCGGCTCGGCGCGAACGAGATGGTGCGCGCCGTCGTGCTGCGCGCCGAGGGCCGGGGCTTCAACGCCGGCGTCGACATCAAGGAGATGCAGAACACCGAGGGCTTCACCGTCCTGATCGGCGCGAACCGGGGGTGCTACGCCGCGTTCGCCGCGGTCTACGACTGCGCCGTGCCGGTGATCTCGGCAGTCAACGGGTTCTGCGTCGGCGGCGGCATCGGCCTGGTCGGCAACAGCGACGTGATCGTGGCCAGCGACGACGCGTTCTTCGGCCTGCCCGAGGTGGACCGGGGGGCGCTCGGCGCGGCCACGCACCTCGCCCGGTTGGTGCCTCAGCACAAGATGCGGGCGATGGTGTACACCTCGGCCAACGCCACCGCGCAGGAGCTGCACGCGTGGGGCAGCGTGCTGCGGGTCGTACCCCGCGCAGAGCTGCGCGACGCGGCCTTCGAGGTGGCGGGTCAGATCGCGGCCAAGTCGCCGACGGTCATCCGCGCCGCGAAGGAGAGCCTGAACGGCATCGACCTGTGGGACGTGAAGCGCTCCTACCGCTTCGAGCAGGGGTTCACGTTCGAGCTCAACCTGTCCGGGGTCAGCGACGAGCTGCGCGACGACTTCGCCGGCACGAAGAAGGCCACCGGGAACGAGGAGTCGCCGCGATGACGCAGGACAAGCGGATCACCGAGGACCAGGCCGTCGCGACGCTCGAGGACGGGATGACGCTCGGCATCGGCGGCTGGGGCAGCCGGCGCAAGCCGATGAGCCTCGTGCGCGCGCTGCTGCGCTCGCCGGTGAAGGACCTGACCGTGGTCTCCTACGGCGGCCCCGACGTCGGCCTGCTGTGCGCGGCGGGCAAGGTGCGCCGGCTGGTCTACGGCTTCGTGTCGCTCGACTCGATCGCGCTCGAGCCCCACTTCCGCGCGGCCCGGCAGGCGGCCACCATCCCCGAACCCGTCGAGTACGACGAGGGGATGCTCCAGTGGGCGCTCTACGCCGGCTCGTTGCGCCTGCCCTTCCTCCCGACGCGCGCCGGCCTCGGCAGCGGTGTGGTCGACGTGAACCCGGCGCTGAAGACGGTGCGCTCGCCGTACGACGACGCCGAGGAGCTGCTCGCCGTGCCGGCGATTCGCCTCGACGCCGCGCTCGTGCACCTGAACCGCAGCGACGCCCGTGGCAACGCCCAGTTCCTCGGCCCCGATCTGTACTTCGACGACTTGTTCCTGTCGGCTTGTGAGCCCGGCCGGCGCTTCCTCAGCTGCGAGCGCGTGGTGCCGACCGATTCCCTGCTCGACGAGGGCTCGTTCCACACGCTGCGGGTGAACCGCTCCATGGTCGACGGCGTGATCGAGGCCCCGAACGGCGCCCACTTCACCACGTGCGAACCGGACTACGGCCGCGACGAGGCGTTCCAGGCGGCGTACGTCGCCGCCGCGGCAGACGCCGCCAAGTGGGACGCCTTCGAGGCGCGGTTCCTCTCCGGCAGCGAGGCGCAGTACCAGGCCGCAGTCGGCGATTGGCTGAGCGAGCAGAGCGACAAGAGCGCGGAGGCGGGGCGATGAGCGAGATCGGCCTCGCCGACGTGGTGGTGGTCGCCGCCGCCGAGGCGTTCCGCGGCGACGGCGAGATCTTCGCCTCGGGGATGGGCACGATCCCGATGCTCGGCGCCCGCCTGGCGAGGGCGACGTTCGAGCCGGACCTGCTCGTCTCCGACGGCGAGGCGTTCTTCGTCGGCAACGAGCTGCCCCTCGGTGGTACCGAGAAGCTGGTCGAGGGGTGGATCCCGTTCCGCAGCGTGTTCGACACCCTCTGGGGTGGCCGCCGCCACGTGATGATGGGTGCCACGCAGATGGACGCGTACGGCAACTCGAACATCGCCAACATCGGCCCGTGGGCGCAGCCGAAGGCCCAGCTGCTCGGCGTGCGCGGCGGCCCGGGCAACACGATCAACCACGCGACGAGCTTCTGGATCCCCAAGCACACGACGCGCGTGTTCGTCGAGGCCGTCGACATGGTGAGCGGTCTCGGCTACGACCGTGCCGACGCGCTCGGGGCGTGGGTGGCCGCGCACCACCGCCTGCCGCGGGTGATCACCAACCTCGCCGTGCTCGACTTCGAGTCGCCCGACCATCGCATGCGCCTGCGCAGCGTCCACCCCGGCGTGAGCGTCGACGACGTCGTCGCGAACACCGGCTTCGACCTTGTGGTCGGCGCTGACTCCGGTGTGCCCGAGACCCGCCTGCCGACGCTGGACGAGCTGGCCGTGCTCGCGCGCCTCGACCCCCGCGGTTCACGCCACCGCGAGGTCTCCTAGGAAGATGCATCCCCGCCTGCACACCCGGCTGTGCGAGCTGACCGGCGTCGAAGTCCCCGTCGTGCAGACCGGCATGGGCTGGGTGGCCGGGCCGCGGCTCGTCTCGGCCACCGCCAATGCGGGGGCGCTCGGCATCCTCGCCAGCGCCACGATGGACCTCGCCGGGCTCGAATCCGCCGTCGACGAGGTCCGTCGGCGCACCGACAAGCCCTTCGGCGTGAACCTGCGCGCCGATTCGGCCGACGTGCACGACCGCATCGCGCTGATGATCGACCGTGGCGTGAAGGTGGCGAGCTTCGCCCAGGCACCCAAGCCCGAGCTGATCGCCAGGTTGAAAGACGCCGGGGTGGTGGTGATCCCTTCGATCGGGGCCAAGCGCCACGCCGAGAAGGTGTTGGAGTGGGGCGTCGACGCCGTGCTCGTGCAAGGCGGCGAGGGCGGCGGCCACACCGGTTCGGTGCCCACCACCGTGCTGCTGCCCCAGGTGGTCGACGCCGTGGCGGGACGGGTGCCGGTGATCGCGGCGGGTGGGTTCTTCGACGGGCGGGGACTCGTCGCCGCTCTCGCATACGGCGCCGACGGCATCGCGATGGGCACCCGCTTCCTGCTGACCAGCGACTCGGCGGTGCCCCAGGTGGTCAAGGACTTCTACCTCGGCAAGGGAGTGCTCGACACCGTGGTGTCCACGCAGGTCGACGGCGTCCCCCACCGAGTGCTGCGCACCGAGCTGGTCGACCAGCTCGAATCGGGGCGGGGCAGGGTCCTCGCCCTGCCGCGGGCGGCACGCAACGCGCTGCGCTTCCGCAAGCTGACCGGTCTCGGAGTGCGTGAGATGTGGACCGAGGGCAGAGCGATGAAGAGCTCGATGGAGCTGTCGTGGCCGCAGATGGTGATGGCCGCGAACACGCCGATGCTGTTGAAGGCGGCGCTCGTCGACGGCCATCCGGAGTCAGGTGTCATGGCCAGCGGGCAGGTGGTAGGCGTGATCGACGATCTGCCGAGTTGTGCCGAACTGGTAGGAAGGATCGTCGCCGAGGCCGAGCACGTGCTCGCCGGACTGGGAAGTGGGGGCGGATGAGCGAGGTGGCGAGTGCACCCCGGACGATCCTCGACGGACCCGACGCGGTGCGCGCCGCCGTCGGCAGCCACCTCGGCCACAGCGGGTGGCTGCAGGTCGACCAGGACCGCGTCGACCTCTTCGCCGAGGCCACCGGCGACCACCAGTGGATCCACGTCGACCCCGCACGCGCCGCCGCCGGGCCCTTCGGCGCGACGATCGCCCACGGGTACCTGACGCTTGCGCTGTCCAACTACTTCCTGCCCCAGATCGTCGAGGTGCGCGGCTTTGCGATGGGCGTCAACTACGGCGTCGACAAGGTGCGCTTCCCCGCACCCGTGCGTGTGGGTAGCCGCATCCGTGCCGGCGCGGAACTGGTCGAGGTGGCCGAGCTGGCCAACGGGTTGCAGACGCTGATCCGGATCACCGTCGAGATCGAGGGCGGCGACAAGCCGGCGTGCGTCATCGATTCGCTGTCGCGGTGGATGAACTGAGATGGGTGTGCTCGACCGCTTCCGCATGGACGGCCAGGTGGCACTGCTCGCCGGCGCGGGGCGCGGCATCGGCGCCGCGTGCGCGCTGGCACTGGCCGAGGCCGGCGCCGACGTCGCGGTGCTCGCCCGCAGCGCCGACCAGCTCGCCGCCGTCGCCGCCGGCGCGCAGGCACTCGGCCGACGCGCGATCGCGGTGCCGACCGACGCGAACGACCCCGCCGCGGTGCACGCCGCGGTCGAACGCACGGTCGCCGAGCTCGGGCGCCTCGACGTCGTCGTCTCCGTCGTCGGCGGGGCGATGCCCCGCCCGTTCATGCAGGCCACCGACGCCGACCTGCGCGACGCGTTCGAGCACAACGTCGTCAACGGCGTGCGGCTCGTGCGCGAGGCCGTACCCCACCTGCTGGCCACGGGGCGAGGCTCGGTGGTGATGGTGTCGAGCGCGATCGGCCATCTCGTCGGGCGCGGTTACGTGGCGTACGGCACGGCGAAGGGAGCGCTCGACCACGCCGTCCAGCTCATCGCCGCCGACCTGAACCCGAAGATCCGCGTCAACGCGGTGGCGCCCGGCGCGATCCTCACCGAAGCGCTCGAAGTGGTCGCCGCCAACCCCGAGATCAAGGCGGCGATCGAAGCGGGCACCCCCCTGCACCGGCTCGGCGAACCCGACGACATCGCCGCCGCGGTGCTGTACCTCGCGTCCAGGGCATCCGACTACGTGACAGGTCAGCTGCTGGCCGTGGACGGGGGGCTCTTGACCCCCAACCTCGCCTTGCCGATCCCCGACCTGTGACCGAGGCGGTCAGGACCCAGCGACACAGCTCGCTGCACGCGTTCCGCCACCGCGACTTCGCCGTCTTCTGGGTGGCCGCGGCGATCTCCAACGGCGGCAGCTGGATGCAGGTGGTCGCCATGCCGGCGCTGCTGTTCGACCTCACCGACTCGGCCACCTGGCTCGGCGTGGCATCGCTCGCCGCCTTGCTGCCGGCGGTGTTCATCACCCCCTATGCGGGCGCGCTCGCCGACCGCCGGTCGCGACGCAGCATCCTCCTCGTCACGCAGACGGTGCAGATGGCGACGGCGTTCGCGATGTTCGCCCTGTACTCCGCAGACGTCCTGCGCCCGGGGGTGATCGTGTCGCTCGCGTTCGTCGCCGGGGTCGCCACCGGGTTCCAGGCCTCGGTGTGGCAGAGCTTCGTGCCGCTGCTCGTCCCCGCCGACGAGATCCTCGACGCGGTCAAGCTCAACTCGATGCAGTTCACGCTCGCCCGCGCGCTCGGCCCCGCGTTCGCGGGGGTGGTCGTGAAGACGGTCGGCTTCGGCGCGGCGTTCTTCGTCAACGGCGCCACGTACCTGCTCGTCATCGGCGCCCTCGTCTTCACCCGACCCCGCGCTAACGCCGTCACCGACCGGTCGCTGCCCGTCGGCCAGGTGGTGCTCGACGGCGCCCGGTACGTGTTCTCCCACCGCCCACTGCGCCTCGCAGTGGGTGTCGCGTTCTTGACCGCAGCCTGCGGGCAGTCGTTGCAGCACATCGCCCCCGCCGTCGCCGGGCGCATCTTCGGGCGCCCCTCCACCGACAACGCCGGCCTGCTGGTGGCGCTCGGCCTCGGCGCGCTCGTGTCGTCGGGCTTCTCGGTGGTGGTCGGCGATCGCCTGCGGCGATCGCGCCGGATCCTGCTCGGCATCGCGCTGTTCACGGTCAGCGTGGCGCTGTTGCCGATCAGCGACATCTATGCGGTCGGCCTCGTCGCCTACTTCGTCGGTGGACTGGCCCACCTGCAGATCGCGATCGGCCTGAACACCCTCGTCCAGGGGATCGTGCCCGACGAGTGGCGAGGCCGGGCGATGAGCTTCTACGTGCTCGGTGTCGTCGCCGGGATCCCCACCGGTGCGCTCGTGCTCGGCCGCCTCGCCGACGCGATCGGCATGCGCGGCGCGCTGGCGCTGAACGCGGCGGTGCTCGTCGCCGGAGGGGCGTGGGTGGTGCTCTCCCGCGGCCTCGTCGCGCTCGACGTCTCGACACCCGAAGACCTCGCTCGCCTAGGTTCTCGGTCGGATTCGTGACACATAGCGCGACGAATCCGACCGAGAACGCGTGGGGGGCGAGGCGATGACCGCAGTCGAGGGTGAGGCGAGGACGGGGGCGACACGGTTCCCGCCCGATCTCGTGCGGCGCATCGTCGCCCACATGGAAGCCGGCACGCTCGACACCGCGCCGCACACGATGACCGAGCCGGCGTCGGTGTTCACCGACCGGGATCGGTTCGAGCGCGAGGTCGACGAGCTGTTCCGCCACGGCGCCCACGTCGTCGGCTGGACCGGCGAGCTCGCCGGGCCCAACACGTACGTCACCAAGCTCGTCGCCGGGCTGCCCGTGCTGATCACGCGCGACGAGCACGGCGAGCTGCACGCCTTCCGCAACGCGTGCACGCACCGCGGCGCGCAGGTGGCGCACGAGGAGTGCGGCTCGGCGCGGCGGCTCACCTGCCCCTATCACTCGTGGAGCTTCGACCTCGCCGGCCGCCTTGCCGGCCAGCCGGATGCCGACGCGTTCGCGGACCTCGATCCCGCCGAGCTCGGCCTGCAGCCGCTCCCCCTTGCGGACGTGGCCGGCCTGCTCGTGGTCGGGCTCAGCGAGGACGTCGACCCGGCGGCCGAGTTCGCCGAGATCGCGCCGCATCTGCAGTGGTGCGGCTACTCGAACCACGAGGTCGTCTGCCGCCACGAGTGGCAGGTGCAGGCGAACTGGAAGATCGCGTTCGACGTGAACCTGGAGGGCTACCACATCGCCCATCTGCACCGGGAGACGCTGCACTCGTTCGTCGTCAACAACTCGATCTACGACACGTTCGGCCGCCACGCCCGCTGGGGGTTCCCGACGCGGGCGATGGCCGAGAGCGTCGGGGTGCCCGAGCACGAGTGGCCCGACCCGGCCCCGATCAGCATCATCCACACGTTCTTCCCGAGCTGCATAGTGCTGGAGACGCCGGTGAGCAGCCAGATGTTCCGCATCTACCCGGGCGCTCACCCCGGGGTCTGCACGGTCGAGCTCATCGAGGCGTCGCTGCGCCCGGTGGGCAGCGAGGACGAGCGCGCGGCGCGCAAGGCCGGGGCTGACTTCGCCGCGGTCGTCGTCGGCACCGAGGACTTCCCCGCCGCCGAGCAGTGCCAGCTGGGCGCAGAGGTGGGTCTCACCCACTTCCGCTTCGGCACCAACGAGCCGATGCTGCAGCACTGGCACCACGTGTGGCGCGAAGCCATCGAGGACGTCGAAGTCACCGACACCGGCGCATAGGACGAGGGGACCCGAACCATGCCGATCATCTCCATCAGCCGCGCGATCGCCGAGAACGCCGAGCGCGACCCGGACCGCCCGGCGATCACCTGCGGCGACGACACCGTGACGCGCATCGAGCTCGAGCGTCGCACGAACCGCATCGCCCGCGCGCTGGCCGAGCTCGGGGTCGGCGAGGGTCGGTACGTCACCCTCGCGCTGCCCAACTCGGTCGCGTTCTACGAGGCCGCGCTCGCGATCTGGAAGCTCGGCGCCACTCCCCAGCCGGTGAGCTGGCGGCTGCCCGACCGTGAGCGCCGCGAGATCGTCGAGCTGGCGGACTCCCCGGTGGTGGTCGGCGCCGAACCCGACGCGCACCCCGGCCGCCAGGTGCTGCCCCTCGGCTGGGAGCCGGACCCGACGATCGACGACACTCCCCTGCCCGACGTGATCGCTCCCCACTGGAAGGCGCCTACCTCCGGGGGGTCGACGGGTCGTCCGAAGCTGATCGTCGCGGCCGACCCGGGGACCGTCGACACCGAGTCACCCGGGTTGGGTCAGCGCCGCGACGGAGTGGTGCTGATCCCCGGGCCGCTGTACCACAACGCCCCGTTCAGCTTCGGGTCGACGGGGTTGTTCCATGGCAACCACCTGGTGCTGCTGCCCCACTTCGACGCCGAAGCCGCGCTCGCCGCGATCGAGCACCACCAGGTGGACTGGACGCTGATGGTGCCGACGATGATGTCGCGCATCTTGCGCCTGCCGCTCGCCGTCCGCGAGCGCTACGACCTGTCGTCGCTCCAGGTGCTGTGGCACATGGCCGCACCGTGCCCGCCGTGGGTCAAAGACGGCTGGTGCGAGTGGATCGGCGGCGAGAAGGTGTACGAGCTGTACGCGGGCACCGAGGCGCAGGCGGTCACCGTGATCCGCGGCGACGAGTGGCAGGCGCACCGCGGTTCGGTGGGGCGCTGCGTCACCGGCGAGATCCGCATCCTCGATCCCGACACGTACACCGAGCTGCCGCGCGGCGAACAGGGCGAGGTGTTCATGCGCAACGACCGTGCCACCTACGAGTACCTGGGCGCGGAGGCGCGCCTGTCCCCCGACGGCTGGGAGAGCCTCGGCGACATGGGCTCGATGGACGCCGACGGATACCTGTACCTGTCCGACCGGCGCGGCGACATGATCCTGTCGGGGGGCGCCAACATCTATCCCGCCGAGGTGGAGCTGGCGCTCAGCGAGCACCCGGCGATGGTGTCGTGCGCGGTGATCGGCCTGCCCGACGAGGATCTCGGCAGCAGGATCCACGCGATCGTCCAGATGTCGCATCCGGTCGCCGACGACGAGCTGCGGTCATTCCTCGCCGAGAGGCTCGTGCGCTACAAGATCCCGCGCACGTTCGAGCACGTCGACGAGATGGTGCGCGACGACGCCGGCAAGGTGCGTCGGTCCGCGTTGCGCGACGAACGGATGTAGGCCGGACCGCGGATCAGACCCGCGCGAGCGCCACCGGCAGCGACTGGATGCCGCGTACGAACGAGGAATGGCCGTATTCCGGTACTTGGGCGGGGTCGGCCAGGCGCAGCTCGAGGCCCCGCTGACGGGCGCGTCCGAGCAGCTCTTCCAAGATGATGCGGATCTCCAGGCGGGCGAGGGCCATGCCCATGCACAGGTGCGGGCCCCAGCCGAACGCGATGTGCGGGTTCGGGTCGCGGCTCACGTCGAACTTGAACGGGTCGTCGAACACTTCCTCGTCACGGTTCGCCGACACGTAGCACATCAGCACCTGCGCGCCCGCCGGGATGGTGACCCCGCGCACCTCGACGTCGCTCATGGTGAGTCGATTCATGTTGAGCAGCGGCGTCACCCACCGCAGGCACTCCTCGATGGTGGTGTCGAGGCCGCCCTCGCGGTCGAGGCGGGCGAGCGTGTACGCCATCTGCTCGGGATGGCGAAGCAACGCGTCGAGACCTCCGGTGATCACGTTGCGCGTCGTCTCGTTGCCGCCGACGAGCAGGAGCAGGGCGTTGCCGATGACCCGCTCGTCATCCATCACCTCGCCCAAGACGTCGGCGTGGACGAGCTTGGAGACGAGGTCGTCACCGGGGCGCTCCTTGCGCTCGGCGATCACCTTCGTGATGTACTCGTGATACTCGAACGCCGCCGTGACGACGTCATCGGTGACGTTCTCGGGGCCGTCCGCCCCGGTGATCATCTGGTCGCTCCAGCGCTGCAGCATCTCGTAGTCGCTCTCCGGCGCGGCGAGCATCTCGCCGATCAGCGTCATCGGCAGCGGCTTCGCGATGTCGGTGACGATGTCACCCGAGCCACGTTCGAGAAGACGGTCGACGAGGCGACGCGCCACCTCGCGCACGTGCCCCTCGTGCGCGGTCATCTGCTCGCGGGTGAAGCCCCGAGACACGATGCGGCGCTGCTCGGCGTGGAACGGGTCGTCGGTGTCGATCATCGACTCCTGGACCGGCGAGTTCGGGCGTGAGCCGCCGCTGTTGGAGAAGATCGCCGGCTGGCGCTCCGCCCAGCGGATGTCCTCCAGCTTGGTCAGGCCCCAGATGCCGGCGTCGTCGCGATAGACGGGCTCGTGGGCGCGGAGCACGGTGAAGAACGCGTGGGGATCGCCGACGTAGAGGTCGCGATCGAGGAGGCGGCGCCGCTCGAAGTCCGCGGGCAGGGTCGAGGCGGATTGCATCGTCATGCGATGGCTCCTTCTGTGCGGAGAGCGGCGAGCTCGTCGTCGGTGAGGGCGAGCTCGTCACGCAGGATCTGGTCGGTGTGCTCGCCGAGCCACGGCGGGCGGGTTTCGGGACCTTGGGCGACGCGGGACATCCTCACCGGGTTGCCGGGCACGACCACCGGCTCGGCGACGCCGTCGGTGCGCGGCACCTCGACGAGCATCTGCCGGGTGGCGAGGTGGGGGTCGGCGAGCACCTGGGCGGCACTGAGGCACGGCCCCGCCGCCACCCCGGCAGCCGAGAGCGCGTGGCAGGCCTCGACGTTCGTCATCTCGGCCGCCCAGCCGGCGACACCTTCCCGGATCACGTCGATGTGCTCCCGCCAGCCGGCGCGGGTGGCGAAGCGGGGGTCGGTGAGCCACTCTTCGTGGCCGACGAGGCGAGCGAGACGCTCGAACTCGTGCTCGCGCCCGACCTGGACGACGAACCACCCGCCGGCACCGTCGCCACCTCCGGCCGGGAAGCCGTCGAGCACCATCGAGAGCCCCCGGCCGGGCTCGGGACGCTCGCCCATGCTCCAGTAGTTCACGACGACGTCCGCGAAGGCGACCATCGAGTCGAACATCGCCACGTCGACGTGCTGGCCGACACCGGTTGCGTCGCGGTGGCGGAGCGCGGCGAGCACCCCGATGACGCCGAACAGCGCGGTGCCGATGTCGCCGAGCGCTCCGACGGGGCCGACGGTAGGCGGCTGACCGGGCACCCGCTTCCACTCGTAGAGCCCGCTCATCGCCTCTGCCACCGCGGCGTACGCCGGCCAAGAGCCGTAAGGGCTGGCCGTGGTGTTGCCGAACCCGCTGATCGAGAGGTACACGCCGCGCGGGTGCACCGCGGCGACGTCGTCGTAGCCGAGGCCGAGGCGCGCGAGCGCGCCACCCTTGAAGTTCTCGGCGATCACGTCGAAGCGCGGGGCGAGGCGCAGCACGAGGTCTCGCCCGGAGGGGGACTTCAAGTCGATGCAGATGCTGCGCTTGGACAAGTTGTTGCGCAAGAACGTCGCGCCCACGCGGCGCCCGAGAGGGTCGGTCATCGCCGGCAGCGAGCCGCGCCCGAGGTCGCCACCGCTCGGGTGCTCGATCTTCACCACCTCGGCACCGAGGCGCCCGAGGAGCTGGGTGGCGAAGGGCAGGGCCTGCATCTGCTCCAGGGCGAGCACCCGCACACCGGCCAGCGGCTTCTGGTTGCCGGCAGCGTCAGGGTTGGCGATCTCGCCCAGTTGCACGGCGGCGATCGTAGTGGTCAGCCGTTCTTCGGGAGCTGGCTGAACGGCACGCCCTTCAGGTCGCCCGGCTCCTTCGGCAACCCGAGGCCGCGCTCGGCGGCGATGTTCTTCTGGATCTGGTCGGTGCCGCCGTAGATCGCCGGCCCGGGCGAGAACGCAGTGAGCTCCTGCACGCTGCCCTTCGACAGTGCGGAGGGTCCCCACAACATGCCTTCCGCGCCGACGATCTGGTTTCCGATCTCTCTGGCCCGGCGCAGGGTGTGGGTCAGCAGCAACTTGGCGAGGTTGCCCTCGACGCCGGTGAGCGACTGGCGGCTGCGCGCCCTCGTCACGTTCAACCTGTTCAGCATGGTGAGCGTGTACAGCTCGGCCAGGCCCTGGCGCACGATCGGATCGTCGATGCAGCCGGTTCGCCTGGCGAGCGCGGTGAACTGGGTGACGGTGCCGCCGCCGAGCGCCCCCGCGGCGGTTCCCGCGCGGGCCTCGGTGAAGTTGGCGACCTTCATCTGCAGATGTCCGGCCACGGAGCCCGGCAGCGCGACACCGATCCCGGCACCGCCGCCGGAGCCGATCGAGGCCCTCTCCACCATCAGCGTCGTGTTGGCCACCGCCCAGCCGTTGTTCAGCCCGCCGATCACGTTCTCGACCGGCACCCTGGCCTCGTCGATGAACACCTCGTTGAACATCGCGCGACCGGTCATCTCACGCAGCGGGCGAACCTCGACCCCGGGCTGGTGCATGTCGAACGCGAAGTAGGTGATGCCCTGGTGCTTGGGCACCTCCGGATCGGTGCGGGCGAGCAGCATCCCCCAGTCGGCGTGCTGGCCGCCCGAGGTCCACACCTTCTGCCCGGTGATCACGAACTCGTCGCCGTCACGCACCGCCTTGCACTGCAGCCCGGCGAGATCGCTGCCCGCGCCGGGCTCGCTGAACAGCTGGCACCAGGCGTCGGTGCCGTCGACGATGCGCCTCACGAAGCGCTGCTGCAGCGACTCGTCGCCGTGCACGGCGATCGTGGGTGCGGCGAGCATCAGCCCGAGCCCGAGCGGCGGTCCGAGGACCTCGCTCGCGGTGAGCTGGCTGCCGACGGCCATCGAGAGGTCGCGGGTGTAGCCACGGCCGCCGAGCTCGGTCGGCAGCATCGGTGCCGAGTACCCGGCGTCGGCCAGACGCCGCCACCACTCGGCCACGGTGAGCTCAGGGTCCCAAGCACCTTCGGCCCATTCGCGCACCTCGTCGCGCACCTGCTCAGCGGTGATCTGGTGTTCCCCCATGCCCGAAAAGCTAGCCGCCGTTCAGTCCTCGAGGCGGAGCGGAGGGTAGTCGACGTAACCGGCCGGACCGGGGGTGTAGAGGGTCTTGCGATCGAACGTCGCGAGCGGCGCGCCGGCGCGGAAGCGCTCGACGAGATCGGGGTTGGCGATGAAGTGCCGGGCGAAGCTGACCGCGTCGGCGACGCCGCTGTCGATCGCCATCTCGGCCGTCTCGAAGTCGAACCCGTCGTTCGCGATCAGACCGCCGCCGAAAGCTTCGCGGGCGAGCGCGAACGCATCCAGGGCGGGCACCGGGGAGCGGATGACGTGCACGTACGCGAACCCGGCGCCGCGCAGACGCTCCAGCAGCGTGGAGTAGGTGTCGACGGGGTCCGCGTCGCTGATGTCGTTGAACTCGACGCCGGGGCAGATGCGCAGGCCGACGCGGTCGGCGCCGAGCACGGCGGCCATCGCCTCCATCACCTCGACCGTGAACTGCGTGCGCCTGTGCGTGTCGCCGCCGAAGCGGTCGGTGCGCCGGTTCGTGCCGGTGGACAGGAACTGCATCGGCAGGTAGCCGCTCGCCGCGTGCAGCTCCACGCCGTCGAAGCCGGCGAGACGCGACAGCTCCGCGGCTGCGGCGTACTCGGCGACGACCGCGTCGACCTCGCCGGTGGACAGCGCGTGGGGCTCGTCGGTGGGCGCCATCCCGACCGCGTCGGTGAACATCTGCACCTCGGCGCGGATCGCGCTCGGCGCGACCGTCCGCGCGCCGGGCGCCTTGTTGTGGTGGCTCGCCACCCGACCGCAGTGCATGAGCTGCACGACGATCAACCCGCCGGACGCGTGCACGGCGTCGGTGACCGCGCGCCAGGCCCGCGCTTGGCGCTCGTCGTGCAGCCCGGGCGTGCGGCAGTAGCCCTTGCCGTCGATCGAGGGCTGCACGCCCTCTGTGACGACCAAACCGGCTTGCGCCCGCTGGCCGTAGTACTGCACGTGCAGGTCGGTCGGGCAGTCGTGCTCGTCTGCGCGGCTGCGCGTCATCGGCGCCATCACCACGCGGTTGGCGAGGGCGAGAGAACCGAGCTGCACCCCGTCGAAGAGCGACGCCATGGCGGCGATCCTCGCAGATCCGACGCTCACGGCCCCAGGTCTCACTACGCGGTGACGCCGCCCGTGCGGCCGGCGTGCCCCGTGCGCAATAGCGTTGCGCCGTGCCCGCGCTCCACCGCCCGAACCCGCGCCGTGCCCGTCGGGCGGCGACGCTACCGACCATCACCATGCTCGTCGCTGTCGTCGCGCTCGCGGCGTGCTCCAACCGCGACGACAGCGAGTCCACCACCGTCACCACCGCCACCCCGAGCACCGACCCACCCGACACCGCTGCGCCCGACACCGGTGCGCCCGCGACCGACCCGCCCGGCACCGGTACACCCGATACCGGCACGCCCGACACGACCGACCCCGGAGGGGAGCCGGGCGTGTTCTTCGGCACGCTCCCGTCGCCGTGCGGCCCGGGCGACCCGGCACTGCCGGCCAGTGTCGCCGCCGAGGAGAACGGCGGTGACGTGATCCGCGTCGCCGCCGCCAGCGACAAGGGCGCCGTGGCGGCCCCCGGGCTGAACGCCGAGCTCTACGACGCGGCAGTGGCGTTCGCCGGTTGGTGCAACGCCCAGGGTGGTATCCGCGGCTTGCCGCTCGAGGTGATCGATGCCGACGCCAAGCTGTTCGAGGTGCCCGCGGCCATGGAGCGTGTATGTGCGCAGGCGTTCGCGATGGTCGGCGGCGGTTGGGCGTTCGACGACCAGCAGTTCCCCCGCTTCCACGAGTGCGGGATGATCGACATCGCCGGCTTCACCGTGACCACGGGCAAGGCGATGTCCGACCGGATGGTGCAGCCGATGCCCAACCCGTCCGACGCCAAGAACGGCAACTGGTTCCGCTGGGCGGCGAGGGAGCATCCGAGCGCCGTGGCCAGCTTCGCCACGCTCACCGGGGACATCGCCACGACGAGACTCGTCGAAGAGCAGTACGTCGAGATGATGGGCACGATCCCGGAGTACCAGGTGGTCGACCGCATCGTCTACAACTCCGCCGGCGAGGCCACGTGGGCGCCGATCGTCCAGCGGCTGAAGGACAAGGGGGTGCGGGCGATCACCTTCGTCGGTGCCCCGGAGATGTTCGCCCTGCTGCTGAAGGCGATGGACGAGCTCGGCTTCCGCCCCGAGCTGATCCTGCAGGAGGCGAGCTTCTACGTGGACAGCCTCATCGCCCAGGCGGCGGAGGGCGCCGAGGGGGTCATCGCCACCACCGCATACGCCCCGTTCGAGGAGGCCGACCGCTTCCCCGGCCTCGCCTCTTACCTGGAGATGATGGCCGAGCACCGCCCCGGCGGGAAGGTGGCCGGGCTCGGGCTGCAGGCGACTTCGGCGTACCTGCTCTTCGCGCAGTCCGCCGCCAAGTGCATCGATGCGAACGGCGGCGTGCTGACCCGCTCTTGCCTGCTCGAAGAAGCGGCCGCGGTCAGCGAGTGGACAGGCGGTGGCCTGCACGCGCCGACCGTGCCCGGATCGAACCGGCCGGCTCAGTGCTCGCTGCTCATGGAGGTGGTCGGCGGGCGCTGGCAGCGCCATTGGCCCGCGCTCGACTCCGCGGACGACAACGGCGGCGGCTGGCACTGCGACCCGGCCAACGTGATCGAGCTCACCGGCGACTACGGCGACGTCACCATCGGGCGTCTGCCCTGAGCAGGACTGACGATTTCTGACGCCCCGTCAGATACGGTGGCGGGGATGCACGGGATCCTGGCCTGGGGTGCCTACCTGCCCTACCGTCGGCTCGACCGCGCCCAGATCGGGCAGTTCCTCGGCCAAGGTGGCGGGCGCGGGACGCGCACCGTGGCGAGCTTCGACGAAGACCCGACGACGATGGGCGTCGAGGCCGCCCAGATGGCGCTGCGCTCCACCGGCGCGCAGCCGGCCCGGCTGCTGTTCGGCACCGTCGCGCCTGCCTATGCCGACAAGACGAACGCCACCGTGGTCCACGCCGCGTTGCGCCTCGACGACACCGTGGCCGCCTACGACCTCGGCTGCTCGGTGCGTTCCGCGTCCGGCGGCCTGCTGCTCGCTCTCGACGGTGGTGGGCCGACGCTCGTCGTGTCCGCAGACGTCCGCACGGGTCTCGCCGGCTCCGGCGAAGAGGCCGCAGGGGGCGACGCCGCGGCGGCGGTGCTCGTCGGGAGCGACGCCGACGGCCAGCTCCTCGCCGAGCTCGTCGCCACGGCGAGCGTCACCGACGAGTTCGTCGAGCGCTGGCGCACCCCTGGTGAGGTGCGCACCAAGGTGTGGGACGAGAAGTTCTCCGAGGTCTCCTACCGCCCGCTCGGCGAACGGGCCTGGAAGCTCGCCCTCGACCGCGCCGGGTTGACGGCGCCAGACGTAGCCCTCGCCGCCGTCGCCGCCCCGAGCGCGCGGGTTGGGTCGACCGTCGGCGGGCGCCTCGGCGGCGTGCAGGTGATCGACTCGCTCGCCACCACCGTCGGCACCACCGGCGCCGCCCACCCGGCGGTGCTGCTCGCGTCCCTGCTCGAGCAGGCGCGGACGCTCCCCGCGGGCAGCGTCGTCGCGCTCGTCGTGCTGGCCGACGGCGCCGACGTCGTGCTGCTGCGCACCACCGCCGCGCTCGGCGCGTACCGGCCGGCCCGGACGGTGGCCGAGCAGGTCGCCGGCGGCGCGCCGCTGCCTTACGGCAAGTTCCTCGCCTGGCGCGGGATGATCGCCCTGGAGCCGCCGCGGCGCCCGGAGCCGCCCCGCATCTCGGCCACCGCGGCGGCGCGCAGCGAGCAGTGGAAGTACGGCTTCGTCGGCTCCCGCGATCCCGGCACCGGCATGATCCACATGCCTCCGGCACGCGTGTCGGCCGACGGCGAGCGCACCGACCAGATGCAGCCCGCGCCGATGGCTGCCGTCACCGGCACGATCGCCACCTTCACCATCGACCGCGTCGCCTA
The DNA here is from genome assembly GCA_016700055.1 of Actinomycetota bacterium. Taxonomy (NCBI): domain Bacteria; kingdom Bacillati; phylum Actinomycetota; species Actinomycetota bacterium. Next base: position 895,400 of record CP064997.1, read on the forward strand.
CTCGCCGAGCCCGCCGATCGTCTTCGCGATCGTCGACTTCGACGGCGGTGGGCGCCTGCCCGTCGAGCTGTGCGACCTCGACCCCGCCGAGGTGCAGATCGGGCGCCGGGTCGAGCCGACCTTCCGCCGGCTCTACACCGCCGACGGGATCCCCAACTACTTCTGGAAGGCACGTCTCGTGCGCGACGCTTCGGCCGACACGGCGGCGGTCACGAGCGGGCAGGAGGGCTGAACCGCCATGGCATCGCACGGCATCAAGGACCGCGTCGCGATCGTAGGTATGGGCTGCACCAGCTTCGTCGAGCACTGGGACAAGGGCCTCGACGACCTGGTCATCGCGGCGGCGAACGAGTGCTACACGTCGGCCGGAGTGGGCAAGGACGACGTCGACGCCTACTGGCTCGGCACCGCCCAGGGCGGGATGAGCGGGATCACCCTCGCCCGCCCGCTGCAGCTGCAGTCCAAGCCGGTGACCCGGGTGGAGAACTACTGCGCCACCGGATCCGAGGCGCTGCGCCAGGCCGCCTATGCCGTCGCCTCCGGCGCGTACGACGTCGCGATGGCGCTCGGCGTGGAGAAGACGAAGGACTCCGGGTTCCAGGGGCTGAACGCGGTGCCACCGCCGAACGACGGCACCGGGCGCACCCTCACCGCGGCGGCGATGTTCTCGATGGTCGCCCCCGCATACGCCCACAAGTTCGGCGTCGAGCCCGCGGTGATGCGCGAGGCGATGGCCCGCATCGCGTGGAAGAACCACTGGAACGGAGCGCGCAACCCGCGGGCGCAGTTCCGCAAGGAGGTGTCGATCGACACCATCTGCGCGTCGCCCAAGGTCGCCGGCGATCTCGGCGTGTTCGACTGCGCCGGCGTCGCCGACGGCGCCGCAGCCGCGATCATCTGCCGCGCCGAGGACGCCCACCGCTACACCGACAAGCCGCTGTACGTGAAGGCGCTGTCGTTCATCGCCGGCAACGGCGGGGGCCTGATCGACCCCGAGTACGACTACACCACGTTCCCCGAGATCTCCGCGTGCGCGGCGGACGCCTACATGCAGGCAGGCATCAGCGACCCCCGCCGTGAACTGGCGATGGCCGAGGTGCACGACTGCTTCACGATCACCGAGCTCGTGCTGATGGAAGATCTCGGGCTGTCCAAGCGCGGTGAGGCCTGGCGTGACGTGCTCGACGGCGTGTACGACCTGCACGGGGAGGTGCCCGTCAACCCCGACGGCGGGCTGAAGTCGTTCGGCCACCCGGTGGGAGCCTCCGGGCTGCGGATGATGTTCGAGGCCTGGCTGCAGCTGCGCGGCGAGGCACCTGCGGAGCGCCAGATCGAAACCGACCGCACCCTCGCGCTGACCCACAACCTCGGCGGCTACCCCGGCGAGATGGTCAGCTTCGTCTCCATCCTCGGTACCGAGACCTGATCAGGCGACGGGGCCGACCTCGACGAGGGTGTCGAAGAAGGCGACGCCGCCGCCCCAGTCGGTGAGGGTGTCGCTGGTCAGCGAGTTCGCGGTGGCCGCCTCACGGTGGTCGTCGCCCCACCAGCCGAACGGCACCACGGCGACGCCGGGGCGGACGCGCTCGGTGACCCGCGCGGTGAGCGTCAGCGACCCACGGTCGTTCCACACGCGCACCGTGTCGCCCTCCTCGATGCCGCGCTCCTTCGCGTCGTGGGCATCGAGCTCGACGAACGGGCCGCCCTCGGGCGGGCCGTGGTGAGGCAGGTGCGTGTACGAGCTGTTCAGCAGGCGCACGTGCGTCTTCGGGGTGAGCAGCACCAGCGGGAAGCGCTGCGCCGTCGCGCTGCCGGGGCCCTCGACGGGCGGGGCGTACGCGGGCAACGGGTCCTGGCCGATGGCGGCGAGGGCGTCGTTGCGCAGCAAGGCCCGCCCGCTCGGCGTGGCGAAGCCGCCGTTCGCGTACACGAGGTCGATGTCGACGTCGATTCGCACGAAGCCGTCGCGGCGAAGCGCGTCGACGTCGACCCCGCGCAAGGCGGAGCGGATCAGGGACTCGTCGTCCTCGAACAGGCTGGGGTCGGTGAGCCCGAGCGCGCCGGCGAGGCGGCGCCACAGCTCCGTGTTCGGCACCGCTTCGCCGAGAGGGGCGACGGCCGGCTCGTTCCAGCCGAGGTTGAGGTGCCCCCAGGCGGGCACGACGTCGACCTGCTCGATCTGCGTCGTCGCCGGGAACACGACGTCGGCGTACCGCGCGGTGTCCGTGAGGAACTGCTCGGAGACGACGGTGAACAGGTCTTCGCGGGCGAGGCCGGCGCGCGTGAGCGCCGCGTTGGGCACCGTCACCGCGGGGTTGCCGTTCCACACGACGAGCGCCTGCACGGGCGGGTCGAGGTGCGTGTCGGTCAATGCCCGGCCGAGGTGGTTCATGCTGATCCCGCGCCGGGGGCGGCCGGCCCCGAGGTCGGGCATGTCGAAGACCGAGTCGTCGACCGCCGCGTCGAACCACGTGCCGACGCTGCGCGCGAGCCCACCCCCGCGATGACGCCAGGCGCCGGTGATCGTCGGCAGGCAGGCGAGCGTGCGGAAGAACATGGCGCCGTGCTCGTGGTGCTCGGCGCCGATCAGGGTGCGGATGAACGCCGGCCGCGTGGTGCCGTATGCGACCGCGAGGCGTTCGATCTCGTCGGCGTCGAGGCCGCACACCTCGGCCGCCCGCGCCGGCGGCCACTCGGCGACCCGCGCGGCGAGGTCGGCGAAGCCTTCCGTGTGCCGATCGACGTAGTCGTGGTCGACGAGGTCGTCGCGCACCAGCACGTGCATGATCGCCAGCATCAAGGCCACGTCGGTGCCGGGCAGCGGCTGCACATGCCAGTCGGCGGCCTCGGCGGTGGCGGTGCGCAGCGGGTCGACGACGACGACGGTGGCGCCGGTGCGACGCGCCTCTTCGACGAAGGGCCACAGGTGGCGGTTGGTCAGCTTGGTGTTGGTGCCCCACAGCAGCACCAGGCGGGCGTGGCGGACGTCGGTCGGTTCGCACGCGCGTGAGGAACCGAGCGTGGACGCGACGCCGGCGCCGGCCGTGGCTCCGCACAGCGAGCCGGTGAGCCGCGACGACCCGAGCGCGGCGAAGAGGCGCCGATCGAGCGAGGACCGCTGGATCAACCCCTGCGTGCCCGCGTCCACCCACGGCAGCACCGCCTCACCGCCCCAGCGCTCGATCACCTCGTGCAGTCGTGAGGCGGCGAGCGCGAGCGCTTCGTCCCACGACGCCCGCCGGAACTGCCCCTCGCCTTTCGGCCCGGTGCGCACGAGGGGGTGCAGCACGCGATCCGCGTTGTACACCCGGTGCAGGAACCGGTTCACCTTCGGGCACAGCTCACCGCGGGAGAACGGGTGGGCGGGGTTGCCGCGCATAGACACGGCGACGCCTGCTTCGACGGTGACCACCCAGCCGCACGAGTCCGGGCAGTCGTGGTGGCAGGTGCCGAGCACGGTCGAGGCGGCCATCTCGGGATTCTACGGACCCGTGTCGTCTCCGGCCGCGGAGATACCGGCGGTGCCTCGCGGCTACCCTCACACGCCGACGGTGCGCGGGGGCATCGCCGCATCGTTAAGGGGGACACCGATGGCCGATCGCACAGCCGACCGGATAGAGATCACCGAGCTGCTCCACCGCTACTCCTGGGCGATGGCCGACCGCGATTGGGAGGCGTGGCAGGCGGTGTTCACCCCCACCGCGCGCGTCGACGCGACGACGGCGGGCGGTATCGCCGGCACCCCGGCAGAGTCCGCCGCATGGCTGGCGCAGACGTTCGCGATGTTCGACGTCGCGATCAGCCACGTCGGCAACGTCGTCATCGAGTTCGCGGCCGACGACGCGGCCCGGGTGCGGACGCTGTTCAAGATGGTCATGCGCGTGCCCGCAGCCGCCGGCGACGCGGCCGCCCAGCCCACGTACATGGAGGCGTGCGGCTGGTACCAGGACTCGATGTGCCGCACGGGAGACGGGTGGCGCATCGACGATCGCTTCGAACAGCTCGTCTACATGCGCCCCGCCTGAGGAAGCCGAGGTTCCGCCGTGCCACTGCCGACCAAGCGCGATCCCGAAGCACTGCGCCGCTCGCTCGAGCACTGGTTCGCGCAGCGCCTTGGTGCGCCCTGCACCGTCGGAGAGCTGTCGATCCCCGAGGGCACGGGGATGTCCAGCGAGACGCTGCTGTTCGAGCTCGGCGGGCTCGAACAGGCCGGGGCCGCCGAACACCTCGTCGCCCGCGTCCGCCCCGACATGTCCGACTGGCCGGTGTTCGCCGTCTACGACCTGGGGGTGCAGGCGGGGGCGATGCGCCTCGTCGGCGAGCACAGCCGGGTCCCTGTCCCCAACGTGCGCTTCGTCGAGAGCGACGAGCAATACCTCGGCGCGCCGTTCATCGTGATGGACCGCGTCCACGGACGCGCCCTGCCGGACATGCCGCCGTACGTGTTCGGCGGCAGCTTCCTCGACACGCTGGCGCCGGCCGAGCTGCGCACGATCGGGCGGCGGACGGCGCAGGTGCTCGCCGAGCTCCACGCGATCGACCTCGCCGGGCCCGACACGTCGTTCATCGCCCCTCGTGAGGGCGACGCGCTCGCCCGCCAGCTCGACGAGCAACGCCGGTACTACGACTGGGCCCGCGGCGACGACGTGGTCCCGATCATCGAGCGCGCCTTCGACCGGCTCGCGGGGAGCATCCCCTCCGACCCAGGGCCGACGGTGCTCAACTGGGGTGACGCCCGCCCGGGCAACGTGCTGTTCGACGACCACCTGCAGGTCACGGCCGTGCTCGACTGGGAGATGGTCAACCTCGGGCCGGCCGGCATCGACGTCGGCTGGACGATCTTCATGCACGAGTTCTTCCAGAGCCTGGCCGGTGTGTTCGACCTGCCCGGCTTCCCCGACTTCTGCCGGCCGGAGGACTTCGTCGCCGACTACGAGGCCGCCGGCGGCAGGCACGTCGAGGACCTCGACTGGTACCGCCTGTTCGCGTCGATGCGCTTCGCGATCATCTCCGTCCGCACGTCGAGCCGCGAGGTGGCCTACGGCAACCGCCCGGCGCCCGACGATCCCGAGGAGCTGCTGATGAACCGCAACCTCCTCGCCCGCCAGCTCGGCGAGGCCTGACGCGCGAGGTACTGCGCTACGCGCGCAACAGCTCCGGCCGCGAGTTGGCGACGAGGCGGCGAAGTCCGTCACGCCAACCCACCTGGGGCCGGAAACCGGTCGCCCGCAGCTTCGTCAGCTCGGGCACGATCGCCGGGATCGTCGCCTCGGTGTGCGCGAACTCGGGTGTGAGCCCGGTGAGCCGGCCGAGCTCGGCGCACCACTCCTCGACCGAGACCACCTCATCGCCACCCCAGTTGACGACTGCGGCCGGCACCGACGCGAGCGAGAGCAGGTAAGGGAGGCTGCGCACGATGTCGTCGGTGTGGATCGGCGAGTAGCTGCTCGGAGCGTCGGGGTGGACGGGCACCGGCAGGCCGCGCTCCATCATCGCCAGGTGGAACAGCATCCACCCGTAGGTGTCGCCGTAGGGCACGCTCAGCCGGCCGATCACCGTCGGCACGCCGAGGCGCTTGCAGGTGTGCTGCACCAGCACCTCAGCCGCGATCTTGGAGATGCTGTACGTCGCCATGCCCGGCATCAGCCGGTGGCTGTCGCCGAGAGCTGCGGTCTCCGCGAGCGGCTCGTGACCCTGGGGCTGGTAGACGCCCGTCGACGAGCAGTGGAGGAAAGCCCGCAGCCGGTCACTGCGCCCGCTCACAGCCTCGATCAGGTTCGCGCTGCCCTCGGCGTTCGTCGCGAAGGCGGCGTCGAAGCGCCGGCTCTTCGACACCGCGAAGTGCAACACCAGGTCGAGGTCGGCGGGCAGCTCGTCGAAGCGCCCACCGGCGAGATCGACGCTGACCGTCTGCACCCCTGCCGCGTCGAAGGGCTCACGCGCCGCCGGGTCGGCGAAGCGGGCCGCACCGTAGACCTCGTTGCCGGCCGCGGCGAGGGACGTGGCGATCGGCCCGCCCACCCATCCGGTGACCCCCGTCACGAGGATCCGGGCATTGCTCAGCTGCTCCACGTCGGCGGCGCTCATGGGGTCACCAGAGCTCGTCGGTGTAGATGTCGGTGCCGAACACCGTCTGCTTGAACGGCGCCGTCCAGAGGTGTGTGGCGAGCCCGCTCGCCTCGAGCTGCTCCCCGAAGCGGCCGTAGCCGTCGTCCCAGCCCGCGGCCGGGTCGTGGTCGCAGAAGTGGAGCTGCAGGAACCGCCGTTCGGCGTTCGCCACCCGCGGCACGTCGGCGGGGGCGTCGTCGAGCAGCGGCAGCGGCGTCGCGTAGGACACGAGGTCGGGGCCCCAATCGGTGCCGAACGCCGCCGGCGACCACTGCTCTCGCGTCCAGGCTTCGAGATCTTCGTGGCGGTGGCCTTCACGCAGCTCGCCGACGTTCACCACCAGCCCGGCGTAGTCGCGGTCGAGGGCCAGCTCGATCGGCGTGCCGGTGAGGGTTCGCGGCAGCGACCACTCGTGCTGGTACAGCACGGTGTGGACGTGGGTGCGCTCGGGGAACATGCGGCCCGCGGCGTGCAGCATGTGGACGTTGTCGACGCTCCAGCGGTTCCAGTCGTCGTGATGGCCGTTCAGCACCCAGTACATCGCGAGGTACGAGCCGACGCTCGGCTCGGGTGTCATCGGCGAGTCGGCGGGATAGCGCAGCTCCTTCAGCGACCGGGTGGCGACGAAGCGGTCGCCGGCGAAGTTGTAGGCGCCGACCATGCAGCCGCCGTAGAAGTGGTCGCGCTCGTACCAGCGGTTGTACTCGACCTCGTGGCCCTTCCACGGCTCGACCATGGTGAAGAGCAGCGTGCCGAGCTGGATCCCGTACTGCTTCACTCGCTCCCCCTCGTCACCGGCACCGGCTCGGATTGCCGGGCATGCAGGCGGACACCGTACCGTCTCAGCATGGAGCTGGTACCGGCGGAGACAGCCGTGCTCACGATGGAGCTGCAGCGAGGTGTGTGCGGAGACATCGCCCCGTTCCCCGCGCTGCGTGAGGTGGTCGAGGCGCTGCACGTGGAGGCGAACGTCGCGCGGTTGCTGCACTGCACGCGGCGCACCGGAGCCCGGGTGGTGCACTGCACGTTCTCGATCCGCTCCGACCAGGCGGGCACCCGTCTCGACTTCCCGCTGATGTCGGTCGCTCGCCGGGTGCCGGGCTACATGCAGCAGGGCTCGCCCTCCACCCAACTGCTCCCCTCGCTCGGGCCGGAGCCGGGTGACTTGTTCGTCGACCGTCATCACGGGGTCAGCGCGTTCTCCGGCACCGGGCTCGACGCCCTGCTGCGCTCGTTCGGCACCCGCACCTTGGTCGTCACCGGTGTGTCCTTGAACATCGGTGTGATCGGCACGGTGATCGAGGCCGTCAACCTCGGGTACTCGGTGGTCGTGCCCCGCGATGCAGTCGCCGGCGTGCCCGCGGAGTACGGCGAGGCGGTGCTGGCGAACGCGATCTGGCCGATCGCGGCGATCACCACCACCGACGACGTGCTGCGCCCCTGGGCGAGCTGACCCTCTGGCGACTTACCCAGCCGCTAACCCGCGCCGAGCATGCCGGTGAGCCTCGCCCGCACGTCCGGCCATTCGGCGCTGACGATCGAGTACACGGCGGTGTCCCGCGCCCGACCCTCCTCGCCGACGACATGGGACGTCCTGTGCTGGCGCAGCACGCCCTCGAACGACGCCCCGACACGGGCGATCGCGCTGCGGCTGCGCTCGTTGCGGGCGTCGGTGCAGAGCTGCAGCCGCTGGACGTGCCAGACGTCGAACGCGTGGGAGAACAGCAGCAGCTTGGCCTCGGTGTTGACCGTCGTGCGCTGTGCCGACGCCGCCAGCCAGGTGCCACCGACCTCCACCTCGTCGGGCACCGCGCGCCCGGGTCGGAAGCGCAGCTCCATGTAGCGGGTGCAGCCGACGATCACGCCGTCGCTCGCCCGCCGCTGCGCGAACGGCACCACCTGCCCCGCCGCGGCGTCGGCGAGCAGGCCCTGCACGTACGTACGCATCGGGTCGACACCGTCGGGGACCGCCGTCCACCCGTAGGTCTCCCGGTTCTCGGACGCGGCCGCGACCAGATCGTCGACGTGGGCCGGCGACAGAGGCTCGAGCGTGACGCGATGGCCGGCGAGGGTGAACGGCTCGATCATCCCCACAGTGTGTGCCATCGAGGCCGACCCGCCACCGCGACCAGCGCGTCGAGCGTCGGCCCGAAGTCGACACCCAGCTCGAGCACGTGGACACCGCCGCGCCCGACGGCCTCGTCCAGTAGCTCCAGGCGCTCGGCCGCGCCGAGCCGCGGCCCCGCCGACGACCACACCTCCACCACCAGGCAGCCCGAGCCGGCGGCGCCGTCAGCGGCGCGGCGAGCACGGTCGAGCGCAGCCTGGGTGGCGTCGTCGATGCCGTCGACGACGGCGACCGCGGTGCGCCCGGTGCGTGTGGCGGTCAGCGCGCGGGTGGCGGCGAAGCCGGGAACGTGGTGCACGGGGAGCTGCACGCTGGCGAGCTCGCGCGTCGGGAACGTGCGCCCGACGAAGAAGCCGGCCCGCCCCGCGTCGGCGGCGACGCTGGCCCCGTACGGCAGCCACCCGGCAAGGTCGGCGGCGGCGCGCGCCGGGTTGAGCGGCGCGCCGGGCGCCGCGTAGAAGGGCTGGAGGGCAGCGGACAGCCGGGTGTAGAGCGGCGGGCGGGGCGGCGGGAGGCCGAGCTGATCGGCGTCCGCGAGGCCGAGCTCGGCGGCATCGGCACCGATCAGCTCATGGGCCGGGATCTCCCGCCACGACGCGGCGCACGAGCGGACGGCACCCGAGGGCAGTTCACCGTCGTCGACGCCGATCTCGACGACTCCCCGCCCGGCCAATCCGGCTAGCTCGACGTCACGCTCCTGCAGGCCGATCGTGCCGAGGTGCGCGACGCTGTCCCAGGGGAACAGCCCCTTCGCGGTGAACGTGTTCAGCACGCCGATGCCGCCGTTGCGGGCGACGAGCTCACGCAGCGCGTCGGCGGCTCCGGCCCGGACGAGGCCCCCGCCGACGACGAACACCTCGCGGTCAGCCACCGTCGGCGTCGAGGGCGTCTGTTGCAGGCGCTGCCGCGACGACGACATGGGGTTCCTCGACGAGCACCCATTTCAGGCTGTCGACGTCGAGGAAGCGCTCGTTGTCGGCGGACACCGCGGCGAAGTCCGCCTCGGTGGTGTGTGCCCAGAACTGGCGCACCGAGTCGAACTCCTGGATCGTGACGCCGTCGAACTCGGGCTCGGCCGCGTCGCTGCCCGGCTCCGGCCAGGCGACGGGGTACTGCTCGTAGCGCCGCCAGTAGCGCGCGGCCGAGCTGGTCGCGACGAGCGGCCCGTGTGAGCCGAGCCAGTGCTCCAAGAACTCGTCATGGGTGGTACCGGGCTTGCGCTTCAGAAGGGCGATCAGACGGATCATCTCCGCGAGTGTTGCCTACCGCACGCCGCGGACCAAGGTCAGAGCCCGAGGAAGGAACCGCCGTCGCAGACGATCGTCTGGCCGCTCACGTATGCAGCGTCGTCGCTCGCGAGGAAGAGGGCCACGGACCCGATGTCGGCCGTGACGTCGCCCACCCGGCCGAGCGGTGTGCGGGCCTCGATCGCGGCCTGCAGCGCCGGATCACGCTCGAACGCCCGGAGCAGCGCCGGGCTGGAGGCGACCGGCGCCAGGCAGTTGACGGTGATCCCGAACGGGCCCCACTCGCGAGCGAGGCTCTTCGCGATCGCCCGCTGCGCGGCCTTCGCCGGCGAGTAGAGGGGGATGTTCGCGCTGCCCTCCACCCCCGACGGCGACGTGACGAGCAGCAGCCGGCCGTGTCCCCCCGACGCGCCGAGATGGGCCAGGGCCTCCTGCGCGCAGTACAGCGTGCCCCACACCGCCGTGCGCGACATTGCCTCCCAGTGCCGGGTCAGGTCGGCGTCCTCGAGGCGGTGCGGAATGCCGCCGGTGAACGCGTTGTGCACCATCACCTGGAGCCCGCCGAATCGCTGCACCGCCGCGGCGACGCACGACCTCACCGAGGTTCGCTCGGTGACGTCGGTCTCGACGCACAGCGCCTCGCCGCCGGCGGCCCGGATCGACTCGGCTACGGGCTCGCCGGTCGCCCGCCGGCGCGCGGCGACGACGACGTTCGCACCCTCGGCCGCCAGGCGGCGGGCGATGCCCTCGCCCACGCCCTGGCCGGCGCCGGTCACGATCGCCGTCCTGCCCGCGAGGCGGGGCGCGCTCACATCCACAGCCCCCCGTCGACGGTGATCGTCTGCCCGGTGACGTCACCGCCGGCCTCGCTGCACAAGAACGCGACCACCGCGGCAGGGTCGGCGGCGCCGAGCGCGGCGGGCGCGATCGCGACAGGTCCTGCCGCCGCGGCGTCGTCGAGCACGGCGTCGGGCGACACCGCGACGGCGTTGACCGTCACCCCCTGCGCGCCCCACTGCCTGGCCGCGGACTTGACCAGCACGCGGAGCGCCTCGGCGGGCGCGGCGACGTGGCCGTAGCGCGCGCCTCCGGACATCGCCGTCACCGGCACGACGACGACGATCCGGCGCAGTCCAGATCGGTACGCGTCCTGCATCGCGGTCACCGTCGCGCGGAACGGCTGCTCGAAGGCCCGCTCCCAGTCGGCGTCGGTCAGGGAGTCGAACGAGCGTGCAACGGGATCGAACGCCGGTCGCAGCACCACTCCGACCCCGACCCGCTCGACGGCCACGGCGGTCGAATCGCCGAATGCGCTCACAAGGTGCCCGTGGCCATGTGCTGGGAGACGTCACCGACATGTTCGATGACGATGCTGCGATCGCTGAACCGCCACACCCCCTCCGCAACACGGAACGTGTCGAGGTACCGGCCGGTGACGATCGGCTGCAGGGGAAGTCCACTCGTCGCCTGCAGCACCGTGAAGTACGACCGCGTGTGCGCGACCTCCCCCGATTCGTCGAGCTCGAAGATGACGTTGCTGACCACGTGCTTGGTGCGCGGCGAACCTCCTTCGTGCACTTGCACCATGCGGCGCATCACCGCGGCCACTTCGTCCCCGCGCAGCACCGGGGCACCGGGATCGGCAGCGTGGTAGCCGGCCCCGGCGAACAGCTCGCCGACGGCGTCGAAGTCGCCGTCGTCTACGGCCTCGGCGTAGCGGTGCAGCAGGTTCGTCACCTGCCGTTCGGCACTGAGCGCGGCCCCGTCCCCCATCGGCACGACCGTAGCGGGCAGCACTCCACTACGGTCGAGGCCATGTCGAGCGAGTCGAGCAGCGGCCTCATCCAGGGCAAGGTCGCGCTGATCACCGGCGGCGGGAGCGGCATCGGCGAGGCGGCGGCCAAGCTCTTCGCCAGGGAAGGCGCGCAGGTGATGGTGGCCGATCTCGACGCCGCGAACGCCGCGCGCGTAGCGCGCGAGATCGTGGCTGCGGGGGGCGACGCGGGAGAGGTGGTGGCCGACGTCACCGACGAGTCCGACGTGGCGGCGATGGTCGCCGCTGTGCAGGATCGGTTCGGCCGTCTGGACTGCGCGTTCAACAACGCCGGCGTCTCGGGTGCACCGAGCGCGTTCAGCGAGCTCGGGCTCGACGAGTGGAACCGGATGATCGCCGCCAACTTGACCAGCGTGTTCCTCTGCATGAAGCACGAGCTCGCGCTGATGGCCGTCCAGGGATCGGGCGCGATCGTCAACACCTCCTCCGGAGCCGGCGTCGTCGCCGCGCCGGGTCTGCCCCACTACACCGCGGCCAAGCACGGCGTGCTCGGGCTGACCAAGTGCGCGGCGCAGGAGTACGCGGCGAAGGGGATCCGGGTGAACGCGATCCTGCCCGGCACCACCCGCACGCCGATGATCGAGGGCTTCGTCGCGGGTAATCCCGAGCTCGAACGGATGGTCAGCCGCGGCATCGGGCGAGGAACCCTCGGCCGCCCGGACGAGATCGCCGAGGCGGCGGTGTGGCTGTGCAGCGACCGGGCGTCGTTCGTGTGCGGCGAGTCGATCCTCGTCGACGGGGCGACGGTGTGCCGGTGAGGATGCGACGGAGCACCGGAAGATGAACCCGCACGTGTACCTCCACGAGACGATCGACATCGTCGGCCAGGGGCGCGCCGCGTACAACCACCACATGACCGCGAACTTCGGGCGAGAGGCGCGCGAGGGGCGGGGGCTGCACTGCGTGGGGGTCTTCTCCACGGTCGGCAGCACCGAAGCCTGGCCACAGAGCACGAACCTGTGGGAGTACGCCAACGGGTGGCCCGGCGTCGCCGCTCACTTCCGCACCGAGTTCTCCAACCCGAGCCACCAAGACGACGTGCTGGTCGAGTGGTGGGCGGCGGCTGCGGCGTTGCGCCGCGGCGGCTACGACCGGCTGCTGGTGCCGGCGGGATACTCGCCATCGCTCGCGCAGCTGCTCGCCGACGGCGTGCGCGGGGAGTGCTACTACCACGAACTCGTCGCGTGCGTGCCGGGCCGGGCACGCGACTACCTGGAGCTCGTCGAGCGATACCGGCTGGCACTCGCCGACCACTTCGGTTGGCGCCTGGTCGGGGCTTACCGCACGGCGATGGTCAACGACTCCGAGGCGCTCGTCGTCTGGGCGGTGCCGACATGGGACGCGTGGGCCCACTGGGAGGCGGCGCAGGAGGCCGATCCGTCGGTGGCGTTGTGGCGCGGCCACGTTCGGGCGTTCGCCCGCGACTGGCGCAACAAGTTGCTGGTCGCGAGCGAGCTGTCGCCGATCCAGACCGGCCGCGAGCTCTGATCGGGCGCTGGTCTGCGCTAGCGGGCGCTCAGCGCGACAGCGGCCACGACTCGAGGACCTCGCCGAGGTCGTGCTCGCCCGGATGGCACGGCACCCCCGCGCTCGCGCCGGTGCGGCCAAAGCGCGGCGCAGCCTGCGCCTGGGGCACGCCGTTGATCTCGACGATCGTCCCGCGCGCGGCGAGGTGCGGATGCCGCGCCGCCTCGTCGGGGGCCAGCACCGGGGCGAAGCACGCTTCGGAGCCCTCCAGCAGCTCGCACCACTCGTCGCGCGTGCGGGTGAGAAACAGCTCGCGCAGGCGCGCTTTCCACTGCGGCCACACCGCGCGGTCGTGCTGGCGACCGTCGTCGGCGAGGCCGAGCCGGGACAGCAGCTCGGCGTAGAACTGGGGCTCGATCGCGCCGACGGCCACCCACTTAGCGTCGGCCGTCGCGTAGACGTTGTAGAAGTGCGCGCCACCGTCGAGATGGTTCGTGCCCCGCTCCCCCCAGAAGCCGCTCGCCACGGCCGCGAAGAACGGGCCGAGCACCAGCGCCGCGCCGTCGACCATCGCCGCGTCGATCACCTGGCCGCGACCGCTGCGCTCACGCTCGAACGCCGCACACGCGACGCCGAACGCGAGCAGCAGCCCCCCGCCGGCGAAGTCGCCGAGCAGGTTGATCGGCATCGTCGGCGGCTGGCCGGCGTAGCCGATCATGTGCAGCGCACCGGACAGCGCGATGTAGTCGATGTCGTGGCCGGCCACCTCGGCGAGTGGGCCGTCCTGGCCCCATCCGGTCATCCGGCCGTAGATCAGCCGCGGGTTGCGCTCCGTCACCACCTCGGGGCCGATCCCGAGGCGCTCACACACCCCCGGACGGAACGGGTCGACGAGCACGTCCGCGTGGTCGAGCAGCGTCAGCAGCGACTCTCGATCGGCGGCATCCTTCAGGTCGAGCGCCACCGAGCGCTTGCCGCGCATCATCGGGTTCGTCGCCGGCGCGTCGGGTGAGACGCGCGCGGCGACGTCGGGACGGTCCACGGCGACGACGTCGGCCCCCATGTCGGCGAGCACCATCGCGCAGTAGGGCCCCGGCCCCTGCCCGACCAGCTCCACCACGCGCAACCCCGCGAGCGGCCCCGTCATCGATCGGTGGCCAACGCCTTGGCCCAGGGGTAGTCGGGCTTACCCGCGGGCGAGCGCACGATCGAGTCGACGATGACCAACCGGCGGGGGACCTTGTAGCCGGCGACGTGCTTGCGGGCATGCTTTTGCAGCTCGTCGAGGTCGAGCGTCGCGCCCTCGGCCACCTGCACCACCGCCGCCACCGTCTCGCCCCACCGCTCGTCGGGGACGCCGACGACGATCACGTCGAGGATCATCGGATGGCTGCGCAGCGCGTTCTCGACCTCTTCCGGGAACACCTTCTCGCCCCCAGTGTTGATGCACACCGAGCCCCTGCCGAGCAGCGTGACGCTGCCGTCGGCCTCGAGCATCGCGTAGTCGCCGGACAGCGCGTAGCGCTGGCCTTCCGCGCCGGTGACGAACGTCGCCGCGGTCTTGACCGGGTCCTTGTAGTAGCCGATCGGCAGGTTGCCGGTGCGCGCCAGCACCCCGATCTCGCCCGTCCCCGGTGGCAGTGGGCGCAGCAGGTCGTCGAGCACCACCGCGTCGGGGGCCTTGGTTACTGTCGGGCCACCCAACATGGCGGTGCCCTTCGCGACCATCGTGATCCCCGTCGCACCGGACTCCGACGACCCGATCGCGTCGGTGAGGACGATGTTCGGGAAGCGTTCCAGGAACGCATCCTTCATCGTCGCCGAGAACTGCACCGCGCTCGAAGAGATCGCGAACAGCGACGAGAGGTCGTAGGCGGCATCGCTGCGCTGTAGCTCGTCCCACAGCGGGCGGGCCATCGCGTCGCCGGAGATCATCACCAGGTTGACCTTCTCGTCGCCGACGGTCTGCCATACGTGCGCGGGGTCGAACTGGTCGATCAGCACGGTGGTGTTGCCGACGAAGCTCTGTCCCATCACGCTCCACTGTGTGGCCCCGTGCATCAGCGGCATCAGGGCGAACGAGATGATCGGGAACCCGGCCTCGCCCTTCCTGACGAAGTCCTCCGGTGATCGCATCTGCTCGTGGGTGCGCACGTCGATGCCGCCGCCGAGCGCCATCACCACGTCTTCGTGGCGCCAGACGACACCCTTCGGCATCCCGGTGGTACCCCCCGTGTAGAGGATGTACAGGTCGTCCCCGCGGCGCGGCTCGAAGTCGCGCTCGGCGGACTGGGCAGCGAGCGCGGCCTCGTACTGCTCGCCGATCACGAGCACGTGGGAGAGCAGCGGCAGGTGGCTGCGCACCGCCTCGACCCGCTCGACGTACTCCGGAGCGACGACGAGAGCCGACAGGTCGGCGTTCGCGAACAGGTACGCGAGCTCGTCTTCCACGTAGCGGTAGTTGATGTTGATCCACACACCGCGCAGCTTGAACACCGCCCACAGCGCCTCCACCCACTCGACGCAGTTGAGGGCGTAGATGCCGACGTGGTCGCCGGGCCCGATGCCCTGCTCGGCGAGATGGTGCGCCAACTGGTTGGCACGCGCGTCCATCTCGGCGTACGTGCGCCGAACCGTCGGGTGCTTGGCAGAGCACGCCGCGAGGTAGGCCCGGTCGGGCCAGCGGTCGACCGCTTGCTCGAACAGGTCGGCGATGTTGAACGTGCGCGCCCCCATGCGCCACGTCTACCACGTCCGGACGCTCCGTTCCGACCCGTCGCCGGAGTCGGACATCACCCGCTCGGGGTAGTAGACCTCGCGCTCGTTCAAAGCCACACGCAACACACCGGGGTACCCAACATGTCGAACACGCCAGGCACCGAGCACCTCCTCGTCGAACAGGTGGGTCACACCCTGGTCGTCACCATGAATCGGCCGGAGGCGAAGAACGCGCTGAGCTCGCCGATGCTCGTCGGCATGGCCGACGCCTGGGTGCGGCTGAACGAGGACGACGACCTGCGCTGCGCGGTGCTCACCGGTGCAGGGGGCTCTTTCTGCACCGGCATGGATCTGAAGGCCCGTGCCGCCGGCGACGCACCGAACCCCTACCAGGAGCGCTGGGCGCAGGAGCCCGACCTGCACTGGAAGGCGTTGCTGCGTCACTACCGGCTGCGCAAGCCGCTGATCGCGGCCGTCGAGGGGTATGCGGTCGCCGGGGGCACCGAGATCTTGCAGGCGACGCACATCCGCGTGGCGGGTGAGAGCGCGACGTTCGGCGTGTTCGAGGCGCGGCGCGGCCTGTTCCCCGTCGGTGGCAGCACCGTGCGGCTGCAGCGCCAGATCGGCTACACGAACGCGCTGGAGATGCTGCTGACCGCCCGTGGTTACAACGCGACCGAGGCGAAGGAGATCGGTCTCGTCGGCCACGTCGTGCCCGACGGGCAGGCGCTCGCGAAGGCGATGGAGCTGGCCGACCTGATCGGCGCGAACGGGCCGCTCGCCGTCGAGGCGATCCTGCGCTCGGTGCAGGAGACGGCGTCGCTTCCCGAGACCGAGGCGCTCGCGCTCGAGCTCGAGATCGGCTGGCCGATCTTCGCCACCGAAGATGCGCAAGAGGGACCACGGGCCTTCGCCGAGAAGCGGCCCCCCGTGTGGCGGCGTCGGTAGGCGCCGTGCGTCACGCGCTGTTCCTCGCCCCCTTCGACCAGCTCGCCGATCCCCACGCGCTCGTCGACGTCGCGGCCGCGGCCGAGGAGGCCGGCTGGGACGGCGTGTTCTTGTGGGACCACGTGCTCCGACCGCCCGACGAGAGCCAGGACATCGCGGACGCGTGGATCGCCCTCGCCGCGATGGCCTGCGCCACGACGCGGATCCGGCTGGGCACGATGGTGACGCCGCTCGTGCGGCGCCGGGTGCAGGTGCTCGCCCGCCAGACGGTGACGCTCGACCACCTGAGCAAGGGGCGGCTGGTGCTCGGCATCGGTCTCGGGGTGGACGGCGGGCGGGAGCTGTCCGCGTTCGGCGAAGAGACCGACCCCCGCCGCCGCGGGGAGCACACCGACGAAGCCGTCGTCGCGCTGCACGGGCTGTGGAGCGGCGAGCGCACGACGGTGCACGGTCGCGACGTGTGGGTCGACGGGGTCACGTTCCTGCCACGACCGGTGCAGCGCCCGCGCATCCCCACGTGGTTCGCTGCTCGTGGCGACGCCCTGCGCCCGGCCCGCCGGGCCGGGCGCCACGGCGACGGCCTCTTCCCGATCGAGGTGGACCGCAGCCGGCTCGCGAGGATGCTCGACGCCGTCGCCGCCGAGCGCGGCTCGCTGGAGGGCTTCGACGTGGCCGTGCGATTGAGCGACGGGCCGAGCGCGTTCGTCGACCTGCGGGTGACGTGGGTGCTGCACGACTTCCCGCCCGACGTCGAGCTGGCGGCGGTCCACAGTCACATCACCCGCGCCGAACGCAGCTGAGCCGCCGGGGTTCAGGGCTTGGTGGAGGAGACGACCCACATCGCGAAGAACTGCGAGCCGCCTCCGTAAGCGTGCCCGAGAGCGCGGCGGGCACCGTCGATCTGGTGCTCTCCCGCCTTGCCCATCACCTGCATCGCCGCCTCGCCGAAGCGCAGCGTGCCCGAGGCACCGATCGGGTTCGTCGAGAGCACGCCGCCCGAGGGGTTGACCGGCAAGCGGCCGGTCATCTCGGTGACGCCGTCCTCCACCCAACGCCAACCGTCGCCGCGGGGCGCGAAGCCGAGGTTCTCCAACCACATCGGCTCGAACCAC
Source organism: Actinomycetota bacterium (assembly GCA_016700055.1). NCBI lineage: Bacteria > Bacillati > Actinomycetota > Actinomycetota bacterium. The sequence goes on from CP064997.1 coordinate 912,962, forward strand.
GAGAACGGCACGTACATCTCGACGACGTCGATCTCGGCCGCGGGATCGGTGATTCCGGCCTTGCGCCAGAGATCCTCCGCGGCCAGCTCGCCCGCCCGGGGGCTCACCTGCTCGCGGCCGGCGAACATCGTCGGCTCGCTGCGCATCGCCGTGGCGTGGACCCAGGCCAGCGGCCCGCCGTGGGCGTCGGCGCGCGACTCGTTCATCAGCACCAGCGCCATCGCGCCGTCGCTCGACGGGCAGGTCTCGACGAAGCGCACCGGGTCCCACAGCATCGGGCTCTCCAACGCCTTCTCCAGCGTCCAGTCCGGCTCGTGCAGGTGCGCGTAGGGGTTCTTGCACGCGTTCGTCCGGTCCTTCACCGCGACCATCGCCCCGATGTGGGCGGGTGCGCCGCTGCGGCGGATGTACGTGCGGATGATCGGCGAGAAGTAGCCGCCGGCACCGGCGTGCACAGGCATCCCGAACGGGATCGGCACGCTCAGCGCCCACATCGCGTTCCCGTCGCTCTGCTTCTCGAAGCCGATGGCGAGCACGGTGCCGTGCACGCCCGCCATCACGTGCTGGGCGGCGACGATCGCCGTCGACCCGCCGACGGAGCCGGCGGTGTGCACCCGGAACACCGGCTTGCCCTGCGCGCCGAGCGCATCGGCCAACCACAGCTCGGGCATCACGATGCCCTCCAGCATGTCGGGCGCCTTGCCGATGACGATCGCGTCGACGTCGGCCATCGTGATGCCCGCGTCGGCGAGCGAGCGATCGACCGCCTCACGCACCAGCCCGGCGATCGACACGTCGGCGCGGCACGACGTGTGGTTCGTCTGGCCGACCCCGACGACTGCGCAGCGCTCAGCCACGGCGGTCCCCTTCCATCACGCAGACGAGGTTCTGCTGCAGGCACGGCCCGCTGGTGCAGTGGGCGAGCACCCGATCGGCGCTGCCGTCGAGCACCCGGTCGGCCGCCTCCGCGAAGCGGGCCAGCCCGGCCGCCATCTGCGGGTTGGCGAGCAACGCTCCCCCGCTCGGGTTCACGCGGGTGCGCTCGGTGTCGATGCCCATCGCCTCGACGAGCAGCAGCTCTTGATGCGTGTAGGGAGCGTGCAGTTCGGCGATGTCGATCTTGTCGTCACCGACACGGGCGTGCTGGGCCGCCAAACGAGCCGACGGCGACGCGGTGAGCGACCGGGCGCCGAGACGCTGGGCGTCGATGCGGTGGTCGAAGCCGCGAATCCACGCCGGGCGCTCGCACAGCGAGCGGGCCACGTCGCCGGCCGCGATGATCACCGCGTTCGCGCCGTCGGCGACCACGGCGCAGTCGTGCTCACGCAGCGGCGCCGTGACGTAGGGCCGCGCGAGCAGCTCTTCGACGGTCGCCTCGCCGGCCGCCAGCGCCACCGGGTTCGACGCGCCGTCACGCCTGCTGCGCACCGCCACCGCGGCCATCTGCGCCTCGGTGACCACGCCCGTATCCAGGCACGCCCTCGCCTGGAGAGCCGACACCGCATGGAGCCCGGGCCACAACGGCGCCACCGTGTAGGGATCCATCTGCAGCGACAGGATGCGGTCGATCGGCCCGGCCGTGGTCTTGCCGTTCGAGAACACGAGCGCGGTGTCGCACTCGCCGGTCTGCAGCTTCACCCAGGCCTCGTACAGCGCGAACGCACCGTCGGCTTCGACGTGGCTCTCGACGATCGGCGGCCACGCGCCGATGGCGTCGACGGCGGACACGAAGCTGAACGGCTGCCCGCTCATGTAGTCGCAGCTGCCGTGGCACCAAAAGCCGATGTCGGTGCGCTCGATGCCCGCTCGTTCGATGACCTCGCCGATCACCGGGAACAGCAGCTCGACCGAGGTCAGCTCGGTGTGGACCTGGCTCGGGCGCTGAGCGGTGGCGACTATCGCGACGTCACGCATCACGAAGTCGCGGCGATCGTGGTCACGTCCGGCTCGTCGCACGGGCGGAAGTGGGCGATGCTCTCGAGTGTCGGGCCCCATTCGTCGCGGGGCTTCCACACCGCCTCGACCCGCATCCCGATGTGCACGTCGGAGGCCTCGCACTCCTGGATCAGGTGCTGCACGGAGATGTCGGCACCGTCGAGCAGGATCTGCGCCGCGACGTAGGGGATCTTCACCTTCTGGCCGAGGAACGGCACGTTGACGATGCAGAAGGTGGTGATCGTGCCCCGCGGGCCGACCTCGATCGGCTCGCCGAGGGGTACCGCACAACGCGGGCACACGCCGTTGCGCGGCGGGCAGTACACGAGCTCGCACTTCGGGCAGCGCTTGCCGACGAGTCTGCCCTCGAGCAGCCCCTGCAGGTGGCCCGTGGCAGCCGGCCCCGCCGACCACTCGTACACGATCGTCACCGGTTGGCGCAGCCTCACCACGCCGTCCGCTTCGGCGGTCGCCTCGCTCACGCCATCCCCCCGTCGTCGGTCGAGCCGATCAGCTCGAAGCACGCGATGTCGGTGATCGCTCCCTCGCGCTCGGGAGCCCAGCGCACCCGGACGCGCGCGCCGGTGGTGATCTCCTCGATCGAGCCGGCGTCGACGGCGTGGAGCATCTCCACGTCGGCTCCGTCGAGGCGCACGAGCGCCCACGCGAACGGCCTGTCGAGGGGCTGGCCCTCGGCTGGTTCGCCTTGCCACGCCCATGCGGTGACCGTGCCCTCTTCGGCGACGGTCACCCATTCGGTGCAGGGCTCGCCAGTGAGCGGATCGAACTCGGCGGGCGGTACGTAGACCCGGCCGTCGCTGCCGCGCGTTCCCTCGATCCGACCCTCGCGCAACGCGACGAAGAAGCGCGACAACGTCGTGCCGACCGTGCGCTTGAACGGATAGGTCAGCTCGAGCGGCGCCGTGAAGCAACCGTCGGCCGTGATCGTGTAATCGCTCGTCCCCCCGGGCACGACACGTTCTTAGCACGGCATCCGGCCAGCCTTTCTGATGCTGTGTCAGATGCCCCGGCGCGATGTGACTAGATTCGAGGAAGCGGCATTCGACCGCGATCCGAACGCAACCTTGGGGGGAACTTTGCGTCACTCACGACTCGCGCTGGTCGTTTCCAGCCTGCTCCTCGTCGCCGCCTGCGGCAACCGGGGCGACGACACCGCCGACACGTCGGCTCCGACGACCGCCGCGCCCGACACCGCCGCGCCGGACACCGACGCGCCCGACACCGCCGCGCCGGATACGGGCGCTCCCGACACCGAGGCTCCGACCACCGAAGCCCCGACCACCGAGCCGCCGCCCGACGCCGTGATGTTCGGGACGATGGAGAGCCCCTGTGGCCCCGCCGGTGAAGCAGGCGTGCCCACCGTCGCCGAGGGACAGAACGGCGGTGACCCGCTGAAGCTCGGCACCGCCAACAGCCACGGCTACGAGGCCTCGCCGGGATTGACGATCGAGATGCTCGACGCCGCGCAGGCCTTCGCCTCGTGGTGCAACGAGCAGGGCGGCATCCGCGGCCTGCCGATCGAGATCGTCGACCTCGACGACAAGCTGTTCAACGCTCCGCCGGCGATGGAGCAGGCGTGCTCCGAGGTGTTCGCGATGGTCGGCGGCGGCTTCGTGTTCGACGACCAGATGTTCCCCCGCTTCCACGAGTGCGGGATGATCTCGTTCGCCGGTTACACCGTCACGCCGACGGCGGCGATGGCCAACGGCAAGATCCAGCCGATCCCCAACCCGGCGTTGGAGAAGCCGGCGAGCTGGTTGATCTGGGCCGCCGAGGCGCACGCCGAGGACATCCAGCGCACCGCGATCATCTACGGCGACTTCCTCACCACCAAGGTCGTCGCCGAACAGCTCGAGGCCACGATGGACGCAGTCGGCGGTTACACGATCGTCGACCGCATCCCCTACAACCCCGGTGGCGAGGCCAACTGGGCGCCCTTCGCGCAGCGGCTGAAGGACGGCAACGTCACCGCGGTGACGATGGTCGGCTCCGACTCCAACCTCATCCTGCTCGCGAAGGCGATGCGCGAGATCGGCTACGTGCCCAACCTCGTGCTGCAGGAAGCGAACTTCTACACCTCGGCAATGGTCGCCGAGGGCGACGCCGATGCCACCGAGGGGTTCTTGGTGCGCACCGCCTACGCCCCGTTCGAGGAGCCGGAGAACTTCCCGGGCATGCAGAGCTACCTCGACATGATGGACACGTACAAGCCCGACGGGAAGAAGGCCGGGCTCGGCCTGCAGGCCACCTCGGCGCTGCTGATGTTCGTTACCGCTGCGAACACCTGCCTCGACTCGAACGACAACGTGCTCGAGCGTGAGTGCGTGCTCGCCGCCGGAATGGCGATCGACTCGTGGACCGGCGGCGGCCTGCACACCGAGACCAACCCCGGATCGAACCTGCCGCCCGAGTGCGGGATCATCATGGAGGTCCGCGACGGGAAGTGGCAGCGGCTGTTCCCCGAGCTCGGCAGCGAGGACGACAACGGCGAGGGCTGGCACTGCGACGACCCCGGCTACGCCGAGATCACCGGTGACTTCGGCGATTTCACCGCCGGCATCGACCCCAACCGGGCGAACTAACCGTAGATGCCCGAGGAGAACCTCTACGCCTTGTCGGCGCGGCGGGTCGCCAGACCCGCCCGCCGGCGAGGCGTGCTCCCGATAGGACTCTGAGTGGACAAGTTCCTCGCGTTCACGATCATCGGCTTGTCCACCGGTGCCATCTACGCCGTCGTCGCGAGCGGGCTCGTGGTCACCTACACCACGTCGGGGATCTTCAACCTCGCCCACGGCGCGACGGGCATGCTCGCCGCGTTCGCCTACTGGCAGTTCCGCTTCGACTGGGACTGGCCGGCGCCGATCGCCCTCGCCATGGTGTTGCTGGTGCTCGCGCCGCTGTTCGGTGCCTTCGTCGAACGTTTCGTGATGCGCGGGCTCCAGGGCACGACCGAAGTCGTGCGGCTCTCCGTCACCGTCGCGCTCTTCGCGGCGATGCTCGGGCTCGCCAACTGGCTGTGGCCGTCCAGCTCCAGCCGCGAGGGGTTCCGCCGCTTCTTCGAAGGTGAAGGGATCTCGATCGGCGGCGTCAACGTGAGCTGGCACAAGGTCATCACGATGGCCTGCGCCATCTTGGTGGCGGTGCTGCTGCGCCTGCTGATGTACCGCACGCGCTCGGGCGTCGCGATGCGCGCCGTCGTCGACGACCGCACCCTGGCCGAGCTGAACGGCGGGCGGCCCGACAGGGTGGCGATGCTCGCGTGGGCCCTCGGCGCAAGCCTCGCCGCGCTCGCGGGGATCCTCCTCGCCGGGGAGCAGCAGCTCAACATCGAGCCGCTCGTCCTGCTCGTGATCAACGCCTACGCGGCGGCCATCATCGGCAGGCTCCACAACCTCCCGATGACGTTCCTCGGCGCGATCCTGCTCGGCCTGCTCGACGCCTACTACCTCGCCTACTTCGGCGAGTGGTTGCCCGCCGAGCTGTTCGGCTTCAGCCTCGCCGGGCTCCGCGCGTCGATTCCCACGATCGTGCTGTTCATCGCGCTGGTGATGGTGCCCCACACCCGGCTGCGGGCCGGGGTCGTTCGCTACCGCGAGCGCAACAAGGCGCCGCGATGGAGCACGGCGCTGCTCGGCGTCGCGTTGCTGATCGCGTTCACGGTGGCGATCTCGGGGATGCTCACCCGGGCCAACACCTTGTTGCTGGTCAACGGCTTCATCTTCGCCATCGCCGCGCTCTCGCTCGTGCCGCTCACCGGCTACGCCGGGCAGGTCTCGCTCGCCCCGCTGACCTTTGCCGGCCTGGGGGCGATCGCGATGGCCAAGCTGCCCGGTGACGGCAACTTCTTCAGCCTGCTCGGGGCAGTGGCGATCGTCGCCGTCATCGGTGCGGTCGTCGCCCTTCCTGCCCTGCGCCTGTCGGGCGTCTACCTCGCGCTCGCCACCGCCGCGTTCGCGGTGCTCGTCTCCAAGCTGGTGTTCAACCAGCGCCAGACGTTCCAGACGGGCAACATCGACGTCCCGATCCTCGACGTGCCGTTCGTCTCGTTGGAGTCGCCACGTGATCGGCTGATCCTGCTGTCGGTGGCGTTCTCGGCGCTCGCCCTGCTCGTCGTCGCGTTGCGGCGAAGCCCGCTCGGGCGCCGGCTGGTGGCGCTGAAGGACTCGCCCGCGGCCGGTGCCACGCTCGGGATGAACCTGACGGTCACCAAGGTGATCGCGTTCGCGGTGTCGGCTGGCATCGCGGCCTGTGCCGGCGCCCTCGCCGGCGACAAGGTCAGCCCACAGCAGTACGACCTGCTGCCGAGCCTGCCGGTGGTGCTGCTGACCGTCGTCGGCGGTGTCGGCTCGGTGGGGGGCGCGATGCTCGGCGGCATGCTGCTCGGCGGCAACGTCGCGCTGGCCGCGATCCTGCCGACGATGGAGAACGTCGCGAAGGTCCTGCCGGGCACGATCGGCATCACCCTCGGACGCAACCCGGCCGGAGCGAGCGCCCAGATCGGCGAGTCGTACGGCCCGATGTTGGGGCGCTGGGGCCTGATCGCGGTGTCCGTGGCCGGCGGGATCGGCATCTGGGCGCTGAGCGCGCTCGATGTCATCTCGCACTGGTCGTTCGTCTTCTCGATCGTCGTCTGGGTGCTCGGCGTCGTGCCGAACCTCCCCAACCTCGCCGCCGCCTTCGATCGCAACACGCTGATCGCCTCGGTCTGGCTGGCGCTCGGCTGGGGGGTCGCGACGTTCGTCGACTGGGGCACTGCGCTCGAATCCAGCGGCTGGCGGGTGCTCGTGCTGATCGGCCTCGTCGCTCTGGTCGGCCCGATCGCCCAGCGTCTTGCCGACCGCACCCCACGTGCCGCACAGGAGTCCCCCGATGTCGTCGGGCTGCAACGCCGGTTCACCGCCGTCGAGATCGAACGCGCCGAGCGCAACGTCGGGGTGGTGCTCTGATGGCGCTGCTCGAGATCCGCGGGGTGATGGTGCGCTTCGGCGGCGTGATGGCCGTGGCCGGCGTCGACCTCGACGCCGAGGCGGGCCGGGTGACCGGACTCATCGGCCCGAACGGTGCCGGCAAGACGACGCTGTTCAACGTCGTTTCCGGCATCCAGGACCCGACGGCCGGTGCGGTGATCCTCGACGGCGTGGACCTCGCCCGGTCGGGGCCGCACCGCCGCGCGAAGCTCGGCATGGCGCGCACCTTCCAGCGCCTGGAGCTGTTCAGCTCACTGACGGTCTACGACAACGTGCTCGTCGCGGCGGAGATCGCGGGGCAACCGCACGCCGGACGCATGGCCACCGACTTGCTGGAGCGGATCGGCATCACGGCCCTGGCGGACACCGAGGCGGGCGATCTGCCCACCGGGTCGGCGCGCCTGGTGGAGGTGGCGCGAGCGCTCGCCATCGGCCCCAAGGTGCTGCTGCTCGACGAGCCGGCCTCCGGTCTCGACGAGCAGGAGACGGTGGAGCTCGGCGGGTTGCTGCGCGAGCTGGCCGCCAGCGGGCTCGCGGTGGTGCTCGTCGAGCACGACATGAGCCTGGTGATGGACGTGTGCGACGTGGTGTACGTGCTCGACCTCGGCCGCGTGATCGCGCGCGGTACGCCCGCAGAGGTGCAGGACCATCCCGCGGTCATCGAGGCCTACCTGGGGGTCGGATGACCACGCCGCACGAAACGCCGATCCTCGAACTGCGCGACATCCGCGCCGGCTACGGATCGATCTCCGTGCTCCACGGCGTCGACGTCGTGGTGCCCCGCGGGTCGGTGGTGGCCCTGCTCGGCCCGAACGGCGCCGGCAAGACCACCACGTTGAAGGTGGCCGCCGGGGTGTTGCGCCCGGAGAGCGGCCAGGTACGAATCGGTGGACGTGACGTCACCGGTGTGTCGGCGGGCTCGCTCGCTCGCGCCGGGGTGTGCACGATCCCCGAGGGCCGGGGGGTCTTCCCCAACCTGACGGTGCGCGAGAACCTGCTGATGGCCACGTTCGGTGGCACCAAGCTGGCCGATATCGAGGAGCGCACATACCAGCGCTTCCCCCGCCTCGCCGAGCGCCGCACTCAGCTTGCGGGCACGATGTCAGGTGGTGAGCAGCAGATGCTGACGCTGGCTCGGGCCCTGGCCACCGAGCCGGTCATGCTGCTGCTCGACGAGATGTCCATGGGGCTGGCGCCGAAGATCGTCGGCCAGCTCTACGAGCAAGTCGCCGGGATCGCCGCCGAGGGCGTGAGCGTGCTCGTCGTCGAGCAGTTCGCCCGCACCGTCCTCGGGGTGGCGGACCAGGCGGTGCTCTTGGCCCATGGTGTGGTGCGGCGCGCCGGACCCACCTCCGAGATCAGCGAGGATGCACTCGCCAACGCCTACCTGGGGGATCGTCATGAACGATGAACGCGTCGAGCAGTTCTACACCGAGATCGACGAGCTGAAGCTGCGCGGTGCCGGAGCAGACCGCGAGCGCTGGATGTTCGTGTTCGGCTGTGTCGGGCTGATCATCGGCGTCGGGCTTGCCGTCTACGGCGGCATGCAGGCGAGCGGCACGGCCGACCCCGCCGACCAGTGGGCGTTCCTCGCCACTGGCTCGCTGCTCGGGCTGACGATCACCGCGGCCAGCGCGGCGCTGTTCGTGCGCTACTCGTTCGGCCGGTTCATGCGCTTCTGGCTGGTGCGCCTGGTGCACGAGCAGCGCGGCGAGACCGACCGGATGGTCGACGTGTTGGAACGCATCGAGTCGCGTCTCGGCCCCACCCGCGACGGCACCTGAACCCGGTCACTTCACCGCCGTCGGGGCCACAGGCCCGCCGACCGCCTTCGTGAACGGCAGCGGGGTGGCGACGAGCAAGAAGTCGTACTGGCCGTCGGCCGCGCAGTCGGCGCCCAAGGTGTCGAGCACCCAGTTCTGGCCCTGCACCAGCCCGATGTCGCGGATGTGGATCATGTGCACCGGCAACATCACCGCGGGGTCCTCGGGCGGGTAGCACTCGAACACGAGCGTGTCGGTGGCCACCGCGGCGACGTCGTGGTCACGCACCCACTCGATGCTCTTCGTCGACAGCCCCGGGCTCGGCATCGAATAGTGGAGCTTGTCGCCGGAGCGCAACCAGTGCTGATGCCCGGTACGCACACAGACGACGTCGCCGGGAAGCACGACGACTCCCGCCGCGGCGCTGGCCCGCTCGAGGTCGTCGCCGCTGATCGGGTACCCGTCGTCGAAGTGGTCGACGCCGTGCAGCCTCGCGACGTCGAGCAGTACACCGCGGGTGACGACCGGACCGAAGCGCTCGATGCCGAGCTGCGCCGAACCGGTGGCGTCGGTGTCCGACATCGGGACGCCGTTGTAGAGCAGGCCGTCGTAGCCGACGTGCGCGAGGGAGTCCCAGTGCGTGGCGCACTGCAGGCCCATCGTCACCGCGTCGTCGCTGGTGGTGAAGTCGCCAGGGTCTCCGGTGAGCGAGTGGTTCACGGCGACCATCGTGAGCTCGGGGTTCACCCGGCCCTCGATGAAGCCGAGCTGGGGCCCATCGGCGTCGAAAGGCATCGCCAGCGAGAACGTCCGGCCCTGCCGTGCGGCGGCGAGCCCGCGGGCGACGGCGGCCTCGTCGACCAGGTTCAGCGTGCCGCGTCGGTCGTCGTCGCCCCAGCGTCCCCAGTTGGACACACGAGCGGCGAGCTGTTGCAGATCGGCGGTCAGCGGCACCGCGTCTTCCTCCTTCGGTCGATGACAGACGGTCAGCCGAGCACGAGCTCGGCTACGGTCCGCAGCGTCTCCGGCGGGCCGCCGACGAGCATCGTCGTCACCCGGCTCTCCCGCCAAGCGGCGAGCAGGTCGCGCACGCGGGCCCGTGACCCGACGAGGCAGATCTCCTCGACCATGCGGTCGGGCACCGCCGCGATGGCGTCGTCTTGGTGGCCGGAGAGGAACAGCTGCTGGATGCGGTCGACCTCGGCCTCGTAGCCGAGCCGGCGGAAGACGTCGGCGTGGAAGTTCATCTCCTGCGCGCCCATCCCGCCGACGTAGAGGGCGATGTAAGGGCGCAGCCGGTCGTAGGCGGCGGGCTCGTCGTCGTCGATCGCGACGGTGACCGTGGCCAGCACCTCGAACTCGTCGGGCCGGCGGCGGGCGCCGGGACGGGCGAAGCCCTCTTCGAGATGCGGGGCGTACAGCTCCTCGTGACGGGGCGCGTAGAAGAGCGGGAACCAGCCGTCGGCGATCTCCGCCGCGAGCGCGACGTTCTTCGGGCCCTCCGCGCCGAGGAAGATCGGCAGGTCGGCGCGCAGCGGATGGGTCATCACGTTGAGCGCCTTGCCGAGACCCACCCCGTCGCGAGCAGGGATCGGGTATTCCGGGCCGTCGTTGGTCAGCCGCTCGGTACGGGCGAGCACCTTGCGGACGATCTCGACGTACTCCCGAGTACGAGCGAGCGGGCGCGTGAAGCGCTGGCCGTACCAGCCCTCGACCACTTGCGGCCCGCTGACGCCGAGGCCGAGGCAGAACCGCCCTCCGCTCAGATGGTCCATCGTGACCGCCGCCATCGCGGTGGCCGCCGGGGTGCGCGCCGAGATCTGCACCAGGTTCGTGCCCAGCCGCAGCCGGGTCGTCCCCGACCCCCACCAGGCGAGAGGCGAGATCGCATCGCTGCCCCACGACTCGGCGGTCCACACCGAGTCGAAGCCGAGCGCCTCGATCATCTGCAGCGTCTCGGGGACGGCCGGGGGCATGTCTCGGCCCCAATAGCCGATGTGCCAGCCGAGCTTCAGGTCGTTGCCAGTCGTCATCGCGTCAGCCATCCTCCGTCGACGGGTAAGTGGGCACCGGTGATCCAGCTCGCGTCACCGGACAGCAGGAACGACACCGCCGCGGCGACGTCGTCGGGTTGGCCGATCCGCTGGACGAGCAGCCGCGGCGACATGAACTCCCACGCCTCGGCGCTCGTCACGCCGGCGAGCGACACGAACTCCGTGGCGATCGGGCCGGGCGCGACGGCGTTCACGCGGATCGAGCGGCCGGCGAGCTCTACCGCAAGCGCCTTGGTGAGCATCTTCACCCCGCCCTTCGACGCGTTGTAGTGCACCTGCGCAGTGCCGCGGCTCGACACCACCACCTCGGCCTCGACCGTCGACAGGTTCACGATCGCGCCACCGCCGGCAGCGGCGATGGCCTTCGCGACCTCCTGCGTGACGAGCCAGGTCCCCTTCAGGTTCACGTCGACGACGAGGTCCCAGTGGTCCTCGCCGAGCTCGTCGAGGGTCTCCATCGTGACCAGGCCGGCCGAGTTGACGAGCTGGGTGATCCGTCCGAAGCGCTCCACACCGGCGTCACGGGCGGCGGCGATCTCGTCGCGGCGCCTCACGTCCACCCGCTGCGCGACGGCTCGCCCTCCGGCGGCCTCGACGAGCTCGACCGTCTCCGCGGCGGCGTCGAGCGCGACGTCGGTGGCCACCACCGCCGCCCCTTCGCCGGCGAGCCGGGTGCACACCGCGCGGCCGATGCCGCCACCGGCACCGGTGACGAAGACCACCTGGTCGCGATGGTCGAAGCTCACTCCGGACCACCCAGTCCGGCGAACACCACGTCGTCGAACACCACCTGGTCGAGCGCGATGTCGGCGAGCAGGGCGTCGTCGCTCTCCATGTCGTCGAGCAGCTCACGCAGGTGCTCGATCGTCGTGCGGGGGTTGACCACGCACACCCGGTAGCACGTCTCGCCCCGCCAGCGCGTGGGCACCACGAACACCGAGCCGGCCTTCGCCCGCGAGACCGTCCACGCCGCATAGTGCGGCGCGTCCCAACCGACGCGCCGGAAGAGCACCACGCTCAGCTGGGGCTCGAGCAACAACTCGAACCCGGGCCGCGAGTCGACCTCGGCCGCCAGCCAGCGCGCGGCGGCGAGCGTCGTCTCGACCGCCTCGGTGTAAGCGTCGGTGCCGTGCGCGACGAGCGAGAACCACAGCGGCAAGCCGCGAGCGCGCCGGGAGAGGTGGAACGCGTAGTCGGCCGGGTTCCACTCGTCGCGGTCGATCTGCTCCAGGTAGGTGGCGTGCTGCGCGTGCGTGTCGGCGGCCAACGACGGCTCGCGGTAGACGAGCGCGGCACAGTCGTACGGAGCGAACAGCCACTTGTGGGGGTCGAGACCGAAGCTGTCGGCGCGCTCGATGCCGGCGAACTCGGCGCGAGCCGTCGGCGCACAGAGGCCTGCTCCGCCGTATGCGGCGTCGACGTGCAGCCACAGGTTCCGCTCGGCACACACGGCGGCGATGCCGGCCAGGTCGTCGACCGCACCCGCGTTCGTCGTGCCCGCGTTGGCCACCACCGCGAACACGCCCGAGCCGTGGTCGGCATCGGCGTCGAGGGCGCTCGCCAGGGCGTCTCCGGTGAGGCGCCCCCGATCGTCCTGGCGCACCCCGAGCACGTCGACGTCCATCACCCTCGCGGCGGCGTGGACCGATGAGTGGGTCTCGGCCGTCGCCGCGATGCGCCACCGCGGCTCGTCCTGGCGGTCCATTCCCCCACGCGCCCGGTGGCGCGCCGTGACGAGCGCCGACAGGTTCGCCGCCGACCCGCCCGACACGAAGCAGCCGCCCGCGCCCGCCGGGAAGCCGGCGAGGTCGGCGAGCCAGCGCAACGCCTGGTTCTCGGCCGCGATCGCCCCCGCTCCGCCCTCCCAGTAGCCACCGAAGATCGACGAAGCGCTGACCACGAGGTCGAACAGGTTCGCGGCGATCGACGGCGCCGTCGGGACGTACGCCAGGTTGCGCGGGTCGTCCATCGGCCGGCACGCCGGCAGCAGCACGTCACGGAAGACGCGCAGGGCCTCGTGGCCGCCGACGCCCTCGGCTGACACCATCTGGTCGAGCACGCGGTTGAGCTCGGCCGCGGGGCGGGCCCCCCACTGCGGGTCCTTCGGCAGGCGCAGCCGCTCGACGGCGTAGCCGAGCACCGAGTGAGCGAGCAGTTCGGCACGCTCGTCCCAGGTGTGCACCCGGCGACAGTAGCCCGGCGGCAACAGATCGACGACGGCGAGGTCGTCGCCGGGCGGCGAGGCAAACCCAGCTGCTGAAGCGCGCGGTGGAGGCCAAGATGGCGTACATGCCGGTCGAGCTCCACCCCATCGACGAGGACAACGTCGGCGCCGTGTTCCATCTGAGCGTCGCCCCTCACCAGGAGGGGTTCGTCGCCGCGAACGCTTGGTCGCTCGCCCAGGCACTCGCCGAGCACGACATCGCCTGGCCGCGGGCAATCGTCGCCGACGGAACCGTCGTCGGGTTCCTCATGCTCGAGATCGACCCCGACGACGAGGACGGGCGCCCCTTCTGGCTGTGGCGGCTGATGATCGGTGCCGCGCACCAGGGCCACGGCTACGGGAGGGCAGCACTCGGCCTCGCCGTCGAAGAGCTGCGCAGCCGAGGGGCCGAGGAGCTGTACACGTCATGGGTCCCGGGAGACGCGGGGCCGGTGGGCTTCTACCTCGGCCTCGGTTTCGTCCCGAACGGCGAGATCGACGACGGCGAGGTCGTCGCCCGGCTGGTGCTTTGAGCCTCGCCCGGCTCGCCTCGGAGATGCGGCACCGGGAACTGATAGAACCTCAGAAGCCTTGACGCGCCTGGCCCACACGGGGGGAGAAGCTGGATGGAGATCGCGTACACGCCCGAGCAGGAGGCGATGCGCTCCGAGCTGCGGGCGTACTACGAGCGCCTGCTCGACCCCGACACCGTGGCCGAGATGGCCGACGGTCACGGCGTCGGCGACGCCAACCGCCGGGTGTGGAAGCAGATGTGCGCGGACGGCTGGGCGGGCATCGGCTGGCCGAAGGAGTACGGCGGCCAGGGCCGGTCGGCGATCGAGCAGTTCATCTTCTTCGACGAGTCGATGCGCTCGGGCGCGCCGGTGCCGATGCTGACGATCAACTCCGTCGGGCCGACGATCATGGCCTTCGGCTCCGAAGAGCAGAAGGAGTTCTTCCTCCCCCGGATCCTCTCCGGCGACCTGCACTTCTGCATCGGGTACTCGGAGCCCGGCGCGGGCACCGACCTCGCCTCGCTGACCACCCGAGCGGTGCGTGACGGCGACGAGTACGTGATCAACGGGCAGAAGATGTGGACCTCGCTGTCCAGCGGTGCGGACTACTGCTGGCTCGCCGTGCGCACCGATCCCGACGTGAAGAAGCACAAGGGAATCAGCATCCTCGCCGTGCCGATGGATACTCCCGGCATCTCGCTGCAGCCGCTGCGCCTGATGAGCGAGCACGACATCAATGCCGTCTACTTCGACGACGTGCGCGTCCCGGTATCGAGCTGTGTCGGCGGCGAGAACCAGGGGTGGACGCTGATCACGAACCAGCTCAACCACGAGCGCGTGACGCTCTGCTCCACCGGTGTCGTCGAACGCGCGCTCACCGACACTCGGGCCTGGGCGCAGCAGACGCTGCTACCCGACGGCCGGCGCGTGATCGACCAGGAGTGGGTGCAGCTCAACCTGGCGCGGGTCCACGCCAAGCTCGACGTGCTGCGGCTGATGAACTGGCAGGTCGCGTGGGAGGCCACGCAGGGCAAGCTCGACATCGGGCACTGCTCGGCGATCAAGGTGTACGGCACCGAGCTGAACCTCGAGGCGTTCCGGCTGCTGTTCGAGGTGTTCGGCCCGCCGGGCTACCTGAAGGCGGGTACACCCGGAGCAGTAGTGCAATCCCGGCTGGAATCGCTCTCCAGGGGGATGTTGATCTTGACCTTCGGAGGCGGCACGAACGAGATGCAGCGCGACCTGATCACCATGTTCTCCCTCGGCTTCCCCCGGGCGGCGCGCTGATGGACTTCTCGTTCACGCCCGACCAGGACGAGCTGCGCGCTCTGACCCGGCGCATCCTCGACGACACCTGCACGCCCGACCACCTGCGCGACGTCGCTCAGACCGAGTCCGGCACCGACCTCCAGCTCTGGTCCGCGCTCGGTGCGGCGGGGATCGTGGGCATCGCTCTGCCAGAGGCAGCCGGCGGAGGTGGATACGGCTTCTTGGAGACAGCGATCGTGCTCGAGGAGGTCGCGCGGGCGGCTGCCCCGGTGCCCGCGTTCGCCGTGACGGCACTTGCCGGACCCGCGCTCGGCGGGCGGCCCGATCTGCTCGACGGAGTGGCGAGCGGCGAGGTGGTCGTCACCGCCGCGCTGCACGAACCCGTCGGCGACCCCTCGGCGCCGGCCACCGCGGCCGACGACGGAACCCTCACCGGCACCAAGGTGTGCGTTCCCCATGGGCTCGTCGCCAGCCGGTTCGTCGTATCCGCGACCGACGGCCTCTACGTGGTCGAGCGTGACGCGAGCGGGCTCGAGATCACGCGCCAGGACACCACCACCGGCGTGCCCGACGCGATGCTCGTTCTCGACCGCACCCCGGCCGAGCGCCTCGGCGGCCCCGACGAGGTCACTGCGCTGTTGCACCGCGGCACCGCCGCCGCGTGCGTGATGAGTGCCGGCGCGTGTGCGGCGGCCCTCGCGCTCACTGCGGAGTACACCGTGTCTCGGCGCCAGTTCGACAAGCCGATCGCCTCGTTCCAGGCCGTCAGCCAGCGCGCCGGCGACGCGTACATCGACACCGAGGCGGTACGGCTCACCGCGTGGCAGGCGGCGTGGCGACTCGCCAACGGCATGCCCGTAGAGGAGCACCTGCTCTCGGCCAAGTTCTGGGCCGCCGAGGGCGGGTGGCGCGTCGCCCAGGCTGCGCACCACGTGCACGGCGGAGTCGGCGTCGACCGCGACTACCCGCTGCACAGGTACTTCCTGATGCTGAAACAGCTCGAACTGCAGCTCGGCTCGGCCCAACCGAGCCTCTCCCGTCTCGGCAAGCTGCTCGCCGACACGCCGGTCTAGCGCCATGAGGGAGAGCACCGACATCCTGCCGCCCGATCCCGACCTGCAGGAGATCCACCAGCGCGACTACGTGGTGCGGGCGTGGAAGATCGACGACAGCTCGATGCTGCTGCGTGGCGGGGTGCGTGACCAGAAGCCACCGGGGCTCTACGTGGAGGGCGACCCAGACCCGATCACCATCCACCACATGGTCGTCGAGCTCACGGTCAGCTTCCCCGCACTCGAGATCACAGCCGCGCACGTGCTGTTCGAGACCCACCCGCACACCTATTGCCCGACCATCACCGAGCACTACGGCAAGCTCGTCGGCTTGTCCATCGCCCGCGGGTTCACCCACAAGGTGCGTGAGCTGTTCGGCGGCCCGCGCGGGTGCACCCACACCACCGCGCTGTTGCAGGCCATGGCGCCGGTGGCCGTCCAGTGCACGTGGAGCATGCGCGTCGCCCACGCCCGCGCCGATGGTGAGCCGGGGCGGCCGGCGATGAACGCGCAGCAGCGCAAGGCAGCCTTCGACTCCAACCTGAACACCTGCCACGTTTGGGACGAGCACGGCGAGCGAGTCGCTGCGCTGCGCAACGGCGAGGTGCCCGAGCCGCCGATGCAGGTGACCCGGCGCCTGATCGAGCTCGGTCGCGACCCCCGGGAGTTCTTCGCCGGCCGCGACGGCTAATTGCCGTCTGCGTCTTTGTCGTTCGGGTCGTCGTCGTTCGGGTCGTCGTCTCCGTCGTCGTCATTCGCTTCTTCTTCGGCGGCCGCCGCGTCTTCGGCGGCTTGTGCTTGTTGGTTGCGCCAGCGGATGAGGGCGCGGAGGCGGTCGAGGTCGTCGATCGGTCTCACGGGTTGGGGTTTGACCTGGTGGTGGTCGCTGACGTCGGGGTGGCGGTTGTGGAAGGCGCACAGCAGTCGCCCGTTGAACTGGCTGGTCTGCCCGCCATCACGCCAGGCGGTGATGTGGTCGACGTCGCAACGCTCGACCGGCTGGTAGCAGCCTGAGCTGTGTTGGCAGCGGCGGTCACGGACTTCGATCGCGCGGCGTAGGGCGCCGGTGAAGCGTCGTTTGTGGGTGACGGCGATGACGGTGGTCTTGTTGTCGAAGATCACCGATTCCACTAGTGCGTCGTTGACCAGTCCGGCTGCTTGGCCGGGGGTGATCACGGTGCCGTTGGACAGCTCACACATGTGGCGCAGTGTTTCGTCGCCGACGAGCACGGTGATCAGTGGTCGTTGGCGGCCGGTCTTGGACGCGGCTGATCGTTTGGCCATCTCCACCAACGCCGCCGCCCGCCGCTGCGAGGCGGTGCGCACGGTCAACGAAGCCTTGTCGGCGAGCAGCAGTTGGCGTTCCAGACGCTGTAGTTCGTTGGTGAACACCGCCCCCGATATCGCGTCGAGTTGGCCGTTGATCACCACGGTGCCGTCCAAGGTCGCGGACGCGTGCAACGTGTTGGCGCTTTCGTTGCGTTCGGCTTCTTCCTCGGCTGCGGCGGCGTCGGCGCGTTGGCGCCAGTACTTGACGAGCTGTTCGGCGTCGGGGAACGGCAACCTGGAGCATTGGTCGACGAGCCATTGCTCGCTGTCGGCGAACGCGGCTTGGCAGGGTTCCTTGCGCGCCTTGGCGAACAGGTACACGTGATCCAACGACAGCCGACCAGCGTCGATCGCCGCTGCGGTCTTCGTCATCACCGCTAGGTCACGCGCCCGGGCGATCTCCACCCTGGCCGAATGCGTCGAGGTGTTCGTCTCTCGGGCCAGGCGGTGGGCGGGGCTGCGCGACCCGTCGCCGGCCCACACCCCCCGCACGTCCCAGCGGCGGATCACAGCGGCGCGAGCCACACCCAACCGGGCGGTGCAGCGCTGCACCGCGATCGTCAACGCGTGCAATCTGTCGTCAGACAGACCGACGAGATCGAGCCGAGAGAGGGCATCGACACCGGCGTTCAAAGCCGCCAGCGCCTCATCCTCGACCCCTACAACCCCAACTGCGGGTTCCATCAGACCAGTATACGAACGTATGTTCGTCTTACAACCAACAATCGAAGAAATCTGCCTACTTCACTGCGCGATGCCGAGTCGGCGTTCGGCCTCTTGGCGGGCCCACTGGTAGTCGGCCTTGCCGACGGCGGTGCGCTGCACGGTCGGTACGAACTCGATCGCCTTCGGCGACTTGTAGTCGGCGACGAGCGTGCGGCAATGCGCGACCAGGTCGTCGACGCTGACCGTGGAGTCCGCGCGCAGCTGGACGAGCGCGGTCACCTGCTGGCCCCAGCGCTCGTTGGGCGTGCCGACGACCACCGCGTCGAAGACGTCGGGGTGATGCTTCAGGGCCGCCTCGACCTCTTCCGGGTAGATCTTCTCTCCACCGGAGTTGATGCTGACCGACCCCCGGCCGAGCACGCTGATCGAGCCGTCGTCCTCGATGCGCGCGAAGTCGCCGGGGATCACCCACCGCTTGCCGTCGAAGGTGGGGAACGTGGCTGCGGTCTTCTCCGGGTCCTTGAAGTAACCGAGGGGGATGTTGCCGCTGCGGGCGAGCTTGCCGACCTCGCCCACCGCGCACTGGTGCCCGTCGTCGCCGAGCACGGTCGTGTCTGCTCCGGTGAAGAACCGGGGGGCGGCGTGGCCCTCGCCGGCGTCGGGGCGCGCGCCGGCCGCCCCTGTCTCGGACGCGCCGTAGCTGTCGAGGATGGCCACGTTCGGAAGCGCGTGGCGAAGCTGCTCACGCACGCTCGCGGAGAGCGGCGCACCTCCGTTGCCGATCGCGAACATGGCGGAGAGGTCGAAGTCGGGACGGTCGGGACGGAGCAGCGCCTCGGCGAGGGGCCGGGCCATCGCGTCGCCGATGGTGCCGATGCTGTTCGCCCCCGAACGGGCGGCGAGCGACCAGACCTCGAGCGGGTCGAAATGGGGCAGCGAATACAACACGAAGACGCCCCCGGACGTGAACGCGTTGCCCATCATCCACTGGGCCCCGCCGTGCATCATCGGCCCGAGCCCCATCAGCCGCGCCTGGCCGAGCGCCGCCGCGGCCTCCTCGCCGAGCTGTTCGGCCCGCTCGATCGGCCTGTTCGCGCGTCCCGAGTTGAAGGCGGCGAGGAGGATGTCCTCGTGGCGCCAGATGACTCCTTTCGGCATGCCTGTGGTACCGCCGGTGTAGACGAGGTAGAGGTCGTCGGCCGTACGGCCGGGAAAGTCACGCTGCGGAGACGCCGCGCTGAGCGCGTCTTCGTACTCGTCGCCGATGACCAGGCGGTGGCGCAGCCGCGGCAGCACGTCGCTGACGGCGTCGATCGCGTCGACGAACTGGGGCTGGGTGACGATCGCGACGCACTCGGCGTTGTCGTACAGATACCGCAGCTCAGCCGCGACGTAGCGGTGGTTCACGTTGATCGGGACCGCGCCGAGCTTCATGCATGCGTAGAAGCTCTCCACCCACTCGGCGCAGTTCGTGGCGTGGATGCCGACGTGGTCGCCGCGCTCGATGCCCGCCGAGCGCAGGTGGTTGGCGAGCCGGGTGATGCGCTCGTCGAGCTGGCCCCACGTGTACTCGACCTCGTTCGTGATCAGCGCCGGCTTGTCGGGGATCGCGTCGGCAACCACCTCGAACGTGTCGGCCAGCTGCAGCGCCCGTGCGACCATCGCTAGATCTCCTTGTCGGTGTAGCCGTCGAGCAGGTCGGCGAAGCCGTACCGGTCATGGGGTCCGACGACCATCGTCTCGAACAAGCCGTACCCGACGTGACCTTCGTACCGGAAGCGTGCACCGGCATCGACGATGCCGAACATGCGCGCCGCGCCCTCCGCCGTGGTGGTGTCGATGTGGACGCCTTCCACCTTCAGCGGGCCTTGCCACATCCCGTGGCGCCAGTCGGCGTCGTAGCCGTAGCCGGTACCGATGCCGATGTGCACCCGCACCAGCGACTCGACCTGGATCTCGATCGGCGTGCCGTCGGGTTCGTGCAGGTGCAGCGAGCCGCCCGTCGCCGTGCGCGTGCCGGGCTGCCACGTGAGCGCGTGCCCGGGGCTGCCGAGGTGCTCGGTGCGCCCGTCGTTCCACACCCGCACAGCCTCTTCGAGCACTCGGCTGCCGTCGCGGCGCTCCTGGATCATGACGAGCACGGTGTGGTCGTCGAAGCGGATCGGCGTGTACACCCAGAACCAGCTGAACGGCTCCTTCGCCCTGATGCCCTGCGGCTCGGCCTCGCCGACGGGGCGGATGCCCCACGACCGGTCGCGGGTGCCCCACCACCGCTCGGCATCGAGGTGCCAGCGATGGCCGGCGGCGGTGAGGGTGCCGTCCCAGCCCCCCGTCTGGGCGAGGCGCATGGTGTCGAAGATCGTCCGGCCGTGTTCACGGATGTAGTGCCGTGGCTCCTCGATCGCCGGAGAGGCTCCGGTCCAGGTCGCGTCGAGGGCCATCGCCCACTCGTTCTCCTCGCACACGACGCGCAGCTTGTGCAGGGGCTCGATCACCTCGATGTGGAGCGGACCCACCCGGGGATGAAGCCGGTCGGCTCCGTCGAGCTCACGTGAGGCGCGCACCACCCGGTGCTGGCCGTCGTGCCAGACCAGCAAGAACGCGTCCATCACGCCGAGGTTCGGATACACCCCGAGGCCGACGACGAACATCGCACTGCCGTCCAGGCTGAAGCCGTTGAAGTAGTACCGGTCGTAGAAGTTGCGGTCGCCGGTGCCCACGTGGCGCATCGGCTCGGCGAGCTGGTGGATCGGGTAGTCGTCGAGACCCGAGAGGCTGGACACGCTCCGACCGTAGCGCCGCCTACGCGTGCAGGACGCAGGCCCGCGCCCACGGGATGGCGTCGAGACGCTCGGCGGGGATGGCCACGCCGCACGCCGCGCACTCGCCGTACCGGCCGGCGTCGAGACGGTCGAGCGCCGCCTGCACGTCGCGCTGCTGGCTCTCCAGGTCTCCGAGCATGACGAGGTCGTTCGCGCGTTCGACGTGCTCGGTCGCGATCTCGTCGGCACGCTCGGTCTCGCCTTCTGGCCCGTTGCCTCCGGCGAACACCGACAGCTCACCGCGCACGACGCTCAACTCACGGTTGAGCCGATCGAGCTCTTCTTGCAGCACGGCGCGAATCTGGACATCGCCCTCGGCGGACATGGCAACACCTCCAGCCGGTGCACTTCGCGCTCCAAGGATGCAACGGAGCCGCCCATCGCGGGAAGGACCCTCAGCCCGGACGGGCTGTGACCTCGGACCCTGTACGCGCGTTCTGGGGCTGTCGAGGTGTCTCGAACAGCCGACTAGCGTTGGCGAGAACGGTCCACAGGTCCACCACGGGAGGTAGTGCAGATGACGACCTCGACCGACCCAGCCAGCTCCACCACCGCAGCGACGGAGGGAGGCGAAACGGTTGCCCAGGTGGTCGCTCCGCTCCTCGACTCTCTGTTGCGCTCTCGGCCGGCGGTGCGCCTTTCGTTCTGGGACGGGAGCGTCATCGAACCCCCCGGGCGGGCAGCCGCCGGCACGGTGCACATCCGCTCCGCCGATGCCGTGCGACGCATCCTCTGGGCGCCGGGCGAGCTCGGGCTCGGTCGCGCCTACGTGAGCGGCGACATCGACCTCGACGGGAACATGATCGATTTGGTGGCCGCCCTGCGCGACGCCGTCCCTCGCGCCGGCCTCAGTGCACGCGCGGTGTGGCCGGCCATCGTGGCTGCTCGCCGGCTGGGCGTGGTCGGCTCGCCGCCGCCACCGCCGCAGGAGGAGATCCGCCCCCGCGGCTGGCGCCACTCGCTGCGCCGCGACGCGGAGGTGGTCAGCCACCACTACGACGTCGGCAACGAGTTCTACGGGCTCGTCCTCGGGCCGGCGATGACGTATTCGTGCGCGTACTTCGCCTCGCCCGACACCGGCCTGGCCGACGCCCAGGCCGCGAAGCACGAGCTGATCTGCCGCAAGCTCGGGCTGCACGAACGCCGAGGACTGCGCCTGCTCGACGTCGGTTGCGGCTGGGGGTCGATGGCGATGCACGCGGCCAAGCATCACGACGCCCAGGTCGTCGCCATCACCATCAGCAAGGAGCAGGCCGAGCACGCCCTGCGTCGGGTGATCCGGGCCGGCCTCGGCGGGCGGGTGGAGATCCGCCTGCAGGACTACCGCGAGCTCCAGGGCGAGCAGTTCGACGCGATCTCCTCGGTCGGGATGTTCGAGCACGTCGGACGGGCCAAGACCGAGCAGTACTTCTCGACGCTGCGCTCGCTGCTCGGCTCCGAGGGGCGCTTGTTGAACCACGCCATCTCGAGCGTCGACGGCTCCCGCCTGCCCAAACGGTCGTTCATGTACCGCTTCGTGTTCCCCGACGGCGAGCTGGCCGACGTCGGCGACGTGGTGCTGGCGATGGAGGGCGCCGGGTTCGAGGTGCGCGACGTGCAATCGCTGCGTGAGCACTACGCGTCGACGCTGCGAGCCTGGGTGGGCAACCTCGAGTCCGATTGGGACCGCGCCGTCGAGCTCGTCGGCGCGGCCCGGGCGCGTGTGTGGCGCCTGTACATGGCCGGCTCGGCCGTCGGCTTCGAAGACGGCGGGATCAACGTGCACCAGGTGCTCGGCGTCGTGCCGAGCCCCTCCGGGTCGAGCGGCATGCCCGCCACCCGCGACGACTGGCGCGTCGTCGCCGACACCTAGCGCAGCCCGCGTTCTCGGTCGGATTTGTGACACATAGCGCGACTCATCCGACCGAGAACGGGTGGGGGGCGGGCGGCTCGGGCGGCTCGGGCCGCTCAGGCGGCTCGCGCGGCTCAGATGACCGGAAGGCCGAGTCCGCGGGCGATGACGTGGCGCTGGATCTCGCTCGTGCCCTCGCCGATCTCGAGGATCTTCGCGTCGCGGTAGAAGCGCACGATCGGGGTCTCCTCGATGAAGCCCGCGCCGCCGAACACCTGCGTGGCGACGCGTGCCGCCGACACGGCGGCCTCCGTCGAGTAGAGCTTGGCCATCGCCGCGGCCTGGCGGATCGGGCGTCCGTGATCCTTCAGCCACGCAGCCTTGTAGGTGAGGTTGCGAGCGTTCTCGACGGCCACGGCGAGGTCGGCGAGCGGGAACGACAACCCCTGGAACCGCCCGATCGGGGAACCGAACGCGTGGCGCTCCTGCGCGTAGGCGACGGCATGCTCCAAGCACGCCCTGGCGCAACCGAGGGCGAGGGCGGAGATCGCGATCCGGCCGTCGTCCAAGACGGTGAGGAAGTTGGCGAAGCCCTGTCCTGGCTCACCGAGCAGGTTCTCCGCGGGTACCCGGCAACCGTCGAGGGTGAGCCCGTGGGTGTCGCTCGCGTGCCAGCCGAGCTTGTCGTAGGCGGGCTCGACGATCAGCCCCGGCGTGCCGGCCGGCACGACGAACGCGGAGATGCCGTCGTCGGTGCGCGCGGTCACGGTGACGACCGACGTGATCGGCGTGCCGCAGTTCGTGATGAACGCTTTGCTGCCGTCGATCACCCACTCGTCACCGTCGCGCTTCGCGCGCGTCCGCGTCGCGCCGGCGTCGCTGCCACCGTCGGGCTCGGTCAGCCCAAAGGCTCCGAGTGCCCGGCCCGCGACGAGGTCGGGCAACCAGCGCTCCTGCTGGGTCTCGTCACCGAACTGGTGGATCGGGTTGGCACCGAGGCCGACCGCGGCGGACAAGGTGATGCCGACCGATTGGTCGACGCGGCCCAGCTCTTCGATCGCGACGCAGAGGGAGGCGAAGTCGCCGCCGCTGCCGCCCCAGCGCTCGGGGAAGACCAGCCCGAACAGGCCCAGCTCGGCCATCGCGCCCACCGCCTCGAGCGGGAAGTGGTGCCGGCGGTCCCATTCGGCAGCGTGCGGCGCGATCTCGGCCTCGGCGAAGTCACGCACTACGCGGCGAAACGCCTCGTGCTCCTCGGACAGCTCCCACGCGGTCACGGGTCCTCCTCCGTCTCGTCTCGGTTCGTCGCGGCGCCGTCGGCTGCGGCGGCGTCGGGTGCTGCGCCGGCACCGGGCGAGATCGTCACCACCGCGCCGTCGAGGGCCACCGCCGAGCCGGCACCGACGTGCACGTCGCTGACCACGCCGGCCACCGGTGCGCGCAGCTCGTGCTCCATCTTCATCGCCTCCACCACCGCCACGACCTGGCCGGGCTGCACCGCGTCGCCGACGGCGACGCCGAGCGTCAGCACGGTGCCCGGCATCGGGCTGCGCAGCGGCCCGAACCCGGCGGCGACGACGCCGGGGCGGCGCAGGTCGCCACGTGGGTCGTGCTCGAGGACGGCCCACGCAGACCCGGCGATGCCCACCCAGGTGGTGTCACCGTCGATCTCGTAGACGACCGTGCTGCTCTTGCCTGCGCAGACCACCTCGACCGACTCGGCTCCCACCGTCGCAGTCGCGGGCGGCGCGGTCGACTCGTCGGGCGGGTCGAGGCGCGCTTCGAAGCGCCGGTCGCCGAGGTGGCGCACGAGCAAGTCGGCCGTACCGGCGCCCGGCACGTCGAGGCGCCGACGCACGAAGGAGGATCCGCCGTGGCGCCAGCCGATCGAAGACAGCCAGGGGTCGGGCGACGTCACCCCTGCGGCGAGCGGCGCGGCCGCCGCGGCGACCAGCACCTGCTCGGGTACCGCGTCGTCGACCAGCTCTTCATAACGGCGCTCGACGAGTCCGGTGTCGAGATCGCCCCGCTGCACCGCGGTGTCGGAGAGGAGCCGGCGGAGGAAGCCGACGTTGGTGGTCACCCCGAGCAGCGTGGTCGCGCCGAGCGCGGCATCGAGGCGGCGCAGCGCCTCGGCGCGGTCAGCTCCGTGGGCGATCACCTTCGCGAGCATCGGGTCGTAGTCGCCGCCGACGACCGAACCGGTGGCCACGCCGGAGTCGACGCGGACACCCGACCCGCTCGGCTCGTCGACCCGCAGCAGCGTGCCACCGGTGGGTACGAACCCCCGGCGCGGGTCCTCGGCGTAGATGCGCGCCTCGACGGCGTGGCCTCTCGGCACCAGCTCTTCCTGCGTGAACGCCAGCCGCTCGCCGGCGGCGATGCGCAGCTGCCATTCGACGAGGTCGATGCCGTAGACCATCTCGGTCACGGGGTGCTCTACCTGGAGACGCGTGTTCATCTCCATGAAGTAGAAGTCGTCGGGTTGTTCACCGGCGACGATCATCTCGACCGTGCCGGCGTTGGTGTAGCCGCAGGCGCGAGCGGCCTCGATCGCCTGGTGCCCCATCTGCTGGCGCAGCTCGGCAGTGACGAGCGGCGACGGCGCCTCCTCGACGATCTTCTGGTGACGCCGCTGCAGGCTGCACTCACGCTCGCCGAGGTGCACGACGTTGCCGTGCCCGTCGGCCAGGACCTGCACCTCGATGTGGCGCGGGTTGGCCACGAAGCGCTCGACCAGCAGGGTGTCGTCGCCGAACGCCTTGTCGGCCTCGCGGCGGGCCGCGGCGATCTGCCTGCGCAGCTCGGCCTCGTCGGCGTCGGCGGCGACGAGGCGCATCCCTTTGCCACCACCGCCGGCGGAGGGCTTGATCAGCACCGGCAGCCCGATCTCGGCCGCGGCAAGCACGAGATCGTCGTCGCTCTGCCCGGCCGCGCCGCTGCCCGGCACGACGCGCACACCGGCCGCGGCGACGGCGAGCTTGGCCCGGATCTTGTCGCCCATCGTCTCGATCGCCGCGGCCGGTGGCCCGACGAAGACGATGCCCGCCTTCGCGCACGCCGCGGCGAGCAGCGGGTTCTCGGCGAGGAAGCCGTAGCCGGGGTGGATGGCGTCCGCCCGAGTTGCGAGCGCGGCGCCGATCACGCGGTCGACGTCGAGGTAGCTCTGCGCCGCGGCAGCGGGCCCGAGGCGCACCGCGACGTCGGCCTCGTGAACGTGACGGGCATCGGCGTCGGCGTCGCTGTAGACCGCCACCGACGAAACCCCGAGCCGGCGCAGGGTGCGGATAACGCGCACCGCGATCTCGCCGCGGTTCGCGACGAGTACCCGGGAGAACATCGTGGGGTGGCCTGTGCCGGTGCCAAGCGAGGGGGCCATCGGGCTCACATCCGGAACACGCCGTAGGAGACCGGGTCGAGTGGCGCGCCGGCGGCGGCGCCGAGGGCGAGGCCGACCACCGTGCGGGTGTCACCCGGCTCGACGATCCCGTCGTCCCAGAGCCTCGCCGTCGCGTAGTACGGGTGGCCCTGCTCCTCGTACTGGTTGCGGATCGGGTCCTTGAACCGCTCCTCTTCGTCGGCCGTCCACTCGCCCGAGGCCTGCTCGATCTGCTCGCGGCGCACGGTGGCGAGCACGCTCGCCGCCTGCTCGCCGCCCATCACCGAGATGCGCGCGTTCGGCCACATCCACAAGAAGCGGGGTGAGTAGGCGCGGCCGCACATCGAGTAGTTGCCGGCGCCGAACGAGCCGCCGATGACGACGGTCAACTTCGGCACGCGCGCGCAGGCGACGGCGGTGACCATCTTCGCCCCGTGCTTCGCGATCCCCCCCGCCTCGTAGTCGCGCCCGACCATGAATCCGGTGATGTTCTGCAGGAACAGCAGGGGGATCGCCCGCTGGTCGCACAGCTCGACGAAGTGCGCGCCCTTCAGAGCGGACTCGGAGAACAGCACCCCGTTGTTGGCGACGATGCCAACCGGGTGACCCCAGATGCGGGCGAAGCCGGTGACGAGCGTGGAGCCGAAATCGTGCTTGAACTCGGCGAAGCGGCTGGCGTCGACGATGCGGGCGATCACCTCACGCACGTCGTACGTGGAGCGGTGGTCGCTCGGCACCACGCCGCCGAGGTCGGCCGGGTCGACGGTCGGCTCCACCGGCTGGTGCACCCGCCACGGCGGGGGCGCGGCCGGGGGCACCGTGGCGATGATGTCGCGCACGATCGCGAGCGCGTGCGCGTCGTCGTCGGCAAGGTGATCGACGACACCGGAGACGTGGGCGTGCACGTGCCCGCCACCCAGCTCCTCGGCAGTGACGACCTCGCCGGTAGCTGCCTTTACTAGCGGTGGCCCGCCGAGGAAGATCGTGCCCTGGTCGCGCACGATCACCGCCTCGTCGCTCATCGCCGGGACGTACGCGCCGCCTGCGGTGCACGAGCCGAGGACGGCGGCGACCTGGGGGATGCCGCGTGAGGACATCTGCGCCTGGTTGTAGAAGATCCGTCCGAAGTGGTCGCGGTCGGGGAACACCTCGTCCTGCGCGGGCAGGAACGCCCCGCCGGAGTCGACGAGGTAGACGCACGGCAGGCGGTTCTGCAGTGCCACCTCTTGAGCGCGCAGGTGCTTCTTGACCGTGATCGGGAAGTACGTTCCGCCCTTCACCGTCGCGTCGTTCGCCACGACGACGCAGTTGCGCCCGGCCACCCGCCCGACGCCGGTGATGATGCCCGCGGCAGGGGCGTCGCCGCCGTACATCCCATGGGCGGCGAGCGGCGAGAGCTCGAGGAACGGCGAACCGCGGTCGAGCAGCGACTCGACCCGGTCGCGGGGCAGCAGCTTGCCGCGGGCGACGTGGCGTTCACGCGACTGCTGCGAACCGCCGAGCGCGGCCTCGGCAGTGAGCCGGCGCAGGTCGTCGACCAGCAACTGCATCGCGTCCGCGTTGCGTCGGAACTGGTCCGAGCCCGGCTGCGCCGAGCTGGTCAGCACCGGCCAGCGGTGTTCCGTACCGTCGGATGGCACCCTGCAACCTTAACGCGCACTAAGTTCAAGCGCGCTATGAACGTTCGCGCGGCGCCGATGACTCGGCGGGCCGAGCTGCTCGCGCTGGCGGCCGATCTGTTCGCCGAGCGGGGCTTCGCCAACGTCACCGTCGACGACCTGGGAGACGCGGCCGGGGTGTCCGGCCCAGCGCTGTACCACCACTTCGCCGGCAAGGAGGCGTTGCTCGGCGAGATGCTGGTCGGCATCAGCGAGCGACTGCTCGAAGGATGCGCGCAGATCGCGGCGGCGGGCGGCGGTGAACTGCTCACCCGGCTGGTCCGCTTCCACTGCGAGTTCGCCGTCGACGACCGCTCGTTGATCACCGTGCACATGCGCGACCTGGTGCACACCGCCGACGCCGACCGCCGACGCATCCGCAGGCTGCAGGCGCGCTACACCGACGTGTGGGTGGACGCGATCGTCGCCGAGCACCCCGCCATCGATCCCCGTCGCGCCCGCGCCGCGGCCCATGCCGCGTTCGGGCTGATCAACTCCACCCCGTTCAGCGCGAGCCAGCCGCTGCCGAGGGCGCAGATGGTCGATCTGCTCGCCTCGATGGCTGCCGGCGCCCTCGCCAGCCTCCACCCCGCGCCGCGATGACGGGTCCGGCGCGCCGCACCCCGCGTTCTCGGTCGGATCTGTGACACATAGCGCGACTGATCCGACCGAGAACTGAGGGAACTTGGCAGCCCGTCCTCACATCGTCGTGCTACGACTGACCCATGCGGCTTCGCGCTCGGTCGTCGCGCTTCGTCATCGAGAGCTCGGTGTCGATCGCGATCGTGGCGCTTGCGGTGGCGTGCTCCTCGGAGCCGGATGAGGCGACGCCGGAACCCACGACGATGACGACGCTGACGCCGACGACCGCACTTGCGCCGGCGTCCGCTCCGGAGCCGGCGACCGCTCCGGCGCCGGCGACGACCGCTCTGCCCTCGAGCACGGTTGCCCTGTCGGCGCCGGTCGAGCCGACAGGAGTCGTCACCCACGGCACGATCGTCGTCGGTGGCGTCGAGCGTGCTTACCGGTTGTACGTGCCGAGCGTGATCGAGGGGCCTGTTCCGCTGTTCCTCGGTCTCCACGGCGGCACCGGCTGGGCGGACCAGTTCGCCGCCGTCAACCAGGTCGAACGGCTCGCCGAGAGCAACGCCTTCATCGTCGTCCACCCCGATGGTGTGAAGATCGGGAGCGGTCCCGGAGGCGCGTGGAACGGCGGCGTGTGCTGTGGAGCCCCGGCGCGCGACGGCGTCGACGATGTCGGGTTCGTGAACGAGTTGATCGATCAGCTGGAGCGGGAACACGAGATCGACCCTCATCGGATCTTCGCCTTCGGCCACTCGAACGGAGCGATCATGAGCTACCGGCTGGCGTGTGAGCTCGCTGATCGCATCGTCGGCGTCGGTGTCGTCGCCGGCACGCTCGGCGTCGAGGGGTGCGCACCGTCGCAGCCGGTGTCGATCATCCATGTGCACGGCACCGCCGACGAGAACCTGCCGATCACCGGCGGCGTCGGCCCCAAGTCGATCGCCGGGGTCGATTTCCCGGTACCGACCGAGGGCTTCGAAACGTTCGCTGCCGCCATCGGCTGCCCGGCTCCCGAGGTGACCGAGCAAGGCGATGTCATCACGGCGCTGAGCGAAGGCTGCGCGTCCGGTTCGGCCGCCGAGTTCGTGACCATCGAGGGCGCAAACCACGCCTGGCCCGGCTCAACGCCCCAAGCTCCGTCGAGAGCAGGTGAGCCGTACGCCGCCTACGACGCAACCAGCGAACTCGTCGCGTTCCTGCTCTCCCACCCCCGGCCCTGATCGACCAGCGCACTTCCCAGCGACAGCGGCAGAGTCCGCGTTCTCGGTCGGATCTGTGACACATAGCGCGACTGATCCGACCGAGAACTTGGGGAACTTGGCAGCCCGTACGGGATTCGAACCCGTGCCGCCACCTTGAGAGGGTGGTGTCCTAGGCCACTAGACGAACGGGCCAAGCGGCGGATGGCAATGCTAACCGCCTCTAGCTGGGGAGCAAGGAATCGAACCCTGAATAACAGAACCAGAATCTGCTGTGTTGCCAGTTACACCACTCCCCACGGAGCGGACTGGGAGTGTAACGGCCAGCCCCGAGCGACGCACACGCCGGTCAGCCGGTGAGCGACTCGAGGCGCTCGAAGCCGATGATCCGCCCGATCGCCACCCCGCCGGCCTCTTGCAAGTGATGGAAGAACGCGGACCAACCGTCGACGGGGCTGGTGCGCGTCGGTGACACGTAAGGAGTCAGGCCGAGCTCGCCGGCCATCATGGCGATCCGCAGGCTGTGGAACGGGTCGCTGACGAGCACCACGCGCTTCAGCCCGAGCGGCACCAGCATGTCGGCGACGGCGTGCAGCGACTCCCACGAAGTTGCCCCCTGGTCCTCGCTGACGATCGCCTCCGCCGGCACACCGCCCGCCACCAGGTACGCGGCCGAGGTCTCGGCCTCGGTGAACCGGTCACCGGGGCGGTTGCCGCCGGTCACCACCACCACCGGGGCGACACCTTGCGCGAATAGCGCCAGCACCTGGTCGAGGCGCGCGGCGAGCTGCCGGGAGGGTCGCCCGTCGTACTGCGCGGCGCCCATGACGACGATCGCGTCGACGGGCCGGGCCTGGTCGGAGCGCCCGGTGGCCCACACCTGGTACAAGCAGACGAGGTAGTAGGCGGCCAGCGCGGCCACGAGTGCCGCGGCACCGAGCACCAGCCGGCGCGACCGCGAAGACGGACGCCGCCCGGCGGCCAACACCGTGCCCCCCGGCGGGGTGCGGTCGATGACGGCCACCTGAGAGGTGATCGGGTCCTCGGCGCCAGGCCAGGGGAAGTCGTCGACGGCAGGCTCCTCCGCGGTGCCGCCCTCGACGGTGCCGCCCAAGGCTCCGCCCCACGACGGGCGGGTGACGTCCCACAGCGGGTCGCGCTCGTCGCTCACCGTCGTCCCGCCACGCTCGTCACGTCGGTGGTGCAGCCGCAGGCTCGGACTGGGCGCGCTCGGCGGCGTTGCGCATCCGGCGCAACGCCTCGTCGCGCCCGAGCACCTCGAGCGACTCGAAGAGCGGCGGGCCGACGGTGCGCCCGGTGACGGCGACCCGCACGGGCGCCTGCGCCTTGGCCAACTTCAGCCCGTGGCGCTCGCCGACGGCCTCGAGCGCGGCCTTCAGCGGCTCGGCCCGCCACTCCCCCAGCGCCTCGAACGCGCCGATGCAGTCGCGCAGCACGTCGAGCGCGGCCGGCTGGCCGAACGCCTTGGCCCACGAGGCGGCGTCGTCTGGTGGCTCGGCGAGGAACACGAAGTCGACGAGCGCGGGCACCTCGGCGAGGCGCACGACGCGCGTCTGCACCAGCTCGGCCATGGCGTGGAAGCGAGCGCGGTCGAAGCGCTCCGGCGGCCACGGCGCTACGGGGGCGGTGATCCACGGCTCGCAAGCGGCGACGAAGTCGTCGAGCGCACACGCCCTCAGGTACTCGCCGTTGAACGCGTTCAGCTTCTTCAGGTCGAAGAACGCGGGGGCATGGTTCACGTCCTCGAGACGGAATTCGTCGACGATGCTCGACCAGGGCACGATCTCGGTGTCGCCCTTTGGAGCCCATCCGAGCGTCATCAGGTAGTTGACCATCGCGTCGGCGAGGTAGCCCTCGTCGCGGTACAGCTCGAGCGCCACCTTGTCACGCCGCTTGGAAAGCTTCTTGCGCTGCTCGTTGACGAGCACCGGCACGTGGGCCCACTGCGGGGTGTCGTGGCCGAGCGCCTCCCAGAGCATCTGCTGCTTCGGCGTGTTCGGCAGGTGCTCCTCGGCGCGGATGACGTTGGTGACCCCCATCGCGACGTCGTCGACGACGTTCGCGAGCAGGAACATCGGCGTTCCGTTGCCGCGCAGCAGGACGAAGTCTTCGATGTGGGCGTTGTCGAACTCGACCACGCCGCGCACGTCGTCGTGGACGACGGTCGTGCCGTCGGGCACCCGGAAGCGCAGCACCCGCCCGGGCGCCGGGCCGAGCCCCCGCTCACGCGAGTAGCCGTCGTACCCCGGCCGGGCGTTCACCGCGGCGCGCTCGGCGATCTGCTCGGACGTCAGGTCGCAGTAGTAGGCCCAGCCGGTCTCGAACAGGCGTTGCGCGGCGGCGACGTGTTGGTCCGCGTAGTGGCTCTGGAAGTACGGCCCCTCGAACGTCGGGTCGTCGGCGTGGATCCCGATCCACGCCAGCGCGTCGATGATCCCCTCGGTCCACTCCGGGCGGTTGCGCGCCTCGTCGGTGTCTTCGATGCGCAGCACGAAGGTGCCGCCGAGGCGCTTCGCGAGCGCCCAGTTGTACAGCGCGGTGCGTGCCCCACCGACGTGGAAGAAACCGGTGGGCGAGGGAGCGAAGCGAAAGCGGGGACCCGGCATGACCCCATCGAGGCTACCGGTGGGGTGTGGCCGGCCCCGGCCAGGTCGAAGGCCCGGGCCAGGTCAGAGGCCCGGGGCCAGGTCAGCCGCTCGGGGCCGCGTCGGGGGTGCGCCGAGAGGTGAGCACCAGGTTGCGCAGCTGACGCAACCCGACCGAGAGCGTCGTCAGGTCGGCCCGCCCCGAGCGCACCAGCTCGGCCCCGATCGAGCGGGCCCGGCTGACGCTGCGCGCGTGCACCGCGAGCCAGTGCTCGACCGAACCGGCGGCGATGACGTCGAGGGTCAGGTCGGCGTGCGCGGACAACAAGTCGTCGCGCAGGGCGGCGCGAGCCTGGGTCTGCCAACGATCGAGGCGCGGCAGCGCGCCGATGCCTTCCCACAACCAGGTGATGCCGAGCTCGCCGAAGAGCTGCCAGTAGACCGCGGCCACCTCGCTCGCCGGATGGCCGGCCTCGGCCGCCACCTCGACGATGTCGAGGCCGGTGTGCGCGAGCCCCCACACCGACGACCGCTGCGCGAGCGACTCGGGAACCCCGGCCACGAGGCGCGACGCCTCGAGCGAGTGCGCTGCGTCGGCGAGCGGCCCACGCAGCGCGTTCTGCAGCGTCACCTCCACCTCGCGCAGCCCCGGCGCGAGCTCGGCGACGACGGCGGCGATGTCGAGCGGCGGGCGCCGCCTGCGCAGCAGCCACACCGTCGTGCGCTCGACCATCCGGCGGCACTCGAGGAACAGCTCGAGCTGCACGTCGAGCTTCACCGGGGTCACGTCGTCGAGCGCGGTGAGGGCGTCGATCTCGGCCCAGATCTGCCGAGCGCCGATCAAGTCGCGTGCCGCGATCCAGGCCCGGCAGATGTCGGCGACGCCGGCGCCGGTGTCTTCGGTCAGTCGATGGTCGAACGAGGTGCCGGCCATGTTGACCAGCTCGTTGACGACCTTCATGGCGACGATCTCGCGGCGCAGCGGGTGGGAGCCGAGCAGCCCGGCGAAGCGGTCGCGCATCGGCGTCGGGAAGTACTCGGCGAGCGTGCGCACCAGGTATGGGTCGTCGACGAGGTCGCTCTGGAGCACCTCGACGACGTTCGCGATCTTCGTATGCGCGAGCAGCACCGCGAACTCCGGCGTGGTCAGGCCGATCCCTGCTGCCTGGCGCTCGGCCATCACCTTGTCGGTGGGCAGGGCCTCGAGGGCGCGGTCGACCCAGCCCTCGGCCTCGAGCAGGTTCAGATACCGGGCGTGCACGTGGGCCATCGCGCCCGACTGGCGCCTGGCGATCTGCAGCGCCAGGGTCTGCGCCTTGTTGTTGGCGAGCACCAGTTCGGCCACCTCGTCGGTCATCGAGGCGAGCAGGGTGTTGCGCTCGTCGCTGCCGACGGCACCGGAACCAACCGCGCTGTCGAGCAGGATCTTGATGTTCACCTCGTGGTCGCTGCAGTCCACACCGGCCGAGTTGTCGATGGCGTCGGTGTTGATCGCCCCGCCGGCCAGGGCGTACGCGATGCGGCCGCGCTGGGTGAAGCCGAGGTTGCCGCCCTCGCCGACCATCTTGCAGCGCAGCTCCTCGGCGTCGACCCGCACCGCGTCGTTGCTGCGGTCGCCGGCGTCGGCGTGGCGCTCGGCGGCCGCCTTCACGTAGGTGCCGATCCCCCCGTTCCACAGCAGGTCGACCGGCGCTCGCAAGATGGCGGAGATCAGCTCGTTCGGGGTCAGCTGCTCGGCCTCGATGCCGAGGCGCGACCGGGCCTCGGCCGAGACCGGGATCGACTTCGCCGTCCGTGGATGCACTCCACCTCCGGTCGAGATGAGCGTCGGGTCGTAGTCGGCCCAACTGCTCCCGGCCAGGGCGAACAGCCGCCGGCGCTCGGCGAAAGACGCCGCCGGATCAGGGGAAGGATCCAAGAACACGTGACGGTGGTCGAAGGCGGCGACGAGCAAGAGCTTGTCCGAGCACAGCATCCCGTTGCCGAACACGTCTCCCGACATGTCGCCGATGCCGGCCACGGTCAGCGGGTCGCGGTCGGCGTCCTTGCCGAGGTAGCGCGCGTGGCGACGCACGCTCTCCCACGCACCGCGGGCGGTGATGCCCATCTCCTTGTGGTCGTAGCCGACGCTGCCGCCGGAGGCGAACGCGTCGCCGAGCCAGAACCCGCGCTCGATCGCGATCGAGTTGGCGAGGTCGCTGAACGTCGCCGTGCCCTTGTCGGCGGCGACCACCAGATACGGGTCGTCGCCGTCGTAGCGAACGGTGTCAGGAGGGGCCACGACGGCGCCGGCGACGAGGTTGTCGGTGACGTCGAGCAGGCCTTCCACGAACATCCGGTAGCAGGTCGCGACCTCTGCGCGGCGTGCCGCGGGGTCGGCGGGGGGCTGCTTGACGACGAACCCACCCTTCGCGCCGACGGGCACGATGACCGCGTTCTTCACCATCTGGGCCTTCATCAGGCCGAGCACTTCGGTGCGGAAGTCGTCACGACGGTCGCTCCAGCGCAGGCCGCCTCGGGCGACGGGCCCGCCACGCAGGTGGACGCCCTCGACGCGCGGCGACGCGACCCAGATCTCGTAGCGGGGGCGCGGCAGCGGCAGGTCGGGGACTTCGCGCGGGTCGAGCTTGAACGCGAGCACCGGGCGGTGCCCGGCGCCGTCGGCGGCCTTCTGGAACGCATTGGTCCGCGTGGTGGCGTCGATCACCGCCATCAGCACCCGCCCGACGCGATCGTCGTCGAGGCTCGGCACGTCGTCGAGCGCGGCGACGAGCTCGGCGCGGGCCGCTCCGACGCTCGCGTCTCGGTCTCCGCCGGAGGGTTGGAGCGCGAACCTCGCCTCGAACAGCGCCACCAGACCCCTGGCCACGCGCGGGTGGGCGACCAGCGCGGCGGCGATCGTCGGCTCGGTGAACGCGAGGCCGATCTGGCGCAGGTACTTCGCGTAGGCGCGCAGCACCGCCACCTGGCGCCCGCTGAGCCCCGCGGTCAGCACCAACCGGTTGAAGCTGTCGCTCTCGACCTCGTTGCGGTCGAGCGCCTTGAACGTCGCCTGCAGCTCGGCCGAGCTCTGCTCGGTCAGCTCCACGCCCGCCGGCAGGCGCACCCCGACGTCGTACATCCACACCGTGTCGGCGGGCAGATCCAGCTCGTACGGGCGCTCGTCGACCACGTGCAGGCCGAGGTGTTCGAGCAGCGGCAACGTGGCGCTGAGCGTGGTCGGCGTGCCGTCGCGGTAGATCCGGAACCGCCACTCGTCGGTCGTCCCGCTCGGCGACGGCACGAGCCTCGTCGCCAGTGTCTCGGGGTCGAGCGCCAGCTCACGCGCCATCAGCAGGTCGTCCACCGCGGTCACCGCGTCGATCTCGGCCCTGAACGCGTCCGGCACGCAGGCAGCGAGCTCGTCGGAGAGCCCACGCGCGCTCACATCGCCGAGTCGCGCGACGAGCGCGTCACGCATCATCTCGTCCCACGGCTCGGTGAGCGCGTCGATGCGTCCGCACAGCTCGTCGAGGTCGGGATCGGGCACGCCCTCGCCGCGGCGCAGCATCACGTCGATGCGCGCGAGCGTGCTGCCCCCCACCGTGCTGGTCGACGTCGCGCGCGTGGCGCCGTAGGCCTCGGCGATCTCCGCCGTCACCGTCTCGGGCACGTGCGGGCCGAACCGGGCGCGGGGCAGGTAGACCAGCGCCGTCAGCCAGGGCCCGACCGGCTCGGGCACCGGGATCACCCGCACCAGCGGGCGGTCCTGCAGCGCGACGATCTGGTCGACCAACGCGGAGAGATCGATGCGGCTCAGCTCGAACAGCGCGTCGCGGGGCAGCGATTCGAGGACGTGGCGCATCGCCCGCCCGGTGTGGGTGTCGGGCTTGAACCCCGAGCGGGTGAGCACCGCTTCGGCGCGCTCACGCACGACTGGCACCGACAGCGCGCTCGCCCGGTAGGCGGCGGCCGAGAACATCCCGACGAACCAGTCGAGCCCGGTGACGTGGCCGTCGGCGTCGAAGTGACGCAGCTCGATGCAGGTCAACCTGGCGTCGCGGTGCACGCTCGACGCGCGGTCGCTGCGGGAGATGGCGAGCAGCCGCTCGGTCGGCGCGGACATCGGGCCCGGCTCGCCGGGGCGGCGCAGCAGACCGAGTCGGCTGCCGTCGACCACGGCCAGCCCGCCGGCCGGGGTGTAGTCGTAGGTGGCCGCCCCGAGGAACACGAAGTGCTTGCGCACCAGCCACGTCAGCAGGCTCGCCACCGCTTCGGTGATGTGGCCGGGCACGCCGGCGGGGGGAGCGTCGAGCCCGTGGGCGAGCTCCAACGCGCGCTGGCGCATCGGCTCGAAGTCGTGCACGGCAAGCTGCACGTCCTCCAGCGCGGCGCGCACCTCGGCCTCCAACGCGGCCGCCTGCTGCGGCGTGCGCAGGTCGATCTCGACCTGGGTCCAGGCTTCCAGCACACCTCCGCGCGGCACCACGCCGACGTACTCGTCGCCGTCGCGCTTGACGCGCAGCATCGGGTGCACGAGCAGGTGCACCTCTAGTTCGTTGCGCTCCAGCGCGAGCCGTGCGGTGTCTACGAGGAAGGGTGCGTCGTCACAGACGATCAACAGCACCGAGTGGGGCGAGCGCCACCCCTCACCGTGCTCGCCGGGGGACACGATGCGCACGGCGACTGCACCCGGAGCACGGCGACGCCCGAGGTCCCAGTGGGCGAGCGCGGCGCCGAGCAGGTCTTGCGGTGTGCGCACCAGCAGGTCGTCCGCTGGCACCTCGGCGAAGTAGGCGACGAGGAACGAGGCGAGCAGCTCGCCCTCCTCGCCGGGACGGGCTGCGCGTGCCAGCTTCGCGAGCAGCTCCAACATGACGGCGGCTTCGCCGGTCGGCTCCATGGTTCCCTCCGCCCCGCAGGCAGCGCTGTTAGGAGAGATCGTACGTGCGCGACGGGGGCCCGGCGGAGTCCGCCCACGCGATGCCGGCCCACGGGGGGCGCGCGAGACTTCGTCGCATGCCCGCGACGGACAAGACGGAGAAGGTGCGCGTCGAGCGTGACGGCCCCGTGCTCGTCGTCACCATCTGCCGGCCGGAAGTGCGCAACGCGATCGACGGCGATACCGCCACCGCGCTCGCGGACGCGTTCCGTGAGCTCGATGCCGACGAAGAGCTGTCCGTCGGCGTGCTCACCGGCGACGGCGGCACGTTCTGCGCCGGGGCCGACCTCGGCGCGATCGCCAGCGGGCGGGGCAATCGGATCGAGGCAGACGTCAGCCGCGACGGGCCGCTCGGGCCGACCCGGCTGCTCTTGTCGAAACCGGTGATCGCCGCGGTCGAGGGCTACGCCGTGGCCGGCGGCTTGGAACTGGCGCTGTGGTGCGACATGCGGGTAGCCGCGACCGACGCGGTGTTCGGCGTCTACTGCCGGCGTTGGGGAGTGCCCTTGGTCGACGGCGGCACCATCCGTCTGCCGCGCCTGATCGGCCACAGCCATGCCATGGACCTGATCCTCACCGGGCGCGGCGTCTCCGGCGACGAGGCGCGAGCGATGGGTCTCGCGAACCGCATCGTCGCCCCCGGCCACGCGCTGGCGGCGGCGATGGAGCTCGCCCGGCAGCTCGCCGCGCTCCCCCAGCTGTGCATGCGCAGCGATCGCGCCAGCGCGTACGAGCAATGGGGCATGGCGCTGCCCGCCGCCCTCGAGAGGGAGACCGAGCTCGGCCTCCAGGTGGTGCGTAGCGGCGAGACGATCGCCGGGGCACAGCGCTTCGCAAAGGGTGCCGGCCGCCACGGTGCCCCGGAAGCCGGCCGATGAGCCGCGGCGCCCGACGCGGTGCCTCGCCGGCCGTCGTCGCGCTCGCCCTCGCCGGCCTGGCGGCCTGCGCCGACCAGGCCCCAACCTCGAGCGACACCGATCCGACCGGGCCGTCGACGTCGACGACGCTGCACGTCGACGTGCCCGACGACACCGTCGACGACACCGCCGAGGTGGACGGCACGATCGCCGATGTCGATCCCCCGGAGCAGGTGGCCGAACGCAACGCCGAGGCCGACGTGCGCGTGAGTGGAGAGCGTTACGAGCTCGAGGTGTTCGCCTCGGACTGCGACTTCGACCTCGAATCGGCATGGGAGGTGAGCGGCACGGCCACGGTCGACGAAACGGCGATCGGCTTCTCCACCTCGTACCTGTACCGCCCGTCGTTCGCCGAGGGCACCGACGACGACGAGGACGGGGACGGGGACGGGGACGGGGAGTCGTGGCAGCTGGTCGTCTACGTGAGCGTCGAGCTCGGCGCGAGCGGCACGCTGAGCCACTTCCACGACACCGCGGCCACGGACTCCACGGCACCCACAGCCGGCGCCGTGCAGCAGGATCGCCCGACGATCGACGCCTCACCGGGGCGCTTGCGGGTGAGTGCAGAGTTCGTCGACCCGACCGGGATCCTGATCGACGACGGCGACACCACCGTCGGGCAGGTCACGGTCACCTGCACCTGACAGCGGGCCGGCCCACCGAGGGCGCAGCGCTCAGCGGGCGAGGGCGACGGGATCGAGGATGGTCAGCGGCTCGGCTCCGGCGGTGACTGCGGCAAGCAGGCCGTCGGCCATCGGCATCAACTGCTCGCAGAAGAACCGCGCCGTCGCCACCTTTGCCGCCGCGAACTCGGGGTTGAGATCTCCGCCGCCGGCGAGGGCGGCAAGCGCCGAGCGAGCCATCATGTAGCCGGCCGTCGTCGTCGCCATCATCCGCAGGTACGGGGTGGCGCCGGCCATCACGGCCACCGGGTCGGCGGCGTTCTCGATCGCCCACGTCGTGGCCGCCCTGGTGGCGGCGACGCTGGCGGCAAGCGCGGCACGGGTCCGCGCCAGCTCGGGATGCGCGGCGAGCTCGGTGTCGAGGGCGGCGATGCGGTCGAGGTGCTCACCCACCACCGCCCCGGCGCGCATCGGCAGCTTGCGCCCGACGAGGTCGAGCGCCTGGATGCCGTTGGTGCCCTCGTAGATGGTGGTGATGCGGGCGTCGCGGTAGTGCTGGGCGACGCCGGTCTCCTCGATGAAGCCCATCCCTCCGAAGACCTGCACCGCGAGCCCGGTCAGCTCGACGCCCATGTCGGTGCCCCACGCCTTCGACAGCGGGGTGAGCAGTGCCGCCACCTCGTCGGCCTGCTGGCGCTCCGCGGCGTCGGGGTGGTGCTTAGCGCGGTCGATGCAGGCCGCGTTCCAGTACATCAGCCGGCGCATGGCCTCGATCGTGGACTTCATCGTGGCCAGCATCCGGCGCACGTCGGGGTGGTCGACGATCGGCGACGCCTCACCGGCGGGCGCGCCGGGAGCGCGCCCCTGGCGGCGCTCCTGCGCGTACTGCAGCGCATGCTGGTACGCGCGCTCGGCGAGTGCGAGGCCCTCGACACCGACCGACAAGCGCGCCTGGTTCATCATCGTGAACATGTACGCCATGCCACGGTTCTCCTCGCCGACCAGGTAGCCGACGGCGCCGCCGCGGTCGCCGTAGGACAGCACGCACGTCGGGCTGGCCTTGATGCCCATCTTGTGCTCGATCGACACGCAGGTGACGTCGTTCGCCTCGCCGAGCGTGCCGTCGTCGTTCACGAGGTACTTGGGCACGACGAAGAGGGAGATCCCCTTCGTGCCGGGAGGGGCTTCGGGGGTGCGGGCGAGCACCAGGTGGACGATGTTGTCGGCCATGTCGTGCTCGCCGAAGGTGATGAAGATCTTGGTGCCCGAGACCAGATAGGTGCCGTCGTCTTGGCGCTGCGCCTTGGTGCGCAGGGCGCCGACGTCACTGCCCGCGTCGGGCTCGCTCAGGTTCATCGTGCCCGTCCACTCGCCGGTGATCATCTTCGGCAGGTACGTCATCTTCAACGCCTCGCTGCCGTGATGGTCGAGTGCGTCGATCGCACCCTGGGTGAGCAGCGGCGCCATCGAGAACGACATGTTCGCCGAGGTCAACATCTCCTGGAGGGCGATGCCGACGAGCCAGGGGAAGCCGCCACCGCCGTAGCCGGGCTCGAAGGGCACCGCTCCCCAACCGCCGGCCACGTACTCGGCGTAGGCGGCGGCGAAGCCTGCCGGTGTGGTCACCGTGCCGTCTTCGTTGCGCACGCTGCCCTGCACGTCGCCGGGCTGGTTCAGCGGGGCGATGCGCTCGGCGAAGAAGCGACCCGCCTCGGCCAGCAGATCGCGGACCACGTCGGGGTCGGCGGCGTCGAACGCGTCGAGCGCGGTCAGCCCCTCGAGGTCGCACAGACGGTTGAGGACGAAGTCGATGTCGCCGAGGGGTGGGGCGTAGGTGGTCACGGGATCAGGCTAGGCAGGGGTGTGCGGTGCCGGCCAAGGGGGGTCATCGCTCGGCGAGATAGGCCGCGATCGCGGCCACCGAACGCAGGCCGGGCACGTCGCGTTCGGGGATCTCGACACCGGTGCGCTCGCGGATGGCGACGACGAGGTTGAGCGAATCCATCGAATCGAGGCCGAGGTCGTCCTGCAGGTCGTCGTCGTGGCCGATCTCGCCCGGTTCCAGCTCGGGCGCCACCGCGCAGATGGCGTCGAGCACGGTGCGGATGAGGTCACCGCTGTCTTTGTCGTCGTTGCGTTCGCTCACAGCTTCTCGGGCTCCTTCAACAGTCGTTCGAGGATGGTCAGGAACTGGCCGCCCACCCGGCCGTCACTGACCCGGTGGTCGGCGGCGAGGGTGGCGTGCAGCGTCGGCCTGGCGACGAGCGAGCCGTCGACCACCCAGGCCTCGTCGCGCACGGCGCCGAAGCCGACGAGGGCGACCTGGGGCGGGAAGATGATCCCGTCCACCTCGTCGACACCGAGGTCGCCGAGGTTGGTCACGGTGATCGTCGCGCCGGCGGTCTCGGAGGCCCGCAGCCGTCCCGCCCTGGCCCTGGTGACCAGGTCGCGCAGCTCGCCCATCAGCTCGTCGAGCGGCTTCGATTCGGCCGCGGCGATCGCCGGGGTGACAAGGCCGCCCTCACGCAGGGCCACGGCAACGCCGAGGTCGACGTGCTCGGACGTGACGTGGACGCCGTCGACGAAGGTGCCGTTCACCGCCGGCACGGCAACCGCGGCGAGCGCCGTCGCGCGCAGCAACGCCGCGGCCGGCAGCACCCGCTGCTCGACGGGTGCGTCGACGTTGCGTGCGGCCAGCCAGTCGAGCAGCGTCGACATGTCGATCCGGCGCGCCAGGCGGTAGTGCGGTATCTCCCGCCAGCTGCGCGACATCAGCTCGCCGATCGCGCGCCGGCGGGCGGCGAGACGCTCGGCCTTCGACCGGCGACCCGACGGCGGTGAGGGCGCCCGAGCGCGCTCGACGTCGGCGCCGACCACCGCGCCGAGCGGGCCTGTGCCGGCGATCACCGCCACGTCGATCCCCCGGCCCGCGGCCACGCGCCGCGCACGCGGCGATACCCGCGGGCGACGAGGCCCGGCCGGCGCGGGCGGGGCTGCAGCCGGAGCGGGCGGCGGCACCCCGGGCGCGCTCCGCGCCGCGGCGGCGACCTCGTCGCGGTGCACGCGCTCGCCGGGGTGGCCGGCCTGCACCCGCGCGAGGTCGACGTGCAGCTCGTCGGCCAGGTGCCGGATCAAGGGGCCGGTGCCGGCCGGCCCGGCCGACGGCCGCTCGGTGACAGCAGGCCCGGTAGACGGCTCGACGGCGGGCTCCACCACCGTCTCGACGACGGGCTCCACCACCGTCTCCACCGCCGTACCAACCGCGGCGAGCCTGGCGATCACCTCGCCGACGGCGAGGGTCTCGCCCGGCGCGGCGACGAGCTCGGCCACGACCGCGTCCTCCCACACCTCCACGTCGAGGTCGGCCTTGTCGGTCTCGACGACGGCGACGACGTCGCCGCGGCGCACGGTGTCGCCCGGGTGGACGTGCCACTCGACGATGCGCCCCTCGGTCATGTCCGCGCCGAGGCTCGGCATGCGCAGCTCAGCCACCGCCAGCGCCGGGCCCTTCGCCGAGCGTCGCCAGCACCGCGGCGACGATCCCCGCCACCTGGGGAAGTGCGGCGTGCTCGAGGTGCTTCGCGTACGGGATGGGCACCTCGGCGGTGGCCACCCGCCCGACGGGCGCATCCAGGTCCCAGAACGCGTCCTCGGAGATCCGCGCCGCCACTTCGGCGCCGATCCCGCCCGTGCGCCAGCCCTCGTCGACCACGACCACACGGTGCGTGCGCACGGCGGTGGCGAGGATCGTGGTCACGTCGAGCGGGCGCAGCACGCGCAGGTCGACCACCTCGGCGCCGATCCCCTGCGCGGCGAGCACCTCGGCGGCTTCGAGCGCCTTCGGCAACGAGCCGCCATAGGTGACCAGGCTCACGTCGCTGCCCGCCCGGCGCACCGCCGCTGTGCGCAGGTCGACCGGCGCCGGCGGATCGCCGACATCGCCCTCGGCGTTGTACAGCGCGCTGTGCTCGAAGATCAGCACCGGGTCCGAGTCGGCCAGTGCCGGGGCCAGCATCGAGCGGGCGTCGGCCACAGTGGCCGGGGTGGCGACCGTGATGCCGGGGATGTGCGCGTACCAACCTTCCAGGCTGTGGCTGTGCTGGGCGGCGAGCTGGCGGCCGGCCCCGGTCGTCATGCGGATGACGAGCGGCACTCCCACCTGGCCGCCGGACATGTGGCGCAGAGTCGCGGCGTTGTTCAGGATCTGGTCGATCGCCAGCAGGCTGAAGTTGACGGTCATCACCTCGACGATCGGGCGCATCCCCGCCGCCGCGGCACCGATGCCGGCGCCGACGAAGGCGGACTCCGACAGTGGGGTGTCGCGCACCCGCTCCGGGCCGAACTCGTCGAGCAGACCCTTCGATACCGCGAAGCAGCCGCCGTAGCGACCGACGTCCTCACCCATCAGGAACACGCGCTCGTCCAGGCGCATCGCTTCGCGCATCGCCTCGCGCATCGCGTCGCGGTACGTCATCGTCGCCGACTTCGCCGGGGGGTTCATCGTGAGCCCTCCGGCGCGCTCGTCTGCTCGGCGTGCACGAAGCGCGTCAGCTCCTCCACCGGCTCGGGAGTTCCTGCCTCGGCGAAGGCCACCGCGGCATCGACCACTGCGACGGCGTCGGCCTCCATCGCGGCGAGCCGCTCGTCGTCGAGCACGCCGTCGGCGCCGAGGCGCCCGGCGTACAGCTCGATCGGGTCGTGCCGGCGCCACTGCGCCACCTCGGCCTTGTCGCGGTACAGCTCGGGGTCGTACATCGAGTGCGCGCGGAAGCGGTAGGTGCGCAGCTCGAGAAACGTCGGGCCACCGCCCTCGCGGGCGAGGCTCGCCGCCGCCCGGGTGGCCACCTCGACCGCCTCGGGGTCCATGCCGTCGACGACCATCGCCGGCATCCCGTAGCCCGCAGCCTTGACGGCCAGCTCGGTTTGGCTCTCGCTGCGTTCCAGCGCGGTGCCCATGGCATAGAGGTTGTTCTCGCACATGAAGAGCACGGGCAGCTTCCACAGCGCGGCGAGGTTCATGCTCTCGTGGAACTCGCCCTCGGCCACAGCACCTTCGCCGAAGAAGCAGGCCGAAACCGACCTGTCGCCCTGCATCCGCGACGCGAGCCCCAGCCCGACAGCCACCGGCAGACCCCCGCCGACGATCGCGTTGCCGCCGTAGAAGCCGACGGACGTGTCGAACAGGTGCATCGAGCCGCCGCGGCCACGGCTGCACCCCTCCACGAACCCGTACATCTCGGCCATCACCGCTCCCGGGTCGACCCCGCGGGCCAGCGCGTGGCCGTGCTCGCGGTACGTGGCGACCACGGTGTCGCCCGGCGCGAGTGCAGCCATCGCGCCGGTGGCCACCGCCTCCTCGCCGACGTACAGGTGGAGAAAGCCGCGGATCTTCTCCGCCTGGTACAGCTCCGCGCAGCGCTCCTCGAAACGGCGGATGACGAGCATCTGCGCGAGCAGGTCGCGGCGGTGCTCGGGGTCGAGCCCGCTCGGCACGCCGGAACCCTCGCCGACCTCCTGCTCGGGGACATGGTCGAGCTGGTCGAGCTGGTCGAGCTGGTCGAGATGGTCGCTCATCGAGAAGTTCCTCCGATCGGAGCCGACGCTCGGTCCGGGTCGGCCGACGGCGAGCCCTCGAGCGTCGAGGTGTCGCCCTCGGGCAGGCCGAGCTCACGAGCGCGCAGCAGGCGGCGCATGATCTTTCCGCTGCGCGTCTTCGGCAGCTCGGCCACCGCGACGAACGAGCGGGGGGCGACCGCCGGCCCGAGATGCTTGCGCGCGTGCGCCATCAGGTCGCGGTGCAGGTCGTCGTCGTCGACGTAGCCGGGGCGCAGGACGACGGCGGCGTGGATGACGTTGCCGGCCACCGGGTCGGGTACGCCGTAGACGCCCGCGTCGGCGATCGCCGGATGCTGGCGCAGCACCGTCTCCACCTCGAACGGGCCGATCAGGTGTCCGGCGGTCTTGATCACGTCGTCGGCGCGCGACACGAACCACAGGTAGCCGTCGGCGTCGGCGCGCACGAGGTCGCCGGACAGGTACCACCCGTCGGCGAAGGCCCGTGCGTAGCGCTCCGGGTCGTCGAGGTAGGCGCGGAACATCGAAGGCCAGCCGGGGCGCAGCGCGAGCATGCCTTCGGCTCCAGGCTCGGTCAGCAGCTC
Organism: Actinomycetota bacterium; assembly: GCA_016700055.1. Lineage (NCBI taxonomy): Bacteria > Bacillati > Actinomycetota > Actinomycetota bacterium. The sequence continues at coordinate 957,435 of CP064997.1, forward strand.
GACCCGGCCTTCGCGCATCACCGGCTCGCCCTCGTCGGTGCAGCGCAGCAGCGCGGTGTCGATGCCCGGCAGAGGGCGACCCATCGAGCCGGGCCTCACCGGCATCGAGGCGTAGTTGGCGACCATGATCCCTCCGGTCTCGGTCTGCCACCAGTTGTCGTGGAACGGCTGCCCGAGCGCGTCGCGACCCCACACCACCGCGTCGGGGCCGAGCGGCTCGCCGACGCTCGCCGCGAAGCGCAGCGCCGACAGGTCGTGGTCGGCTGCGGCCTCGGCACCGACCTTCATCAGCATCCGGATCGCGGTCGGCGCGGTGTACCACACCGACACCCGTTCCTCCGCGAGGATCCGGTACCAGCGGTCGGCGTCGAACTCGGCCTCGTCCACGACGGAGACCACGCCGTTCACGAGCGGGGCGACGATGCCGTACGAGGTGCCGGTGACCCAGCCGGGATCGGCGGTGCACCAGTACACGTCGCCGGGGTGGAGATCGAGCGCATAGCGACCGGTGACGAGGTGCGCCAGCACCGCGGCATGGACGTGCACGGCGCCCTTCGGAGTGCCCGTGGTGCCGCTCGTGAAGTGCAGCAGCGAAGGGGTCTCGGGATCCGTAGGGGCGATCTCGTAGGCGGGGTCGGCTCCGGCGAGCAGCGCCTCGAGATCCGACGTGCCCTCCGGTGCGTCGCCGCCGGCGACGAGCACGTGACGCAGCAGGGGCAGCTCGCTGCGGATGCCGGCGACCTTGCGCCGGTACAGCGCAGCGGTCGTCACCAGCACGACGGCGCGGCCGAGGTGCAGGCGCTGGCGGATCGGCTCCGGCCCGAACGCGGAGAAGAGCGGCGACGTCAGGCAGCGGTGCTTCAGCGACCCGAGCACCGCGGTGAACACGTCGAGACCCCGTCCGGCGAGCACCACCACCGTCTCCCCCGGCTGCACGCCGAGGCGGGCGAGGACGTTCGCGAACCGGCTCGTGCGCTCGGCGAGCTCGGCGAAGGTGACCGGGCGCGTCGGCCCGTCGCGGGGCACGAGGCGCAGCGCCACGTCGGCGCCGCGCCCGGCAAGCACGTGACGGTCGACCGCCTCGTGCGCGATGTTGGTCCCGCGACCTGCGGGGAGGCCCGCCAGCAGGGAGGCGGCCTCGTCCCAGCTGAAGCTCGCCCGCACCCGGTCGTAGTCGTCGAGGTGATGGGGGTGGCTACGGTCCGGCTTGTCGATGATCGGCCAGGACGCGTCGGTTTGCATGCACGCACCTTTCGTCCTACCGCGATCGTGCGTTCGCCAGCGCGTTCTGGACAGGGCACGAGGTCCATACCGGGAGGGTCTGATGCCGCGGCGCAGACGACTCCCGCGCGACGGCCTAGGACGGCCTAGATGGACGCGATCCGGTGGAACGCGGGGCGCGGTGCCCGGCGGCCGAGCTTCATCCCCGCCGCGAGGACCAGCCGGCAGACACGCCAGCGATGCCCGGCGAACGGCGCGAGCAGATCGAGCATCCGCGCGTCGTCCACCCGCGTGCGCTCGCCGGTGAACGCGTGGGAGACGAGCGTCGGCATCCAGAAGTCGCCGAGCAGGACCGTGTCGGGATCGCCGTGGCACGCGATGACGGTGCTCGTCGCGGTCCAGGGACCGAGGCCGGCCAGCGCCCCGATCCGCGCGAGCGCTGCCTGCGGGGTCATCGTCGCCGCCTCCTCGAGGCGCCCGGCGCGTCGCGCGGCCAGCACCAGCGAGTCGGCGCGCCGGCGCTCCACGTCGAAGCGGTGCAACTCCACGTACGAACGCCCGGCGACGTCGTCGGGAGCGGGCCCGAGCCGCAGCTCGAGCTCGGCCGGGCCGGGAGCGGCAGCGCCCCACGCGGCCACCATGCGCCTCCACGAGCGGGCGGCGTCCTCGGTGGTCACCCGTTGGCCGAGCACGATCGGCGCGAGCTCGGTCCACACCATGGCGCTCGCGCCAACACGCAGGCCCGGGTGCCGACGGTCGAGCTCGGCGACCACGGGGTGGCGCGCCGGTTCCCAGCCCGAGCGGTCGTCGCCGACGCCCAACCAGCGCGGGGCGCTCGCGAGCAGCCAGTCGGCGGCGTCGGCACCACCCCACGCCGTGGCCTCGGCCTCGCCCGCCGGGTTCCACCGGAACCGCACCGTTGCCGGGCCGAGCGGCGTGTGGACGGCCCGCGCGAACGCGTCGGGCCACCACCTGGACGTGGGGTCGGAACCGAACGGGTGGAAGGCTCCGAGCACCAGGCGTGGGTCGGCGCCGTCCAGCTTCACGACCCGGTGGCGCTCGACGCCCACCGGTCCCGAGCGATCGGAGCCCACCGGTCGGCCGGCCGGTTCAGGCGCCGGTCAGCTCACGCCAACGGGCGGGCCACGCGTCGGCGACGCCGCGCGGCGTCATCCGCAGCGTGGCCGCCGGCACCAGGTCGGCGATCCGGCGCACCTCGGCGTAGTGATGGGCGACGTTGCCGGCGCCCTCGAACAGCTCCAGCCGCCGGGAGACCAGATCGGCCGGCGGTGAGGCATCCAAGAACCCCCAGATCGTGAACGCGATCGTCAGGTCGTGGATCACGGGAGCCCGCCCGAAGAGCGAAGCCCGCCGCAGCGCGATCGCCGCGCACCCGCGGATCGCGTCGTCCGCGTGGAGCCCGACACCGACGTTCAGGCGGTGGCGCATGCGTTCGGCGAGAGTGAGCGCATAACCCTGGTCGGGACCCTGGTAGCCGAGGCGTTCACCTTCGGGTTGGCGGCCCTCCAGGTCTCCGGGACGCTCCGAGTGCCACCCGTCGGGCACGTGATCGGGCGACGCGTACCCCCGCACGATCTCGACGGGCGACAGGGGGACGAACTTCGGTGCGGCCATACCAGCCCAGTTCTAGCCGTTCACCGGCTGGGAGGAAGCGGCGTGCAGCAAGCCGTAGACGAGGCTCTCCTCCAACGCGCGCCAGGAAGCCTCGATGATGTTGGCGCTGACGCCGATCGTGGTCCACGTCCGGTCGCCGTCGGTGGCGTCGATCAGCACACGGGTGACCGCGCCTGTGGCGGTCGCCCCGTCGAGGATGCGCACCTTGAAGTCGGTGAGGTGCACCCGGTCGAGGTGGGGATAGGCATGCGACAGCGCGGCGCGCAGCGCGGTGTCGATCGCGTTCACCGGTCCGTTGCCCTCGGCGGTGTGCACATGGCGCTGCTCGGCGCCAGTGGAGTCGGGCACCCACGCCTTCACCGTCGCCTCGGTGGTGAAGGCACCGCTCGGGAGCTCGTCGGTGATCACCCGCATGCTCTCCACCCGGAAGTACGGCTGGCGCCATCCGGCAGCGCGCCGCATCAGCAGCTCCAGCGAGGCGTCGGCCGCCTCGAAGTGGTAGCCCTCGTGCTCGAGCCGCTTCAGGTCGTCGATCACCTGGTTCACCGCCGGCCCGTCCATCGTCAGGCCGAGCTCTTCGGCCTTGATCTGGATCGTCGCCCGACCGGCCATCTCGCTGACGACGAAGCGGGTGCCGTTGCCGACCAGCTCGGGGTCGACGTGCTCGTACGCGTCTCTCGCCCGCGCGATGGCGCTCACGTGCAGCCCTGCCTTGTGGGCGAAAGCCGATGCACCGACGTAGGGCGCCTGCGGGTTGAGGGGTCGGTTCAGCACCTCGGCCACGTGATGGCTGACGCTCGTCAGGCGCTCCAGCCGACCGTCGGGCAGGCAGGTGTAGCCGAGCTTCAGCTGAAGGTTGGGGATGACGGTGGTGAGGTTCGTGTTGCCGGTGCGCTCGCCGAGACCGTTCAGCGTGCCCTGCACATGGCGGGCCCCCGCCCGCACCGCGGCGATCGAGTTCGCAACTGCGCAGCCCGTGTCGTCGTGGCAGTGGATGCCGATCGTTGCATCTGCACCGACATGCCGAGCGACCTCCGCGACGATTGCGCCGACCTCGTCAGGCAGGCTGCCCCCGTTCGTGTCGCAGAGGACCAGGTGCGAGGCACCCTTCATCAACGCCGCTTCGACCGCCCGCATCGCGAACTCGGGGTTGCGCCGGTAGCCGTCGAAGAAGTGCTCGAGGTCGACGAGCACGCGCCGGCCGTTTGCGGCGAGGAACTCGACGGAGTCGGCGATCATCGCCTCGGCCTCGGCGAGCGTGGTCTTCAACGCCTCGAGGACGTGGTAGTCCCAGCTCTTGGCGACGATGCACACCGTGTCGGTGCCGGCCTCGACCAGGTGGCGCAAGGTGGCGTCGTCGTCGACCTTGCCCAACGGGCGCCGAGTGGAGCCGAACGCGACGAGCGTCGAGCAATCGAGGCGCAGCTCCGTCTGCGCGCGAGCGAAGAACTCGACGTCTTTCGGGTTCGCCCCCGGCCAACCACCTTCCACGAAGTGGACCCCGAGGTAGTCAAGTTGCTCGGCGATGCGCAGCTTGTCCTCCACCGTCGCGGAGACCCCTTCCACCTGCAGGCCGTCGCGCAACGTGGTGTCGAACACCTCGACCACCTCGGCCGGGGAGCCCTGGTGGTCGGCTGGTCTCGTCGGATCGGTGGCCATCGAGGGGCTCCTGTCGGGTCGGGGAACGAAAAACGCCGCCCGGCTGGGCGGCGTGGCGGCGCACGTGGGACGAACCACGCGCGCTAGGGAATGACGATGCTGCTCGGGTGGCAGGTGGAGGGGACCGGCGTCCGCGTCACGGGAGCATTCAACCGCCTCGTTCGGCCCGCGTCAACGCGCACCGGCCGTCGCGGCTGTGGGTGAAGCTGTGTACGAACAGTGGACAGAGTGCGAGATTCTGGGGAATACGAAGAATCTCAGTGGATAACCCTGTGAGTTCGAAAATACCTCTTGACCTGGCCAAACGCGTTCGCGAGAGTGTCCTCACACCGGACGGCACGACGCGGCCGGCTCACCGGGGGAAGCAGGGGTCCACCACCTCTCGCCAAACCCGGGCCAGCCACCGCGAAACGACTGCTCGGTGGGGACGATCCGTCTCCACGTAGCTGCTGGGCCTGGCCCAGAAGCGAAGTGGGCCGGGTGCCGGTGGTGCCACCACCACAGGTATCCGGTGTCGATCCTCGGGGCCAACGACCCGACCGATGGGAGACCATCGATCGGCAAGGGGTGCCATCGGGGGCCGACGGGGTCCGATGCCGAACCGGGCGACCGGCGAGGCGGGTGACCCAGACGGCGCCGGCAGTTGGCCGGACCGGGCAACCGGGCCGGGCAGGTGACGGCGTGGGAGGTATCGGTAGTGAACGGGGCGACCCGAGCACGACCGGTGCAGCCCGACCCATGGGACAACGACCGCCTGCGCGACCAGGCGGAGCCGGGTCCCTTGGGGTTCCGGCCGTTGGGCCGAACCGGGCAACCGGGGAGGCCTGCCCGGTCCCGATGCCGAGCGATCGGCGAAGGACCGCTCCGCTGCGGGCAACCGCGACGGAGGTCACGACCCGGCCCAGCCGGGGCGTGGAGGAGTCGATCGGGGCAACCGGGGCGGCGTGATCGTCGAACCGGGCGACCGGTACCGACAAGGGCCGGAAAACGCGGCTCGCCCGCCGGAGGGCAACTTCCGACGGGCGAGTGAACTGATCGAGCTGAAGGGTAACAACAGACGTTCGATCAGTGGTGGATCGTCCCACCTCGGGCTGCCCCGGGCGGCGCGCAGGTCTTCGGACCCGCTGCGCCACCGGGGCGCTCACCGTTTTCCCCCAAAGAACCGCAGCTTTCGCGCCAATCTGTCAACGAAGCCGCGCTGGGAGCAGGTTGGTTGACAGATTGGCGCGGTAGCTGCGGGTAGCGTCGGGGGGGCGATGGACGAGCCGGACGACGCGGTGAGGCGTGAGCTCGCGCCGGGGCTCGCCGAGCAGTACGCCCTGGGCTTCAACTTCGGCAGCGTCACCACCTTCGGCCAGCGGCCCTTGCTGACCGAGCCCGAGCAGCTCGACGCCTGGAAGCCCGACGTGGCCGTCGTCGGCGCGCCGTTCGATCTCGGGACGACGAACCGTCCCGGAGCCCGGTTCGGGCCACGGGCGATCCGCTCGCAGGTGTACGAGGCGGGCTCATACCACCTCGACCTCGGCCTGGAGATCTTCGACTGGCTGGAGGTGGTCGACTTCGGCGATGTCCACTGCCCCCACGGCCAGACCGAGCGCAGCCACGCGAACATCCGCGCCCGCGTGCACGAGATCGCCCGGCGCGGGATCGTCCCGCTCGTCTTCGGCGGCGACCACTCGATCACGTGGCCGGCGGCGACGGCAGTGGCCGACGTCCACGGGTTCGGCAACGTCGGCATGGTCCACTTCGACGCCCACGCCGACACCGCCGACGTGATCGACGGCAACCTGGCCAGCCACGGGACGCCGATGCGACGCCTGATCGAGTCCGGTGCCGTGCCCGGCGACCGCTTCGTGCAGGTGGGCCTGCGCGGCTACTGGCCGCCGCAGGACACCTTCGAGTGGATGAAGGCGCAGGGCATGCGGTGGCACACGATGCAGGAGATCTGGGAGCGCGGCTTCGCCGCGGTGATGGCCGACGCCGTCGCCGAGGCGCTCGCCACCACCGATCTGCTGTACATCTCCGTCGACGTCGACAGCATCGACCCGTCGCAGGCTCCCGGCACCGGAACCCCCGAGCCAGGCGGGATCCAGGCCGCCGACATCTTGCGGATGGTGCGCCGGCTGGCCCACGCCCACCACGTGGTGGGCATCGACATCGTCGAGGTGGCGCCCGCTTACGACGTGAGCGAGCTCACCGTGAACCTCGCCCACCGGATCGCGTTCGAGGCCCTCGCCGGGCTCGCTGCCCGAAAGCGCGACGCCGCCGGTGCACCCCCCGGACTACCCGCTCCCGGCGCGCCGAGCTGAAGCAGGCAGCGCCCCCGCCGCGGCGGCCCCGGTCAGACGGCGAGCTCGCACCAGTCCTTGTAGCGGTCCTCCTGGCCACGCACCGCCCGCCCGTAGACCTCGGCGATGGCCTTCGTCATCGGGCCAGGACACGGGATCGTCCGCTCGTCGACGGAGTTGACCGAGCTGACCTCGGCGGCCGTGCCGCAGACGAAGATCTCGTCGGCGATGTACAGGTCGCTGCGGGCGATGTTGTCGACGCGCACGTCGATGCCGAGGTCGGCGGCGATGCGCATCACCGAGTTCTGCGTGATGCCCTCGAGCGCTCCGGCCGACAGCGGCGGCGTGAGGAAGACCCCGTTGCGGGCGGCGAAGATGTTCTCGCCGGTGCACTCGGCGACGAGCCCGTTCGGGGCGAGCATGATCGCCTCGTCGTAGCCGGCACGGAGGGCCTCGACCTTCGCGAGCGACGAGTTCACGTAGTTGCCCGTCGTCTTCGAGGCCGGCGGCATGATGTTGTGGTCGTGGCGGGTCCACGACGAGATCTTCATCCGCACCCCCTTTTCGACCGCGTCGTCGCCGAGGTAGGCGCCCCATGGCCAGCAGGCGATGGCGACGTCGACCGAGCAGGGCAGGGTGTTCAGCCCCATCTCGCCGTAGCCGTAGTAGGCGATCGGACGCACGTAGCACGACGGCAGGCCGGTCGACGCGACCGTCGCCTTCGTCGCGTCGATGAGCTCCTCGACGGAGTACGGGATCTCCATCCCGACGATCTTCGCCGAGTGGTGCATGCGCACGATGTGGTCGGTGAGGCGGAAGACGGCAGGCCCGCTCGCCGTCTCGTACGCACGGATGCCCTCGAACACACCCGTGCCGTAGTGCAGGGTGTGGGTGAGCACGTGGATCTGGGCCTTGTCCCAGTCGACGAGCTCGCCGTTCATCCAGATCTTCGGTGTCGGTTGGATGGGCATCGCAGGTGCTCCCCCTCGTAGGTTCGTTCGGTTCGACCGTCGCCGGTCTCAGCCTGCCACTCGGGCGGCGAGCGCGTCACCGATCTGGGTGGTGGTACCGCTGACAGGTTCGGCGCAGGCGGCGCGCACCCGCTCGGCCGCCGCGGTCTCGCCGAGGAAGTCGAGCATCATCGCCGCCGACAGCACCGCCGCGGTCGGGTTGGCCTTGCCGGTGCCGACGATGTCGGGCGCCGAGCCGTGCACCGGCTCGAACAGGCTCGGGCCGGTACGGGCGGGGTTGAGGTTGGCCGACGAAGCGAGGCCGATGCCTCCCGACACCGCCCCGCCGAGGTCGGTGAGGATGTCGCCGAAGAGGTTGTCGGTGACGACGACGTCGTACCGCTGCGGATCCTGCACGAAGTAGATGCAGGCCGCGTCGACGTGGTTGTAGGCGGTGCCGATGCCTGGGAAGTCGGCGGCGACGTCGTTGAAGGCACGCTCCCACAGGTTCCCGGCAAAGGTGAGCACGTTCGTCTTATGCACGAGGGTCACGTGCCGCCGAGCGCGCGCATCGGCGAGCTCGAACGCGAATCTGATGCAGCGCTCGACGCCGTGGCGCGTGTTCACGCTGCCCTGCGTGGCCACCTCGTACGGGGTGCCCCGGCGCAGCACGCCGCCCTCGCCCACGTACGGCCCCTCGGTGTTCTCGCGGATGACGACGAAGTCGTGGGGTTCGGTGTGGCCCGGAGCTGTGCCGACGAAGGGGCGCACGTTCACGTAGAGGTCGAGCTCGAAGCGCATCTTCAGCAGCACCCCGCGCTCGATCACCCCTGGCGGCACGTCGGGCGCGCCCACGGCCCCGAGGAGGATCGCGTCGAAGCCGCGCAGCTCGTCGAGCGTGGCGTCGGAGAGGATCTCGCCGTCACGCAGGTAGCGGGCCCCGCCCAGGTCGAACTCGGTCGTCTCGATCCCGACGCCGCACGCCTGCACCACCTTCAGCGCCTCGGCGGTCACCTCCGGACCGATGCCGTCTCCGCCGATAACCGCGATTCGGTGAGTCATCGGCGGAGCAATCTACGCCCCCGCGCCTTCCCGGCGCCCATCGCGGCCTCCTCGCGCGCGACCTCACCAGGTCCGGAGTCGGTACCCTTCGCCGACATGTCCCAGATCCACCACCTCTCCCCCTCGGCCCATTCCCGGCTGCAGGCCGAGCTGGAGGACCTCACCACGCGCGGGCGGATCGAGATCGCGCAGAAGATCGAACGTGCCCGGGAGCTCGGCGACCTGTCCGAGAACGGCGACTACCACGCGGCGAAGGACGAGCAGGGCCACATGGAGGGCCGCATCCGGCACCTCGAGGCGATCCTCGGGCACTGCGAGATCGTCGACGTCGTCGACGACGGCACGGTGAAGCCCGGCAGCCTGGTCACCTTCCTCTACGCCGGCGACGCCGAGGATGCCGCGGAGAGCTACCTCATCGGTTCGATCGAGGAGCGCCACGAGGGCTACGAGTCGATGAGCCCGCAGTCGCCGCTCGGCCAGGCACTGCTCGGCTCGCGGGCCGGCGACACCGTCACCTACACCACGCCGACGGGTGCAACGCTCGAGGTCGAGGTCGTCAGCGTCGAGCTGCCCTAGGCCGATGTCGGGCACCGCGGCTCGCGAGGCGGGGGAAGAGCCCGACGGCGACGAGGTGACGATGCGCGTCCCGCCGCTGCCCCCCGGGCGCGAGCTGCACCTGCCCGGGCGCGGCACCACCTTCGTGCGTGAGCTGCCCGGGCCGTACCCGGGGGCGCCGGTGGTGATGCTGCTCCACGGGTGGACGGCGACGGCAGACCTCAACTTCTTCTCCGCCTACGAAGCGCTCGGGGCGCACTTTCGCGTCGTCGCCCTCGACCACCGCGGCCATGGCCGCGGCATCCGCAGCCGGCGGACGTTCAAGCTCGCCGACTGCGCCGACGACGCGGTGGCCCTCGCCGCCGAGCTGGGCACGGGGCCCTTCGTGCCGATCGGCTACTCGATGGGTGGGCCCATCGCGATGCTCGTGTGGCGCCGGCACCCGGCGGTGGTGAGGGGCCTGGTGCTCTGCGCCACGGCGGGGCAGTTCTCGCACACTCGGGCCGAACGGGTGAACTTCCTCGGCCTCACCGGGCTCGGCGCGCTCGCCCGTCTCACCCCGACGCAGGCGCGCGTCTGGCTGACGCACCAGGTGTACCTGAAGCGCAAGGCCGAGCAGTGGGACCCTTGGGCAGTCCAAGAGGCGATGCGCCACGACTGGAGGATGGTCCTCGAAGCCGGCCGGGCGATCGGCTCGTTCTCGGCGGCGTCGTGGCTCGCCGAGATCGACGTGCCGACGTCGGTGGTGCTCACGATGCGCGACGCGGTGATCCCCGTCGAGCGCCAGATCCGCCTCGCCGAGTCGGTCTCCGCGGTGAGCGTGCACCGCATCGACGGCGAACACGACGCCATCATCGCCCGGGCCGAGCACACGGTGACGGCGATCGTCGAGGCCACCCACCGGGTGCTCGACACCCGCGGTCCGGTCACGCCCGACGCCCGGTAGCGTCGCCGGTCATGCCTTCCCGCCGCCTGCGCCGTTCCCTCGCCGCGCCCGCGCTCGTCGCGCTGGTCGCTCTCGCCGCTTGTGGCGGCGACGACGCCTCGACCGACGACACGACCGACGCGACCACCGACGACACGACGAACGACACGACAGACGCCACGACCGGCGACACGTCACCCACCACGACCGCCGCGCCGAGCGACAAGCCCGAGGTCGAATTCCCCGGCGCGGACCCGACCGAGCTGACGGTGACCGAGCTCGAGGCCGGCACCGGCGCCGAGGCGGTCGAGGGCGACACGATCGTCGTCGACTACGTCGGCGTCCGAGCCGTCGACGGGGTCGAGTTCGACAACTCGTACGACCCCGGCACCCCGTTCGCGATGAAGATCGGCGCCGGCCAGGTGATCCCGGGGTGGGACCAGGGCCTGGTCGGGGTGCGCGCCGGTGGGCGCTACCAGCTCGACATCCCCGCCGATCTCGCCTACGGCGAAGAAGGCTCGGGCGAGCTGATCCGCCCCGGCGACTCGTTGACGTTCGTCGTCGACGTGCGCGCTCTCGTGCCCGCGGGCGCCGAAGCGCCCGACGTCACCGTCGAGGGAGCCGATCCGGTCGATGCGCTGGAGACCGAGGACCTGGTCACGGGGGAAGGCACCGCGGCCGCAGAGGGTGACACGGTGGCGATCCACCTCGTCGCCTACAACGGCGCCGACGGTGCGGTGCTCGACAACAGCTGGGAGGGTGGTCAGCCGATCACGATCCTGCTTCAAGGGGATTCGACCCTGAGCGGGCTCGTGGAAGGCATCGCCGGGATGCAGCCCGGCGGGCGACGGATGATGCGCATCCCCTTCGAGCAGGCATGGGGAGCCGACGGCAACGAGGCCATCGGCCTGCCCGCCTCCACCGACCTGGTGCTCGTGATCGACCTGTTCGCGGCCTGGTAGGCCGCGACACCTCAGACGACGTCTTCGACGTCGAGGCCGATGTCGAGCACGCGGGCGGAGTGGGTCAGCTCGCCGACGGCGACGTAGTCGACGCCGGTCTCTCCGACGGCGCGGGCGCGCTCCAGCGTGAGCCCTCCGCTCGCCTCCAGCAGCGTCCCGGGGCGCTGCGCGTCCCTCACGGCGACGGCCGCGACGAGTTGATCGACGGTGAAGTTGTCGAGCAGCACCACGTCGGCGCCGGCGTCGAGCGCCTCGCGCAGTCCGTCGAGACCGTCGACCTCGATCTCCACCGGTAGCTCGGTGGCGAGCGAGCGCACGAGCGCGAACGCCGCCGCCACACCACCGGCAGCGAGCACGTGGTTGTCCTTCACGAGCGCGGCGTCGGACAAGGCCATGCGGTGGTTGACCCCGCCCCCACAGCGGACGGCGTACTTCTGCAGCGCGCGGAGCCCGGGCAGGGTCTTGCGGGTGTCGCGCACCTGCGCGTTCGTGCCCTCCAGCGCGTCGGCCCAGCTGCGGGTGAGCGTGGCCACGCCCGACATGTGGCAGAGCAGGTTGAGCGCCGAGCGTTCGGCGGTGAGCAGCAGGCGGGTGGGAGCCTCTACGCGCGCCACGGCCTGGCCGGCTTCGACGCGGTCGCCGTCGCGCACCAGGTACTCGACGTCGCTCATCTCGTCGCCGCACACCGCCTCGACGACCGCGGCCGCGACGGGCAGGCCGGCGACGACGCCGGCGCGGCGGGCGCCGAACGTGGCCCTGCTGCGCTGCCCTGCGGGCACCGTCGCCTCGGAGGTGACGTCGGTGCCTCCGGCCAGGTCTTCGGCGATCGCCATCCGGACGAGCGCGGCGACGGCGTCGGGGTCGAGGCCGTCGAGCGCGAGCAGGGCGCGGGTGTGCTCGGAGAGCGGCTGGAAGGTGAACACGTCAGGTTCCTCCTGGAACGCCCTGGACGACGGGTGAGCCGGCTGCGTCGAGGCGCACGTCGAGATGGGTCAGCCATTCGTCGCGGGGCGCGTCGTGGTCCAGCCGGCGGTGGCAGCCGCGGCTCTCGGTGCGGGCGCGCGCGGCGAGGGCGACCGCCGCCGCGACGGTGAGCAGGTTCGTCGCTTCCCAAGACCGTCGCGACGCCGCGACGTCGGGGCCGGCGGCCGCGGCGATCTGTTCGAGCGAGGCGATCACCGACGCGAGACCGACGTCGTTGCGCAGCACACCGACGTGGCGCGACATCCCGGCACGCACCGCGAAGCGGCTCGACGGATCGGCGAGACCGGCGTCGGCTGCATCGGCGGCGGCACCCTCTGCCGTGGATCTCCCCCCGGCGCTTTCGTCGGGATCTACGCGCGGCGGCAGCTCCCAAGCGAGCTCACGCCCCACGCGCGTGCCGGCGACTACGCCCTCGGTGAGCGAGTTGGACGCGAGACGGTTGGCCCCGTGGAGCCCGGTGCACGCGACCTCGCCGACGGCGTACAGCCCGGCCATCTCGGTGACGCCGTCCAGGCTCGCCCGCACACCGCCGCAGGCGTAGTGCGCGGCGGGAGCGACCGGGATGCGCTCTCGGGCGGGGTCGATGCCGGCCGCCCGGCAAGCGGCGGTGATCGTCGGGAAGCGCTCGTAGAACCGCTCGCCGAGATGGGTGGCGTCGAGGTAGACGTGGTCGTCGACGCCGGCGGCACCCTCGGCCATGCGGCGACTGATCGCCGATGCCACGACGTCGCGCGGAGCGAGGTCTTCCTGCGGATGGATGCCGGCCATCACCCTGTGGCCGGCGGCGTCGTAGAGCAGCGCCCCCTCCCCCCGCACCGCCTCGCTGACCAGCGCCTGTTGACCGACCGCGTCGGGACCGCTGTAGAGCACCGTCGGATGGAACTGCACGAACTCGACGTCGCGCGCCGCGAGCCCGGCGCGCAGGGCGAGTGCCAGCCCGTCGCCGGTGAGCGCCGGCGGGTTCGAGGTGGAAGCGAAGACCTGGCCGTACCCGCCGGTGGCGAGCACCACCGCCCGGGCGGTGACCACTCCCACCGAGACGACGTGGCCGTCCGCGTCGGTACGCGCCACGCGTACGCCCGCGCAGCTCCGGCCGGGGCCGCCGTAGCCGGAGCCGGCGCCCAGTACGAGGTCGAGCGCGAACGCGTTGCCCATCACCTCGACCCCCGCCGCGATGGCCGCCTGGTCGAGCGTGCGCTGCACCTCGGCACCGCTCTGGTCGCCTCCGGCGTGGACGATGCGATCGTGGCTGTGGCCACCCTCACGGGTGAGTGCCGGCCCCTCCCCCGACGCGGCCGGGTCGAACGCCGCCCCGAGGCGCATCAGGTAGCGGATCGCCTCCGGGGCCTTGGCGACGAGCTCGCGCACGACCGCTTCGTCGCACAGTCCTGCTCCCGCAGCCAACGTGTCGCGCACGTGGCTCTCCAGGCTGTCGGCAGGGTGGAGCACGGCAGCGAGGCCGCCCTGTGCCCAAGACGTGCTGCCGGCGGCGAGCTCGTCCTTCGTGACCAGCAGCACGCTGCGCACCGGTCGAGCGGCCAGCGCGGCCGCGAGACCGGCTGCACCCGAGCCGAGAACGACGACGTCGACGTCGCGGGTCCAGGTAGCGCGGGGCGCGGTCAACACGAGCGGCAAGCGCATGCGTGGCTATCCGGCCCGTGTCACTCGGCGGTAGGGCTCGGCGTGCCGACGGCGATCATCCGCTCCACCGACTGGCGCGCCCGCTCGGCGATGTCGGGCGCGACGTCGACCACGTAGGTGCCGTCGCGCAGCGAGCGCAGCAGCTTGTCCGGGGTGATCATCTTCATGTACTTGCACACTGCGGCCCGGTTGACGGGCTCGAAGATGGTCAGCGGGTTGGCCTTCGTGAGCTGGTGCAGCATGCCGGTCTCCGTGGCGACCAGCACCTTGGCGGCCTTCGTCTCGGCCGCGGCCGAGACCATCCCCGAAGTGGAGAGGATCCGGGTGCGCTCCGCCGGCACGACCCCGCTCGACGCGAGGTACAGCGCGCTCGTCGCGCACCCGCACTCGGGATGGATGAACAGCTCTGCCTCGGGCTCGGCCATCACCAGCTCGCGTAGGTCGGCGCCGTTGATCCCCGCATGGACGTGGCACTCACCCATCCAGATGTGCATGTTTTCGCGACCGGTGAGCCGTTGCACGTGAGCGCCGAGGAACTGGTCGGGGCAGAACAAGATCTCGCGGTCGGCGGGGATGCTGGCGACGACGTCGACGGCGTTCGACGACGTGCAGCACACGTCGGTCTCGGCCTTCACCGCGGCGGTGGTGTTGACGTAGCTGACCACCACCGCACCGGGGTGTTCGGCCTTCCACGCCCGCAGCTGATCGGCGGTGATCGTCTCGGCCAGCGAGCAGCCGGCCTGCTCGTCGGGGATCAGGACGGTCTTGTCGTAGGACAGGATCTTGGCCGTCTCGGCCATGAAGTGGACGCCGCAGAACACGATCGTGGACTGCTCGACCTGCGCCGCAACCCGGCTGAGCCCGAGCGAGTCGCCTACGTGGTGGGCCACGTCTTGGATCTCGGGCACCTGGTAGTTGTGGGCGAGGATCACCGCGTCGCGCTCGGCCGCGAGTGCCCGTACCTCTGCGGCCCACGCGTCGAACGAGACCTCGTCAGTCGTCACGACTGAGAGGCTAGGTCCTCGCAAGGCGGCTGCCGTAAGGGGTGTTTCACGGCGACCGACGGTGCCGAGCCCGCCGGCTGCGATCCGCGCGCGCGGTCACACGCGAGAGCGCCAGCTCGAGCGGGTCGCCGAACCACAACCGCTCCAGCGTGTCGACGAGCTCGCCCTCGCCGCGCTCGCCGATGGCGACGGCGGCGTCGGGGTCGTCGCTGCGCCGCAGCACGGTCGCGACGCCCTGGTCGCAGACCGTGGCCGAGATGCGGATGCGCACCCGTTCGGGGTGCAGGCTCGGGCGCACTCCGGTGGTCAGGCGGCCGTACTCGTCGCGCTCGTCGAGCAGCGGTGCCGCCCACCCCAGCGTGACCAGGCCGGCCGCGTCGAACGAGCAGGCGAACAGCCCGAGTGGGCCGGCGAGCAGCCAATACGGGTCGTCCCCCTCGCCGAGGCAGGTGGCGCGCACGGCGTCGTCGGTGGCGGCGATGACGTCGCTCGGTCCGTTGACGAGGCTCGCCAGCGCCGCGGGGTCGTGCACGGTGAATCCGTAGAGCCGGGCAGCTCGCATGTGGAACGGGTCGTCGAGCGTCGCCTGCAGCCGTGCGTCGAGCACGAGAGCCAGAGCGAGCGGGGCCAGGTCGCGGTGCGTCACACCTGTGTGTGTGCGCGCAGTCGTGCCGCGCGGCAGTCCCTACCGCAGCACAAGCGCGAGCGAGGTGAGCTCGGACGCCGCGGCGACGACGGCGCCACCGAGGCGCTGGCCCGGCCGCCGGGTGAGGCGTTCGAGCGGGCCGCTCACGCAGACCGCGGCGACCACCTCGCCGGCGGGCCCCAGCACGGGCGCGCTCACCGAGGCCACGCCGGGCTCACGCTCTTCGACGCTCTCGACGTAGCCGCGCGCCGGTATCGGCTCGCCGCCCAGGAGGTGACCGGCGGAGCCGGCGGCGAGCGGCAGCAGCGCCCCCTCGGGCACGATCCAGCGCAGGCCGTGCAGCGCCTGCAGGGAGACGACGCAGCGGCGCGCGTCGGCCTCGCGCACGAAGAGCTGCACACCCTCGCCCGTCGCGTCGCGCAGTGCGGTGAGGACGGGACGCGCGGCCTCGGCCAGCGCGAACCCCTCGGCTGCCGACCGGCCGAGGCCGATCAGCCCGAGCCCGAGGCAGAAGCGACCGGCGCCGTCGCGCCGCACGAGACCGTGGTCCTCGAGCGCCGACGCCAGGCGGTGGGCGGTGGCCCGGGGCAGCCCGGACGTGTGCGCGAGATCGTTCAACGAGAGCGGGCCTGCGGCGACGGCCCGCAGCACGGCCACCGCCTTGTCGAGCACGCCGACACCGGATACGCTTTCCATATCTCAGGAAGTCTATCCCAGAGAGTGAGACGACATATGCCAGGTGTGACCCTGCCGCAGAAGGTCTGGGACCGCCACGTGGTGCATTCCGCCCCCGGCGAGCCCGACCTGCTCTACATCGATCTCCACCTCGTGCACGAGGTGACCAGCCCGCAGGCGTTCGACGGCCTGCGGATGAGCGGCCGGCGGGTGCGGCGCCCGGAGCTCACCGTCGCCACCGAGGACCACAACGTGCCGACGCAGGACATCCACCTGCCGATCGCGGATCCGATCTCGGCCAAGCAGGTCGACGTGCTGCGGGCCAACACCGCCGAGTTCGGGATCACCTCGTACCCGATGGGCGACCCCGGCCAGGGCATCGTGCACGTCATCGGCCCCGAGCAGGGCCGCACCCTGCCGGGGATGACGATCGTCTGCGGCGACAGCCACACCGCCACCCACGGGGCGTTCGGCGCGCTTGCCTTCGGCATCGGCACCAGCGAGGTCGAGCACGTGCTGGCCACCCAGACCCTGCCGCAGAGCCGCCCGAAGTGGATGGCAATCGACGTCGACGGCGAGCTTGCCGCCGGGGTGACGGCGAAGGACATCATCCTCGCGGTCATCGGGCGCATCGGTACCGGCGGCGGCATCGGCCACGTCATCGAATACCGCGGGTCCGCCATCCAGGCGCTTTCGATGGAGGGACGGATGACGGTGTGCAACATGTCGATCGAGGCCGGGGCGCGCGCGGGGATGATCGCCCCCGACGACACCACGTTCGCCTACCTGGAAGGCCGCGCCCACGCCCCGCAGGGCGCCGCGTGGGAAGCCGCTCTCGCAGACTGGCGCACGCTGCACACCGACGACTCCGCCGCATGGGATGCCGAGGTGCGCATCGACGCCACGTTGCTCTCCCCACACGTGTCGTGGGGGACGAACCCCGCCCAGGTGGCCCCGATCGACGCGGCCGTGCCCTCCCCCGACGACGCCGCCGATCCGACGAGCCGCGACGCGGTTGCGAGGGCACTCGAGTACATGGGCCTCACCGCCGGCACCCGCATCCGCGAGATCGCCGTCGACACCGTCTTCATCGGCTCGTGCACCAACAGCCGCATCGAAGACCTGCGTGCCGCGGCCGCGGTGCTCGACGGCCGGAGGGCGACGGTGAAGCGGGCGATGGTCGTCCCCGGCAGCCACGCGGTGAAGGCGCAGGCCGAGGCCGAGGGGCTCGACCGCGTCTTCGTCGCCGCCGGTGTCGAGTGGCGCGAGCCGGGTTGCTCGATGTGCCTCGCGATGAACCCCGACAAGCTGGCCCCCGGCGAGAGGTCGGCGAGCACCAGCAACCGCAACTTCGAAGGCCGCCAAGGGCGCGGCGGGCGCACCCACCTCGTGTCCCCGGCCGTCGCCGCCGCCACCGCGGTCGCCGGCCACTTCGCCACCCCGGAGGATCTGAGATGAGAGCCGCACGCGTCCTGACCGGCACGGGCCTACCGCTGCGTCGCAGCGACGTCGACACCGACCAGATCATTCCCGCCGAGTGGCTGAAGCGCGTCGAGCGCACCGGCTTCGAGCAGGGCCTCTTCTCGTCGTGGCGTGACGACCGCAACTTCGTGATGAACGACGAGCGCTTCGCCGGGGCGAGCATGCTCGTCGCCGGGGCGGCGTTCGGGGTCGGCTCCAGCCGGGAGCACGCGGTGTGGGCGATCCAGCAAGGCGGCTTCGACGCCGTCATCGCGCCGAGCTTCAGCGACATCTTCTTCAACAACTGCACCAAGAACGGCCTCGTGCCGGTGGTCCTGGCGACGGCTGCGGTGGAGCGGATCTGGGATGCGATCGACGCCGACCCGCGTACGACGATCGTCGTCGACGTCGAGCGCCTGGTCGTCGAGGTGCCCGCGATCGGGCTGGTCGAGCCGTTCCCGATGGACGCGCCGACTCGGCAGCGGTTCCTCGAAGGCCTCGACGACATCGGCATCACGCTCACGCACGCCGACGCGATCGACGCCTACGAGGCGCGCCGCGCTTCCTGGCTCACGGCCTGAGCCACTGCCGCGTCGTCACGCCGAAGATTGCGAGTCGTGGTCGATCCGCAGCTCGACCGGCATCCATGAGCGGCGCAGGCGGACCTCGACGCTCGCGGTCTCGGCATCCCGAGCGATCCGTTCCAACCCCGGCTGCAGCCTGCCGACCACGATGACGTCGATCACCAGCACCGCCAACGCCCCGACGCCGAACTCCATCGCCAGCGTGAGCGCGGCGCCGCTCCAGTCGAGGACGAGCGCGATGACGACGAGCACCGCGCCGAGCAAGGCCGTCAGCAGGATGAGCAGCGCGCGTCGCACGGTCGTCGCCCGCCTGACGCCGAGGGTCACCGCCCCGGCGAACCACACGGCTGCCCCGGCCTCCACACCGAACGAACCGAGGCCCTCGCCCGAGGGTCGCTCGGCCCAGACCGCCGAAGGTACGGCGACGGCGATCCCGACGACGACCATCACCACCGGTATCGCTCGCGCCGCGAGCGACACCGGCCGCCCCAGCCCGGACATCGGCAGCGTCGCGGAGGGTCCCGCCTGCTCGCCCGCCGACGGCCGGAAGCGCACGGCCCAGTCGAGCCAGCCGTAGCGGCGCCGGCGCGCTGGTTCAGACGGGTCCACGCGCGCAACATACGGCGTTCTCGGTCGGATCTGTCGCGCTATGCGTCACAGATCCGACCGAGAACGGGACTTGCTAGGCGCTGGTCGGCCTACGCCGCCAGCTCACCACCACCGCGCTCGCGCCGGCCAGCACCAAGAGGGCGCCGATCGCCAGCGCGGGGCTGGAATCGGAACCGACCGAGGGCAACTGGCCACCGGACCCACCGGTGACGGTGGTCGTCGGGGCGAGCGTGGTCTGGGGCACCGTCGTCGGCGAGATCGACTCGACACAGGTTCCCGGGAACGTCAACAAGACGTCGGCGGGCTCGACCGCGTCGACCAGGCCGTGGACCGTCCTCGACGGTCCGCCGGGCGGCTGCTCGGGCCACGACGGACCCTGCGGGCCAGGGGGGCCCTGCGGCCCTGGCGGCCCTGGCGGGCCTTGTGGACCTGGCGGGCCGGCAGGACCCTCGGGCCCCTCGGCGCCGTCGGGGCCGGTGACCGTGGCGACGCACTCGTCGGGGTAGCTCTCACAACCGGACTGCTGCGCCGGATGGACCGTCCTGGACGGACCTTGATCCGTGTCGTTGGGCCCGTCACCTGGCGGGCCTGGCGGGCCTGGCGGGCCTGGCGGCCCGATCGGCCCCGTCGGCCCCGTCGGACCCATCGGCCCTTCTGGCCCCTCCGCGCCGGCGGCGCCGGGCTCGCTCACGATGCAGATCCCGACGAGGGTCGCACAGTCGGGGGCATCGCTCGCGTGCACGAGCCGTGACGGACCGGAAGGGACATCCCACCACGCGGGCCCCTCCGGGCCTGGCGGTCCTGGGGGACCCTGCGGGCCCTGCGGACCTGTCGGCCCTTGCGGACCCGCGGGACCCGCGGGACCGTCGGGGCCTTGCGGACCATCGGGCGTGACGCATTGCACCGAATCGGACTGGGCCTGCACTGCGCCGCCCCCCGCCGCGATCGTGCCTATCGACACGACGGTGGCGGCGGCGGCGAGGAGGGCCCACGGACGTCGAGACATCGCTCACCTCCAAACACTTTGAGGTCCACCCCTAGGACGAACCACCCGACGCCCCCGCCGGGTGGCGCCACCGTAACAGCGCCTGGAACGCCCCTCGACCAGACACGACGGCATGCCCGCAAGGGCCGCGCGAGTCGCCGCCGGGCGCTCTGCGAGAATCCAAGCGTGTCGCGTCCACCGCTGTCGATGGTTGCCCGCGCGCTCACGGTGGTCGCGGTGGGTGTGCTCACGGCCTGCGGGCCGGCCGGCGACGGAGGCGACGACGCGCAAACACCGGAGCTGCCGAGCGCGCAGGACTCGGCACCGGCGGCACTCGCCGAGTTGGTGGCCGCCACCGCGGACTTCCGCCTGCTCGCCGAGGGGGAGGACGACTGGCAGGTGTGGGTCTGCCAGGTACCGGCGGACACCACCGCCTGGCCGTACGCGGGACTCGCCCTGCGCCTGACGCTCACCGCCGACGGCGTCGCCGCCGAGCTCGAAGAACACGTTCGGCCCTACTTCGAACAGCTCTCGGCAGGTGCGTACGAACCCCGGTTCACCCCCGGGGGCGAGATCCGCCTCGGCCCGAGCGACGGGCCCGAGCAGTGCTCGGCTCGCGCCCTCGACAGCGCCGACCCGGCAGCCCGCGGCGTGATCGCCGTCGCCGACGCGGAGCACCAGGCGACGAGCTCTGGTGGGTTCGGCTCACCCGGCGCCGGTTGCCCGGCACTGCCATGCCCGGCGGCCACGACGCGCCGGATCGTGTACGTCGGCGCCAGCGACTTCCACCCCGACTGGGGCGAGATCGCCGCCGTCGACCTGATCGAGCACGAGCTCGGCCACGCCCTCGGGTGGCCGCACAGCGCGGACAGCACGGGCAGCACGGACAGCGCGGACGACACGATCGACGACACGATCGACGACACGATCGACGACACGGGCCACGTCTACGCGAGCGCGCTCGACGTGATGAGCAACAGCGCCGCACCCCGCGACACGGACCCCGCGCGAAGACACGCCCCGGGCACCCTCGCCGTCAACCGCATCGCGGCGGGTTGGCTGCCCCTCGCCGACGTGTCGGTGGTCAGCGGCAACGGTGGCGTGCTGCGGCTCGAGCCCAGCTCGTCAGCGGAGGGGATGCGCGCCGGCGTAGTCGGCGTGGACAGCGACAGCCTGCTCACCGTCGAGGTCCTCGCCGACCAGGAGGCGAACGACCACCTGCCCGCGAGCGGGGTCGCCGTGCACCTGGTCTCGCTCGACGGCCCCTCCTGCGGGCGGGGCGAGAGCGAGCGCTGCGGGCCTACCGAGCGCTCCCAGCAACCGCTCGTCGGGGGCACGCCGTTCACCGACCTGCTGCAGCCGGGCGAGCGCTGGAGCGGCGTCGGATGGCAGGTGGAAGTCCTCGATCAGGCGGGTGACACGTGGGTGGTGGAGATGCGCCCGACCACCTGAGCGAGCGGGCTCACTCCATCACGCGCAGCGCGTCGGGGATCTTCATCCGGGAGAGCCGCCGCGCGAGCAGCACGGGGGTGAGACCCACCGCCACGACGCCGACGAGCAGGGCGACGAGCAGCGTCACCGGGTGCAGATCGACGACGAAGCCGAGCTCGGGCACCGTCTCGGAGATCAGCGACCCGACCATCCAGCGCACCAGCCCGTACCCGAGCCCGATGCCGACAAGGGTCGAGGCGACGCCGACGATCAGGCTCTCCGCGGCGATCAGGGCGACGACCGAGCGCACCGGGAGGCCGAACGCGAACAGGGTGGCGTGCTCACGGGTGCGCTCATCGACGGCGATGCTGGTGGAGTTGAACGCGATCAGCAGCGCCAGCGCGAGCACGGCTGCGCCGGCGATCGCGAGGAAGCCGAGCACCTGTTCGAGCATCTCGCCGAACAGCTCGGTGATCTCGGCCACGGGCTGTGCCGACGCCACACCCGGGGTCTCGAACATCGCCCGGCGCAGCTCGTCCAGCGAGACGCCGGGCGCCGGCAGCACGTCGACCGCGTTGGTCACACCGGCCAGGCCGAAGGTGGCCACCTCGCCCGCGTCCATGTAGGAGAGCGAGCGCAGCGGGCTCGGGTGGAGCCCGACCACGGCCAGTTCGGTCTCCGTCGTCTCGAAGCCCGCCGACCCCGCAGACGGATGGCGCAGCACGACCGCGTCGCCGACTTCGACGCCGAGGTCGTCGGCCATCTTGCGGGCGAGCACGATCCCGGGCGGGCCGCTGCCGTCCGAGCGCGCCGCGCCGTCGACGATCGTCGGTGTCCACGCCGCCTCACCGATGTCGAGCACGGTGACGATCAGGTCGAGCCCCGCCGCCTCCTCCTCGCCGGCCGCACGCACCTGGCCACCCACCTGGAGCAGCGGGTCGGCGCTCGCGACGAGGGGTGAGTCGACGACCGCCCGCACCTCGGCCGAGTCGACGAGGCGGAACCCGTCGAGCTGTACGGAGACGCGCTCGGGTACGTCCTGCAGCAGCTCGCGTTCGCCGTGGCTGATCGTGGTGCGCAGGCTGTCGACCATGCCGAGCACGCCGACGAGCACGGCGATCGCCGCGCCGACGCCGAGCGCCGTGAGCAGCGTGCGCCGCGGAGCGCGCAGCACGTTGCGCACCGGGAGCTGGGCCATGCTGTTGCCCGGCACGTGCAGCACCCGCAGCAACCGGGCGACGGCGCGGCCCTGCACGGCGACGTGCGCGGTGCGGATGGCCTCGACCGGTTCGACGCGCACCGCGCGCCGCACGGGAAGGGCCGACGCGAAGAACGGCACGACGAAGCCGAGCAACGCCGCCAGCGCGAAGACCCCGAACTGGAAGGGGTCACGCCACTCCGGCAGCGGCAGCAGCGACGACATCACGCCGCTGACCGCGGCGCTGATCGCCCAGCCGACGGCGAGGCCGAGCACCACTCCGGCGAGAGCGATCTCGGCCGCGACGAGCAGCGGGCGCACGGCGATCCTGGCCGGCGACACGCCGAGGGCCATCTGCACCCCGATCTCGCGTCGCTCCGCGTCGACGATGCGCCCGATCAGGTTGAACGCCGCGAGGCTCGCCGCGAGCAGCACCAGCAGCGAGAGCACGTTGTAGATCTTCTGGTCGCCCTCGATGTCGTCGTAGAGCAGGCGGTACCCGTCCTCGTCCTGACGGGAGAGCACGGTGGCGCTGACGCCGCTCAACGCCTCGACCGCTTGCTCCAGCCGGGAGGCGGCCTCGTCCGCGTCGACCCCCTCGGCGAGGCGGACGACGAGCTGGTTCACCTGGCCGTCGAGCCCCGCCAGGCGTTGCACGTCGGCTAGCTCGGCGTACACGATCGCGAAGCCGCCAGGCATCAACGAGACGGTCGGCCCACCGGTCACCCAGAAGTGCTCCGCGAGCATGCCGTGGCCCACGTAGCGCACCTCTGCCCCGCCGGCGAGGGTCGCCTCGCCCTCCACCCCCAGGCCGTGGTGGTCGGCGAGCTTCTGCTCCAGCACCACCTCGACCACGTCCGCGCCGGGAACAGGTAGCCGACCCTCGGCCAGGTGCAGACGGTCCACGTCCGCCGCGTCGGTGCCCAGGTCTTGACCGATCAGCTGCCCGGGCACCAACACGAGCGCCTCGCTGGTCGAGGCGTCGAGCTGGGTGTCGACGACGAGACGCTCCTGCGCGGCCACCACCGTTCCCTCGTCCTCCAGGTCGGCGAGGGCCCCGCGCAACGTGCCTGACGGCGCGGTGGTGCCCGAGCCGAGCTCCACCCGCAGGTCGCGGAACGAAAGCGCGGCGAAGCTGGCGTCGTAGGACATCCGCCGCCAGGTGCCGGTGGAGTTCAACCCGGCGTAGACGCCGGTGCCGATCGCGATCACCAGCGCGATCGCGACGACGCTCAACCAGCGCTGGCGAAGGTCGCGCAGCGACCAGCGGACGAAGAGCGAGCGTGATCCGGCCAACGGCTCACCACTGCAGGTCGCGCACGGCGGCACGCCCGCCGAGCGGTGGGCCGTCGTGCACGATGCGCCCGCTCGACAGCTCGACGACCCTGTCGGCGACGCGGGAGATCTCGCGGTTGTGGGTGACGACGAGCACGGTCAGCCCGGCGTCGGCCTGGGCACGAAGCAGCTCCAGGATCTGGACACCCGTGCGGAAGTCGAGCTCGCCGGTGGGCTCGTCGGCGAGCAGGATCGGGTTGCCGGTGGCGAGCGCGCGGGCGATCGCCACGCGCTGCTGCTCGCCCCCGGAGAGCTGGTGCGGGAAGTGGTCGAGCCGCGCGTCGAGCCCGACGTCGGCGAGGGCGCTCTCGGCCCGCCGGGCGGCATCGTTCCTGCCGGCCACGTCCGCGCCGAAGTGGACGTTCTCCCGCGCGGTGAGCCCCGGCAGCAGGTTGAAGGTCTGGAAGATGAAGCTGACCGACCGTCGGCGGAACGCGAACCGCTCTGCCCGCGACATCGCCGTCAGCTCCCTGCCGGCGACCACCACCCGCCCGCTCGTGGCCGTATCGAGGCCCCCGATCATGTTGAGCAACGTCGTCTTGCCGCACCCGGACGGGCCGAGGATGACCACGAACGCAGACTCGTCCACGTGCATGTTCACGTCGACCAGGGCATCGACGGTGACCTCGCCGACGACGTAGCGCTTGGTCACGCCGTCGAGGTCCACACGGGTGCCGAGAGCGGTGGTTCCGCCTGTCACGGGAGCAGTCTGGCGCTAAGCACAGCTGAACGTGGCGTCCAGTTGCACCCCCGCAGCGCTGACGCCGTGGAACGAGCCGCTCACCAAGTCGTCCGCCACGACGAGCTCGGCCGCCGGCAGCTCGAGCGAGGTGCCACCTGCGAGCAATACGAACACCTCCGCCGGGAACGTCCCCGCGCCGTCGACCGGCTCGGTCGAAACCACCTCGACCGCCAACAGCTCGCTCGCCGCCGCTGACGCTGGCGCGGATGCCGTGGCTGTCGAAGAGTGGTCGATCTTCACGGCGAACAGCTCCCCGGGCTGAACGACTCGCCCGAGCAGAAGAACGCGGCTTCGGGGTAGGTGGCCGCGGCCTGCTCGGCGCGCAGCTCCGACCCGACCGCGATCGCCGAGGTCAGCGTCTCCGCGCCGTCGTCGAACGTGACCTCGATCGAGATCGGAGCGGGTTGCGCGGGACCTGTCACCGCCTCGTCGTCCGCCACCGTCGTGGACGACCCGGCTGCGAACGCAGTGGTGGGCGAAGGCGTACCGTCCGAGGAGGAACCATCCGAGGAGGAACTACAGGCGGCGCAGGCCGAGAGCACCGCAAGGGTTACGGCCGCAGGCAGCCGTCGACGCCGGGACATGACGCGTCGAAGGTAGCCCGAGCGGGGCCTCAGGTGGCCGCGGCCTCGTCGCCGAAGTCGGGGAGGTGGCGCAGCTTGGGGTTGTTGCTGAACACCTCGATCGGCTCGGTCATCGGCAGCCGCAGCGTGCGCTGCAGGATGCGCATCGCAGTGTGCTGGTTGTACTCGACGAGCGTCACCGCCCAGCCGTCGCGACCGGCCCGTGCGGTGCGCCCGGAGCGATGGAGGTAGTCCTTCGAGTCCTTCGCCGGCTCGAAGTGCACGACGACCCCGATGTCGTCGATGTCGATGCCGCGCGCGGCGACGTCGGTGGCGACGAGGATCGAGAGGTGGCCCTCGGCGAAGCGGCGCATCGCGCGCTCGCGCGCGGCCTGGGGAAGATCGCCGTGGATCGCCGCGGCGTCGACGCCGAGCTCGAGCAGCTGGTGCTCGACCCGGTCGCAGACGCGCTTCGTCTGGCAGAAGACGACCGTCCTCGTGGTACCCGCGGCGATCGACGCCACCACCCGCACCTTGTCCATGTGGTGCACGGCGAGCCACAGGTGGTGCATCGTGCCGACGGTGTCCGTCGCCGAGTCGACGGCCACCTCGACCGGGTCCTTCAGGTAGTGGCGGATCAGGTGGCCGACGTCGCCGTCGAGGGTGGCGGAGAAGAGCATCGTCTGGTTGCGCCCGGTGCAGTGGCGCAGGATCCACTCGACCTGGGGGGTGAACCCGTCGTCGGCCATGCGGTCGGCCTCGTCGAGCACCATCACCTCGACCTCGGAGACGTCGACCTCGCCTGCCTTCAACAGGTCGATCAGCCGTAGCGGGGTGGCGACGACGAGCTCCACCCCGCGGTCGAGGTGCTCGATCTGTTGATGGCGGCTGGCGCCGCCGTACACCGCGAGCACCTTGCGCCCGGTGTGGGCAGCGATCGGCTCGAGCACCTCGGCCACCTGCAGGGCGAGCTCACGCGTCGGCACGAGCACCAGCCCGAGGGGCCGGCGCGGCGCGGCGCGCTCACTCATCCGGGCGAGCATCGGCACGCCGAACGCGAGCGTCTTGCCCGAGCCGGTCTTGGCCCGCCCGCACACGTCACGACCCTCGAGGGCGACGGGGATCGCCTCGGTCTGGATCGCGAACGGGGCGGCGAAGCCGGCCGCGGCGAGCCCGGCGTCGACGTCAGCGGGCACGCCGAGATCGGCGAATCCGGTCGGTGTGTCGACGGGGGGTAGAGCGGTGACGGTGGTGATCGGACGGCTGGAGCCGACGGGCTCCTCGAGACGGCGCCTTGGGGCGCCCTGGCCGCGGGTCTGCCGGCGACGTCCGCGCGGCGCACCCTGGCGGGATACGGGTTCGTTCATGTTGATCGGGCAGGGTATCGCCCCTGCCGCATGACCGGCCCTACGGGGACGGAGCCACGAGCACCCCGCCGAGCACGTGGACGACCCCGTTGTCCGCCTCGACGTCGCCCGACTCGACCCCGACCCCGCCGATCGACACCGCGCCGCCGGCGACGTCGACGTTCACGTACTGACCGTCGAGCAACGTCGCGTAGTCACCGGAGACCAGGTCGCCGAGAGCGAAGGCTCCCCGCAGCACGTGGAAGCGCACCACGCGCTCGACCGTCGCCGGGTCGAGGCCGCCGTCGCCGAGTTGCTCGAGGGCGGTGTTGGACGGCGCGAACACGGTGAACCGGTGCGTCATGTCGGCGAGCTCGTCCCTCAATGCAGCGAGCTCCGGCATCTCCAGCACCGCGGCGAACGCGGACAGCTCCGGTGTGGCCGCGATCACGTCCAGTACGGACGTCTCCGGCGGCTGGGTCACCGGCGGCTGGGTTGCCGGCGGCGCCGTCTCGGGCGGCGCGCTGGTCTGCGGCGGCTGCGTGGCCGGCGGGGCGGTGGTGCCCGGCGGCACCGTGGTGGCGGGCGGCGCGGGTTGGGCGAGGAGCCCGGCCGCGAACGCCGCGCGTACCGTGGCCACGTCGAGCAGACCGGTCTCGGGCACACCGAGGCTGGCCTGCAACGCCCTCACCGCGTCGGCCAGCGCCGGGCGGTAGATGCCGTCGACCGGGCCGTCGTAGAAGCCGAGCTGCTGCATCTCCCACTGCAGCTCGGCGGTGGCGAGCAGTGTCGCCGACTTGCGGGTGCCGACGCGCTCGGCGATCGCCGCGATAGTGGCGTCGTCGGCGACGCCGGTCGCCGGCAGCCCCTCGTCGGCCTGGAATTGGGAGATCGCATCGGCCAGCTCGGTGCTGGCGATGCCGTCGACCTCGCCGGTGTAGTAGCCGAGCAGGCGCAGGTCACTCTGGAGGGCGGCGGTGAACTGCCCCTCCTGCAGGGCGAGGCGTGCCGCGGCATCGGCCAGGATGTCGGCCACCACCACACGGTTTGACTCCAACTGGGTGAGCTGGCCGTCCTGCACGGAGGCGATGATGAACCGGCCCCCGCCGGGCTGGCCGTCGGAGCCGAGCTCCAGCGGGCCGCTCGGGCCGTCGTAGTCGATGTCGTCGCCGGCGCGCAGCTTGGCCAGGCAGTCGGCGTAGGTGGTGCAGGGCTCGCCACCGGTCGTCACGTCGGCCATCGCCTCGGCGAACACCAACGGATCCGTACGCCCGCCGACGGCTTCGGCCGCGAGGGCGACCGAGATCGCGCAGTCGTACGCCTGCGCGCCGTAGAGCACCTGGGCATCGGCGCTGGTGGCGAGCCGGGACATGAACGCGAGGTCGCCGCTCGTGCCGATGACGGTGATGCCGTCGGCCGCGGTGGGATCGCTCGCCGACACCTGTTCGGCGAGGCGAGGCGTGCCGAGGCCGTCGAGGCCGACGATCGTCGCCGGGTCGACGCCGGCGGCGAGCAGCTCGCGCACCGCGTTCAGGCCTTCGCCGAGCGACACCACCACCACCAGGTCGGCGGCGGCCTGACGGACCTCGGCCACCTGCTCCGCGAACAGGTTCGCCTCGGAGCGGTACGAGACGGTGGTCACGGCGATGTCCTCGTACTCGAGCACGGATCGCAGAACTGCCGCGATGCCGGTGCCGTAGTCGTCGTCGCGGTGGAGCACGGCCACGGTGGGCGGATCTTCGGGGTCGGACAGCCGATCGCGCACGTAGTGCGCGGCGTTCGTGGCCACCAGCCGGTCGTCGAGGGCGGTCCTCGCCAGGTGGCCGGGCTGCACCAGCCCGGGGCGCGTTGACGACGCCGAGCAGGCGAACATGTCCCGGTCGACGAGGAAGCGCGTCGCGTCGGCGGTGTCGACCGACAACGCGGGGCCGACGAAGGCGCGCACTCCGGCCGCGGCCAGCTCGTCGATCGCGACGTCGATCCCCTCACCCAGTCGTTGGGGCAACGCCAGCACCTCGACGTCGTGGCCGAGCACACCACCTGCGTCGTTGATGTCGCTCGCCGCGAGCGCCACGGCCGCAGACTGCGCCGAGGCGAACCGGGCGAAGGAGCCGATGTCGGGCATCACCACGCCGACGGTGAGCGTCTCACTCGCCGGGGCGTCGGTGCCCGGAGCCGACGAGTCGCCGGGCGCACCGGTGTCGGGGCCGGACTCGGTCGTCGGCGACGAGTCGTCGGGCTCGCTGCCCGGGCTGCCCCCGTCGTCGCCGCTGCAGGCCGCAGCGAGGAGCGCCGCGGCGACGAGCACCACCAAACCGGCGCGGCGCGGGCGGCCGGCGGCAGGCTGAGGCTGGCGGCTTGACGTGTCGTGCATCGAGACCTCACGTGTTCGGGAGACGCCGCTCTCATCCGGCGTTCTGGTCAGGCAATCGGCCCGTATGGCGCCGACCTTTACCCATGACCGAGCGGCATATCGCCGCAGTGTTGCATGGTGGTTGCCGCGCGGGTGCGATCTACGCTCCCGCGCGTGAAGGTGCCGCTGACGATCAACGACCACCTGCGCCGCGCCGAGCAGCTGTACGCGCGGCGGATCGGTGTGATCGACGAGCCCGACCAGCCCGCGGAGTCGTGGGGCTCGCTCACCTACGGCGAGATCGCGGACCGCGCCCGCGCCCAGGCGGCCGGGCTCGACGCGCTCGGCATCGGTGTCGGCGAGCGGGTGGCGATGGTCAGTCACAACTCGGCCAGGTTGCTCACCAGCCTGTTCGGGGTGAGCGGTTCTGGTCGCATCCTCGTACCGGTGAACTTCCGCCTCGTCGCCGAGGAGGTGCGCTACATCGTGGAGCACTCCGGCGCGAGGGTGCTGCTCGTCGACCCCGAGCTCGACGAGGCGCTCGCCGACGTGCGCTGCGAGCGCCGCTTCGTGATCGGCGCCGAGAGCGACGCCGAGCTGTTGCGCCCGGGAGTGCAACCCCGCCCGTGGATCCCCGACGAGGACGCCACGGCGACGATCAACTACACGAGCGGCACCACCGCTCGGCCGAAGGGGGTGCAGCTCACCCACCGCAACCTGTGGATCAACTCCACCACCTTCGGGTGGCACATGGGCGTGTCCGACCGCGACGTGTACCTGCACACGCTGCCCCAGTTCCACTGCAACGGGTGGGGGATGGTGTACGCGGTCACGGCGATGGGCGGCATGCACGTCGTGCTACGCAAGATCGACGGCGCCGAGATCCTGCGACGCGTGGCGGCGCACTCGGTGACGATGCTCTGCGCGGCACCGGCCGTCGTCAACGCGATCCTCGATGCGGCCACCGACTGGGAAGGCCCGATTCCCGGGAGGGGTGCGGTACGCATCGTCGTCGCCGGCGCGCCGCCGCCGACACGCACCATCGAACGGGTCGAAACCGAGCTCGGATGGGAGTTCGCGCAGATCTACGGCCTCACCGAGACGTCTCCGTTGCTGACGATGAACAGGTGCCGAGCCGAGCTCGATCCGCTGTCGCCGGCCGAGCGCGCCCAGGCGCTGTCCCCGGCCGGGGGGCCGGCGGTCGGCATCGAGTTGCGCATCTCGCCCGACGGCGAGGTGCTGGCTCGCGGCAACGTGGTGATGGACGGCTACTGGGCCCAACCCGAGTCGACGCGCGAAGCCATCCACCCCGCCGCCGACGACCCGGACGGCCCGGACTGGTTCCACACCGGCGACGGGGGCTCGATCGACGCCCTCGGCGCGGCCGGCGACGCACGCCTCTTGACGATCAGCGACCGCAAGAAGGACGTCATCGTGACCGGAGGCGAGAACGTCTCCTCGATCGAGGTCGAAGACGCCATCTTCAGCCATCCCGACGTCGTCGAGGTCGCCGTGATCGGCGTCCCCGACGAGAAGTGGGGTGAGCTCGTGATGGCCCTGGTGGTGACCGTGCCCGGGAGCACGCTCACCGAGGCCGACGTGATCGCCTACGCGCGCACCAGGCTCGCCGGCTACAAGTGCCCGAAACAGGTCGAGCTGCGCGAATCGCTCGCCCGCACGGCCACCGGCAAGCTGCAGAAGTTCAAGCTGCGTGAGCCGTACTGGTCGGGCCGCTCCCGCCAGGTGAACTGACCCCGGTTCGCGACGCGCGAGCATCGCCGCGATGGCAGCCGGCTTCGTCGCGACGTGGAAGGAGCGCCTCGACACGTGGCAGCAGCGCCACACGCCGCTGGCCTTCACGGTCGGGGTGGTGAAGAAGTTCGGCGACGACCGCGCCGGGCGTCAGGCCGCGCTGATCGCCTACTTCGGGTTCTTCTCGCTCTTCCCGCTGCTGCTCGCGGTCACGACGATCGTCAGCTTCGTGGTCAGCGAGCAGGACGCCGCCGAGCTGCAGGACTCGATCCTCGCCGAGATCCCGATCATCGGCAGCCAGCTCGCCGGTGGGGTGAACGCGTTGGAGGGCAGCGTGCCCGCTCTGGTGGTCGGGGTCGCCCTCGCGATCTACGCCGGATTGAGGTGCATGCTCGCCGCGCAGGAGGCGATGAACGCGGTGTGGAACGTCCCGCGGATGGACGAGCCGAACTGGTTCGCGAAGCGAGCCCGCTCGCTCGCCCTGCTCGGCGCGATGGGCCTGGTGTTCATCGCCAGCACGGCCGCTTCCCAGCTCGTCCCGCTCATCCCCGGCGTCGCCGGGGCGGCGAGGATCGGCGGCATCGCGCTCGCGCTGGTCGTCAACTTCTTGTTGTTCCTCGTCGCGTTCTACGCACTCACCGTCGGCAAGCCACCGTGGCGGGCCCTGGTGCCGGGCGCCGCGGTGGGAGCAGTCGGCTACCTGCTGCTGCAGGAGGTCGGACGCTGGTACGTCGACCGCACCGTCAAAGGCGCCGTCGACACATATGGCACCTTCGCAGTGGTGA
Organism: Actinomycetota bacterium; assembly: GCA_016700055.1. Classification (NCBI taxonomy): domain Bacteria; kingdom Bacillati; phylum Actinomycetota; species Actinomycetota bacterium. The sequence continues at coordinate 988,786 of CP064997.1, forward strand.
TCGGCCTGCTCAGCTGGTTGTACCTCGTCGCCCAGCTCTTCGTGTTCTGCGCCGAGGTCAACGTCGTCGCTCATCGCGGTCTCTGGCCTCGTTCGCTGTTCACCAGCGCGGCCACGCCGGCCGACCGCGAGGCGCTCGCCGGCGCCGCCGCCGCGCAGCAGCGTCTCGGAGACCAGCGCATCGAGGTCACCTTCGAGACGGAAGCCGGCGAGCCCCCGCCGGCGGACTGAACGCGCGCCGTCAGTCGACGAGGGCTTGGTGCACGAGCTGCTTCAGCTGGCTGCGCAGGGGGTGGGTGGACGACGGCAGCAGCTGGGTCATCATCAACACGGTCATGTCCTCCACCGGGTCGACCCAGAACGTCGTGCTCGCCGCGCCGCCCCACCCGAAGTCGCCGACGGAGCCCGGCACCTTGGCCGCGACGGGGTCGACGGTGACGCTCACGCCGAGACCGAAGCCGACGCCGTCGAAGGTCGTCTCGGAGAACAGCGGCCTGCCGAACTCGGTGAGATCAGCCCCGCCGGGGAGGTGGTTGGAGGCCATGTACTCGACCGTGCGTGGCGACAGCAACCGGGTGCCGTCGAGCTCGCCACGACGGCGGAGCATCTCGGCGAAGCGCAGGTAGTCGGCCGCGGTCGATACCAGACCACCGCCACCGAGCAGCGCGGCGGGGGGCCGCAACGCCGCCTTGCCGAACTGATCGAGCTTCACGGCCTGCTTCGTCGCCGGATGGGGTCCGTACAGCGACACGAGGCGATCGGCCGACTCCGCCGGCACGGAGAAGCCGGTCTCGTGCATCCCGAGCGGCTCCAGCACCCGCGTGCGCAACACCTCGTCGAGCGGCGCGCCGGCAGCGACCTCCACCACACGGCCGAGCACGTCGGTGGCCATCGAGTAGTTCCACTCCGCGCCGGGCTGGAACAGCAGCGGCAACCCGGCGAGCGTGTCGACGACGCCGGCGAGGTCGGTCGAGGGTGGCACCCCCCACTCGAACCCCGCGCGGCGGTACAGCTCGTCGACCGAGTGGGCGAACATGAAGCCGTACGTCAGCCCTGACGTGTGCGTCATCAGGTGCCAGATCGCCATCTCCTCGGTGAGCGGGTCGAGCACCGGGTTGGTCACCGAACCCGCCCGCCACACCTTCAAATCGCCGAAGGCCGGGATGAACCGGCTCACCGGATCCTTCAGCTCGAACGCCCCCTCCTCCCACAGCATCAGCGCGGCCACGGTCGTGATCGGCTTGGTCATCGAGTAGATCCGCCAGACCGTGTCGGTGGTGACGGCATCGCGCGTCTCGACGTCGCGCCAGCCATAGGTGGACAGGTGTCCGAGCCTGCCGTCGCGCATGACGGCGATGAGCCATCCGGGCAGCAGCCCGTCGTCGACGTAGCGGCGGAAGAACGCGTCGACCCGCCCGAGTCGACCGGCGTCGAGGCCGAGCTCGGCCGGGTCTGCATCCACCTCGAGCTTGTGTGTCATCGCCGAGAACGTAGCCTGGAGCGCCATGTCTGCCTCCGTCCACGACACCCTCCGGACACGTCTCGCCGACCGCTCCGCCAAGGTGGTCGTCGTCGGGCAGGGCTACGTCGGGCTGCCCGTGGCGATGCGGGCCTGCGCGGTGGGTTTCACCGTGGTCGGCTACGAGGCGTCCGCCGAGCGCGTGAAGTCGCTCGCCGCTGCCGAGAGCTACGTCGGCGACGTCACCAACACCGAGCTCGCGGCGGCCCTCGCCGGTGGCTACACGCCCACCACCGACCCTGCCGACCTGGCCGACTTCGACGTGGCCGTGATCAGCGTGCCGACACCGCTGCGCGACGGCCTGCCCGACCTCACCTACATCGAGGCCGCCGGGCGCGACCTGGGCCGGCACCTGCGCCCAGGAAGCTGTGTGGTGCTCGAGTCCACGACGTACCCGGGCACCACCGAAGAGCTGCTCGCCCCGATCCTCGAGGCCGAGTCCGGCCTGGCCCGAGGCGAGTACTCGCTCGGCTACTCGCCGGAGCGGATCGACCCCGGCAACCCCCGCCACGGGCTGGTCAACACCCCGAAGGTGGTCTCCGGGGTGGACGACACCTCGTTGCAGGCGGTCGACGCGTTCTTCTCCACGCTCGTCGACACCACCGTGGCGGTCGGCTCGCCGGCCGAGGCCGAGCTTGTCAAGCTGCTCGAGAACACCTACCGGCACGTGAACATCGCCCTCGTCAACGAGATGGCGATGTTCGCCCGCGAGCTCGGCGTCGACATCTGGCGGGCGATCGACGCCGCCGCCACCAAACCGTTCGGGTTCATGAAGTTCACCCCCGGCCCGGGGGTGGGCGGCCACTGCCTGCCGATCGACCCCAGCTACCTGGCCTGGAGGGTCAAGCGACACCTCGGTCACACGTTCCGGTTCGTGGAGCTCGCGAACGACGTGAACGAGCACATGCCCGACTACGTGCACGACCGCGTGGCGGCGATGCTGAACCGCGACCGGTTGGCCGTGAACGGCGCCAGAGTGCTGCTGCTCGGCCTGGCGTACAAGGCGGGCACCAGCGACTGGCGGGAGAGCCCGAGCCTGGTCGTGGCCGAACGGCTGGCGGCGAGCGGCGCCGACGTGCGCTTCTGCGACCCCCACATCGCCGAGGTGAACGCCGAGCGCCTGCGCTTCCCGCTGGTGGCCTTCAACGCGGCTGAGCTCGCCGGCGCCGAGGTCGTCGTCGTGCTCGTCGACCACCCGGAGTTCTCCCCGGCGACGATCGCCTCCCACTCGCGGCGCGTGTTCGACGCGAAGAACCTGCTACGTGGCCACGCCTACACCGGCGAGGTGCTGTAGCGTCCGCAGACCGAGCAGATCAAGCTTCAGCCGGACCTGATCACCGCCGATACACCGGGGAAGTGTGACCGGACTGCGGGTGCGGCACGAGCACGAAGGTGGTGTCGTCCGGTGCGTCGAGGCGTAGTAGCAGTAGTCGTAGCGGCGGTGGCCGGATCGGGCGCCGTCCTCGTGACGGGCTCGACCTTCGCCCGTGCCGAACCGGGCGCCACGGCCGCCGACTCACCGCCGGGCATCGACCAGATCTTCGACGAGGCGCTGCCCGCCACCCAGGCGGTGACCCTCGCCGGTGGCCGCCAGGAACTGCGCGACCGCAACCGCCACCTGCCGGCGGCGACGGTCGACCGCTTGCTGGCCGATCCGACCACGTGGGCCGACCGCTCCGGCCAGCTGTTCGTCGTCGAAGAGGCCGCACTGGCCGTGCCCACCGCCGACCCGGTGCTCGACGCGCCGTACCCGCCGGCCCAGGCGTTCGAGCTGCAGAGCCGTCCGGGCGCGAGCCGCACGATCTACCTCGACTTCGACGGTCACAGCGTCAGCGGCACCGGTTGGAACGACAGCTTCACGTCGGGACTGCCGATCAACGCCGGGGCGTACGACACGAACGGCGCTCCGGCCACGTTCTCCAACGCCGAACGCGAGGTCGTGCAGAGCGTCTGGCTACGCGTGGCCGAGGACTACGCGCCGTTCGACGTGAACGTCACCACCGAGGACCCCGGCGCGGCAGCGATCGACCGCTCCGGCTCCGCCGACACCGTCTTCGGCACCCGCGTCGTCGTCACCAACACGACCACCATCTACTCGAGCTGCAGCTGTGGCGGTGTGGCTTACGTCGGCACCTTCGACGCCGCCCCCGGCCACGCCTACTACCAACCCGCATGGGTCTTCCAGCGCGGCACGGGTTCGGGTGCCAAGGGCATCTCCGAAGCCGCGTCGCACGAGGCCGGCCACAACCTCGGGCTCAGCCACGACGGCACCGCATCAGTCGGCTACTACTCCGGGCACGGATCGTGGGCACCGATCATGGGCGTCGGCTACAACCGGCCGATCACGCAGTGGAGCCGCGGCGAGTACGCCGGCGCGAACCAGCCCCAGGACGACCTCGCCGTCATCGCGTCGTACGGCGCGCCGCTCGCGGGCGACGACCACGGCGGCACGGCCGGCGCCGCGACCGCTCTGGCCGGCCCCGCCGTCGATTCCACCGGCATCATCGGGGCGCGCACCGACCTCGACGCGTTCTCCTTCGTCACGGCGGGCGGCACGGTGAACCTCACCGCGGCGCCGGCAGAGGTGAGCGCGAACCTCGACATCCGCCTCGAGCTGCGCGACTCGACCGGGGCGGTCGTCGCTTCGGCAGACCCGGCCTCGGGCGGCACCGGTGACGTCGCCACCGGTCTCGGTGCCTCGATCACCGCATCGGTCCCCGCTGGCACCTACACGGTGTTCGTCGACGGCATCGGCTACGCGAACCCCTTGAACACCGGCTACTCCGACTACGCGAGCCTCGGTCGGTACTCGCTCACCGGCACGATCCCGACCGGATCGACCACGACCACGACGACACCGACGACCACCACCACCACACCGCCGGGCACGACGACCACGACCACGACTACGACCACCACCACCACCGTGCCGGGCACGACGACCACGACCAGCTCCCCGCCGGGGGCCGCCTTCGACGTCTCGGCGGTGACGATCACCGGTGGGGCGGTGGCCGGGGGCAAGTCGGCCAAGGCCGTCGTCACCGTCGTCGGCGCGAACGGGGCGAAGATCGCCGCGGTCAGCGTGAGCGGCACCTGGGCGCGCAACGGCACCGTCTACAAGACCGTCACAGGGCTGACGAACGACAAGGGCAAGGTGACGCTCAAGTCGGGGACGGTGACCAACCTCGCTCCGGGCGGGACGCTGCGGTTCTGCGTGACCTCGCTCACCAAGTCGGGTTACTCGTGGAACCAGAACCTGTTCCCGGCCGGCCTGTGCGTCACGTGGCAGTCGCCCTGAGCCTCTTGCTCGTCTCGAGGCTGGCGGCGATGTCCTTCATTCGGCGGTAGAGCCGGAGCGGGTTGTCGGGCGCGGGGATGAACCCGTGGCACTCGTAGAGATAGGCGGCGTCCTCGTCGATCGCGTCGACCACGACCAGCCGCGCGGCGGCTGCGTCGCCGGCTGCAACCGCCTTCCGGAGCGCCTCGGCCAGCAACGTCGCGCCGAGTCCAATTCCTTGCTCACTCCGGTCGACAGCGAGTCGAGCGAGCAAGACCATTCCGACTGGGTACGCGGGGAGTCCACGCACGAGCTTCGCGGGCGCGTCCTGTCTCAGGACGGAACCCATGGTGAGGCTGAAGTAGCCCACGACCCGGTCCTGCTCCACGAGGACGAACGTGCGTGCCGAATCCATCTGCTGGGCTGCGAGACCGTGGCGTTGCAGCCAACCATCGAGCTCGTCGTTGCCCGAGTCGAACTTGAAGAGGTCGTGTTCGGCGTCCAGCCGCTCTAGACGCAAACCCTGCGAAGGCCTCACCCCTCGCTGAGCTTCGGGTGCTTCTCGAACAGCTCGACGAGCTCGGGCACGACCTCGGCCGGCTTGTCGAGCTCGACGATGAAGCGATCAAAGGCCTCGTTAGACAGCACCAGGTCCTGGTGCTGCTTCACGACCCGCTTCGCCTTCGAGGTCACTGACTCGAGGACGAACGCGGTGACTGTCGTGAACTCGAGGTCGGCCGCCTGACGGATGAGGGCGTCCTGTTCGGGCGTCACGCGCACCTCCAGTCGGTGTCGGCGCGACGAGGTTGTGGCGGGCTCACTCATGCGGGTGAGGATAGCAGTGTCCGGACATTGTCCGGACAGGCCGGTCTTTGAGTCGGCGCCTTCGGACGAGCTGATCAGCGTTCGTTGGCGGCCTGGTTGTCGGAGGCTTCACCTTCGGTTGCCTCGATGAACGCGGCGGCTTCCATGGCCTCCTGGGAGCACGATGCTGACGATCATCGCCTTGGCCGACGGCAGGAACTGCTCGCGCTGCAGGTGGTAGATGCGCAGGATCGCCTTGCGGAGCCCGGCCTGCTCCTGTCGGAGCCGCACGACGTAGTTGGCGGGGACGTCGGTGTTTTCGAGGGTCAGGAACGACGACGAGAGATCCTCGATCGCCGCCTGGCCGTTTCTGGTGTCGCCGGCGTTGATGTCACCGCGAAGCGCGATGACGACCTGGGTGAGCCGGGCACGCATCTGGTTCATCTCCGGCAGGTGCCAGGTCGCGTTCATCGACTCGGTCTCACGGAGGATCGAGTACAGACCGGCCGCCAGGTCGGTGGGCGCCCGCTCGGCGTCCTTGTAGTCGGAGAGAGTTCCGGCCACCACGAGGCCCATGACGAACACCCCGCCGCCGATGATGCTCGAGGCGAGCGGACTGACCGTCATCCCCTCGACACCGATCGCCCACAACACGGGACGAGCTGAGCCGTGACCGCCACGGCGAACCAGTGGGCGAGTCAGGTGGGGCGCGGTCATATGCCGAGCGTGAGCATCACGGCCACAGGAGTGACGACGAGGGTGGCGAGCGTCACCGGCAGCCCGAGGCGCACGAAGTCGCCGAAGCGGTAGCCACCAAGGCCGTACACCATCAGGTTCGTCTGGTAGCCGATCGGGGACAGGAACGAACAGGACGCGCCGATCAGCACCGCGATCGCGAACGAGCGCGGGTCGAGACCGGCCTCGTTCGCGGTCGCCACGGCGACCGGGAACATCACCGCCGCCGCCGCGTTGTTGCTGAGCAGCTCGGTGAGCAGCATCGTCGCCGCCAGAACGGCGACCAGCCGACCGACGTCGCCGAACGGATCGCCGACGGAACCGAGCAGCGAGGCCATCTCGTCTGCCAGACCGCTCTCGCCGACGGCGGCACCGAGGCTGATCGACAGCGCGATGGTGAGCACGACGTTCAAGTTGACCGAGCGCCGCGCCTCGGCGGGCGACATCACGCGCAGTGCGAGCATCGCCCCCGCGGCGAGCACCGAGGCTTCGAGCAGCGAGAGCAGTTCGAGCGCGCTCGCGATCACCAAGCCGGCGACCGCGATCCACACGAGTGGAGCTCGGGCGCGCCGCGGCGGGGCCTGCTCGCCGAGGGAGGCGACGAGGGAGAAGTCGCCCTGCTGGCGCCACTGCTCGTCGAACTCGGACCCGGCGAGCACGAGCAGCACGTCGCCTGGGCGCAGGACCACCGTGCCGAGCTTGCCGCTCACCTCCTCGGCCGCGCGGTGGATGGCGAGCACGGCCGCGGAATAGCGCGAGCGGAAGCCTCCGGCCTTCAGGGTCGACCCCGCGAGAGCGCTGCGCTCGGACACGACCGCCTCGTAGAGCTGCGCGCCCGGCCGGTCACCCACCCCCGAGACGTGCGGCTGCTCAGCGGAGACCAGGCCGGCCACGTCGTGAAGGTCGACCACCTTCGTCACGTCACCGACGAAGTACAGCGTGTCGTCCTCGGCGAGCACGGTGTCCGGCCCAGGTGGCACCACGTGGGCGCCACGGGCGAGACCGGCGAGGAACACCCCGGAAAGGTGGCGAAGCCCTGCCTCGGACACCGACCGGTCGACGAGCGGGCCACCGGGAACGACCCGCATCGCCACCGTGAAGCGCCTCGCGGACTCCTGGAGCGATGACTCGACCGAGGCGCGGTCGGGCAACAGGCGCTTGGTGAGCAGCACCAAGACCGCGACGCCCGCCAGCGCCACCGGCAGTCCCACCGGAGTGATCTCGAAGATCGCGAGCGGCTCCTCGCCGGAGCGGCGCAACAGGTCGGACACGACGAGGTTGGTGGAGGTGCCGATGACCGTGACCACCCCACCGAGGACCGCGGCGAACGACAGTGGCATCAGGTACTTCGTTGCCGAGCCACCGGTCCTTCGCGCCCAGGTGACGAGCCGCGGGGCGAGCAACGCGACGAGCGGGGTGTTCGGCACGAAGGCAGACACCGCCGCCGTGCCGCCCGCGACGTAGAGCAGCCGGGCGCGGTCGCTGCGCGCCCCGCTGAGGGCGCGGTCGACGAGTGGTCCGGCAGCACCGGTGACCGTCGCCGCCCCGGCCAGGACGTACAGCGCGGCGATGGTCGCCGGCGCCGACGAACCGAAGCCGGACAGGGCCTGTTCCTCGTCGATCACCCCCGCGAGCACCAGCACCGCGATCGCCCCGCCCATCGCCACCGCCGCCGGCACGCGCTCCAGCGCGAGCACGGCGAACGTGGCTACCAGGACGACGAGCGTGATCCAGGCGTCTGCGGGCACAGCGATGCAGCGTTGCACAGAGGCCGGTGACGACCCCACCCCGCGCCGAGGCGCCGCCGACAGTGGGTGAGAATGGCCGGACATGAGCCTTCCCCACCAGGCCCCGACACTGCACCACGACGCACCCCTCGTCGGCGCGGTGGCGGTGTTGAGCGGGCTGCTCGCCACCGTCGCCGGCTGCCAGCCCACCGGGACCCCCGTCGCCGATGCGATCATCTGCTTCTGCGCCGCCGCGTTCGTCACCTGGGCCGGCGCCACGGCGCCGACGTGGGCGCTCGTGCTCGCCGCGAGCGGAGTCGGGGCGGCGAACCTCGGCCAGCCCGCAATGTTCGCGCTGAGCGTCGTCGCGCTCGGCGCAGCCGTCGCGATCGCGCTGGCCGCCAGCGGCCAGACGGCGCTGCGGGCACTCGTCGCCGGGCTGATCGTCCAGCTCGTGCTGCGCCTCGAATGGAGCCCGGTGTTCGCCGGCTCGGCGATGGTCGCCGCCGCGACCGCAGTGCTGCTCGTCGGCACGGGCCTGCGACGGCGTTCGCCCGACGTCCGCCTCGGCGCGTCGAGGTTGGCGATCGTCGCCGGTGTGCTCGTCGCGCTCGCGCTCGGCGGCTTCGTCGCCGGGGCGATCCAGGCGCGCGCGTCGGCCGGCGACGGCTACGACCGGCTGCTCGACGGGCTCGACCTGCTCCGCGCGGGCGATCCCCACGGCGCCGCCGCCGCGTTCCACGACGCGAGCACCCTGCTCGACGACGCGCACGAACGGCTCGACTCCCCCTGGACCCAGCCGTCGCGGGCGGTTCCCGTACTCGCCCAGCACCGCTCGAGCATCCAAGGGGTGATCGACCACGCGGCTGTCGCGGCCGATGCCGCCGCCGACGCGCTCGAGTTCCTCGACCTCGACGCACTGACCCTCACCGACGGGGCGATCGACCTGGAAGCCGTCTCCGTCCTCGCGGCACCCCTCGCCGCTCTGGAGGAGTCGTTGACCGCGATGCGGCTCGCGCTGGACGACGCCGATTCGCCGTGGCTCGCCCCGCCGCTGCGTGACCGACTCGACCGCGCGATGGAGGAGACGGCCGAGGTGGAGCAGCAGACCGCGCGGAGTCGCCTCGCCGCAGAGCAGCTCCCCGCGATGCTCGGTGGCGACGGCCAGCGGCGCTACCTCGTCGCGGTCACGACGGGCGCCGAGGCTCGCGGGCAATCGGGTGCGATCGTCGGCTGGACCGAGCTGGTCGCTTCGGGCGGGAAGCTCCGGGTCGCCGGTGTAGGTGCCGTCGACGACCTCGTCGACGCGCTCGCGGCCGGGGAGCGCTGGCCGCTCGACGCGACCGCGGAGTTCTTCGAGCGGTACGGCGATCACGGCGCCGGGACTGCCCGAACGCCTGTGGCCGCCGAGATGTGGCGCACGGTGACCATGCCGGCCGACGCGCCGGCCGCAGCCGCGGTGGCCGCCCAGCTCTACGAGCAGACAACAGGCCGCACCGTCGACGCCGTGGCCTTCGTCGACACCGCCGGCCTCGTCGCGCTCGGCTCGCTCGTCGACGAGGAGCTGCTCGCGGCCGCGGGCGTGCCGCCGGCGGGGATCACGCCGACCGGTCTCGACGCGCTGGGCGCGAACGCCGTGTTCGGGGTGCTGCTCACGGCGTCGCTGCCGCCTCCTCCGACGATCGGGGCCACTCTCGGCCCGGCTGCCGCGGCGGGCCACTTGGTCGTCTGGTCGAACCGCGCGAGCGAGCAGCTGCTGATGGAGAGGCTCGGCGTCGACGGAGCCCTGCCACCGCTCGAAGGGCGCGACGGGCTGGGCGTCGTCACGAACAACCTCGACGGCAACCATGTCGACGCGTTCGTGGAGCGAGAGATCCGCTACGAGTCGACCTGTGACGCGAAGACCGGCAAGGTAGAGGCGATCGCCGCGGTGACCCTCACCAACCGCGCGCCGAACGAGGGCGGTGATCCCTCCGGGACCAGCCGGACCCTGGTCAGCCTCTACTCGGCGCAGGACCTGGCCAAGATGGAGCTCAACGGGCGCTTCGCCCCTTCGGCATCGCAGACCGAGGCGGGTTGGCAGGTCCACTCCACGGAGGTCGAGCTGGGCCCGAGCGAGCGGGCCACACTGCGCTTCGAGCTCGAGGGTGGCATCGAGGCGCAGAGCTGCGACCTGGTGATCCGCCCGCAACCGGGGCAGCCGGCGCATGTGTCGATCATCGTCGAGGCACCGGACGGCACCGTGTTGTCGGCCTACGGCGGCGAGATCACGGGCCGCAGCGTGCTGGCCGGAACCGGGCTCACGCCCGTTCACCGCGTGCCCTGACGAGCACGTCGGCGATCCACGCCACATCCGCTTCGGTGAGCGCGGCGCCCGACGGCAGGCAGACGCAGCTCGCCGCGACCCGCTCGGCGACACCGCCGCCGACACGTTCGGCACCGGCGAACGCGGGCCGCATGTGCACCGGCGTCATCGCGCGCCGCGCGTCGATGCGCTCGGCGTGCAGCGCGGCGACCACCTCGTCGGCCGTGGCGCCGAACAGCACCGGGTCGACGGAGATGACCGTCAGCCAGTGGTTCGGTTCGACCCCCTCGGGGCCGGCCTGGAACCGGATGCCGGGAGCCGCTCCGAGAGAGCGCTCGTAGGCGTTGCGGACGCGGCGACGCGCGTCGATCCGCTGCGGCAACGTCCGCAACTGACCTCGCCCGAGCGCGGCCTGGAGGTTGCCGATGCGGTGGTCGGCCACGATCTCGGTGTCGTCGGGCCACACCGACGAGTGAGGGTCGCGGCCCGCGAGGTGCCGGGCATGGTCGACGAGGTGGACGTGGTGTGACAAGAGGGCGCCGCCGGTCCCCGCGGTGACGATCTCGGGCCCGTCGAACCCGAGCACTCCGAGAGCTCCCGTGCGCCCCGCAGGCACTCCGTTCACCATGGCGCCGAGGGCACTCGTCGCGTCCTCCACCAGCGGCACCCCGTAGTCCTCGCACGTCGCGGCGATGCGCCCGACGTCGGCCATGGACCCGTACAGGTGGCTGCACACCACCGCCGCCGGCAGAGCACTGCGGTGGGCACGGCGGCGTAGCTCGTCGGCGAGCAGGTTGGGGTCGAGGTGCCAGCCGTCGGGCTCGCAATCGACCAGGCACGGATGAGCGCCGGCGGCGACGACCGCGGCACCGGCATGGGGCCGGGCGAGGTCGCTGACCAGCACCTCGTCGCCGCGCTGCACGCCGAGCACCGCCAGTGCGAGGTTCAGCGCGGCGCTCGCGCTGGCCACGGCCACGACGGCTCCGGCCCCGGTGAACCGCTCCAGCTCGGTCTCGAACGAGTCGATGTCGGGGCCGGCCGTGCCGACCCTGCCCGAGGCCAGGGCCTCGGCCACGAGGTCTCGCTCGACGGGGCCGATCTCGGCGGCGAGCAGGGGCACCTTCCACACCGGCACGTGACCAAGTGTGCCAGGGTCGACTCGCTCCCCCGTCGATCCCGCCGGGTGGAACATGCCCGCTAGCGTCGCCGACCTGTGGCACCTTCGGACGAGCTGCTCACGCGCTTCGACCTCACCGATCCGGCGTTCATCGCCGCTCCCTACCCGGTGCTGGCCGAGCTGCGCGCCGGCGCCCCGGTGTTCTGGTACGAGCCCTCCCAGCAGTGGATGGTCACCCGCTGGGACGCGGTGCACGGCGCACTGCGCGATCGCAGGCTCGGGCGGATCTACACCCATCGGTACACACATGCCGAGCTCGGGCGGCCCGCGCCGGACCCCCGCTGGAGCGACTTCGTCGAGAGCGAGCGCTGGAGCCTGCTCAACCTCGAGCCGCCCGATCACACCCGGCTGCGCTCGCTCGTCACGAAGGTCTTCACCCCCTCCGCGGTGGCCGCGCTGCGGCCGATGATCGAAGAGCTCTCCGCCATGGTGCTCGCACCGCTCGTCGAGAGCGGCGGGTTCGAGCTGCTGACCGGTTACGCCCAGCCGTACTCAGTGGCGGTGATCTGCTCGATGCTCGGCGTGCCGCGAGAAGACACGCAGATGCTGCTCGACTGGTCACATGCGATCGTGAAGATGTACGAGCTCACCACGACCGACGAGCAGCGAGGTGCGGCCAACACCGCGGCGCGCGATTTCGTGGCCTACACGCGGGCCCTGCTCGCCGACAAGCGCCGCCGCCCCGACGACCTGCTCGTGGCGCAGCTCGTCGCCGTCGAGGAAGCAGGCGAGCGGCTCACCGAGGACGAGATCGTCTGCACCACCATCGTGTTGTTGAACGCCGGCCACGAGGCGACCGTCAACACCCTCGGCAACGGGATGCGGGCATTCATGCTGCACCCCGGGGAGTGGGCACGCGTGACGTCGGGCGCGGTCGCCGCCCGCACCGCCGTCGAGGAGATGGTCCGCTGGGACACACCCGTGCAGCTCTTCGAACGCTGGGTGCTCGAGGAGGGTGTCGAGGTCGGCGGCGTCGACCTTCGGGTGGGAGACGAGATCGCGATGCTGTTCGGGTCCGCGAACCGCGATCCCGACCACTTCGCCGACCCGGATCGCTTCGACGCCGGCCGTGGCGACGCCACCCACGTCGGGTTCGGCGGCGGCACCCACTTCTGCATCGGCGCCCCTCTCGCCCGGCTGGAGCTGGAGGTGAGCCTGGCCACCTTGGCCTCGCTGGCGCCCGGGCTCGTGCTGGCCGCCGAGCCGAGCTACAACCCGACGTTCGTGATCAGGGGCCTGACCGGGCTCGAGCTGGCCGTCGCGTGAGCGAATCTCACGCGGGCTGCTGAGCGGCGGTCTGCTCGGCGATCTGCCGGCGCACCTCGTCCATGTCCAGCGCACGGGCCTTCTCGACGAGATCCTCGAGCATGTGCTTGGGGAGCGCTCCCGGCTGCGCGTAGAGCAGCACCTGGTCGCGGAAGATCATGAGGGTGGGGATCGAGCGGATCGAGAGCGTGGACGCGAGCTCCTGCTCGGCCTCGGTGTCGACCTTGCCGAAGACGATGTCCGGGTTCGCCTGAGCCACCTCTTCGAACACCGGGGCGAACGCGCGGCACGGGCCGCACCAGGCCGCCCAGAAGTCGACGAGCACGATGCCGTCGCGCTCGATGGTGTCGTTGAACGTCTCTGCGGTGAGGTTGACGGCGGTGCCCATCGGGGCTGCTCCTCTTTGGTGTCTCGGAATTGGCGTCTTCGCCACGTGGTTCCTGTTGGTCCGGAGTCTTCAACCGCTATACCCCTCCCCGTATTCCGGGAAACCCTTTGGCACCACTCGTTGCGCCGGCGGGTGGAGCCGGGTAGCGTTCGCTCCCGATGACCACCTCGCTGGGCCTCCTTCTTACGTAACGGCGACCGCCACATATCGCTGTCGCCGAACCTCCTGCGCCTGCGGCCCAGGGGGTTCTTTCGTTTTTCGGACCACGACGCCCACCGAGACACCCCACCCCAGGAGCACCGCCGCCATGCCGACGACACCAGTAGCACCGAGGAAGATGCCGTTCGAGAAGTACACCCCGTTCGTGCCGCTCGTGCTGCGCGACCGCACCTGGCCGAACGTCGTCGTCGACACCGCCCCGCGCTGGTGCTCGGTCGACCTGCGCGACGGCAACCAGGCCCTCATCGACCCGATGGACCCCGAGCGCAAGCGCCGCATGTTCGACGCCCTCGTACGCACGGGGTTCAAGGAGATCGAGATCGGCTTCCCGTCGGCCAGCCAGCCGGACTTCGACTTCCTGCGGATGATCATCGACGAGAACCTGATCCCCGACGACGTCGTGGTGCAGGTGCTCGTGCAGTGCCGCGAAGAACTGATCGAGCGCACCTTCGACGCCCTGCGCGGGGCGAAGAGCGCGATCTTGCACTTCTACAACTCGACCAACCCGCTGCAGCGCGAGGTGGTCTTCGGCCTGGACCGGGCCGGCATCGTCGACATCGCCGTCGCCGGGGCACGGCTGTGCAAGAAGCTCGAGCAGACGATGGGTGGAACCGAGATCTGCTACGAGTACTCGCCGGAGAGCTTCACCTTGACCGAGCCCGAGTTCGCGGTCGAGGTCTGCCACGCGGTGATGGACGTGATCGAGCCGACACCGGACAAGCCGATCATCTTGAACCTGCCGGCGACGGTCGAGTGCTACACGCCGAACGTCTACGCCGACGTCATCGAGTGGTTCGGCCGCAACGTGCGCTCACGTGACTCGGTCGTGCTGTCGCTGCACCCCCACAACGACCGCGGGTGCGCGGTCGCCGCGGCCGAGCTCGGCGTGATGGCCGGCGCCGATCGGGTGGAAGGAACGCTCTTCGGCAACGGCGAGCGCACCGGCAACGTCGACATCGTGACGCTGGCGATGAACCTGTTCATGAACGGTGTCGATCCCGGGCTCGACCTCTCCGACATCGACGCCCTGCGCCGCACCGCCGAGTACTGCAACCGCCTGCCGGTGCACCCTCGCCACCCCTACGTCGGCGACCTCGTGTACACCGCGTTCTCCGGCAGCCACCAGGACGCGATCAAGAAGGGCATCGAGGCGCTCCACGGCGGCGCGCGGGCCCAGAACCGACCCCCGACCGACTACGCCGAGTGGGGTGTGCCGTACCTGCCGATCGACCCCAAGCACGTCGGGCGCACGTATGAGGCGGTGATCCGCGTCAACAGCCAGAGCGGCAAGGGCGGGGTGGCCTACGTGATGAAGGCCGAGTACGGCTTCGACCTGCCCCGCAGGCTGCAGATCGAGTTCTCGAAGAGCATCCAGAAGGTCACCGAGGATCTCGGCACCGAGATCAGCCCGGTCGCGATGTGGGAGGCCTTCGAGGCCGAATACCTCCCGCCCACGCCCCGGCTGCGCCTCGTCAGCCACGAGCTGAAGAGCGCGAGCGACGGCACCGGGTCGAGGATCACCGCGCAGCTCGTCGTCGACGGTGAGCACCGCACGATCACCGGTGCCGGCAATGGCCCGATCGACGCGTTCGTGCATGCGATGCGCGATGGTCTCGGCGCGGTGGTCGACGTCGTCGACTACGCCGAGCACGCTGTCGGGCAGGGCTCCGAGGCGACGGCGGTGGCCTACGTCGAGACGACCAACGGCGACGGGCAGGTGCTGTGGGGAGTCGGCACCGATCCCAACATCATCACCGCCTCGCTGCGCGCCGTGCTCTCGGCCTACGAGCGCCACCTCCACTGACGGCGCTGCCCACGCGCGTAGGCTCGCCCCCATGCGCTGCCGCATCGGTCGCTTGGTGGTGAGATTGGCCATCGTGGCCGCGCTCGGCGCGGCCGTGCTGGCCGCGTGGCGCCGCTTCGGTGCTCGGCCGGCTCAGCTGGAGAACCTGCCCGAACCGCAGTGGCCGCGCTTCACCCCCGACGCCCCGGCGGCGAGCGCTCCGTCGGAGCAGACCGAGGTCGCGGAGCTCGCCGCGGCCACCGAGGTCACCCCTCGCTGGCGCCCGCCGATCGGCGGCGCCTGCCCCCCGGGCTACCCGATCAAGGCCAACGCCGGCTCGGGGATCTTCCACGTGCCGGGCGGCCGGTTCTACGAGCGCACGATCCCCGAGCGCTGCTACGCCGACCCGGCCGACGCGCAGGCCGACGGCTATCGTCGGGCCAAGGCCTGAGCCCGCACGCGCGGGTGACGATCGACGGGAGATGAGCGGATGAAGGTCACGGTCGACTTCGACGTGTGCGCATCGACGGGTTCCTGCATGCAGGTCTGCCCGGAGGTGTTCGAGGTGCGCCGCGACGGCTACCTCTACATCCTGCAGGGCGAGCCGTCGGAGGAGCTGCGCGAGAAGGTGGTCCAGGCCGCAGACCTGTGCCCGACGGCCGCGATCACGGTCGAGGGCTAGCAGGGGGACAACTCCTCCCCTCGATGTCGTTCCACGCCAAGCTCCGCGCAGCGTGGCTGCGCACCGGGTCGCTGCTGTGCGTCGGGCTCGACCCCGACCCGCTGGCGCTGCCCTTGCCCCTCGACGGCTACGACGACGCGCTCTTCCACTTCTGCCGCGAGATCGTCGACGCCACAGCAGGCGTCGTGTGCGCCTTCAAGCCCCAGTTCGCCCACTTCGCCGCGCAGCGCGCCGAGGACCAGCTCGAGCGGTTGTGCCACCACATCCGCGAGCATCACCCCGACACCGTGCTCGTCCTCGACGCGAAGCGTGGCGACATCGGCTCCACCGCGGAGCACTACGCGCGCGAGGCGTTCGCTCGCTACGGCGCCGACGCGGTCACCGTCAACCCATACCTCGGCACGGACGCCGTCGAGCCGTTCCTCTCCTACGAGGGCCGGGGGGCGATCGTGCTGTGCCGCACCTCCAACCCGGGCAGCGCCGACATACAGGAACTGCTCGTCGACGGTGAGCCGCTGTACGTGCACGTCGCGAGGCTCGCCGCCGAGCGGTGGAGCGAGCTCGGCGAGGTCGGCCTCGTCGTCGGCGCCACGTACCCCGCCGACGTGGCCGTCGTGCGTGGCCTCGTCGGCGACATGCCGTTGCTGGTGCCCGGCGTGGGAGCCCAGGGCGGCGACGTGACCGCAACCGTCCGGGCGGGGCGCACCGACGACGGCGGACTGATGATCTCGTCGTCGAGGGCCATCCTGTACGCGTCGAGCGGCGAAGACTTCGCCGAGGCGGCGCTCGCGGCCGCCACCGCCACCCGCGACGAGATCAACCGCGCCTGAGCCCCGCCCGCGGCAGGGCGTTGGCTCAGGTGTGCAGTACGTGCACCGAGGTGATGCCCGGCGCGGCACGCAGCTCGGCGAGGACCGAGTCGGGCACCACGCTCGACGAGGCGATCACCATGAGCGCCGAACCGGGCTCACGGGCCCGACCGACGTCCATGTCGTCGATGTTCACCCCTGCGGCACCGAGGACGGTACCGACGACGCCGATCACGCCCGGGCGGTCGTCGTTGCGCACGACGAGCATCTGCTCGGCGGGCGGGACGTCGCACGTGTGCTCGTCGATCATCACGAGCCGCGGCTCGCCGCGACGCCCGGTGAGGGTGCCCGCGATCGAGTGCCTCCCGCTGCGCAGCGTGACCAGGTTGACGAAGTCGGCGGAATCGACGCACGCCGACTCACGCACCTCGACCCCGTGCTCCCGGGCGAGCTGGGGCGCGTTGACGTAGCTGACCGGCTCCTCGCTGATCGCTCCAAAGAACCCCTTCAGCGCGCTGAGGGTGAGCAGCCTGTTGTCGTAGCGGGCGATCTCGCCCTCGGCGCACACCTCGAGATGGCCGGGGCGCACCTCGCCGTCTTGCACGGCCAGCGTCGCGAACAGCCGTCCGAGGCGCTCGGCGAGCGGCAGGAACGGCCTTACGGTCTCGTTCGCCTCGACCGCCGACACGTTCACCGCGAACGGTACGAAGTCCCCCGCGAGTGCGAGCAGGACCTGGTCGGCGATCGTGTCGCCCGCCTTGTCCTGGGCCTCACGGGTGCTGGCCCCGAGGTGGGGGGTGACGATCACGTCGTCGAGCCCGAAGAGCGGGCTCTCGGTGCAGGGTTCGGTGGCGAACACGTCGAGGGCAGCTCCCGCGATCACGCCTCGGGACACCGCGTCGGCGAGCGCCTCCTCGTCGACGATGCCGCCGCGGGCGACGTTGACCAGGCGCAGCTCGGGCTTCGCCCGGGCGAGCAGGTCGGCAGAGATCAGCCCGACCGTCTCTTTCGTCTTCGGCAGGTGAACCGTCAAGAAGTCGCTCTGGGCGACCACATCCTCGAGCGGGAGCAGCTCGACGCTCATCTGGCGGGCCCGCTCCGTGGACACGAACGGGTCGTACGCGACGAGCCGCATGCCGAAGGCGAGCGCCCGCTGCGCGACGAGCTTGCCGATCCGGCCGAGGCCGACCACCCCGAGGGTTTTGTCGGCGAGCTCCACCCCTTCCCACCTGCTGCGCTCCCAGCGGCCCTGCTTCAACGCGGCATGGGCCTGGGGCACGTTGCGGGCCACCGCCAGGAGCAGCGCCACCGTGTGCTCCGCGGCGGAGACGATGTTGCTCTGCGGGGCGTTGACCACCATCACCCCGCGCTGGGTGGCGGCGTCGACGTCGACGTTGTCGAGGCCGATGCCGGCCCTGCCGACGACGACCAGCCTGGAGGCCGCCGCGAGCACCTCGGCGGTGACCTGCGTGGCGGAGCGGATGATCAGGGCATTCGCGTCGGCGACGGCATCGAGCAACCCGGCCCCGGTGAGGCCGAGCTGGACGTCGACGGTGTGGCCGGCTGCGCGGAGCCGCTCGAGACCACCCTCGGCGATCTCTTCGGTGACGAGGATGCGGGACATCGTGATCAATGCTTATCGGCGCCAACCGCCGTGGACCAATGTGACGCCGGCCGGATCGGTAGGGTCGGCACTCGTGAGCTCCGGCGGCGACCACGTGAACCAGGGTGATCTGAAGGTCGTCAACCTGTTCGACCTCGACGAGATGCGCGCCCTCATGAGGGTGTTCCACGAGGTGTGGGCCTTCCCCGAAGGCAGCCTGGTCAGCCCGGACTTCCTCGTCGCGCTCACCCATGCCGGCGGCTACGCGTCGGCCGCGGTCGACTCCACGGGGCGGTGGGTGGGGGGTTCGTTCGGCTTTCTCGGTCGCCACGGCACCGAGCTGAGCCTGCACTCGCACGTGACCGGCATCGTGCCCGCATACCAGCACCGGGGCTACGGACGCCTGATCAAGTACCACCAGCGGGCCTGGGCGCTACAGCACGGCCTGCACTGCATCACCTGGACCTTCGACCCGCTCGTGCGCCGCAACGCGTGGTTCAACCTGCAGGTGCTGGGGGTGAGCGTCGACGAGTACATCGTCAACTTCTACGGCCCACTGCACGACGAGATCAACAGCGACGACGAGACCGACCGGCTGCTCGCGGTGTGGGAGCTGGGCACCCCCCACAGCCCCCGACCGGGGCGCCGCAGCGCCGAAGTCGCGCGCCCCCAGCGCGTGGTGCCGACCCCGGACGACATCGTCGCCATGCGACGTGAGTCCCCGCTCGAAGCCAAGGCCTGGCGACACCGTCTCCGCGAAGAGCTCGACGGGCCCCTCGCCACCGGCTGGCGGATCACCGAGCTGACCACCGACGGCGCCTACGTGCTCACCCCGGCCGACCCCGTCCACCCCTGACCGATGGAGGACCGGATGGAACCCGCTCAACTCCGCGCAGTCGAGCTGCGCCGCATCGCGCTGGATCTCGTCACTCCCTTCCGCACCTCGTTCGGCACGCAGACCGACCGTGACGTGCTGCTCGTCCACGTCACGACCGACGTCGGCGACGGGTGGGGCGAGTGTGTGGCCGGCGACGATCCGCTCTACTCGAGCGAGTACACCGAGGCCGCGCAGCACGTCATCCGCGCCCACCTGCTACCGCGCTTGTTCGCGCACCGCGGTGCCCGGGTGGCCGCCCACGAGGTGGCCGTGGCGCTCGACCCGGTGAAGGGCCACCGCATGGCCAAGGCCGCGCTCGAGTGCGCAGTGCTCGACGCCGAGTTGCGTTCCCAGGGACGATCGGTGGCCGAGCACCTCGGCGCCGTGCGTGAGCGGGTCCCCTCCGGCGTATCGGTCGGCATCGTCGGCTCGATCGCCGAGCTGATCGACGTCGTCGGCGGATACCTCGACGCCGGATACGTACGCATCAAGCTGAAGATCGAACCGGGGTGGGACGTCGAGCCCGTCCGCGCGGTGCGCGCCGAGTTCGGCGACGCGCTCCCTCTGCAAGTGGACGCGAACGCCGCGTACCGCCGTGGCGACGCCCGGCACCTCGCCCAGCTCGACGAGGCCGGCCTGCTGCTGATCGAGCAGCCGCTGCCCGAGGACGACCTGCTCGGACACGCCGAGCTCGCCACCCGCATCGCCACGCCGGTCTGCCTCGACGAGTCGATCACGTCCGCACGGGCGGCCGCCGACGCCATCGCGCTCGGGGCCTGCTCGATCGTGAACGTGAAGGCCGGGCGCGTGGGCGGCTACCTCGAGGCCCGGCGCGTCCACGACGTGTGCGCCGCGCACGGGGTGCCCGTGTGGTGCGGCGGCATGCTCGAGACCGGCATCGGACGCGCGATGAACGCGGCGCTCGCCGCGCTACCCGGCTTCACCCTCACCGGAGACATCTCGGCCTCCACGCGGTTCTGGACGCGCGACATCGTCACCGAACCGATGCAGGTCGTCGACGGTCATGTGCCGGTGCCCACCGGCCCAGGAACGGGCGTCGAGCTGGACGAATCGTTGGTCGACTCGGTGACGACCTCCACGGAGACCGTCACCGCTGCCGCGCGGTAGCGTCGGCGCCCATGACGCACCCCTTCTTGTCGGAAGCATGGATCCAGGCAGCCAAGGAGATCCGGCACAAGTACGCCGACCAGCATCCTCCGGTGACGCAGGTGATCAAGGTCAACCAGGTGATCACCGACGCTCCGTTCGGCGGCGGCACGATCGAGGCCTACGTCGACACGTCCAACGGTGAGATGGAGGTCGAGCTCGGCAAGCTCGACGAACCCGACGTCACCATCACCACCGACTGGGCGACGGCACGCGCGATCTTCGCCCTCGGCGACCAGGCGGCCGGCATGCAGGCATTCATGGGCGGCAAGATCAAGGTGCAGGGCGACATGATGAAGATGATGGCGCTGCAGACCGCCATGCCCCAGACCGAGATCACCCAGAAGATCGCCGAGGAGATCAAACAGATCACCGAGTAGCGCGCCGATCAGCCCCTTCGACCACTCGTTCTCTGTGACGGGCCTGGTGGCAGGGTGCGCAGCGGAGTTGTAGCTCTTCGACGAGGGTGTGGTGGGTGGTGTCGTAGTCGGGTACGTGGTCGTACTCGAGGAGCTCGTTGCGTCCGCAGTCGACGCAGCACCGGTCGCGTTCTTTGACCACTCGTTTCTGACGGGTGCTGGGGTGGCGGTGGCGGCCCGAGGCATTGATCGGGCGCCGGTTCGCGTCGTGGGTGAGGACCCGCAGGAACGCTGCCGGTGCGATCCGCTCGACGATCGAACCCGCGATCGGGGTGCCGTCGTCGAGGGTGACGCCGTCACCGCGTACGTGCACGATCACCTCGGTCAAGATGCCCCCGGTGCCGTTCGTGACCAGCGCATCGAGCGCGTCGGCGTACTGCTGCGCGACGCTCGGCCAGCCCCCATCACAGACACCGGGTCCCGTGGTGGGTCGGGTGTGGATCATCACCTTGGCCTGCAAGGCGGCGATCAGCCTGCCAGCGGCCAAGGGCTCCAACCGGGCGCTGAACGCGACGGTGCCGTCGGGTTCGTGACGCCAGCGCAGCCCCCGCTGGCGGTGTTGATGACCGGCGATCTCACTTGCGCTGTGGGTGCGGTGCATCCACCGGGCGAGCTCCCGAGCGAGGTCACTCGCCGGGGTGTGTTCGGCGATCGCGACCAGGTCGGTCTCGTTGTCGGGGGTGGCGATACGGGTCAGGGTGCGGACCTTGGAGTACGAGATCCGCCCCGCAACGAACGCGTCCGCGGACGCGGGCAGGCGGGCGAGTTGGCGTCCGATACGGATCCACTCACGCGCGGTGCACGTCTCTACATCGGCGACCGCGGCCAGCCAATGCGCCGCGGTCGGCGAACCGTCCGCGATCCACTCGCTGCCGTCGGCGAGCTCGGCGGCCAACATCACCAGCTCGCTCTGATGACGAGCCCAAGCGTGGGCAACCGCACGCAAACGATCGAGCAGCAAACAACCACGGGCAGCCATCGGGGAACCTCCACACAACGAACCGGATGAAGGACCACCGATCAGCACCCCAGTCGGGGCACTTGTCCCGGCACCACCGGAACCGCAGGGCTGGTCGAGCTGCGCTACGACCAGCCTACGAAGCCGGTGTGACACCGACCCCCCGGCGCGTCCGCGGACGCGCCGACCCGACGCCACCAAACCCCCGACGCGTCCGCGGACGCGTCGAACGGGGTAGGTCACGCCACCGTGCGCGATGTGGAGCGCACGAAGAACGCCGCCAGGGCGCCCGTCGCGGCGCAAGCGGCGGCAACGGTGAACGCCGGGCGGAACGAGCCCTGCAGCCCGCCGGAGTCCTCCGCCGCCTGCTGCACGCTGATCATCACCACCGAGCCGAGCACCGCCCCGAGCTGTGACATGAGCTGTTGGAGCGCCCCGGCCACCCCGAGGTCGCGCTCGTCGACCGCGTTCGCGACGAGCGAGGTGAGCGCCGGCGCGGCGATGCCGACGCCGGCTCCCGACAACGCCAGCGCGACGACGACGAACAACAGCTCCGTGTCGGGCCGGATCGCCACGAAGCCGACCATCGACGAGGTCACGAGCAGGGCTCCGACGACGCCCGACACGCGCTCGCCCACGCGGATCGTCACGTAGCCCGCGAGGGGCGCGACGATCGCGAACGTGAGCGGTCGGGCGATGACCACGAAGGCGGTGCGCTCGGTGGAGTAGTCGAGCAGCCTGCCGAGCACCTGCGGAGCAAGCAAAAAGCCACCCATGTAGGCGAAGTTGGTCAGCGTCTGGGAGGCGATGGGCAGCACGACGTTGCGCGTTCGGAACCAGTGCAGCGGCATCAGCGGCGCCACGGACCGGCGCTGGACGAGGACGAACGTCGTGATCCCGAGGACGCCGACCACGAAGCACGCGAGCGTGGCCGGGCTCGACCAGCCCCACCGCGGCCCCTGGTTGACGCCGGCCAGCAACGACGCCGCACCGAGGCCGAGCGAGATCGAACCGGGAACGTCGAAGCGCACCCCGGGCATCCGCTCGGTGTCGGGCAGCAGCCACAGCGCGATGAGCACACCGAGACCGCAGAGCGGCGCCTGCACGGCGAAGATCACCCGCCAGCCGACCGCATCGATCAGGGGTGCACCGGCGACCACACCGAGGACGGGAGCCCCGGCGTTCACGAGGCTCCAGTAGCCGAGCGGCTTGACCCGTTCCTCCGGCCGGAACAGGCGGTTGATGTACGCCATCGTCGACGGCCCGGTCGCCGCCCCGGCCGACGCCGACAGGATCCGGAAGGCGATCATCGACGCCGCGTTCGGGGCGACGGCGGTGAGACCGGCGAAGATCCCACAGCCGAGCAGGCCGAGCACGAACACCCGCTTGTGGCCCCACAGGTCGCCGGCCTTGCCGTAGGCCGGGCCGACCACCCCGAACGCCAGCATCGGCCCGGTGATCGACCACGAGACGACACTGATCGACGAATCGAGGTCGTCGGCGATCGTGCCGAGAGACACCGCGAGCAGAGTGATCGTGAACGAGACCGTGAACAGCCCGGTCAGCACCACGAGCAGCGACGCCCACCGCCGGTCGAGGCCTACCCGCTGCGCGATGCGCCGACGCAGGATGATCGGCCAGGGCACCACGCCCAACTCGTCGACGCCGGCCGCGTCGACGCGCATCGAGGCGTGCTGGGCGTCGCCCTCGTCGCGCGGCGCCGATGCTGGATCCTTCGCCGCCGGCGCCGGACCGCCGCCCACGGGGATCGGATCAGGTCTTCGGGGTGAGGTCCGCGAGCGCGGCGGTCAGCCCGGACACCGTCCACCGGCCGTCGTGCTGGGCCGTTTCGGCCATCGTCCACGACTGCACCCGCGTCACGGTCCCGCCCTGCACGAAGAACGTCTCGCCGTTGAACGCGCAGTCCGTGGAGGCGAGGTACGCGACGAGCGGGCTGACGTTGCCCGGATCCCACACGTCGAACGCGCCCTCCTTCGGGGCCATGATGTCGCCGAGACCGGGCGTAGCGAGCGTCAGCCGGGTTCGCGCCGCGGGAGCGATGCAGTTGCTCTTGACCCCGTAGCGAGCGAGCTCCTTCGCGCAGATCTGGCTGAACGTGGCGATGCCCGACTTGGCGGCACCGTAGTTCGACTGCCCGGGGTTGGAGAGCAGGCCCGACGTGCTCGAGGTGTGCACTACGTTGCGGGGCTTTTGCACCCCCGCCTTCGCCTGCTCGCGCCAGTAGGTCGCCGCCCACCGGGTGGGCGCGAAGTGACCCTTCAGGTGCACGGCGATCACCGCGTCCCACTCCTCCTCGGTCATGTTGACGAGCACCCGATCGCGCAGGATGCCGGCGTTGTTGACGAGGATGTCGAGGTCGCCGAACGCCTCGACGGCGGAGTTGACCATCCGCTGGGCGCCTTCCCAGTCGGCCACGTTGTCACCGTTGACGATGGCCTCGCCGCCGAGAGCCACGATCTCGGCCACCACCTGCTCGGCGGGAGTGAGGTCGGTGCCGGTGCCGTCGTTGGCTCCGCCGAGGTCGTTGACGACCACCTTGGCGCCTTCTGCCGCGAAGAGCAGCGCGTGTTCGCGTCCCAGGCCACGCCCGGCCCCGGTGATGATCGCCACGCGTCCGTCCAGTGCTCCCATGATGCGATCCCCGTCCTTCGATCCGGTGTGGTGTTCGCGGGAGCGTAACGGTGCCGGCGCGCCGCGCCGAAACCGGCCTACAGGCAGATCAGGTCGATCGGGGTGCCGCGGCGGAGCAACTCGCCGACCTCGATCGGGCGGCCCTCGACGAGGATCGACGCCGGCTTCGCGGTGGACACGCCGAGCAGGCTGCCGATCGTGAAACCGGCACCTTCCAGTGCGTTCGTGACACCAGGGCAGTCGAGGCCGGCGATCGGGGGAACGGCAATCAGGTCGGGGCCTTTCGACACCGACAGCTCGACGCTCGAGTCACGCTCCACCTGGCTGCCCGCTTCCACGGACTGCGATACGACCGAGCCGGGCGGGATGTTGTCGGAGAACACGTCGACACCGCGCTCCACCTTCAGCCGCAGCGCCTCCAGCTCGGCGGTGGCCGCGTCGAGTGTCAGACCGGTCACGGGCGGCACCGTGCGCGGTGCCGGCCCGCTCGAGGCAGTGGCGTGCACGGTGGTGCCGCGCACCACGTCGTCGCCGGCGAGCAGCGAGGGCTGCTCGGGCACCGCCCACGTGAGGATCGTCCCCGCCGGCACCTCCTCGTCGGGCACCTCGGCGACCACCTGCAGCCCCAGGTCGAGCGCGCCCAGCTCGGCTGTCGCCTCTTCCACCGACATGCCCGCGATCTCGGGCAGGACGCGTGGCGCCGGTCCGGTCGAGACGACGAGCGTCAACCGTCCGCCCTCCGCGATCGACGCGCCCTCCGCGGGATCGGTGCGCAAGACGATGTCCTTCTCGACGGTCTCGCTCGACTCGTCGGTCTGGAGTACGTCCCAGTCATAGCCGGAGATCTGGTTCAACGCGGCGCCGACATCTAGCCCGACGAGGTCGGGGACGTCGTATCTCGTCGTCGAGAGCGCGCGCCAGGCGACGAACGCGCCTACCACCAGCGCCACCAGCGCGAGCGCGGCGAGCGCCCAGCGCAGCACGTGCGGCTTGTCGACCGCCTCGGGGGCGGAGTCGTCGGCAGGCTCTTCCTTGATCCGCATGCCCGTCGCCGAGCCCCGCCGCGCCGCTTCGGCAGTGCTCGTCGTCGGGCGCGCCAGGGTGGCGGTGTTGTCCGCGGCGAACATGCCCGAGCTGACGACGGCGATCGGGGCCGGGCGGGGAAGCTTCTCGGCGGCCTGCACGAGCGAGCGGCCGAGCTCAGCCGCGGTCGATCGCTCCCCTGGGTCGGCGCGGCCCGCCTTTTCGAACACCGAGGCGAGAGGGCCGAGGTCGGCGGAGACGGGCATCAGCCGGTCGGCGCGCGCCGACAGCGTCGCGACGACCGAGTCGGCCTCGAACGGAACCTGCCCGGTGACCGACTCGATCAACGTGAGGCACAGCGAATAGACGTCGGTGCGCTCGTCCACCGGCAGGCCTTGGCCCTGCTCGGGCGAGGCGTAGCGCGCGCGGTCCTGGTCGACAGTCGACGGCGACGACCAAGCCTGCTCGGAGAGCGCTCGGGCCAGACCGAAGTTGGCCACGCGGGCCCGGCGATCCTCGCCGAACAGGATCGAGCCCGGCCGGATGTCGTGGTGGACCAGGCCCCGCCGGTGCGCGTAGTCGAGGCCACGGCATACGTCGAGGCCGACGACGAGCGCCTGGGAGGGGCTGAGCAGGCGGCCGCGATCGAGCATGTCGCGCAAGCTGCCGCCGGCCAGGTACTCGAGCACGAGGTACGAACGTGTCCGCCCGCCGATGTCCTCTTGACCCCAGTCCTCCACCCGTACGACGTTCGGATGGTCGAGCGATGCCGCCACCTGGGCCTCGGCACGCAGACGCTTGCCCAACTCGGCGTCGGCGGTGAGCTCTGGCGCGAGCAGCTTCACCGCCACGCTGCGGTCGAGCTGCATGTCGGTGGCGACGTAGACCTCTGACGACCCGCCCCCGCCGCGGCGCGACGTGAGCCGGTACCGCCCTCCGAGCACACGACCGGCGAGCCCAGTTGCAGTATCACCTCCAGCCACGGACGGCGAACCTACAGCGCGGCGTGACTTCCGCGGCGGCACAGGGCGGTGTCCGGCGCGGTGGAGTTCACCCACCGGTCGGCGAGAATGTCGCCGTGCGGCTCCTCGGACGGCGGATCAACGGCGAGCTGCTCGCGGTCAGCTTCGCGGTCGCCGTCGGGGTGATGCTGATCGGGATAGGTGTGAACGCCAGCCGCACCGGCCCGGACGCGCTCGGGCTGCCCGACGAGATCGAGGCGATCTCGCCCACTCCGAACGACAGGCAGGTACTGCGCCAGACGGAGATCGTCGTCGACCTCGCCGCCAACCACGAGGCGGCGCTGATCCTCGACGGCGTCGAGCTCACCGTGGTCAGTCTCGACGAGCTGTCCGGTCCGGGAGGTTCCGCCGAGCCCGGTCAGCAGGTGGAGCTGCCGGCGACGGCCATCTGGGACCCGGGCAACTTCGTGATCAGCTTCCGCCCGACCGAGGGGGCCGAGGTGGAGGAGTACCACGTGGGCGAGCACACGGCGACGGTGCTCTACTGGAAGATCGAAGAGGGAAGGGCCGCGGCCCGCTCGTTCACCTGGACCTTCGAGGTGCTCTGAGCGTCTCTCCGGCGCCTCACCGCACGGGCAGCTCCCCGGTGGCGAGCAGCGCGCCGAACCCGGCTTCGTCGAGCACCGGCACGCCGAGGGCTTCGGCCTTGCCCAGCTTCGACGCGCCGGGATCGGCACCGACCACCACCGCGAAGGTCTTGGCCGACACACTGGCGGGGCTCTTGCCGCCGCGGTCCTTGATGGCAGCTTCGGCCTCTTCCCGCGTGAAGCCGTCGAGCGTGCCGGTGACCACCACCGCCTTGCCGGCGAGCACCTGGGGCTGGCGGCTGACCACCACGTTGCCGAACTGGACACCCGACTCACGCAGCTTGTCGACGAAGGCCCGGTGGGCCGGGTCGGAGTACCACCGGGTTATCGATGCGGCGATCACCGCGCCCACGCCGTCGACCGTCGCGAGGTCGGCCTCCGACGCGGTGAGCACGGCGTCGAGGTTGCCGAACGCGCGCGCCAGCGCCTCTGACGCAGCCGGGCCGAGGTTCTTCACGCCGAGCGCGGTCATGAGCCTCGGCAGCGGGCGATCCTTGGAACCGTCGATCGCCGCGACGAGCTTGTCGGCGCTGACCTGGGCGAAGCCGGCGAGCGTGAGCAGGTCTTCGCTGGTGAGCCGGTAGATGTCGGCGGGGTCCTGCACCAAGCCGGCCTCGCTCAACTGCAACACGGTCTTCTCCCCGAGGCCCTCGATGTCCATCGCCCCCCTGCTCGCGAAGTGCACGATGCGCTGGTCGCGCTGGAACGGGCAGTCGGGCTCGACACAGCGTGTGTCTGCTTCTCCGGGCGCGCGTACGAGCTCGGTCTGCAGCGGGCAGGGACAGGTGGTCGGGAACTGCCAGGGCGCGGCGAGGTCGGACCGCAGCGACAGGACCGGCCCGACCACCTCGGGGATCACGTCGCCGGCCTTGCGCACGACGACCGTGTCGCCGGGGCGCACGTCCTTCGCCCGGACCTGGTCCTCGTTGTGCAGCGTCGCCATGGCGACGGTCGAACCGCCGACGAAGACCGGCTCGAGCACCGCGAACGGCGTCACCCGGCCGGTGCGCCCCACCGACACCTGGATGTCCCGCAAGATCGTGGTGCGTTCCTCGGGGGGGAACTTGTAGGCGATCGCCCACCGCGGAGCGCGCGAGGTGAACCCGAGCAGCTCGCGCTGGGCGAGGTCGTCGACCTTCACCACCACACCGTCGATCTCGTATTGCAGGTCGTGGCGCCGCTCCTGCCAGTGCAGGCAGTGGGCCGCCACGTCGGCGAGCGAGTCGAACAATCGGGTCTCCGGGCTGACCGGCAACCCGAGCCGGGAGAGCAGCTCGAGGGTGTGGTGGTGGCTCGTGAAGGCCGGGCCGCCGACGACCTCGCCGAGCTGGTACGCGAAGAACGCGAGGCCGCGGCCGGCGGTGACGGCTGGATCCTTCTGGCGCAGGCTGCCCGCGCCGGCGTTGCGCGGGTTGACCGGTACCGGCTCGGGTTTGCGGCCCGCGGCGATTCGTTCGACGTTCTCGGCCTCCTTCGCCGCCTTCAGCCGCTCGAAGGCGGCGACGGGCATGTACACCTCGCCGCGCACCTCGAGCACCTCGGGCACGTCGAGCGCGTCGAGCGCGTCGGGCGCGAGGCGGTGGGGCAGCCCGGCGATGGTGGCCACGTTCGCGGTGACGTCTTCTCCGACACGCCCGTCGCCGCGGGTCGCCGCCTGCACGAAGCGGCCGTGCTCGTAGCGCACGCTCACCGCCAGCCCGTCGATCTTCAGCTCACACACGTAGCGCGGTGTGACCGCCGCGTCGCCCTGGCCATGCAGCCCGCGGAGCACCCGCTCGCCCCAAGCCGTCAGCTCGTCACCGCTCATCGCGTTGTCGAGGCTCGTCATCGGGACCCGGTGCGTGACGGCGGCGAACGTGGTGGCCCCGGTCGCCGTGCCGACCTTCGACGTCGGCGAGGCGACGGCCAGCTCGGGGTGCGCGGCCTCGATCGAGCGCAGCTCATGCACGAGCGCGTCGTACTCGGCGTCGGCGACCTCGGGAGCGTCGTCCAGGTAGTAGCGCTCGTTGTGGTAGCCGATCAGCTCCCGCAGCTCGGCCGCACGAGAGCCAGGGTCGCGAGCTGTCACCCGGTCGACGTTACCCAAGGGCTGCGCGCCAGCGCCGCGGTTCAAGCTCCGAGGTTCAAGCGGGTGGCCAGCGCCTGCGTGCGTACGCGGTAGGCGACGATGCCGACCTGCTCGAACACCCCCGCGGCGACCTGCTCGGCGTGCATCCCGAGCCCGCACAAGGGGGTGATCAGGCTCTGTTGGCGCAGGCGGGCTGCGTCGCAACCACGCTGGACGAGCTGACACCACAGTGCGCTGAGCTTTCGCCACGGGCGGTCGCAGGACCGGCTGAGCGGGCCGTCCGTCGGGATCACCCCCCACGCGATGATCCCGCCCCGCTCGAGGAAGCCGGAGAGGTAGCCGGCGACGTCGGCGAGCGAGGGACTCATCGGCAACGAGAGCACTGACGGACCGCTCGCGAGCACCGAGGCCCAGTCGGCGTCGGCGCAGCAGTGCACGCCGGCCAGCGCGTAGTTCTCGACCGCGGCGAGCGCCCCGGAGATGATGTCGATCGTCACGTCGGGCGGCAGCGGGAAGCTCGGCGACATCATCTCGCCGATGGACGGCTCGTCGACGACCACCACCTGCGGCGCGGCGGGGAGCGCGGAGGTGACCTCGGCGTGCAGCGCTTGCACCCGGGAGCGCACGGCGCGCACGGCGACGTCGAAGGCGGTCGAGGCCGGAACTCCGGCCCTCATCAGGGCGAGGCCGAGCGTGACCGGTCCGGTGAGCTGCCACTTGACGGGCGCGGTGCGCCCGGCGGCGAGGGCGAGGAACGCCCTGAACCCTCCGAACGCGTCGTGGCCGATATCGGTGGCTACCGGGGCGAGCGGGTCGATGCGGTCGAGGTCGACGGTGAAGCTGCCGTATGGGCCGAGCCCGACGCCGCGGATGCCGACCACCGCCTGGGCGATCATGCCCTCGGCGGGAGAACGGCGGGGCAGGCTGGGGATCGCCGGCAGCTCTGGGGTGTAGCGCAGCGAGAACGCAGCTGCGGCCTCGGCGTCGCGGTGGGGCAGGCTGCCGACACCGGTCGCCGTACCTCCGATCGCCAGAGCCCCTACCTTCACCGCCTTTTCACCCTTTCCGTCGATGCCGTCACCCCGCGTGCGCTTTCCCCCAGACGTTAGGTTGGTCGAGACCTCGGCCACCGGACAAACCCTGCTCTGGTGAGTCGTGAGGCCAACACCGTGCGCGTACAGACCAGATCACAACCGACGACCCCACCGGGCGACCAGTCGAGCCTCGCCCGAGCACTCGTCGCCGCCCTGCGCCTCGCTTGGTTCGCGCTGCTCGGAGGGCTGGCGGTGCTCGGCGACGTGCTCGCCGACCACTCCCGCCCGGTGCAGGTGGTGGCGACCGTGATGCTGTGGCTCGGGTGGTCGCTGACCCTCCTCGCACTGCTCGTGCCGAGCACCGTCACCCTCACCGCCGCCCGTCTCGCGGTGCCGGTGTCGGTGGTGGTCTACGCCTGGGCGACCGTAGAGGGCGCGGGCGCCCTCGCCGCGGTGCTGGCCGCGGTCGGTCTGCTCGCCAGCGTGCTCGTGCTCTCGGCAGAGGTCGGCGAGGTGTTCGTCCAGGCGTCTGCCTACGGCGAGGAGCGAAGGCTCCCCCTGCGCGCGCCGGGGCCGATGCTGCCGGTCGTTGCGATCGCCTGGGCGCTGCTCGTGGCCGCGGTCGTCGCCGGGCCGCTGCTGCTCGCGGCGCGGGCCTACGTCGCTGGCGCGCTCGTGAGCGTCGCGGCGGTGGTGCTCGTGGCGGTTCTCTCCCGCAGGTTCCACCAACTGAGCCGGCGTTGGCTGGTGGTCGTACCGGCCGGGCTCGTGGTGCACGACCACACCGTGCTCGCGGAGACGGCGATGTTCCCGCGCGCGGAGGTGCGGGGTTGCGCGCTCGCCTTGGCCGACACCGAGGCGGCAGACCTCACCGGTGGTGCACTCGGCCATGCACTCGAGCTGTCGCTCGCCGAAGCGGCCACCGTCGTCCTCGCCCGGACTCCGTCGCACCCCGGCGGCCGCGCGCTGCACGCGCGGGCGGTGCTCCTCGCGCCGAGCCGACCGGGGCGCGCCATCGCCATCGTGAACCGCTGACTCGCCGTCAGCTCGCGATGCCGCCGCCCAGCACCCAGGTGTCGGTGAGGTCGTACAGCACGACGCTCTGCCCAGGCGCCACCCTGCGCGCCGGACGCTCGAGCCGTAGCGTGGCCGTACCCGCCGCGCCGGGCTCGACGCAGGCTTGATGCGCCTCGCCGTGGGCGCTCGTCTGCACGAGCACCGCACCCGTGGCCGGTTCGTCCACCCAGGTCGTCTGCTCGAGGCGGATCTCGGACCGGGCCAGCTCGGCCGCGCTGCCGACGACGACACGCGCGGCAGCGACGTCGACGTCGACGACGAAACGGGGATCACCCCCACCCGCCAGGCCGAGTCCGCGGCGCTGGCCGACCGTGACCAGCTCGACCGCGTCGACGCTGCCCACGTCGGCGCCCGTCGCGTCGACGACGGTGCCCGCGCGGAGCGGGATCCGCCGCCGCAGGAACTCACGGCGACCACCGGCTGCGGCCGACACGAAGCAGACGTCCTGGCTGTCGGCCTTGGCCGCGGTGCGCAGCCCGGCCTGCGCGGCGACGGCGCGCACCTCGTCCTTGCGCAGCGCACCGATCGGCAACCACAACCGGCGCAGCTCGGTGGAGTCGAGCATGTGCACGACGTAGCTCTGGTCCTTCGACCGGTCTGCGCCGCGGGCCAGCCCCAGGGTGTGGGGCGGCGTCCCGCGACGGTGCTCGACCCGGGCGTGGTGGCCGGTCGCGACGAGGTCGAAGCCGAGCAACGCCGCGCGATCGAACAGCCGGGTGAACTTCAGGTGCCGGTTGCACTCGATGCAGGGGTTCGGTGTGCGGCCTGCGGAGTGCGCGGCGACGTAGGGACCGACGACGTGGCGGTCGAAGTCGTCGGAGAAGTTGAACACGAGGTGGTCGATGCCGATCTGCTGCGCCACCCGCCGCGCGTCGTCGACGTCGGCCACGCTGCAGCACCCCGTGTCGCTGTCACCACCCCAGAGCCTCATCGTGACACCGACCACGTGGTGGCCGGCGCGCCGCGCGAGCAGGGCGGCGACGGAGGAGTCGACGCCACCCGACATCGCCACCAGCACCCGCGCCATCTACGTGCCCGCCGTCTGGGAACGGGCCGGACGTGTTCGGCCCATGGCCTGGCGCAGACGTGAGACAGCGGAGGTGACGACCTCGATCGCGCGGTCGACGTCGGCCGCGGTGGTGGTGCGCCCGAGCGTCATCCGCAGAGCACCGAGCGCCGTGTCCCGCGGCACCCCCATGGCCGCGAGCACGTGCGAGGGCTCCATCGCCCCGCTCGCACAGGCGGACGCCGCTGACGCGCACAACCCCTCTTCGTCGAGGAGGTAGAGCAGGGCTTCGTTCTCGACGCCCTCGATGCAGACGTGTGCCGAGCCGGCCACCTTCGCGGACCGCGGCACGGTCTCGATTACACCGAGGTCGGCGCCGACCAGCGCGTCGACGAGCCGGTCGCGAAGGGCACCGAGGCGGGCCACCTCTGCCGCGCGTTCGGCGCAGGCGTTGCCGAGCGCGGTCGCCGCACCGACGATGCCGGCGACGTTGTGGGTGCCGCTACGGCGGTCGCGCTCTTGGCCGCCGCCGCGCAGCAGCGGCTCCAGCGTGACGCCGTCGCGCACGGCCAGCACGCCGACCCCCTTCGGCCCGCCGAACTTGTGGGCGCTGAGCGAGAGCAGGTCGACGTGCGACCACAGCTCGGGTAGCGCCAGCCAGTTCGCGGCCTGCACCGCGTCGGTGTGGAACACCGCGTCCGGGGCGAGCGAGCGCACCAGCCGTGCCACCGCGCCGAGGTCGGTGATCGAGCCGACCTCGTTGTTGACCGCCATGACGGACACCACCCGCACCACCGCGTCGTCGGTAGTTGCGCGGGCGAGCGCGTCGGCGAGCGCGTCGAGGTCGACGCAGCCCTTCCCGTCGACGCCGACGACGGTTCCCTGCGCGGCCTCGACGCAGTGCAGCACCGCATGGTGTTCGGCGGCGGGACACACAGCCCTGCCTCCCCCGGTAGCTGCGAGCACGCCGGTGATCGCCGCGTTGTCGCTCTCGGTGCCGCACCCGGTGAAGACGACCTCGCCGGAACGGCAGCCGATCTCGGCGGCCACGGCGTCCCGTGCTTCGTCGACCGCCAGCCGAGCGGCGCGCGCGAGGCGGTGTGATCCGGAGGGGTTCGCGTACGAGTCGGCGAAGTAGGGCGCCATCGCCGCGACGGCCTCGGGGTGCATCGGCGTCGTGGCCGCGTGGTCGAGGTACACGAGCACCCCGTCCAAGCTACCGGTGCGCGTCGCGGCCGCTCGGGGCTCGGTGCGTGCTGGAATCGTCGGGTGGACGGCTACGACGACACCACCTACGGGAAGGCCTTCGCCGACGTGTACGACGAGTGGTACCCCGACGACGTCGGCGCCGGGGACGTCGCCACCGCGGTCACCGCCCTCGTCCGCCTCGCCGGCTCCGCGCCCGCGGGGCCGTTGCTGGAGCTCGGCGTGGGCACCGGCCGCCTCGCGCTGCCCCTCGCCGCCGCCGGGCTCGAGGTGCACGGGGTGGACGTGAGCCCCGAGATGCTCGCCCGCCTGCGTGCCAAGCCGGGAGCGCAACGGGTGACGCTCACTTGCGCCGACATGGTCGAGGGGCTGCCCGACGCGCCCTACGCGGTCGTGCTGGCCGCGTACAACACGCTCTTCGGCCTCCGCTCGCTGGAGCGGATGGAGGCTTGCTTCGCGGCCGTCGCTTCCCGCCTCACCGGCGAAGGCAGGTTCGTCGTCGAGGTCTTCGTCCCCGACCCGGACCGCCCCGCCCAGTCCACCGTCGGCGTGCGCTCGATCGCCGCCGACCGGGTCGTGCTGTCCGTCGACGTCCACGATCCGGCGTCGCAGCGCGCCGAGGGGCAGTTCGTCGAGCTCACCGCTGACGGGCGGGTGCGACTGCGACCGTGGAGCATCGTCTACGCCACACCCGCCCAGCTCGACGTGATGGCAGTCGCCGCCGGGATGGTGCTGGAGTCGCGGTGGGGATCCTTCGCCGGCGACCCGTTCGACGAGCGCAGCGAACGTCACATCTCGGTGTACCGGCTCGATCGCACCCTCGGCGACCGCGCGGTCGTATCCTGAGGCGACGTGAGCCAGCTCCGCTTGAACCCGATGACCGGCAGGTGGGTGACCATCGTCGCCGAGCGGGCCCACCGACCGACGGACTTCGCGCCGCGCACCGTGCAGGTAGAAGCCGATCTCGGGCGTCCCTGCCCGCTCTGCCCCGGCAACGAAGAGGCCACGCTTCCGGCACTCGAGACCATCGACGAGGCCGGGGCGTGGGTCATGCGGGTGATCCCGAACCTGTACCCGGCCTTCGACGGTGACGAGCGCCTGGCGGTGCGCAACCTCGGGCCGGTGCACGTCATGGCCGAGGCGAGCGGGATCCACGAGGTGTTCGTGCTCGGTCCCCGCCACGACCAGAGCGTCGGCGAGTTCTCCGACGAGCAGGTGGCCACGGTGATGCAGGCCCTGAAGCGGCGCCTGACCGAGCACTCCCGCACACCGAACATCCGCTACACGCAGGCGATCGTCAACCACGGCCGTGAGGCCGGGGCGTCGCTGGCGCACCCCCACGGGCAGCTGCTCGGGCTGCCGTTCGTGCCCGGGGAGATCGTCGACGAGGAACGCGCCTTCGCCCGCTTCGAAGGCGGCTGCATCCTCTGCACCACGATCGAGGCCGAACTCGCGAGTGGCGAGCGGGTGGTCTTCGCCACCGACGACGCCATCGCCATCTGCCCCTTCTGGAGCGGCTCGCCCTACGAGTTGTTGCTCATCCCCCGCGAGCACCACCTGCATCTGCCCGACTCCTCCGACGAGACGCTGGCCGGAGTCGGACGGGCGATCCGCGACTCGGTGAGCCACCTGCGTGAGGTGCTCGGCGACGTCTCGTACAACCTCGTGTTCCACACCGCGCCCCACCACCACGAGGGCCAGTACCACTGGCATGTGCACCTGTGGCCCAAGCTCGTCACCACCGCCGGGTTCGAGCAGGGCACGGGCGTGCTGTTGAACATCGTCCCGCCCGAGGACGCCGCCGCCGAGCTGCGTCGCGTCAGCATCCACACCTGAAGCGCCCGGTGGCCGACCCGCGCGGTCACGACATCGCGGTCGGCATCGACCTGCCCGCCTCACCGGAGCGGGTGTGGGCGATCCTGGAGCCGATCGAGGACCACGTCCGCTGGATGGCCGACGCCGAGTCGATCCGCTTCGAGGGGCCCGATACCCGTGGGGTCGGCACGCGCTTCGTGTGCGACACGAAGTTCGGCCCGATCCGGCTCACCGACCGGATGGAGATCACCGTGTGGGACCCTCCGCACACCATGGGCGTGCGTCACACCGGGGTGGTCACCGGCTCGGGAAGGTTCGAGCTCGAACCGATCGATGCGGGCGCCCGCACTCGGTTCACCTGGAGCGAGCAGCTGCGCTTGCCCTGGTACCTCGGCGGCCGTCTCGGCGAGGTCTTGGGCGGCAGGTTCGTGATTCGACGGGTCTGGCAGCTCAACCTGCGCCGGCTGCACGACATCGTCGAAGCCGCCACCGCCTGAGCGCTGGCCGGCGCCCGAGGCTCAACCGGACAGGGCTCTGACGCCGGCCGTCACCGCCGCGGCGAGTGCGATCACGACGACGAGCGGCGCGCGGCGCCACGCGGCGATCACCGCCACGCCGACACCTGCGGCCCGGGCGTCGAGCACCAGCGATTGCCCGGACGAGAACGTGTCCTTGACGACGAGGGCGGCGAGCATCGCCGCGGGGATGAGTGCCAAGCAGCGCATCATCGGTGCCGGCATCGTGCGCCCGCCGAGCACCACCATCCCGAGCACCTTCCACCCGTAGGCGCCGGCGGCCAGGGCGAGCACCAACGTCCACGTCATCGCCGTGATCCCGCATCGTCGGCGGCCGGTGGATTCGGTGACGGCGGAGGCGGCGGTGGCGGAGGTGCCCTCCATCCGACGACGATCACCGTCGCGGCCAGCAGGATCGGCACCCCGATCGGCGTGAACGGAATGGTGGCCAAGCAGACGACCGCCCCGAGAAGGGCGGCCAGACGGGCCAGCGGCTCGCGCAGCAGCGGCCAGACCATCGCGACGAACGCCGCCGGGAAGGCCGCGTCGAGACCGAACGTGAGCGGGTCGATGGCGTTGCCGGCGAGTGCACCGACGAGCGTGCCGAGGTTCCACCAGACGAACACCGACACCCCGGTAACCCAGAACGCCAGCTTCTGCGATCGCCGGTCGGGTTGCGCGGCGGCCATCGCCGTCGACTCGTCGATCGTGAGCTGCGCGGCGAGAAGCCGGCGCAGGAGCCCACCGTCGATGCGATCGGCCATCGCCAACCCGTAGACCGCGTTGCGGGCGGCGAGCAGCAGGGCGCCGCCGAGGGCGAGCCCGAGTGACCCGCCCGCGCCGATGACGCTGACTGCGGAGAACTGCGAGGCCCCGGTGAAGACGAGCAGCGACATCGCACACGTCTGCCACACCGAGGCCCCGGCGGCGACGGCGCCGACCCCGAACGAGATCGCGAAG
Source organism: Actinomycetota bacterium (assembly GCA_016700055.1). Classification (NCBI taxonomy): domain Bacteria; kingdom Bacillati; phylum Actinomycetota; species Actinomycetota bacterium. The sequence continues at coordinate 1,025,465 of CP064997.1, forward strand.
ACGCCGACCGCCAGACCGAGCGTCATGCTCGCGGTCACGACCGAGCGGAGCTCGCCGTGACGCCGTGCGAAGTCGCTCACGGCCCGCGCTCGCGGTGTCGTGGCCGGTTCAGGGCCGAGAGCCGAGCCAGAGCACGCCGAGCGGGGGCAGGTCGACGACGGCGGACGCCGGCTGACCCTGCCAGGGCACCTCGGTGGTCGCCTCGACCGTGCCGCCCGCGGCGGCGCGGAAGCCACTTCCGCCGAAGCGAGCGTCGTCGCTGTCGACCAGCACCTCCCACGGCCCGGCGTGGGAGAGCCCGACCCGGTAGCCGGGACGGGGAACCGGGGTGAAGTTGGCGACGCAGGCGACGGCGCCCAGGTCGCGATCGCGGCCGGTGCCCCAGCGCAAGAACCCGTACACGGACTGCGCGGCGTCGTCGGCATCGAGCCAGCGGAACGACGCCGGGTCGGGGTCGCCCGCCCAGACCGCGGGCCAACCGGCAGCGAGGTGGTTCAACGCCGCGACCAGGTCGCGCACGCCGCGGTGGGGGGCGTGGTCGAGCAGGTGCCAGGGCAAGCTCTCGGTCTCGTTCCACTCGGTCCACGGCGCGAGCTCTGCTCCCATGAACACGAGCGGCGCGCCCGGCATCGCCCACATCCACGTGTAGAGGGCCCGCAGGTTGGCGAACCGCTGCCAGTCGTCCCCTGGCATCTTCGCGAGCAGCGAGCCCTTGCCGTGCACCACCTCGTCGTGGCTGAGCGGGAGCACGAACCGCTCGCTGAAGGCGTACAACAGACCGAAGGTGAGATCGCGGTGGTGCCACTGGCGGTGCACTGGGTCGTGAGCGAAGTAGCCGAGCGTGTCGTGCATCCAGCCCATGTTCCACTTGTGGCTGAAGCCCAGGCCGCCGTGGTCGACCTGCCGGGTGACGCTCGGCCAGGCGGTGGACTCCTCGGCGATCATCATCACCCCCGGCTCCTCGGCGAACACGACCGTGTTGAGCTCTTTCAAGAACTCGATCGCGCCCAAGTTCTCGCGCCCGCCGAACTCGTTCGGCACCCATTGCCCCGCCGGGCGGCTGTAGTCGAGGTAGAGCATCGAGGCCACCGCGTCGACGCGCAGCCCGTCGACGTGGAACTCGCGCATCCAGTACAGCGCGTTGGCGACGAGGAAGTTGCGTACTTCGTGGCGGGCGTAGTTGAACACGAGCGTGCCCCAGTCGGGATGCTCGCCGAGGCGTGGGTCGGCGTGCTCGTACAACGCCGTGCCGTCGAACTTGGCGAGCGCCCACTCGTCACGGGGGAAGTGGGCCGGCACCCAGTCCATGAGCACACCGATCCCCCGCCGGTGCAGCACGTCGACGAACGCGCGCAGGTCGTCGGGCTCGCCGTGGCGAGCGGTCGGCGCGTAGTAGCCGGTCACCTGGTAGCCCCACGAGCCGCCGAAGGGATGCTCGGCGAGCGGTAACAGCTCGACGTGGGTGAAGCCGAGCTCGCTCACGTGCTCGGCGAGCTGCTCGGCCGCGGCGCGGTAGTCGAGCTCGGGCCGCCACGAGCCGAGGTGCACCTCGTAGATGCGCAGCGGCTGGTCCGGCTGGCCGCCGTGCAGGCGGCGGTGTGCCATCCACTCCTCGTCGCCCCACACGTACTCCTCGAGCACCGGCACCACGCTCGCGTCGGACGGCGGGCGCTCGCTCTGGCGGGCCACCGGGTCGGCGCGGTACATCACGTGGCCCCACCGGTCTTCGATCGCGTACTTGTAGCGCTGACCGGCAGCGGCGATGCCCACGTCGGCCGCCCAGATCCCCGAGGACTCCTGGGGGGCGAGCGGATCGGGGCCGAGCTTCCACTCGTTCCAGTCGCCCACCACCCACACGGCGCGGGCGTTCGGCGCCCAGACCGCGAAGCGCACGGCCGGCCCGTCGGCCGTATCGACGTGGTTGGCACCGAGCACGGTCCAAAGCGCGCGATGGGTGCCCTCGTTGAAGAGGAAGAGGTCGATATCGCCGAGCAAGGTGGTCTGTGGCATCGCGTCTGAGGGTACTGGCCCGGCTACGTTCGAGCCGGTGCGAGTGCTGATGGTGTCCTGGGAATACCCGCCGCGGATCATCGGCGGCATCGCCGCTCACGTCGACGGTCTGTCGAGGGCGATGTCCGCCGCCGGCCACGAGGTGGTCGTGCTCAGCCTGCACCACCCGGGCGCCCCCGAGGACCAGCTCATCGACGGTGTGAGGGTGCTGCGGGCCCGGGCCGACCTGCCGTGGATCCCCGACCGCGACTTCGTCACCCAGATGGCATCGGCGAACCACCATCTGGTGCAACTCGCCGCCCAGCTGGGCCCGTGGCGCCCAGACGTCGTCCACGCGCACGACTGGCTGGTGGCGTGGGCCGCCGACACGCTGAAGGTACTGTTCGACGTCCCCCTCGTCGCCACCATCCACGCCACCGAGCGCGGCCGCCACGGCGGCCACGTGCCCGACGGTCAGCCGGCGGTGGTCAACTCCGTCGAGTGGTGGCTGACGTACCAGGCACGTGAGGTGATCTGCTGCTCGAAGTTCATGACCCGTGAGGTCGTCGACGGCTTCGAGCTGCCGCACGAGAAGCTGCATCTGGTGCCGAACGGGGTCGACCCGGCTCTCTGGGCGCCGAGCGAGAAGCCGCCGCCGGAACGCTCGGCACTTGTGCTCGCGTGGGGGCGGGTGCAGTACGAGAAGGGCTTCCAGGTGCTCGCCGAAGCCGTCGCCCGGCTGCGCGACAAGGTGCCCGACCTGCACTGCACCATCGCCGGGCGAGGTTCGTACCTGGCCGAGCTGCAGAGCCAGATCGACCTGGAGAGCGCCGGCGACCTCGTACACCTGGCCGGATTCGTCCCCGACGACGAGCTGCGCGCCCAGCTCCACCGGGCCGGTTGCGTCGTCATCCCCTCGTTGTACGAGCCGTTCGGCATCGTCGCGCTCGAGGCGATGGCCGCCGGCGCACCGACGATCGTCGCGCGAACCGGCGGACTCGCCGAGATCGTCGAGGGCACCGGCGCCGGGTTGCTGTTCGAGCCGGGCAACTCGAGCGACCTCGCCACCCAGATCGAGCGAGTGCTCACCGACCCTGCGCTCGCGGCCGAGATGCAGTCCAAGGCCGCCGCGCTCGTCGCCGACCGGTACAGCTGGGCGGCGGTCGCGGCGTCGACGATCGAGGTCTACGAGCAGGCCACGGCCTGAGCCCTCCGGGCGGTCGGGTCGGGGCCGCCCCTCGGTTACCCTCGGTCCCCGCATGCGCACGATCCGACGCTTCCGTGTGGAGCCCAGCATCCCCCCGCCTCTCGCCGCTCTGCGCCGACTGGCCACGAACCTGCACTGGACGTGGGACCGCGAGCTGAAGGCGCTGTTCTCCCGCCTCGCTCCCGACGCCTGGGCGCGCTCGGGCCACGACCCGGTACGCGTCCTCGAAGCGATCACGGTCGAGGGCTGGGCGGGCCTCGCCGCCGACCCCGACGTGGTCGCCGACGTCGAGGCCGCCGCGCACCGCCTCGACACCGCCCTCCAGTCGCCGCGGTGGTTCCAGACCCACGTCTCGCCGGCGAACGAAGGTGGCGGGGAGTCGTCGAGCCCGCTGCACCTCGTCGCCTACTTCTCGCCGGAGTTCGGCATCTCCGAGACCCTGCCGCAGTACTCGGGCGGGCTCGGCGTTCTGGCCGGCGACCACCTGAAGGCGGCCTCCGACCTCGGGGTACCCCTCGTCGGTGTCGGCTTGCTCTACGCGGAGGGGTACTTCCGCCAGCGCCTCAACGCGGACGGATGGCAGACCGAACGCTTCCCGCACCTCGACCCCGCCGGCCTCGCGATCACCCCGACGGGGGTCCAGGTCACCGTGGAGCTCGCCGGCGAGCCGGTGGGGGTGAAGATCTGGCAGGTGGACGTCGGGCGGGTGAAGCTCTACCTGCTCGACACGAACGTCGCCGGTAACAGCGCCGAGGGCCGCGCCGTGACCGACCGCCTTTACGGGGGTGATGTCGAGCACCGTCTGCGCCAGGAGATCGTGCTCGGCGTCGGGGGCGTGCGCGCCTTGCGCAAGCTCGGCCTGGAGCCCGACGTGTTCCACAGCAACGAGGGCCACGCCGGGTTCAACTCGCTCGAACGCATCCGCGAGCTGATCGCGGAGGGGTTGACGTTCCCCCAGGCCGTCGAGCAGGTGCGCGCATCGGGGGTGTTCACCACCCACACACCGGTGCCCGCTGGCATCGACCGCTTCCCCCCGGAGCTGATGTACAAGTACTTCGGCGGGTGGGCGCAGGCGTGCGGGATGTCGATCGACGACCTGATGCGCCTCGGGCGCCGAGCCGACGAGCCCGACGAGGTTCGCTTCAACATGGCGGTGATGGGCTTGCGCCTGGCGGCGCGCGCCAACGGCGTGGCCCGCCTGCACGGAGCCGTCAGCCGCCAGATGTTCCAGGGTGTGTGGCCCGACGTGCCCGTCGACGAGGTGCCGATCGGTTCGATCACCAACGGCATCCACGCCCGCACCTGGGTCTCCGCCGAGGTCGACCGGGTGTTCGACGAGCACGTGCACGGGGTGTGGGACGGCGCCGACGCCGAGTCCTGGGAGCGCGCCGGCGGCATCGACGACCTGCGCGTATGGCAGGTGCGCTCCGTGGGGCGCTCCGAGCTTGTCAGCTTCGTGCGCTCACGCATGGGCGACGACGTGCTCGACCCCGAGGCGCTCACCATCGGCTTCGCCCGCCGCTTCGCCACGTACAAGCGGGCGACGCTGCTGCTCAGCCAACCAGACCGGCTCCGCCGGCTGCTGCTCGACCCCGATCGCCCGGTGCAGTTCGTCTTCGCCGGCAAGGCTCATCCCGCCGACGAGCCCGGCAAGGCGATGATCCAGGAGATCGAGCAGTTCGCCCGCCACCTCGACGTCCGCCATCGCTTCGTGTTCCTGCCGGACTACGACATGGAGGTCGCGCGGCACATGTACCACGGGTGCGACGTGTGGTTGAACAACCCGCGCCGCCCCCAGGAGGCCTGCGGCACGAGCGGGATGAAGGCCGCGCTGAACGGCGCGCTCAACTGCTCCATCCGCGACGGGTGGTGGGACGAGTGGAGCGACGGCGAGAACGGGTGGGACATCCCCTCCGCCGACGACGATCCCGACGTCGGCCGGCGCGACACCCGCGAGGCCCACGCGCTGTTCGCGTTGCTGGAGCGCGAGGTGATGCCGCTGTTCTACGACCGCGACGACGACGGCGTCCCGCTCGGGTGGATCGCGAAGATCAAGCACAACTGGGTCACGCTCGGGCCGCTGGTGACCGCCTCCCGCATGATGCGCGACTACGTCACCGAGCTCTATCTCCCCGCCGCCGAGTCCTCGCGCTCGCTCGCGAAGGACGGGTTCGCCAGAGCCAAGGCGCTCGCCGCGTGGAAGACGAAGGTGAACAGCCTGTGGCAGAACCTGAGCGTGTTGTCGCTCGACGTGCCCGGCGACGACCCGGACTCGATCGCCGTCGTCACCGCGGGCGTCGAGCGACCGCTGCGCGCCGTGGTGATGCTCGACGGCCTCACGCCCGACGACGTCTCGGTAGAGCTCACCCACGGGCAGGTCAACATCGAGGGCGAGATCGTCGGCACGCCAGAGGTGCTCCCCCTCAGCCACACCGGCTGGCAGGACGGAGCCGCCATCTACGAGGGCACGTACGAGGTCGACGTCGCCGGCCCGCACGGCGCCGCAGTGCGCGTGCTGCCCTTCCATCCAGACCTCGTCAACCGCTTCGAGCTCGGCCGGGTCACCTGGGCCTGACCCGGCGCGCGGGCGCGGCTACCGGCCCGTGAACCGGGCCTGCCCCGGGCCGTGCTCCAGGAAGCTCTGCACGCCGACGCGGCTGTCGTCGGTGGTGAACACGTCTTCGAACAGCGCTTGCTCCAGGGCGAGCCCGTCGGCGAGCGCCACCGACGAGCCCTCGTCGACGGCGCGCTTGACCAGCGCCTGGGCGACGACCGCTCCGGCGGCGAGCTCGGCGGCCAGGCCGAGCGCGCGCCCGGACAGCTCGTCGTTCGGCACCACCTCGTCGACCAGCCCGATGCGCAGCGCCTCGTCGGAGCGCACCTGGCGGCCGGTGAGCATCAGCTCCTTCGCCCGGCTCGGACCGACCGCACGGCTGAGGCGCTGTGTGCCTCCGCCGCCGGGGATGATCCCGAGCAGGATCTCGGGCTGGCCGAAGACGGCCCGCTCGCCGGCGATGCGGTAGTCACACGCGAGGGCCAGCTCGCAGCCGCCGCCGAGGGCGTAGCCGCTGACGGCGGCGATGACGAGCCGCGGGATCGCGGCGACGGCGTCGAGGGCGCGGTGGAAGCCGGCGGTGATCGCCCTCGCCTCGTCGGGGCCACCGAACTCGGCGATGTCCGCACCAGCGGCGAACAGCCGGTCTCCTCCGGTGACGACGACCGCGCCCGGTGGGTCGACCGACAGCGATTCGGCGATGTCGGCCAAGCGGGCGAGAAGGGCGCGGCTGAGGGCGTTGACCTTCGGGTTGTCCAACGTGATCACGGCCACACCGTCGGCGCGCCGCTCGAGGTGCACCAGCGCGTCGGTCGCAGGTTTGTCCGAGCTGCTCATGGACCGGACCGTACAGCGCCCGACGTGGCCGGGTTCAGGCGTCGACGGCGGAGAGCATCTCGTCGGCGGCCGTCCAGGGATCGGTGGCGCGCTCGACGACCCCTGCCTGCAAGGCCTCCCACCGCTCGCCGGTGCAGATCTCGCGCGCCCGCTGTTCCAGCCGCCGAGCGACGATCTCACGCAGCTCCTCGCGCACCCTGAACGCCCGGCGCCGGGTGAGCTCGCCGGAGGCAGTGATGTGGTCACGGTGCTCCTGCACCGCCGCCCACAGCTCGGGCACGCCTTGGCCGGTCGACCCGACTGTGGCGAGGATCGGGGGGCGCCACGACGCGGTGTCCAGCTCGGACAGGTCGAGCATCTGCTCGAGGTCGCGCCGTGTCTCCTCGACACCGGCGCGGTCGGCCTTGTTGATCACGAACACGTCGGCGATCTCCATCAGGCCCGCCTTGTTGGCCTGCACCGAGTCGCCCCAGCCGGGGTTGACGACGACGACCGTGGTGTCGGCCTTACCCGCGATCTCCACCTCGACCTGACCGACGCCGACGGTCTCGACCAGGATCCACGTCCTCCCGGTGGCGTCGAGCAGGCGCACGGCCTCCGGGGTGGCGAGCGCCAGCCCGCCGAGGTGCCCCCGCGTGGCCATCGACCGGATGAACACTCCAGGATCGGTGGCGTGGTCCTGCATCCGCACCCGGTCGCCAAGGATCGCCCCGCCGGTGAACGGCGAAGAGGGGTCGATCGCGAGCACGGCGACTTCGATCTGCTGGGTGCGCAAGTGGGCGATGGTCGACGACGTGAGCGTGCTCTTGCCGGCGCCCGGGGCGCCGGTGAGCCCCACCGTGTACGCCTGGCCCCCGTGGGCGTACGCCAGCCGGGAGATCGTTCGGGCCTCGTCGCCGCCGCGCTCGATCAGCGAGAGCAGCCGGGCCAGCGCGGCCCGGTCGCCGGCTTGCGCGGCCGAGAACAGCTCGCCCGGGTCACGACTCCGCCGCCGAGGGGTGGCGGGCGAAGGTTCAGACATTCACGACCTCGGTCACCCCGTCGACCCGATCGCGCATGATGCGTTCGATGCCCGCCTTCAGCGTCTGCGTAGAGGCGGGACAGGTTCCGCAGGCACCGACGAGCGTCACCGACACGATCCCGGTGTCGGCGTCGACGTCACGCAACACGATGTCGCCGCCGTCGGCCTGCAGAGCCGGGCGGATCGCCTCGATTGTCTCTTCTACCTGGGTGCGCATGTCGGGCACGATGGGATCACTCTCGATCGACTCGCGAATTCGGTGGTGACGGCACGAAGACGGCTGCCATTGAACCAGCCGCGACCGTAGATTGTGCGCCAATGGCGCCTTCGGTGACGGGTCCTCGCGCGTGGTAGCCACGCTGCTCGCGCACCAGGGCGGGTGGGACGAGATCCTGCTCGTGGCCGTGCCGATCGCGATCATCCTCGGGCTGCTCGTCGTCGCCCGTCGCCGGATCGAGCAGATGCACCGCGAGCCGCCCGACGACGAGGTGCCGTCCGACCAGCTCAGCCGCTGATCCGCTCGATGCCGGCCCCGATCGAGGCCAGGCGCCCGACGAGGTCGTCGTAGCCGCGATCGAGGTGGTGAACGCCCTCGATCATCGTCTCGCCTTCGGCGGCGAGCCCGGCCACGACGAGCGCCGCCCCGGCACGGATGTCGGACGCCCGCACCGGCACCCCGCACAGGTGGGCCACGCCGCGGACGACGGCATGGTGGCCGTTGGTGCGGATGTCGGCACCGAGGCGCTGCAGTTCCTCGACGTAGCGGAAGCGCCCCGGGTAGAGGTTCTCGGTGACGAAGCTGACCCCGTCGGCGACGGAGAGCATCGTGACGACGAGCGGCTTGTAGTCGGTGGCGATGCCGGGATAGGGCAGCGTCTGCACGTCGACCGCGCGCAGCCGCGCATCGCACGCGGCATGGATCCCGTCGGGCAGAGCGGTGAGGCTCATGCCCATGTCCCGGAAGCGCCGCAGCAGCATCGTCATCTGGTCGGGCCGGGCACCGCGTACGACGATCTCGCCGCCTTGGACGCCGAGCGCGGCCAGGTAGGTGGCCGCCTGGATGCGGTCGGGAACGACCTCGTGGCGCACGCCGTGCAGTGAGCCGGGCTCCACGCCGTGCACCACCAGGCAGCTGGTGCCCACGCCCTCGATCTCTGCACCCATCTCCTGCAGGAACACCACCAGGTCGTTGACCTCGGGCTCGCGCGCCGCCCCATCGATCACCGTGGTGCCCTTCGCGAAGACGGCAGCGGTGACCAGGTTCTCGGTGGCGCCGACGCTCGGAAACGCCAGCTCGATGTCGGCGCCGTACAGCCGGTCGGCACGCCCCTCGATGTAGCCGTCGCTCAGCTCGAACTCGGCGCCCATCGCTTCGAGCCCGCGCAGGTGGAGATCGATCGGGCGCGAACCGAAGTCGTCGCCGCCGGGCATGGCGACGCGCACCCGGCCACAGCGGGTGAGCAGCGGGCCGAGCACGTTGATCGACGCGCGCAGCTGCTCGACCAGCTCGTAGGGCGCCTCGGGGGCGAGCTCGCCGGAGTTGACGAGGGTGAGGGTGCCTGGGTGCGACGGGGTGGCACTGACCCCGATCGCCGCCAGCAGCTCGGCCATGATCCCCACGTCGACGATGTCGGGCACGTTCGTGAGCTGGTACTCGCCGTCGGCGAGGAGCGACGCCGCCATCAGCTTGAGGACCGAGTTCTTGGCGCCCGGCACCACGACTTCGCCCTCGATCGGGCCGCGGCGCCACACCCTGATCCGCTCCATAGGCCCACCAGTATGCTCCCGCCGTGGGCCGGGCAGGTACAGACCTCGTCCGGGCCTGGCCCGACGAGCCCGCCACCAGCTCATGGCTGCTCAGCCCGCGCGACGACCTCGTCGAAGAGGTGCTCGACGGCGACCGGTACGTGCAGCGCGTCGGTCCGTTCACGTACTACGAACGCCGGGTCGAGCCCTCGGGCGCCGAGCTGGTCGAGACCGTGCGCTACCGCCTCGACGTCCCCTGGTTCGGGTGGCTCTTCGCCTGGCCCGTGCGCTCGATGCTGCGCCGGCGCCGGCCCGGGCGCGCCGACGGCGGCCGCCAGCCTTGGTGGGCGCCGCCCGACCGCCTGACGCCGCGCCAGCTCCAGGTGCTCGGCCTGCTCGCTGCGGCGTCGATGGCGAGCGCCTTCGTCAACACCTTGTTCACGCAGACCGTGGCCTTCGCCGGCGACGACTTCGGTGTCGGTGACTGGGGTCGCGGCGTCGGCGGGACCGTGGTGCGCATGGGCATCCTGCTCGGGTTGCCGTTCGCATTCGCGGCCGACCGAGTAGGCCGGCGCCGGGTGGTGGTGATCACCGCCTGGCTGGCACCGATCGTGTCCGCGCTGGGCGCGCTCGCGCCGAGCTTCGAGGTGCTGGTGCTGACGCAGACGGTCGGGCGCCCGCTCGGCCTGGCCCTCGACGTGCTGATCGCGGTGATCGCCGCCGAGGAGATGCCCCGCAACTCACGGGCGTTCGCGGTGAGCGTGCTCGCGATGGCGAGCGGCCTCGGCGCCGGCGTCGCCGTCGGCTCTTTGCCCCTAGCCGACATCTCCTCTGGTGCGTGGCGCCTCGTCTACCTGGTGGCGCTCCTATGGCTGCCGGTGGCCCTCGACCTGGTGCGCCGGCTGCCGGAGACCACACGCTTCGAGCAGCACCGGGTCGAGGTGGCGAGTGGTCCCCGTCCCCGGCTGCGCCGCTCGCGGCTCGCGATCCAGGCCACGGTCGCCTTCGCCGGCAACTTGCTCGTGGCGCCGGCGTCGTTCTTCCAGAACGGCTACCTGTCGGAGGCCCGCGGCTTCTCCGCGGGCATGATCACCGTGTTCGTGCTGGCCACCAGCACCCCGGCGGTCGTCGGCCTGATCGCGGGTGGACGGGTGGCCGACTTCAGCGGGCGGCGACGGGTGGCCGCGGTCTGCGTGCCCGTCGGCGCGGTGCTCGGCGTGACCCACTTCGCCACCTCCGGTGCCTGGATGTGGTTGGCCGCGCTCGCCGCGGGCACCGTGGCCAGCGCCGCCTACCCGGCCCTCGCGGTGTACCGGGCCGAGCTGTTCCCGACCGCCAACCGCGGTCGGGCGTCGAGCCTGATCCTCGCGTCGGCCCTGGTCGGGGGCAGCATCGGGCTGCTCGTCGCCGGGCGGCTGCTCGACAGCGGAGTCTCGTACGGGGCGACGATGGCCGGGTTGCTCGTCGGCCCCCTCGTCGTCGCGGTCCTCGTCGTCGCCACCTACCCCGAGACGGCTCACCGGGAGCTCGAGGACCTGAACCCCGAGGACGCGAGCCCGGATCGGTCGTAGGTGGGTCAGCGCAAGGTACCGAACCAGTCGTGCACCGCGGCCGCGATGTCGGCGTCGGCTCCCGACAGGTCGTGGCGGCCACCTTCGATCCACACGTGGGTCGCCCCGGCGGGGATCGTCGCCGTCCACCGCTCGAGCTCGGCCGGCGAGCCGAACGGGTCGCGGGTGCCGTGCACGAAGAGACATGGCACGTGAAGCCGGGAGAAGTGCTCCACCCGCAGCGTGTCCGGCTTGCCCGGCGGGTGCAGCGGGTACGAGATCAGCACCAGCGCCCGCGCCGCGAGCGGCGGCGCACCGTCCAGGTCGGGGGTGCCGGCAACGGCCATCGCGCCCATCCGCCCACCCATCGATCGCCCGCCGAGCACGACCCGTGCCGGACGCACCCGCGCCCGCTTCGCCATCGCGGCCGCGGCGTCGCGCACGCTCGCCAGCAGCACGGCCGGGCGGTCCGGCGCCTTGCGCCCCGCGATGCGGTACGGGAAGTCGACCCTGTCCACCGGCAACGGCGCCACGGACGCCTCGATCGCGAGCAGGCTGGAGTGGTCGCGCGAAGACCCCGCACCAGGGAACAGCACGAGGGCGCCGACACGGGCCACAGGGCGGCTCAGCCCGAGGTGAGGATGCGTCGGGCGGCGCCGAGGTCGCCGATCTCGGAGTGCGCCGACGAGTGGTCGCCGCCGTGGTCGGGATGCACCTCGCGCAGGCGGCGCCGGAAGCGCGCGAGCACGTCTTGGCGCGACGGCGACGTCGTTCCGGGCGGGAAGCCGAGCACTTCGAGCGCCCAGACACGGGGGTCCATCAGCACCGACATCGAGACGGCATGCGCATCGGCGAGGTAGGCGATCAGCTCCGGGCCCGCGGCTCCACGCCAGACGAGCGCCCGGCGCAGGACTGCGGTGAGCGCGGGGCGGGCCTCGACGGCCAGCCGTTCGACGGCGTACAGCGCCCCGAGCACCTGGGCGAGGGGGCTTCCGGTGGTTTCGAACGACAGCGACAGCTCCTCGCCGTCGCCGTCCATGCGGTGCACGCTCCGCGCGAGGCCGTGGCGGTCGGTCTGGAAGCGGTGGAAGAGCCGCGGCTGGACGATGCGCTCGCCGCGGTGGATCTGCTCGACCAACCGGTGCAGGTCGGGTAGCAGCTCGCCGTCGACCTCGGCCAGGTGCGTGGCCACGACTGCGCCGAGCAGCAGACCGCCGAACCCCGGCGCTGGTTCCAGCGGTAGCACCAGGTGGCCGAGCGCCACCCGCCGCGTGGGCGTCCGGGGCCGGTTGTGCCACACCGAGAGCTCGGCCAGCAACATGTGGGCGAGGCTACCGGCGGCCGACGTGGCCGAGCCGTGGGCCGCGCGGCGGCGGCCGTCTCAGTCGATCGGGCGGATCGTGTCGCGCAGGCGCTCGGCGAGCTCCATCGCCCGCACCTCGTCGGGCTGCTCGGCGCCGGCGAGGGCGTCGGCCAGCTCGTCGGCCAGCGCGCACGCGTCGCGCCACGCCCCGAGCGTCACGCCCGGCGGCGGTGCAGCGGGGTCGGCGGAGTCGAGCGCGCGGAGCAACGACTGCAGCCCCGCGGCATCGAGCGGGTCGCGGGCGAGGCGGTCGCCGGCGACGAAGAAGTCGTCGAGCACCTCTGCGCCGCGCTCGGCGTCTTCGTCGTCGGCGGGCATGGTGACCACCTCGCCACCCTCGATCTCGTCGAGCAACTCGTCGACCGCAGACTCGGCCGCGGTCGGCACGACGAGCGTCGCCACCTCCCACCGATGAGGCACACGGGACGCGATCAGGGACTCGGTGAGCAGCTGGCGGTCGGCGACCGACCAGCCTTCGAGCTCGTAGTCGGTGACCGGCTCGCCTTCGGCGAGCATCGCCATGTCGAGCCCCGGCTGCTGGTCGCCACCGATGCCGAGCTGAGCTTCGAGCACCTCGAACAGCGCGTCGACCTCGCCCTCGAGCTCCTCGGGAACGACGAGCTCGGTTCCGTCCCACCCGTGGGGCACACCGGCCTCAGCGAGAGCTTCGGCCAGCTCCGCGTGCTGGTCGGGCGTCCAAGCGGCGAGGTCGTAGTAGACGTTCGCCGCGTCGGGGTCGTTCGGGCTCCAGTCGGTCACGGCGGCACGCTAACGGGCGCTCAGCCCCGGGAGGACGGCCCGGGCAGATGGCGGTCGACGAAGGCGCCGACGCGTTCGTACTCGTCGAGCTGGTTGGCCCGCACGCGCAGGCCATGACCCTCGCCCTCGTAGACGTGCAGCGTCGCCGTGCCGCCGGCGTCGATCACGCGTTCGACCAGCGCCCGGCTCTGCTCGACGGGCACCACCGGGTCGGCGTCACCGTGCAGGACGAGCAGCGGCACGTCCACCAGCCGGTCCGCGTACGAGAGCGGGGACCTCGCCCGGTAGAGAGCATCGGCCGCCGGGCGAGCGCCGACCAGCGTCGACGTGTAGTGGGCCTCGAACCGATGAGTCGCCTCGTCGAGGGAGATCAGGTCGCTCACCGGGTAGGCGACGACGGCACAGGAGGCCAGCCCGGGATGCCGAGCTGCGACACCGAGCACGGTGAGACCCCCTGCCGAGGATCCGAACAGCACCGTGGCGTCCGGAGCTGCGCCGCCGCGTTCTTGCACGTGGCGGACGAGCGCGGCGGTGTCGGCCACGTCGAGCTCGCCCCAGCGTCCGCGCAGCGCCTGGGTGTAGGCGCGACCGTGACCGGTCGAGCCGCGGTGGTCCGGCACGAGGATGCTGTACCCGCGGCTGATCCAGTGGGCCAGCCGGGGCATGAACGTGACCTGCCACTGGTCGGTCGGGCCACCGTGCACCCAGCAGATCAACCTGGCGCCGGTGCCCGGGGCGCGATAGAGCCTGGCGTGGAGCACCGTGGCGTCGGTCACCAGCTCCACCGGCTCCGGCTCGACGAGAGCCGCCGACCCCTCCCAACCGGCCAACGGCCCGACGGCGAGTGGCGTCCTCGCCCAAGTCGCGGTGTCGTAGGCGACCACCTGCGTCGGTGTCCGCGCCCCGGTACGCAGCGCGGTCAGGCTGGACCCGACCCACGAGAGCTGCCCGTGCACGCCACGGGCGACCTCCGCGACCACTCCGCTGCCGTCTGCGGCGACCACACAGAGCCGGCCGAAGCCGCGCTCGTTACGTGCAAATGCAACGAACTTGCCGTCAGGAGAAGACGCGAACGAGCGCTGCCCCGGCCCCCACGTCGGTCCGGCGTGCTCGAAAGGCTCTTCCCAAAGGGGCTGCGCACCCCGCCAGACGTTCGCCATGCCCGTGTCGTCGCGCACACGCAGCAGCACACCGTCCGACGCGAAGCGAGGTTGTTGCTGTTGCACCAGAGGCACCTGTTCGACGCTGACCCCGCCCGACCCGCTGCCGGCCCAGGTGACGACTGCGGACTCGTCCCAGGGCATGTGGGGCGGGCTCCACGCCTGCCAGGCGACGGATCCAGACGGAGACCAGCACGGATCGTTGACGAACTCGAACGCTGCGTCGTCGAGCCTGGTCCGCTCGCCGGTGCCCAGGTCGACGGTGTGGATCTCGGCGAGGTCCACCGCGAACGCCACCCGGCTCCCGTCGGGGGATGCCGCCGGTGCCATCGGCGGGCGAGCCGGATCGGGATCGGTGAGGCGCCTGGGTGGCGCCGCGTCGGCCACCGGCTGTTGCCACAGCGCTCCGTCGGCTGCCGCGTAGACCACCCCAGTTGCGTCGGGCAGCCAGTCGAAGCAGCCACCGCCGAGGCCGCGCCCGGGCCGCGGTGCAGGGTCCGCCGTCAGTTGGCGCTCCGGCCCACCGGCGACCGGTACGAGCTGCACCGCCGCACCCGCGGGCGTCGAAGCGACGAAGGCGACGGTCGTCCCATCCGGCGAAAGGCGAGGCTCGGTGAGCTCTCGCCCGGCGATGCAGCGAGCTGGCGGGATCACACGCACCGGCGGAGGGTACGCGTTATTCGCTGGCGCCGAGGACGCGAATGAACCATGCTGGCCCCGACCCGCGACAGACCGGAGAGGAGGAACAGCGATGACGATCAATGCCGTGAACATCACCACCGACATGGACGAGGCCGCTGTTGCCCCGCTCGTCGGTTGCGGTTGCGCTGCCGGCAGCTGAACGGGTTCCGACCCGCCGGCGCTGCGCCGCCGCCCACCGTCGACGACGGCTTACGCCTTCTCGCGACGCGGGCACGAAGAACTGCCCTTCCACCACCGCCCGATCCGGGCACCTTCCCCCAGGAGACATGAAGCCATGTTCGAGCAGAACGCCGACTTCCACCGCGCGCAGGTTCAAGCGCACCAGGAGCGGATCCGCCAGCAGGCCGGCGCCGCCCGGCTGCGCAGCGAGGCCAGACGCCTGCGACGCAGGCGACCATAGACAATCCATAGGAACCGGGGCCGTTCGCCCCCCGTAACCGCGGGGGGTGAACGGCTACCGTAGGGCCATGTCCCAACGCCCAGACCGCAACCTGGCCCTCGAGCTCGTGCGGGTCACCGAATCAGCCGCGCTCGCCGCCAGCCGCTGGGTGGGCCGCGGCGACAAGCTCGGTGCCGACGGCGCGGCGGTCGAGGCGATGCGCACCGTGCTGACCACCGTGCCGATGGACGGCGTGGTCGTCATCGGCGAGGGCGAGAAGGACGATGCGCCGATGCTGTTCAACGGCGAAAGGATCGGCGACGGCACACCGCCACTCACCGACATCGCCGTAGACCCGATCGACGGGACCACGCTCACCGCCCTCGGTCGCGGCAACGCGCTCGCGGTGATCGCGGTCTCCGAGCGCGGCACGATGTTCAACCCCGGGCCGTGCGTGTACATGGAGAAGATCGCCGTCGGCCCCGACGCCGCGGGCTCGATCGACATCACCGCTTCGCCCACGCAGAACCTGCGCTGGGTGGCCAAGGCCAAGGGCACCAGCGTGCGTGACCTGACGGTGGTGATCCTCGACCGCGAGCGCCACGGCGAGCTGATCGACGAGGTCCGCGCGAGCGGCGCACGGATCAAGCTGATCTCCGACGGCGACATCTTCGGTGCCATCGCCACCGCCTGGCCCGATGCCGGCGTCGACGTGCTGATCGGCATCGGCGGCACCCCGGAAGGAGTCACCTCCGCCGCGGCGCTGAAGTGCATGGGCGGCGAGATCCAAGGCAGGCTGTGGCCGCGCAACGACACCGAGCGCAGGGCCGCCCTCGACGCCGGCTACGACCTCGACCGGGTGCTCGGCACCGACGATCTGGTGCAGGGCGACAACTGCTTCTTCGCCGCCACCGGCGTCACCGACGGCGAACTGCTGCAAGGCGTACGCTTCGAAGCCGGCGGAGCGACGACGCAGAGCCTCGTGATGCGCTCCCGGTCGGGCACCGTACGACTGATCGAGGCACGTCACCGGCTGGACAAGCTGCGCGAGTTCGCGAGCGTCGACTACGACTGAGCGTCTGCTCCAGGGACCACTCAGAGGACTACGCCGAACGGCGGGAGGCACATCCAAGTGAGCGAGAAGATCGCGATCATCGGCACGGGCTACGTCGGGCTCACCACGGGGGCCTGCTTCGCGCACCTCGGTCACCACGTGGTGTGCGCCGACGTCGACGAGGGCAAGGTCGCCCGGTTGAACGCGGGAGAGGTGCCGATCGTCGAACGGGGCCTCGACGAGCTCGTCGCCGAGGGCATCGCGTCGGGGAGGCTCACCTTCGTCGTCGGCGCTGCGACTGCCGCAGCCGATTGCGACATCGCCTTCTTGTGCGTACCGACGCCGCAGGGCGAGGACGGCTCGGCCGACCTCAGCTACATCGAGGCGGCGGCGCGCGAGATCGGCCCGGTGCTGCCGTTCGAGTCGATCGTCGTCAACAAGTCGACGGTTCCCGTCGGCTCGGCCAAGGTGGTCGAGCGCGTGCTCGGCCGGCCCGACGTGAAGGTGGTCTCCAACCCCGAGTTCCTGCGCGAAGGCTCCGCGCTGCAGGACTTCTTGAAGCCCGATCGGATCGTCGTCGGCAGCACCGACCAGGCGGCGGCGATCCGGGTGGCCGATCTCTACGCAAGCATCGGCGCACCGGTGATCCTCACCGATCCCGCCTCGGCGGAGACGATCAAGTACGCGGCCAACGCGTTCCTCGCCACCAAGCTGTCGTTCATCAACGCCATCGCCGCGATCTGCGAGCGGGTCGGCGCCGACGTGCACGACGTCGTGCTCGGCGTCGGCTACGACCACCGCATCGGCAAGGACTTCTTGCGTCCGGGGCCGGGATGGGGCGGCTCGTGCTTCCCGAAGGACACCCGCGCCCTGCTGCGCATCGCGCGTGACGCCGACTACGAGTTCGACCTGCTCGACGGCGTGATCGCCGTCAACGAGGAGCAGTTCGAGCGAGTCTGCGACAAGATCACCGAAGCGGTGGGAGGAAGCCTCGACGGCCGTCGCGTCGCGGTGTGGGGGCTCACCTTCAAGGCGGGCACGGACGATCTGCGCGAGTCGCCGTCGCTCTCGATCATCTCCCGGCTGCTCGGTCGCGGCGCGTCGGTGGTCGCCTACGACCCGACGGTCACCGTTGCCCGCGCGGGCGTTCCGGCCGAGGTCACGCTCGCCTCTTCGGCGGTCGAAGCGACGCGCGGCGCCGACGTGCTCGCGGTGCTCACCGAGTGGGACGAGTTCCGCTGGGTCGAGCCGGCCGAGGTGCTCGGCGCGATGTCCGGGCGTGCCGTCGTCGACGGGCGCAACCTGCTCGACCGCAACGAGTGGCGCCGCTCCGGGTTCAGCCACGTCGGGATCGGGCGCTGAGGATGAGGGTGCTGCTCGCCGGGGGCTGCGGCTTCATCGGCTCCCACCTCGCCGACCTGCTCGTCGCGCGTGGCGAAGAGGTGGTGGTGGTGGACAACCTCGTCACCGGCCGCCGGCGCAACCTCGCGCAGCTCGCCGGGAACGATCGGTGCACGTTCGTCGAGCACGACGTCACCCACGCGCTGCCCGACACCGAACCGTTTTCGCGACCCTTCGACGCCGTGCTGCACCTCGCCAGCCCCGCCTCGCCGGATGACTTCGCGACGATGCCGCTGCAGATCCTCGAGGTGGGCAGCACCGGCACCCGGCGCCTCATCGAGCGCGCCCTGGCCGACGGCGCGACGTTCCTGCTCGCGTCCACGAGCGAGGTGTACGGCGACCCGCTCGTGCATCCTCAGCCCGAGACGTACTGGGGCAACGTCAGCTCCATCGGGCCGCGCAGCTGCTACGACGAGGCGAAGCGCTTCGGCGAGGCGCTCACCATGGCGCACCATCGCAAGCTCGGCACCGATGTGCGCATCGTGCGCATCTTCAACACGTACGGCGAGCGCATGCGCCCCGAGGACGGCCGGGTGGTCAACACATTCATCAGCCAGGCGCTGGCGGGCGCACCGCTGACGATCCACGGCGACGGCAGCCAGACCCGCAGCTTCTGCCACGTCAGCGACGAGGTGCGCGGCATCGCCGCCTTGCTCGACAGCAACGTGACGACGCCGGTGAACATCGGCAACCCGACGGAGAACACCGTGCGTGAGGTGGCCGAGCTGGTGGTCGAGCTGACCGGCTCGGCGAGCGAGATCGTCACCGTTCCCATCCCCGACGAGCGCGAAGGCGACCCGCTGCGGCGCTGCCCGGACATCACCGTCGCGCGGCGCGAGCTCGGCTGGGAACCGACGGTGACGTTGCGCGACGGGCTGGCCGACATGATCGAGCACTTCCGCCGCCACGAAGATCTCGGCTCCTGACGCGCCGGCGCCGGCGCCCTCAGTCGGGTTCGACCAGGCGCTGGCGGTCGAGCCAGCCCATCAGCACCGCGATCGCCCGGGGGTCGTGGCGCAGGCGGTGACCGGCGCCGTGCAGCAGGTGCAGCTCGGCCGAACCATGGGCCTGCGCGAGCTGGCGGGCATCGGCCGTCGGCACGCTCTCGTCGTCCTCACCGTGCATCACCAGCAGCCCCCGCGGGGCGAAGCGGGCGGCGGCAGCGACGGGACGGAAGCGGCGCAGCTCGCGGCTCCACTCGTCGAAGTGCTCGGGGAACTGCGGCCGGCGGATGGCTCCGATCTCGCGGGCGTGCTCCAGGAAGCGGCGCGGCTGGGCCGCCCAGTCGTCGAAGTCGGCCCGTGCGCTGAGCAGGGCGGCGCCGCGCACGCGCGGGTCGTCGGCGGCCACACACACCGCGATCGACCCACCGGTGTTCGTGCCGGCGAGCCACAGCCCGGTCGGGTGGGCCGCGTCGATCAGGTGGGCGATCGCCGCGCGCAGGTCGTCGACCCAGCCCTGGAGGGAGAAGTCGCCCTCGCTCTGCCCACAGCCGCGGAACGTGAACGTCATCGCCACGTACTGGAGCTCGTTCGCGATGCGGTCGATGAGCTCGGGGAACGTACCGGCGGAGTGTCGGGCGTCGATCGGGCCGATCGGGAACCCGTGGCAGAGGATCAGCCCGGGCAGCGGATCGGCGCGGCCTGCCGGGCGGGACAGGTAGCGGGCGAGTTGGAGGCCGCCCGACGTGAACGACCCGTTGTCGTGCACCTGCGCCGGGTCAGGCCCGCGGCGCCCGGTGACGTCGCGTCATCCCGGGCGCGGCCAGCTTGTAGCCGCGGTTGCGGGCCTCGGCCAAGGTGTCGGGCCCGAAGGAGAGCCCCGTCTCGGCGGCGATGATCTCGTCGATCACACCGGGGTCTTCCCACGCGTCGAGGTCGTAGACGAGCTGGGTGCGCTTGTCGCCGAGGAACCGAGAGTGCTCGAACCGGACTGGGCGCTCCATGGTCACCAAAGGTAGCGGCTCACCGCCGCCCGAGAGCCACTCCGGTGATGCGCCGCTTCAGCGCGTTCGGCAGCACTTGGCTGGCGGCGACCATCCCCTTGTAGAGCAGCCCGGGCACGCTCAGCGCCTTGCCGTGGGCGACGTCGTCGAGCCCGGAGCGAGCCACATCCTGGACCGACGTCCACGCCAGGTCCGGGTAGCGGGTCGCCGCGCCCTGGTAGTTGCTGATGCTCTGGAACTCGGTGCGGGTGAGGCCGGGGCACAGCGCGGTGACGCGCACGCCGGTGCCGCGCACCTCTTCGTGCAGCGACTCGGTGAGGCTCGTGACGTACGCCTTCGTGGCCGCGTACACGGCCAGCCCGGGAGCCGGCTGGAAGGCGGCGACGCTCGCGACGTTGAGCAGCCATCCCCGCTTGCGCGGCACCATCACACCGAGGGCCGCCCGGGAGAGCTGGGTGAGCGCGGCGACGTTCAGCGTCACCTCGCGGTCGAGACGATCGGCATCCAGCTCGTGGAACAGCCCACTGGTGCCGAAGCCGGCGTTGTTGACGACCAGGTCGAGCGGTCGAGCCGGATCGGCGATTCGCCCGGCGACGGCCGCTCGTCCGGCGGTGGTGGTGAGGTCGGCGACGAGCACCTCGACGCCGGGGTACTCGTCGGCGAGCTCGCGCAGGCGGTCCTTACGCCGCGCGACGACCACAGTCGGCACCCCTGCTGCGCCGAGCAGGCGCGCCATCTCCTCGCCGATGCCGCTGGACGCGCCGGTGACGAGGGCCGTGCGGAACGGGTAGCGGGCCGCGGCCATCGTCGCCGCGGGCTCAGTGGCCGGTGCCGGGCATCCCGCCGGCGGCCGCCAGGCGGGCGTGGGCACGCGACAACGCCGTCAGCGCCTCCGCGTCGTGCTCGTGACGCAACGACGTCTCGGCGCGCTCCTTCGCCGAGCTGGCGCGGCCGACGTCGATCTCACTCGACAGTTCGGCGAGGTCGGTGAGGAGCGACACCGTGTTGTTGGAGACCTCGACGAAGCCGCCGTGGATGGCGACGTCGAGCACGCTGCCGTCGACGAGGAAGATGCGGGTGTGGCTCTCGCCGAGCGCCCCGAGGAACGGCGCGTGGCCGGCGAGGAAGGCGATCTCGCCGCCGCCGAGGGTGCGGGTGATCAGCTGGGTTGCCTCACCCGAGTAGAGCACCCGCTCGGGCGAGACGATCTCGACGCGCATCGAATCGGCCATCAGACGCCTTCTTGCAGTGCCTTCGCCTTGGCGAACACCTGCTCGACGCTGCCGACGTTCAAGAACGCCTGCTCGGGGACCGTGTCGAGATCGCCGCGCAGGATCGCCTCGAAGCTGTCGACGGTCTCCTCGACAGGCACGAACTCGCCGTCGATGCCGGTGAACACCTTGGCCACGAAGAACGGCTGGGACAAGAAACGCTGGATCTTGCGTGCCCGCGACACCGTCAGGCGGTCTTCCTCGGAGAGCTCGTCGAGACCGAGGATGGCGATGATGTCTTGCAGCTCGCGGTAGCGCTGCAGGTTCTCCTGCACGCCGCGAGCGACCGAGTAGTGCCGCTGGCCGACCACCTCGGGCGACAGGATCGTGGAGGTGGACGCGAGCGGGTCGACGGCGGGGTAGATGCCGAGCGCGGCCACCTGGCGAGAGAGCTCGGTCGTCGCGTCGAGGTGCGTGAACGTGGTGAACGGCGCCGGGTCGGTGTAGTCGTCGGCAGGCACGTAGACGGCCTGGAGCGAGGTGATCGAACGACCCCGGGTGGAGGTGATCCGCTCCTGGAGCTGGCCCATCTCGTCGGCGAGGGTCGGCTGGTAACCGACGGCTGACGGCATCCGCCCGAGCAGCGTGGACACCTCCGAGCCGGCCTGGACGAAGCGGAAGATGTTGTCGACGAAGAGCAGCACGTCCTGGTTCTGCACGTCGCGGAAGTACTCGGCCATGGTCAGCGCCGACAGCGCGACCCGCAGGCGCACGCCCGGCGGCTCGTCCATCTGGCCGAAGACGAGAGCCGCCTTCTCGAACACCCCGGACTCCATCATCTCGATGCGCAGGTCGGTGCCTTCACGGGTGCGCTCACCGACGCCCGCGAACACCGACACACCACCGTGCTGGGAAGCGACGCGGTTGATCATCTCGGTGATCAGCACGGTCTTGCCGACGCCGGCGCCTCCGAACAGGCCGATCTTGCCGCCGGCCACGTACGGCGTCAGCAGGTCGATCACCTTGATGCCGGTCGGGAACATGCGTGCCGAGGGCTCGAGCGCGTCGAACGTCGGCGCGTCGCGGTGGATGTCCCACCGCTCCATGTCGGCGAAGTCGGCCGGGTCGGCGTCGAGGGGGTCGCCCCAGACGTTCCACACGTGTCCGAGCACGCGGTCGCCGACGGGCACGGTGATGCCGCGGCCGGTGTTGCGTACCGGGGTGCCCCGCTTCAGCCCGTCTGTGGGCTTCAGGCACACAGCGCGCACGCGGCCCTCGCCGAGCTGCTGCGCGACCTCGGCGAGGACGTCGACGTCGCGACCCTCTACCTGCACGGTGAACTCGACGGCGGAGTTGAGCTCGGGCAGCGAGCCGCGCGGGAACTCGACGTCGATCACCGGGCCGGCGATACCGACGACGCGGCCTTCCTTGCGCTCGTTCTCGGTCATGGTGGTCATGGGTGTCGGTGTTCTCCTGCTCAGAGGTTCTCGCCGGTCGCGGCGGAGGCGGCCAGCTCGGCGCCGATTGGTCCCAGTTCGACGAAGCGCACGGACTTGGCCTCGTCGGAGCCCAACGCCTCGGCACCGCCGACGATCTCCATGATCTCGGTGGTGATGGCGTCCTGGCGGGCCCGGTTCATGATGCGGGACAGGGTCTTGATCAGCTCTTCCGCGTTGTCGGTGGCGCTCTTCATCGCCCGCTGGCGGAATGCGTGCTCGCTGGCCGCGGCGTTGAGCAGCGCCGCGTACACGCGGGCTTCCACGTAGCGCGGCAGCAGTGTCGCCAAGATGGTCGTCGGGTCGGGCTCGAACTCGTAGTCGGCGGCCGGGCCGGCGACCACCGGCTTGCCGTCGCCGCCCACCACGACGTCGCGCTCGAGGGGCACCAGCGGTCGCTGCACGACCTCTTGGGACCCGGGGGTGATGAAGCGCGTGTACACGAGCTCGACGCGGTCGACGCGACCGTCTTCGTACAACTCGATGACGTGATCCGCGATCGCCTTCGCGTCGGCATAGCTGGGCGAGTCGGAGAAGCCGGCGAAGGGGCGGTCGAGGCGGTATCCGCGGAAGCGGAAGTACGACTCTGCCTTGCGCCCGACCGGCACGATCACGTAGTCGTTGCCGGCGAGCACGCCGGCTTTGATCTCGCCCTCGGCGGCGCGCAGCACTCCGGCGTTGTAGCCCCCGCACAGCCCGCGATCGGCGGTGACCGCCACGTAGCAGGTGACCTTTTCCTGCGCTCGGCCCTGCAGCAGCGGCGAATCGCTGCTCGCCCCCGCCGCGGCCAGGTCTTTCACCACCGCGGTGATCTGCTCCGAGTACGGGACGGCGGCGGCGACACGCTGTTGGGCCTTCACGATGCGAGACGCGGCGATGAGCTCCATCGCGCGCGTGATCTTCTTCGTCGCCTGGACGCTGCGGATGCGTCCACGAAGGATTCGCTCCTGCCCGCCGGCCATTACTCGGTCGCCAGGGTCTTCGGGCTGTGTGCCTCGCCGAGTGCCTCGGCGTCGGTTGCCGTCGGGTCGGCCACGCGCTCCTCGGCCCGCTTGGCGAGGAACTGCTCCTTGAACGCCTGGACGAGGGGACCGAGATCGTCGGGCACGGCGCCCGAGCGCAAGGAGTCGAGCAGCGACCCGTGGCGGGTGCGCATGAAGTCGAGCAGCTCGCCCTCGAAGCGGCGCACGTCGGCGACGTCGACGTCGTCGAGATAGCCGCGCGTGCCGGCGAAGATGGTGACCACCTGCTCTTCGACGGGCATCGGGCTGTTGAGCGACTGCTTCAGCAGCTCGACCAGCCGGTAGCCACGCTCGAGCTGGGCCTTCGACACGGCGTCGAGCTCGGAGCCGAACGTGGCGAACGCCTCGAGCTCGCGGAACTGGGCGAGGTCGAGCTTCAGCGTGCCGGCGACGCCCTTCATCGACTTGATCTGCGCCGCGCTGCCGACTCGGGAGACGGAGATGCCGACGTCGACCGCCGGGCGCACACCGGACTTGAACAGGTTGTCCTGCAGGTACACCTGGCCGTCGGTGATCGAGATCACGTTCGTCGGGATGTAGGCCGACACGTCGCCGGCCTTGGTCTCGATGATCGGGAGCGCGGTGAGCGAGCCGGCGCCGTTCTCGTCGGAGAGCTTGGCGGCGCGCTCGAGCAGGCGGCTGTGGAGGTAGAAGACGTCGCCGGGGTACGCCTCACGCCCCGGCGGGCGGCGCAGCAGCAGGGAGAGCTGACGGTATGCCTCGGCCTGCTTGGACAGGTCGTCGTACACGACGAGGGCGTGCTCGCCGGTCTCCATCCAGTGCTGGCCCATCGCGCAGCCGGCGTATGGCGCGAGGTACTTGAACGGTGCCGGGTCGGCCGCAGGCGCCGTCACGACGACGGTGTACTCCATCGCGCCGTTCTGGCGCAGCGTCTCGACGGTCTGGGCGACGGTCGAGCCCTTCTGGCCGATGGCCACGTAGATGCACTTCACGCCCTGACCCTTCTGGTTCAGGATCGTGTCGACGGCGACCGTGGTCTTGCCGGTCTTGCGGTCGCCGATGATCAGCTCGCGCTGGCCGCGCCCGATCGGGGTCATCGCGTCGATCGCCTTGATGCCGGTCTGCAGCGGCTCGTGGACCGGCTTGCGGCCCATGATCCCCGGCGCCTGGATCTCCATCCGGCGGCTCTGCGTGCCGACGAGCGGGCCACGGCCGTCTACCGGCTCGCCGAGCGCGTTCACGACCCGGCCGAGCACGCCGTCGCCGACGGGCACCGAGAGGATCTGGCCGGTGGCCTTCACCGTCTGGCCTTCCTCGATGCGATCGGCACCACCGAGCACCACCGCGCCGATCGACTCTTCTTCGAGGTTGAGGGCCAGGCCCTTCGTGCCGTCCTCGAACTCGAGCAACTCGTTGACCGCGCAGTCGGGCAGCCCCGACACCCGGGCGATGCCGTCACCGACCTCGGCGATCCGCCCGACGGTGCGCGCCTCGACCGAGGGCTCGAAACCCTCGAGGTTCTTGTTGATCACCGCAGCAATGTCGGCGGCGGACAGGGTCAGCTCTGCCATGTCGTGTCTATCCCGTTCCTGTCGATCGTCTGGTCGTGGTCGTCGTCGTGATCGTGGTCGTCGTCGTGATCGTCGTGGTGGCTGCCTAGAGCCGGCTCTTCACCTGGTCGAGGCGGGCGCGGATGCTGCCGTCGATGACGGTATCGCCCACGGTGGCGACGATGCCCCCGAGCACGGAGGGGTCGACCACCACCTTCACGTTCACCTGCTTGCCCGTGGCGTTGGCGAGCGCCGCGGCGAGACGGGTCTGCTGGTCGGCGGTCAGCGGCACCGCCGAGCGCACCTCGGCGAACTCGAGCTCCTTCGCGCTGGAGGCGCGCTGCACCAAGCGGTCGATGATCGCCGGCAGGTCACGGCCGCGGCCGGCGCCGACCACCATCGAGACGAGCTGCACCGTGGTGGCGGTTGCCTTACCACCGAGCAGGTCCTCGACGATCGCCTGGCGCTTGCCGGCGGGGATCATCTCGTCGGTGAGGGCGTTGCGCAGCGAGTCGCTCGACTCGTACGAGCGGGCGAAGCGGAACAGCTCGTCTTCCACCTCGTCGAGCGAACCCTCCGCCCGGGCGACTTCGAACAGCGCCCTCGCGTAGCCCTCGATGCGTGCGTTGGCGGTCATCTCGACGCTCCCACTCTCGCGATGAAGCTCTCGACCAGATCGTGCTGGACGCTCTCGTCGAGGGTCTCGGCCACGACCCGGTCGGTGGCCTCGGCGGCCAGACGGGAGATGTCGGCGTGCAGCTCGTCACCCGCCCGGCCAGCAGCCGAGGCGATCTCGGCCGCGGCCCGTTCCTCGGCGTCGATCAGCTCTTGGGCCAGCCGGGACCGGCCCTCGCTCAGCAGGCCGGCGGCCTGCGCGTCGGCCTCGGCGAGGAGGCGAGCGCGCTCTGTTCCGATGTCGCCGAGCGCCTGGCGGATTCGTTCGGCCTCGGCTGTCGCCGCCGTGCGGTCCGCGCTCGCGTTGTCGAGCTCGGTCTGGATGCGAGCGCTGCGGGCCTCCATCGCCTTCTTCGCCATCGGGCCAGCGAACTTGATCAGCGCGGCGAAGATGATGATCGAAGCCAGGCCGCCGTAGATGATCTCGGCGCGCTCGGGCCACAGCCAGTGGTGGGACGTGACGTAGCCGTCGTCGTCGATGCCGAACTCCGACATCGGCAGCCGTGCGGCGAGAAGTGCGAGCGGGCTCATCGGCTCGCCCCCACACTCATCACGTCGGCCACGGCCCGCTGCACCACGGCCGGGTCAGGTTGCCTGCCGACGGACAGCTCGACGGCACGGGAGGTGACGGCGGCGATCGCGCTCTCCACCTGGCCCTGCACGGCGGCGCGGGCCGACTCTGCACCGGCTGCGGCCTCGGCCTTGCGCTCCGCGATGCGCGCATTGACCTGGGACATCTGCGCCTGGCGCTCGTCCTCCAAGATCTGGCGAGCGGCCTCGATGCGCTGAGCCGCCTCCACCCGCACCTCGGCGATCGCGGCGTCGTAGCCGGCCACCTCGCCGCGGGCGTCGGCCTTCATCGCGTCGGCGGCCTCGTGGTCGTCGCGGATCGACGCGTAGCGCGCGTCCATCCCCTTCTTGAGGCGCGGGTACAGCACGAAACGCATCAAGAGCGCGAGGACCGCGAACGACCCGAAGCCCCACGCCATCTCCTTCATCTCGGGCGCGATGGGGTTCAGGTCCTTTTCGGGCACCTCGAGCTCGTGGTCACCCTCCGCGGCGGCCACGAGGCCACCGGGAAGACTGACCAGAACCGATGCACCCGACTGGGTGACGACGGCTGTCAGCACGTCAGCTCCTTATGGAGATCAGGCGAACTTGAGCAGGATGAAGACCACGAAGCCGATGAGGGCGAGGGCCTCCGTGAAGGCGATGCCGAGGAACATCGTGGTGCGCACCATGCCGGCGGCCTCGGGCTGGCGGGCCATCGCCTCGACGGACTTGCCGACGAGGTAGCCGATGCCGATGCCCGGGCCGATGGCGGCCAGACCGTAGGCGAAGCCTGCGGAGCTGGCAGCGGCGGTGTTCTTCGCGTCGGCCGGGTCTACCGCGGCTACGAGGTGCGAGAAGGCTTCCATGGGATGTGGTTCTCCTGTTGTGCTCTGGGTATGGGAGATCTTGGGTAGCGGGGTCTAGGGGGTGCCGGTCAGTGCTCGGGGTGGGCGGAGCTGCCGATGTACACCGCGGTGAGGATGGTGAAGATGTATGCCTGCAAGAACGCGACCAGCACCTCGAACGCGGTGAGGAAGACGAGCATGAAGAAGGGCAGGACGCCCATCGGCACCAGGAACACCTTCTTCGTCTCGGCCTGGAACAGCGCCGCGGACAGCAGGGCGAACGTCACGAGCAGGATGTGCCCGGCCATCATGTTGGCCATGAGTCGCACGGTCAGCGAGAAGGGGCGCACGATGATCGTCGACACGAATTCGATGAGGCCGACGAGCGGCTTCAGCGCCGTCGGCACCCCGGGGGGCCAGATGAGGTGACCGAAGTACTTGAGGCCCTGGTGCTTCAGGCCGACGCCGATGAACACCACCCAGACGAGCAGTGACAGCGTGAGCGGGATGGCGATGCGGGCGGTCGCGGGCATCTGCAGGATCGGGATGATGCCGGGCACGTTGCAGAGGTAGATGAAGAGGAAGATCGACAGCAGGAACGGCGTCCAGCCGAGCCCGTCGCGCCCCATCGTCTGCATCACCACCCCGTTCTCGATGAACTCGACGGTGGCCTCGGCCAGGTTGCGCACGCCCTTCGGCGCGACCATCGGGTCCTTGCGGCCCGCGAGCAGGAACACGACCGACGCGATCACGGCCGCCAAGACGGCGATCAAGGCGATCTTGTTGAACGTCGGGAAGAGGTCCTTCCAGCGGAGGATGGCGTTGATCGGCGGGAACTCGAGAGCGATCACGTTCGTTTCCGTTCCTGTCGTGAAACCGGCTTGGAGTGGGCGGCCAGCGGGGCTCTGGCTACCGGGTGGGTGAAGGCTTGAGGCCTGGGTAGGCGAGCGATGCGGCCACGAAGCGCATCTCCCACAGCAGCAGGCCGAGGTGTGTGACGATGATGGTCAGCCCGAGGGCGATGAGCGAAATCCAATCTGCGTCGCGCACGAGCCAGATGGCGAGGAAGATCAAGCCAAGGCGGATGAGGTAGCCGAACAGCACGGTGCCCATCATCAGCCCGAGCGAGATGCGCGCGGTGACGGACACCAGCAGCGCGGCCAGCAAGAAGTTGACGAGCACCAGCGCGATCCCCATCACCGCGCCCGCGGCGCCGTCGAGACCCCAGATGACTCCGCATACGGCGACGAGCACCGGACCGGCGATCAACCCTCGGCGCACCATGTCCTTCGACACCGCGACCTCGGGGGCGGGACCCTCGAGCCGGGTGGTGACCGGGTCGATCGCCGAGCTCGTCACGGCTCACTCCGCGGCGCGACCCGACCGGCTTGGGCTGCTCGACCCAATCGACCTGCCGCCGAGGCCTGCTCGGCGCGCTCGGCCTCGAGATGCGCCATGCTCGCGTTGTAGCCGTACCAGAGCTTGGCGAACACTCCGACCGCGGCGAGCACGGTGAGCACGATCATGAAGATCGGGGTAGTCCCGGCCAGGCGGTCGACCAGCCATCCGATGCCGAGGAACAGCGCCAACGTGAGCGCAGTCTCCATTCCCTGACCGAGGCCGGCGTCGGGCGGAGCAGCGGTTGGCGTGTTCGAGCGGGATTCCGGCGTGGGCAAGGTGGTTGACGACCTTCGGCACTCTGCGTACGGAGCGCGGCACCGTTGCCGCGCGCTCGTGAACGCGCGCACAAAGTACAGGATCAAGTGGGATCGCTCAAACCCGAAACCTCGGATTCCGCGCCGTTCGGGTCTGATTCGCGCTCGTCGTCGTAGTCGAGGCCGTCGACGTCCGCGTCGGCCGACGGTCCCCTCCGGCCGCGGCGTACCTCCGGGTGGAGCACGGTGTAAAGACCCAGCGCGATCGCGATCAACCCGATCGGGATCAGCGGCGTGGTGGCGCGGGTGAAGATCGGGTATAGGGCGAACCCGGACAGCAGCGCCGTCCAGAGCCAGAGGATCAGCACGCTGCGCCGCTGGCCGTGCCCAAGGTCCATCAACCGGTGGTGGAGGTGGCCCTTGTCGGCGGTGGCCACGCCCTGGCGTCGAGTAGCCCGGCGCACGATCGCGAACAACGTGTCGACGATCGGTACGCCGAGCACGACGAGGGGGATGAAGAGCGGCGCGAGGAAGAAGTACGTCTGGCCCGGCAGGTACTGGTCGCTGTTGGGATCGGCGCGACCGCCGACGACGCTCGTCGCCGCGGCCAGCAGCAGCCCGAGCAGCATCGCCCCGCCGTCGCCCATGAAGATCCGGGCCGGGTTGAAGTTGTGGGGCAGGAAGCCGATGCAGATGCCGAGCGTGATCACCGCGATCAGCGGCCCGACGTTCGGCTGCACGAGCACACCGAGGTCCTCGAGGCGCCGGCTGTACAGGAAGAACGCGCCCGCCGCGATGGCGACGATGCCCGCGGCCAGGCCGTCGAGGCCGTCGATCAGATTGACCGCGGTCGTCATGCCGAGCAGCCACAGCACGGTGATCAGCGGGATCCAGTCGTCCGACAGCACGAACACTTCGAGGAACGGGACGCGGAAGTAGTACATCGTCACGCCGAACCACACGAGGACGAGCCCGGTGACGACGGTGCCGGTGACCTTCGCCGGCGCCGAGATCTCACGGATGTCGTCGATGAAGCCGAGCCCGAAGATGAGCGTCGCGGCGAGGACGACGCCGAGCGGCTCGGAGTTGCGGTCGAACAGCGGATCGAAGCGGTCCATCCACCACGCGAGGCCGAGCGCCGCGACGAAGCCGGCGTACATCGCGATGCCACCCACGTCGGGGGTCACCTTCTGGTGCACCCGGCGGTCGTCGGGCTCCACCACCCAGCCACGCCACCGCGCGAGCCGCGCGACGACCGGCACCAGGCTGAACGTGACCACCGCCGCGACACCACCCACGATCAGGTAGCCCGCGGTGTCCGTCATCGGCGCGAGAGCCTACGCACCCCCCACCACCCCGGGCTGTTGCCCGCCCGCCGCGGCGCTGTCTGCCGCCCGCCAAACCGCAGCTTGCGCGCCAATCTGTCAACGAACCGGCGCCTGCCGCAGCTTCATCGACAGATTGGCGCGCAAGCCGCGCGCGCGAAGGTCACTCTTGCGGAGGGGGTGCGCGCGGTCAGTGGGGGGAGGGGTACGCAGGGAACTGCGCACAGAGCTTGGCGACGTCGGCGCGTACGTCGTCGAGCGCGCCGGCGACGGCCCTGTCGCGCAGCGCCCTGGCGATCAAGGCGCCGACTTGGGCCATCTCCGGCTCACGCATCCCCTGCGTGGTCACCGACGGCGTCCCGATGCGCACCCCCGAGGTGACGAACGGGCTGCGCGGGTCGTCGGGGATGGTGTTCTTGTTCAACGTGATGCCCGCCCGGTCGAGGGCGGCCTGCGCCTCCTTGCCGGTGAGCTCACCGTCGAAGGGCCGCAGGTCGACGACCATCAGGTGGTTGTCGGTACCGCCCGACACCAGGCGGAAGCCCTCCGCCGCCAGCGCGGCCGCGAGTGCCGATGCATTGGCCACGATCTGCGCCGCGTACTCGCTGAAGCTCGGGTCGGCCGCCTCGCGGAAGGCCACCGCCTTGCCGGCGATGACGTGCTCCAGCGGGCCGCCCTGCCATCCGGGGAACACGGCCTTGTCGATGGCCGTCGCGTGCTCGGCGGTGGACAGGATGCACCCACCGCGCGGTCCCCGCAGCGTCTTGTGCGTGGTGAACGTGACCACGTCGGCGTAGGGCACCGGATTGGGGTGCACGCCACCGGCGATCAGGCCGGCGATGTGCGCGGCATCGAACAAGAAGTACGCGCCGACCTCGTCGGCGATGGCCCGGAACGGCTCCGCATCCAGCCGGCGCGGGTAGCTCGTGGTGCCGGCGACGATCATCCGCGGGCGGTGCTCGAGCGCGAGATCACGCACCTGGTCCATGTCGATGCGCTCGTCGCCGGGGGTCACCTTGTACGGCACGAAGCGGTACAGCTTGCCGCTCGCGTTCACCGGGGAGCCGTGCGTGAGGTGGCCGCCGTGGTCGAGGCTCAGCCCGAGCACGGTGTCGCCGGGCTGGAGCAAGGCCTGGTAGGCGCACATGTTCGCGTTGGCACCGGAGTGCGGCTGGACGTTGGCGTGGTCGGCGCCGAACAACGACCTCGCCCGCTCGATGGCGAGCGCCTCGATCGAGTCGACCACAGCGTTGCCGCCGTAGTACCGCTTGCCCGGGTAGCCCTCCGCGTACTTGTTGGTGAGCACCGACCCGACGGCGCGCATCACCGCCGGCGAGGTGAAGTTCTCGCTCGCGATCAGCTGCAGCCCGGTGATCTGGCGCTCGAGCTCCAGCGCGATCAGGTCTTCGACCTCGTGGTCGGGATCGGTGTCCGAGGGGAAGGGCATCGAGGGGCTCCGTTTCGGCTGGATCAGAACTCGTCTTCGAGGGCCATCAGCTGGGCCACTCGCCGGGCGTGGCGGCCGCCTTCGAACGCTGTGTCGAGAAAGGTAGCGACGATCTCTTCGGCCAACCCGGTGCCGACAACTCTCGCGCCCATCGACAGCACGTTCGCGTCATTGTGGGCTCTCGCCATCTTCGCCGTGTACAGGTCGTTGCAGAGCGCGGCGCGCACACCACGGACCTTGTTCGCGGCGAGCTGCTCGCCCTGCCCGCTGCCGCCGAGCACGATGCCGAGCTCGGCTTCGCCGTCACGCACCTTGCGCCCGACGGCGGCACAGATCGGCGGGTAGTCGCAGCTCTCCGTGGAGTGGGTGCCGAGGTCGACGACCGCGTGGCCCTGCTCGCCGAGCAGGCGGACGAGGTGTTGCTTCAGCTCGTAGCCGGCGTGGTCGGAGCCGATCACGATCTGGGTCATCGAGGCTCGATCCGCGTCACGAACGTCGAGTGTACGGACCCGTCGTAGCCTTCGCCGCCGTGAAACCCGACCCGCAGAGCCCGGTCATCGTCGGAGCCGGCCAGTACTTGCACCGTGCCGCATCGCTCGACGACGCCGCCTCCCCCGCGCAGTTGATGGCACAAGCCGTGCGGGCCGCGGCGCTCGATGCCGGCCTGCCGTCGGTGCCGAAAACACCGAACTCGATGCGCGTCGTGTCGCTGCTGTCGTGGCGCTACCGCGACCCGGCCCGCTTCGTGGCCGCCGAGCTCGGGATCGACCCTGCCGAGACGGTGCTCTCCGCCGGCGGGGGCAACTCACCCCAGATGCTGGTCAACGTCACGGCCGCCCAGATCCAGCGCGGCGAGCTCGACCTGGCGGTGATCGTCGGCGGTGAGGCTTGGCGTACCCGCATGCGGGCTCGCCGGGAGGGGGCGACGCTGCCGTGGCCGAAGGTGCCCGAAGACGTCTCTCCCCGGCGTTCCGTCGGCAGCGAGCTGGTGATGAACCACGAGGTCGAGACGGCGGTCGGCATCGTCCAACCGGTGCAGGTGTACCCGATGTTCGAAACCGCGCTGCGGGCGTCGGCGGGCCGCACCGTCGACGAGCACCAGGCGATGCTCGGCGAGCTGTGGTCGCGCTTCTCCCACGTCGCTGCCGCGAACCCCGCGGCGTGGCTGCGCACCCCGCTGACGCCGGAACAGGTCCGCACGGTCGGGCCGGACAACCGGATGATCGGCCTGCCGTACCCGAAGTACATGAACTCCAACAACGACGTCGACATGGCCGCCGCGCTCATCATGTGCAGTGTCGAGCGGGCCCGCGCGCTCGGCATCGCCCCCGACCGGTGGGTGTTCCCCAACGCCGGTGCGGACTGCCACGAGCACCAGTACGTCTCGCAGCGTTGGGACTTCACGCGCACGCCCGCGATCGAGCTCGGCGGCCGCTCGGCGCTGGAGCTGGCGGGAATCGGCATCGACGACGTGTCGGTCGTCGACCTCTACTCGTGCTTCCCCTCGGCGGTGCAGCTCGGCGCGCAGTCTCTCGGGCTCGCCCTCGACGGCCAGCTGACGCGCACGGGCGGGCTGCCCTTCGCCGGCGGGCCGTGGAACAACTACGTGATGCACGCCATCGCCACCGTGGTCGCCGATCTGCGCGAACGGCCCGGCGAGTGGGGGCTCGTATGGGCGAACGGCGGCTACGCGACGAAGCACTCGTTCGGCGTCTACCGCACCAGCCCTCCGGCCGCGGGCTTCCGTTTGGGCGACCCGCAGGCCGAGGTCGATGCCCTCCCCCGGCGCGAGTTCACCGGGTCCGTCGGCGAAGACGCGCCGGTGAGGATCGAGGCCTACACGGTGATGCACTCGCGCGAGGGCTCGCCGGAGAACGCCTTCGCCGCCTGCTTGCTGTCCGACGGGCGACGCGCCTGGGGAACCTCGGCCGACCCCCACCTCGTGGCCGCGATGTGCGAGGGCGAGTGGGTGGGGCGCACCGTCACCCTCGCCGCCGATGCCACCCTGCGCGTCGACTGAACCCCCCACGCCCCCACCCCCGCGTTCTCGGTCGGATTTGTGACACATAGCGCGACTCATCCGACCGAGAACGCACGGGGGGTGCGCGCTTGGTGGCGCCGCGATGGCATGCTCAACCGGTGAGCGATGCCGATTCGACGGCGGCCTCCGTGCCGGCTCTGCCCGTGATCCTCGACTGCGATCCCGGTCACGACGACGCGATCGCGATCGTCGTCGCCGCCCGCCACACCGAGCTGCTCGGCATCACCACCGTCGCCGGCAACGCGCCTGTCGAGTCGACGACGCACAACGCTCTCGTGATGACCACCTTGCTCGGCCTCGACGTGCCCGTTCACCGCGGCGCGGGTCGGCCGCTGCTCGCCCCTCCCCGCCACGCGAGCTACGTGCACGGCGAGAGCGGCCTCGACGGCGCCGACCTGCCGCCGCCCGATCGCGGCACCGCCGGTGACGACGCGGCGGCGTTCATCGTCGACACCTGCCGCGAGCGCGAGGGCGTTTGGCTCGTCGCCACCGGCCCGCTCACCAACCTCGCGATCGCGCTGCGCCGGGCACCCGACCTCGCCGGGCGCATCGCCGGCATCTCGGTGATGGGCGGCGGGCTGTTCGGCAACCGCAGCGCGGCGGCCGAGTTCAACATCTGGGCCGACCCCGAGGCGGCCGCGATGGTGTTCGAGTACGGAGGCCCGCTGATCCAGAGCGGGTTGCATCTCACCCACCAACTCCAGGCGACGCCTGCGCGCGTCGAAGCGATCCGGCGCCTGCCGGGGCGTCTGGCGGCCGTGCTCGCCGACCTGCTCGCCTACTTCTCGGAGGGCTACGTGCGCCGGTACCACCACATGGAGGGTGCGGCGGTACACGATCCGGCAGCGGTTCTGGTGCTCAGCCATCCCCACCTCTTCACCCGCCGCTTCGCGCACGTGGTGGTCGAGACCCAGGGCCTGCACACGCGCGGGATGACGGTCATCGACCAGCGCGACCTGGTGGAGCGTCCCGACCCCAACTGCGACGTGCTGATGGGCGTCGACGCCGCCGCCGCGTTCGCCGTGATCACCGCGGCCGTCGCCGACTTCTCGGCGGGCTGAGCGCGGAGCCTTCGTGAGCGCGACGACGGGCGACCGCGGCGACCCACAACTCGACAGGGCGCTGCAGGCCATCGCCCCGCCGGGGGTGCTGACCGGGTCGCGCCGGATCTCGGCCGACGACGTCGCGCGGCTGCACCCCGCAGAGGCCGCCGCCGTGGCGCACGCGGTGCCGAAGCGCCGCCACGAGTTCGCGACCGGGCGGGCGCTGCTGCACGAGCTGATCGGCACCTCGGCGCCGCTGACGATCGGCCCCGATCGCAAGCCCGTGCTGCCCCCGGGCGTGGCGGCAACGCTCGCGCACGACCACGACTTCGCCGTCGCCGCCGCCGTCCACAGCGCAGATCTCGTGCTCGGCATCGACGTCGAGCCCGCCACCGCGCTCTCTGCCGACGTGGCCGATCTCGTGTTGCGCGAGGACGAGCGGGACATCGATGCGCACCTGGCCTTCACCATGAAGGAGGCCGCGTACAAGGCGTGGAGCGCCGGCGGCGGGCAGATGCTCGAGCACTCCGACGTACGCCTCAGCGTGCGCCCGGGCGCGTTCACCGCCGTGATGCGCGACGGTGCCGCGCAGTACGAGGGGCGCTACGCACAAGTCGGCGATCGGTTCTTGGCCCTCGTCGTCGCGCCGGCGCCCCCCGGGCGCTGAGGCGCGGCCGGCCACCTCGTCGCGCCCGGCGGGGCGTCAACTAGCTTCGGTCCATGCGTGCTGCGGTGATGCGTGACTGGTCGCTCCGGGTAGACGATGTCGCCGATCCGGTCCCCGCGGCCGGGCAGGTGTTGGCCAGGGTGCTCGCCTGCGGGATCTGCGGCAGCGACCTGCACATGCTCGTGCACGGCAAGGAGACCCGCCAGCTACAGGACGAGGTCGAGGGCGACACCCCTCCCGACCCGATGCGTCCCGTCGCCTTCGACCCACAGTTCGACACGGTGATGGGCCACGAGTACTGCTGCGAGGTGCTCGACACCGGGCCGGGGGTGGAGAACCTGAAGATCGGCGACGTGGTCGTCGGCATGCCGGTGGCTTTCGACGAGCAGGGCGTGCATCCGATCGGCTACTCCAACAAGTACCCGGGCGGGTACTCGGAGATGATCGTGATGAACGAGCTGCTCGGCATCAAGGTGCCGAACGGACTGCCCGCCGAGCTGGCCGCGCTCACCGAGCCCCTCGCCGTCGGGGTGCACGCGGTCGCCAAGAGCAGGATTGCGAAGGGCGACACGGCGATCGTGCTCGGGCTGGGCCCTGTCGGCCTGGCTTGCATCGCCGAGCTCGTGATGCGCGGCATCGGCCCGATCGTCGCCGCCGACTTCTCGCCGATGCGCCGCGCGCTCGCCGAGCGCCTCGGCGCCGACGTCGTCGTCGACCCGCGCGAGACACCCGCGATCGAGGCCTGGCGGCGCATCGACCCCACTCGCCCCCTCGTGATCTTCGAGGCCGTCGGCGTACCGGGGATGATCGAGCAGGCGATGCGCATGGCTCCGAAGGACGCCCGCATCCTGGTGGTCGGCGTCTGCATGCAGCAGGACAGCATCCACCCAATGATCGGCATCGGCCGTGAGCTCTCGATCCAGTTCGTGCTCGGCTACGACCCGCTCGAGTTCGCGTCCTCGCTCAGCGCGATCGCCGAGGGCAAGATCGATCTCGAGCCCCTGATCACGGGGCGGGTCGGCATCGACGACGTACCCCAGGCCTTCGCCGACCTCGCCCATCCCGACGCCCACGCGAAGATCCTCGTCACACCCGAGAAGACCCTCGTCAAACCCAAGGGGTGACCCCGCGATGTCCGAGCTCGACCGACCGGTGGCCGGCGGCGACACGTTCCCCCGGCAGTACGCGCGCACCCAGCGGCTCACCCTCGGCGAACCCCGCACGCTGACGGTGTCGCCGGACGGCCAGCGGGTCGTGTTCCTGCGCAGCCGCGCCGGCGACGACGCGGTCAACTGCCTGTGGGTGCTCGACGTGGCCAGCGGCACCGAGCGCCTCGTCGCCGACCCGGCCGAGCTGGCGGTCGCGGAGCAAGGCGAGCACGGCGAGCCCGACCAGGAGATGCTCCCCGACGAGGAGCTCGCCCGGCGTGAGCGAGCCCGCGAGAGCGCGGGCGGCGTGGTGTCCTACGCCACCGACCTCGCCGTGACGGTCGCCGCATTCGCCCTGAGCGGGCGGCTGTTCGTCGCCGGCCTGCTCTCGGGCACGGCGCGCGAGCTGAGCGTACCCGGCCCCGTGTTCGATCCCCGGCCAGACCCCACCGCCCGTCGGCTGGCGTACGTGTGCGGGCCGACGTTGCGGGTGGCCGAGCTCGACGCGACGACGCGTGTGCTCGGTGCCGACGACGACATCGACGTCACGTGGGGCACGGCGGAGTTCATCGCCGCCGAGGAGATGGGCCGCCAGCGCGGCTACTGGTGGAACCCGGACGGCACCGCCGTCGCCGCCTGCCGCGTGGACACCTCGCCGGTGCAGCGGTGGTGGATCGGCGACCCTGCCCAGCCATCTCGCGCCCCGAGCGAGATCGCCTATCCGGCCGCCGGCACCGACAACGCCATCGTCACGTTGCACGTGCGCCGCCTCGACGGCACCTCGACCGAGGTCGTGTGGGACCGCCAGTCGCTGCCCTACCTGGCCGAGGTGCGCTGGGTGGCGCCTCACCGCCTGCTGCTGGCGGTGCAGTCACGTGACCAGCGCCGCCTCGTGGTGCTCGAGGCCGACGCCGAGTCGGGGCGCACCGAGGAGCGCTGGAGCGACACCGACGACGCGTGGGTCGAGCTCGTCCCCGGCACCCCGAGCGCTCTCGCCGACGGACGCCTCGTGACCTGCGCCGACCGTGACGGCGCCAGGCGGCTGATCGTCGGCGGAGAGCCGGTGACCCCTGCCGAGCTACAGGTGCGCAGCGTGCTCAGCACCACCGCGGCGACGGTCGTGCTGCTCGCCAACCCGCTCGACGACCCGACGGTGCAGCACGTCTGGCGTTGGCGCGAGGGCCAGCTGGAAGCGCTGACCGCTGGCTCGGGCGTGCACACCGCGGCGGTCGGCGGCCCCACCGTCGCGCTGCGCCGCGTCGCCCTCGGGCAGGCTCGGTCGGTGACGACCGTGCACGACGCAGCCGACCTGGCCGCCCCCGCCGCAGCTACCGCCGACGCAGCCACCGCCGACACGGACGAGGCACTGCCCGAGCCGGCGTCGATCGAGCTCACGAACCACGCCGAGACCCCGCTGGTCACACCGCGCGCGAAGTTGCTGCGCCTCGGCGGGCGCCACCTCGCGACCGCGGTGCTGCTGCCCGACGGTGTGGGGCCCGACGACCGCTTACCGGTGCTGCTCGACCCCTACGGCGGCCCCCACGCCCAGCGCGTGCTCGCCGCCGACCCCGCCTACCTGTCCAGCCAGTGGTTCGCCGACCAGGGCTTCGCGGTGGTGGTCGTCGACGGCCGCGGCACGCCGGGGAGGGGCAGCGAGTGGGAGCGCGCCGTCCACCTCGACCTCGCCGGCCCGGTGCTCGACGACCAGGTCGAGGCACTGCTCCACGCCGCGGTCGAAGTCCCCCAGCTCGATCTGACCCGGGTGGCGATCCGCGGTTGGAGCTTCGGCGGCTATCTAGCCGCGCTCGCCGTGCTTCGCCGGCCCGACGTGTTCCACGCTGCGATCGCGGGCGCGCCGGTCACCGAATGGCGT
Organism: Actinomycetota bacterium; assembly: GCA_016700055.1. Lineage (NCBI taxonomy): Bacteria > Bacillati > Actinomycetota > Actinomycetota bacterium. The sequence goes on from CP064997.1 coordinate 1,063,643, forward strand.
CTCTACGACACGCACTACACCGAGCGCTACCTGGGTGACCCGAACGACGACCCCTCGCCTTACGACCGCTGCTCGCTGATCGTCGAAGCCGGCTTGCTCGAGCGTCCGCTGCTGCTGGTGCACGGCCTGGCCGACGACAACGTGGTCGCCGCGCACAGCCTGCAGTTATCGGGTGCCCTGCTCGCCGCGGGCCGACCGCACGAGATGCTGGCGCTGAGCGGTGTCACCCACATGACCCCCCAACCCGTCGTCGCCGAGAACCTGCTGCTGCACCAGCTCGACTTCCTGCGTCGGGCACTCGGCCTGATCGGTTGAGGCGACGACCGAGCGGCAGCGGCTACGGTCGACCACGATGAAGGACAGCATCGAAGAGCTCTACCGTCACGTGGCTGTCCACGCCACGGCAGACGCGGAGCACGAGGCCGCGGTCGAGCTGCTGCTCCTCGTGATGTACGCAGACGGGCGGTTGAGCGCCGACGAACTCGACGAGATCCGCGTCATCAGCGAGGACGCCGGCTGGGAGACCGACACGTTCAGCTTCGATCAGCACTTCGGCGAAGCGATCACCAAGGTCCGCTCGGCGCTGCGTGAGGTAGGCGGTGTCGCCGACCTGCTCGCCGACATCGACGCGCGCGTCGTCAGCAGCGTGCTGCGCCGATCGCTGTTCTCCGCCGCCCGCGACGTGGCCGGGGTCGACCACGACGTCGACCTCGACGAGGCGACGATCCTCGGCCAGATCGCCGCCCGCTTCGGCTGACCAGCCGGACCAGCCGAACTAGCCGGATCAGCCGGGGCGCCGCGCCAGCGCGATGCGGTCGCGGCCGGCGAGATCGGGCCGCACCTCGACGTCGACCAGACCGGCAGCGACGAGGATCGAACGCACGGCCGCGCCCTGGCGATGGCCCACCTCGAGCACCAGCCAGCCACCAACGCTCAGCCAGTCGTGCGCCCCCGCCGCGATCGCGCGCACCGCGTCGAGCCCGTCGGCACCGCTGTACAAGGCCGTCGCGGGCTCCCACTGCGCGACCTCCGGCGCCACCTCGGGATCACCATCGGCGACGTAGGGCGGGTTGGACACGACCACGTCGAGGCGACCGCGCAGTTCGGCGGGAAGCGCGTCGAACCAGCTCCCCTCGGCGACGAGGACGTGCGCGCCCGCGCGCCCGATGCCGGCGAGGTTGGCGCGCGCGACCTCGAGCGCGGCCGCCGACGAATCGACGAGCCACACCAGCGCCCGGCCGAGCGGCAGCTCGTCGGCAAGCGCCAGCCCGATTGCCCCCGAGCCGGTGCCGAGGTCGGCCACCGTCACCGAGTCGCGGTGAACGAGCAGCTCACGCGCCTGGCGCAGCGCAGCCTCGGCGACGAGCTCGGTCTCCGGCCGGGGGATCAGCACCCGCCGGTCGACGAGCAGATCGAGCCGGCGGAACGACCACCGCCCGAGCACGTACTGCAGCGGCTCGCCGGCGCGGCGGCGCGCCACCATCGCGTCGAGGTGAGCCACCATCCGCTGCGTCGCCGGTTCGTCGAGCGCGGCGAAGAACTCGTCGCCCTCCAGCGCGCTCGCCACCTCGCACATCCAACGGGCGGCGCGCCGGTCGTCGAGGGCTGCCGCCGTCTCGGTCCACAGACGGCGCCACGTCACGGGCGCGCCGGACCCACTCGTCATCGGTCGCCGGCGAGCAGGCGCCCCCGCTCGTCGGAGAGCAGCGCCTCGACGACTGGGTCGAGGTCGCCCGCGATCACGTCGGCCAGCCTGTACAGCGTGAAGCCGATGCGATGGTCGGTGACCCGGTTCTCCTTGTAGTTGTAGGTGCGGATCTTCTCGCTGCGCCCGCCGCCGCCCACCTGCGAGCGCCGCTCGGCCGACATCGTCGCCGCTTGTTCGTCCTCGGCCGCCTTCTTGAGGCGCGAGCGCAGCACCATCATCGCCCTGGCCTTGTTCTGGAGCTGGCTGCGCTCGTCTTGCATCGTCACGACGATGCCCGTCGGTCGGTGCGTGATGCGCACCGCCGAGTCGGTGGTGTTCACACCCTGGCCACCGGGCCCGCTCGCGCGGTACACGTCGACGTCGAGGTCACGTTCGTCGACGACGACGTCGACCTCGTCGGCCTCGGGCAGCACCATCACCGTCGCCGACGAGGTGTGGATGCGTCCCTGGCTCTCGGTCACCGGCACCCGCTGCACGCGGTGCGGCCCGCCCTCCAGGTGCAGATGGCGCCATGCGTCGTCGCCGCGCACGACGAACGTCACCTGGTTGAGCCCGCCGAGGTCGCTCGGGTCGACGGAGAGCACCTCGACCGGCCACCGGTGACGAGCGGCGTAAGCGGTGTACATCTCGTACAGATCCCGGGCGAACAGGTTCGCCTCCTCACCGCCCTCGGCCCCGCGGATCTCGACGATCACCGCCTTGCCCTCGTTCGGGTCCTTGGGCAGCAGCAAGACGGTCAGCTCGGCGTCCATCCGCGCCGCGTCGGCCTCGGCCTCGGCCAGCTCGGCCGTGAGCAGCTCGCGCTCTTCCGCGTTGGCGCCTTCGAGCAGCTCACGCGCGGTGGTGGCGTCGCCTCGGCGCTCCACGAGGCGCCTCGTCAACTCGACCACGGGCGCCAGCTCCCGGTAGCGGCGGGAGGCGTCGCGGAGACGTCCCTGGTCCGACAGCACCGCGGAATCGGAGAGGTCTGCTTCCAGCGAGGCCAGCTCGGCCTGCAGTGTCCCGAGCAGATCTTCGTACCTGTCGCCGTGCTCCATGACAGTGCCGAGGCTACGAGGCGCCACACCCTCACGCGGCAGATCAGCAAACTTGAGTTGGATCAGCTCAGCTTCTTTGTAGAGTCGGAATGAGCAATCCACCTCTCCCAAGGAGAAGCCCACCAATGCTGGTTCATCGTCGTCTGGTCCGTCCCTTCAATGCCGCCCTGCTCACCTCGCCCGTCGAGTTCGACCGCGCCTTCGACCAACTGGTCGCCGGGTTCGGCACCCCGCGGCGCTCGCCCGTCGTCGACGCCGGCTGGCGTGACGGTTCGCTCGTGCTCACCGTCGACCTGCCCGGAGTGCCCGCCGAGCGCGTCGGCGTAGAGGTGAGCGCCCGCGTGCTGACCCTGTCGGTCACCGCCGAGCCCGCCCCGTCGGCCACCGAGGCGCAAGCCCCGGCCGTCACCTGGCAGCGCACGTTCAAGCTCGGCCCGGCCCTCGACCCCGAGCGTGTCGAGGCTCGCTACGCGAACGGCCGCCTGAGCGTCACCGTCGCCCCTGTCGAAGTCGTCGAGCCTCCCGTGCGCCGGATCGAGATCGCCACCGCGCCGGAGCCGGCCGTCCTCGACACGACGGCCGCCGAGTCGGCCCCTGGCGAGTCCGACGCCGCCGAGAGCTGAACGCTTCGGCTCTAGACCCAACCGACGAGCCGCGCCGGCCGGCGCAGCGCCGAAGCCAGCGCTGCGGTGACCGGCGCGGCGTCGCGCTCGGGCACCACCAGCGCCAGTTCCGCGTCGGGGTCCAGCGCAAGCCGCGCGTCGGCGGCAAACGGCACCAGATCCAGGTCGATGCCGGTGGAGAACACCACGACCAGCGGTCCGCCGTCTTCGGCGAGGCCCTGCGCGACGCATGGCACCGCATCCTTCACATTGCGCCGTGGCACCGGCGGGTCCGCCGAACGCAGCTCGGCCGCCCCCACGCGGTGAGGATCGTCGAGCGCGTCGCCGCGCAGCGCGCGTTCGGCCCCCAGGCGATTCAGCGGGTGTGGATCGGCGCCGGGCCGGCGGCGTTCGGCGACGACGCCGACGATGCGCGCCAGCGAGTCGACCGTCGGGGTGTCGCCGTGCAACAGCGCGAACGCCTCGCGGTCATGGGCTCCGACTCCCACCTCGAGCCGGGCGGCGCCGGTGTGGGGATCGGTGACGGCCCGGCACACCTCCAGCCCGCGCACCTCGCCGACCAGCACCCCGTGTTCCACGTTCGGCGTCGCGCCCGCGGCCGCGATCACCTCGCGGAAGGCCTCGTGCTCGACGGGCACCGGCGGCGAGGGGCAGAACTGCTCGGGTACGGCAGCCACCAGCGCGCGTCCTTCGACCTGCCAGACGCGCACCTCGGTGGACATCTCGCCCGCACGCCGCGCGAGCACACCCGTGGACGATTCGGCGAGCAGGTTCAAAGAGCCGGCGCCGGCGCGCATCGCCCAGGCCATCGCCGCGCCAAGCCCACGCTCTGGCTGCTCGTCGACCAACACCCAGCCAACTCCTGATTCGACGAGAGCCGCGCCGCGGGCAAACGCGGCGGGGTCGGCGACGAGCTCGCGCCCGAGGTGGTCGCGAACGAGGGCGCGGAGCTTGGCCGCGTTGAGCCGTGCGCGGCGCTCCGCGCCGTCCGAGGTGGTGCCGGAGGGGAGTACGGACACCCCGGCGAGGCTAAGCGACGAAGTAGCCGACCGCGTCGACGATCACGTGCCCGGTCCCTGTGCGCAGGCTGAGATCGATCGATCCGTCCTGGCCGATGGGCACGATCGCCGTGCCGGCAAGCGTCGTCCCCGCCTTCGTGCTGACGTGGGGCATGGTCGGGCGGGGCTGGCCGGCCGGCCAAGCCGTCAGGTCGGTGACCGTGCTCGGGCCGACGAGGACCATGTTCAGCACGACGGCCTCGGCGTCCACCGGCACTCCGCCTGCTCCGGCAACGACGACACGTCGCGACGCGGTGCCAATTGCGGCCGGCGGCATGCCGATCCCGGCGGCGCTGTCGAGAAGACGCGCCGGCGGGATCGACACGTGTCGCGCGAGCGCTGTGCCGACGAAGCACCCGACGACGTCGACGCTGACGTCGGTGGAGCCGGAGCCGTTGTAGACGCTCACCATCCCGCCGGTGCCGATCGGGCACACGACGAGGTTCGACACCGCACGAGTCTTCATGACGTCGACACTCGCGGTCGACGGCCGGGGGGCACCCTTCGGCCACACCGTCAGCGTCGAGTTCGCCGTGGAGCGGGTGGAGCCCACCTGCAACACCACCGCCGACGCGTCAGCGGGCACCCCGGCCTGACCGGTCACCTGCAGATCGACGGTGCCGCTCGGGCCGAGCTTGGCCTTCGCCGCGCCGAGACCGGTGCGCGTGTCCAGCAGGCGCGCCGGAGCCAGCGGGGCGAGCGTGGTGCCGATGCCCGACCCGAAGTAGCCGACGACGTCGGCGCGGGCATGCACGCGCCCGGTCGCGTTGTACACCGAGACCGCGCCGAGCTCACCGAGCGGCACGACGACCAAGTTGCTGAGCGTGGTGCTGCGCGCCGGCCAGAGCTGCACCGTGTTCGGCTGCGCCTGCCCCGCCGGGAACCAGGTGAGCCGGGTCTGGGCCGAAGCTTCGGTGGCCGTCACGTCGAGCAGGACGGCGGTCACGCCCGCCGCAGGGACGCCGCCGAGGCCGCCCACCGGGAAGGAGATCGTGCCCCTCGTGGTCATCCGCGCCGCAGTGCCCACGCCCACCCCGGTCTTGGTGTCGAGCACCCGTGCCGGTGTGAGCGGCACGAACCCGCCGGGCCCGGTCGACGGAGGGCCGGAGCCGCCTCCGCCGGGAGGCTGGCTGAAGAGACCGAGGTCCTCGAACTCGCCCCCGAGCACGGTCGACCCCCCACCGCCCAGCCATCCGTCGATCACGCTGCGGTACATCGAGCGGAAGTCGACGTGGTGCGCCATCCGGTCCCAGCGGCGCAGACCGGCGAGCGAGGGCTGCATGCCGTAGAGCCCCCCCTTCACGTTGCGCCCGATCACGAAGTGCGGCGCGGCGGTGCCGTGGTCGGTGCCGTTGGAGTCGTTGCGGTACGACGTGCGCCCGAACTCCGAGGTGGTCATCAACGCCACCTGGCCGTGCCAGCGTCCGTCGAGAGCCGCGAAGAACTGGCGGATGCCGTCGTTCAGCTCACGCATGCGCTCCGTGTGCTGGTACGGCTGATTGGCGTGGCTGTCGAAGTCACCCCAGCCGACGTCGATCACCCGCAGTCCGAGGTTCGCGTTGACGAGCCGCGCGGCTACGACGAGCTTGCGCACGATCTCGCTGTCGGGCAGCGCGGCCGCGAAGACCGGGGCGACGGTGGCGGCGACGTCGAGTTGGTTGCGCACCGTGGAGGCCACCGTGTCGTGCCACTGGCCACGCCCGCTCGCCGCCGCGCTGTAGTTGCGCAGCCCGGAGTACATGCGCGCGTCGGCAGGATCGGTGTCGCCGCCGAAGCCGACGCCCCACGGGGGCACCGCTGTCGCCCGACGCTGTTCGCCGACCATGTGCAGCGGCACGCTCGATCCGATGGTCGCCGCCCGGAACAGGTCGGCTCCGCCGGGCAGGCCGTCGAGCCAGCGCCCCACCCAGCCCGACGTCGGGACGCCCGAGCCGGCCCGGCCGTACATCCACTTCGCCATCGAGTTGAAGTGGCTGAGGTCGGGGTTGGGGTAGCCGACACCCTGGATCACCGCGAGCTGGCCGGCGTCCCAACGTGTCTTCAGCTCGGTCAGCTCGGGGTTCAGCCCGACGCTGGCATTGAGGGCCAGCGCCTGCGCGGCTCCGATCGCGAGCCGGCCGTGCTGGGTCTGGTAGTTGGAGTCGGCAAAGGGGACGACGGTGTTCAGGCCGTCGTTGCCGCCGTACATCACGATGGAGATCAGGATCCCCTCGTCGTCAGCGACAGGTTCGGCGGCCCACGCGTCGCGCAGCCCTCCCGGCAACAGGCCGGGGGCGACGAGCTCCCCGAGGCTGCCGAACAGCACGCCGCCGCCGACGCCCCAACCGACCGCGGTCAGGAACTGCCGGCGGCTCCAGCCGCTCGGGTCGTCGTCTTGGACGGAGAGCAACCGGCGGGCATCAGCAGTGGAGATGTCGGGGTCAAGCATCGTCGGTTCCGATCAGGCCACGTGGAATTCGGGGGTGAGCATCGACATCGTCAGCAGGTTGGTCGGCTGCCACCACCCGCCCCACGGCTCCACGGATCGCTCGCCCTGCAGCCAGGTGGTGAGCGCCGCGTCGGTCGTCGACGACAGCGGCACCAGGCGGAACATCGTCGCCATCTCCGCGATCGCCGCGGGGACGGTGAGTTGCTTCAGGTGGTCGAATCCACCGTCCTCGCGCATCGACCAGGTGGCGTGGCGAGCAATCGACGCCCGTCCACCGAAGGTCGCCGAGTTCACCCAGTACCCGTTCAGCCGCCAGCCGGACACGTTCGGGGGGTTGAACGGCACCTGGCCCATGTCCTCGAAGAACCACTCCGGGTGCAACGTCGCGCAGCGATGCCCGGTGGCCTCCATCAGCGCCACGACGTAGTCGATCGGCGACCGCACCATCCCCTGCCGGGCACGCTGGCTGTAGAACTCGGGGTGGAGCAGGATCGCGCGCAGCAGCGCGCGGATGTCGAGCCCGCTGGTGATGAAGCCGTCGGCCAGCGCGTTCACGAGATCGGCGCTCGGCCCCTGGTACGCGAAGAACTCCCACAGCTTCTTGGCGATGAACCGAGCGGCGACGGCGCGCGTGGACGGGTTGTCACGCAGCACGTGGTCGATGATGTCGGGTCCGTTCCAGTCCCTCGTCGTGCCGAAGAACGTCTTCTGGGCGGTGTCGTGGTCACCGGGGCGGAACACGTACCGGTACGTGTCCCAGTCCAGGTTGTGCCCGGTCCACGCCTTTGCCGCGGCCTCCACGTCGGACTCGGCGTAGTTGCCGACGCCGAGCAGGAACAGCTCGAGCAGCTCACGGGCGAAGTTCTGGTTCTCGTTGCCCTTCACGCTCTCGGCGTTGTCGAGATACAGCAGCATCGCCGGCTCGATCGCCATCGCCTGTGCCAGCAGCCGCAGGTCGCCCAGTGCCCGCTGGCGGTACAGCCGGTTCTGGCTGAGCATCGCGTCGGTGCGGAACACCTTCTCCCACCCGCTCACGAAGTGCCCGTGCCAGAACAGCGTCATCTTCTCCTGCACCGGACGAGGCACGTCGACCATGCGGTCGATCCACCAGTGCACGGAGGCGACGAACTGCTCCCAGGTCATGTTCTCGTTGTGGGCCTGGAGGAACGGGGGCAGCGTGTCGGCGGGGTTCAGGCCGACGTTCAGCACGTCGTCGACGGCTGCGCTCAAGTCGAGCGGGGTCAGCGCGCTGACCCGCGCCGGACGAGCGACGAACTCGGTGCGCCGCAACAGATGCGTGATGTCGTCGGTGCTCGACGCCACGGAGACCCCTTCCCAACTCGCCGCGCTCTGCCGCCGCGGTCCCAGGTCAGGTATCGGTCGCGCCCGAGCGCCGGTACACCAAAGGAAGAGTCAGGATTTCGTCAAGGGCCACCACGGAGGGTGGCGGGACCCTAAGGATCAGCCCTTGGACTTGCGCTGGCCGTAGCGGCGGTTGAACCGCTCGACCCGGCCACCGGTGTCGACGAGCTTCTGCTTGCCGGTGAAGAACGGGTGGCATTCGTTGCACAGCTCTACACGGAGCTCGCCGTCGCGGGTGCTGCGCGTGGTGAACGTGTTGCCGCACGAGCAGACCACGACGGCCTCGGTGTAGGTGGGATGGATGTCGGACTTCATCGCGATCTGCTCCGCTTCGTCGAGCGAATCCCTCGCTCCAAGGACCGAATAAGTGTACCGACGCGGCCTCCTCGCCCCACCCATCACGGGTGGCCGAGGTGACAGCGGGTGCGTCACATCGAGGGCTGCTTGGCGATCTCGTTCAAGAACTCGTCGTTCGTGCGGAACGTCCGCAACCGGTCGATCAGCAGCTCGAGCCCCGGGGCGGCGTTGCCGTCGGCGGCCAGACCGGAGAGGACGCGACGCAGCTTCCACACCATCTGCAGCTGCTTGCGGTCGAACAGCAGCTCCTCGTGGCGCGTGCTCGACGCGTCGACGTCGATCGCCGGGTAGATGCGCCGCTCGGAGAGCTTGCGGTCGAGACGCAGCTCCATGTTGCCGGTGCCCTTGAACTCCTCGAAGATCGCCTCGTCCATGCGGCTGTTCGTCTCGACCAGCGCCGTCGCGAGGATCGTCAGTGAGCCGCCCTCTTCCACGTTGCGCGCCGCTCCGAAGAACTTCTTCGGCGGGTAGAGCGCACCGGCGTCGATGCCGCCGGACAGGATTCGCCCGCTCGCCGGGGCGGCGAGGTTGTAGGCGCGGCTCAGGCGGGTGATGCCGTCGAGGATCACCACCACGTCCTCGCCCTGCTCGACGAGACGCTTGGCCTTCTCGATGGCGAGCTCGGCGACGTGGGTGTGCTCGTCGCTCGGACGGTCGAAGGTGGAAGAGATCACTTCCCCCTTCACCGTGCGGCGCATGTCGGTGACCTCTTCGGGGCGCTCGTCGATGAGCAGCACCATCAGCGTCACCTCGGGGTTGTTGCGCTCGATCGCGGTGGCGATGGTCTTCATCACCGTCGTCTTGCCCGCCTTCGGCGGAGACACGATGATGCCGCGCTGGCCCTTGCCGATCGGCGAGACGAGGTCGATGATCCGCGCCGTCATGTTCATCGGGTCGCTGCCGTCTTCGAGGTGCAGCCGCTCGTCGGGGAAGAGCGCGGTGAGGTCTTCGAAGCGAGGCCGGTTCTTGATCTTGTCCGGGTCGCCGCCGTTCACGGTGAGCAGCTCGAGCAACGCCGGGTTCTTCTCGTTGCGGGCAGCCGGACGTGACATGCCGGTGATGTGGTCACCCTTGCGCAGCCCGTACTGGCGGGTCTGGCGCACCGAGATGTATACGTCGTCCTTGCTCGGCAGGTAGCCCTTCACGCGCAAGAAGCCGTAACCCTCGTCGCGCAGGTCGAGATAGCCGGACACGGCGACGGGCTCCATCGAGGGCTGCTCGACACCCTCTTCCACGATGTCGCGGTCGGTCCCCTGGGGGCCGATCTCGTCGCGGCCCGACTTGCCCCGACGACGCCGACGCTTGCGGCGATTCCCGTCGCCGTCGTCACCGTGCGCGCCGCCTTGCCCACCTTGCTGGCCCTGTCCGCCTTGGCGCTCGGCGCCCTGCTGGCCCTGTCCGCCCTGTCCGCCTTGGCGCTCGGCGCCCTGGCGGCCTTGCCCGGCCTGGCGATCGTCGCGCGGGGGGCGCGGGGAGCCCTCGGCGTCCCCACCCGAGCGCTCCGAGCGGGCTGCGCCGCCCGACGAGGCCGGCTCGGCCGTGTCGACCCCCTGCTTGGCCAGCTCGATCTCCCACTCGGCGAGGGGCTCGCCGTCGGGTCCGAGCACCACGGCATCCACCTCGGCCGAGGGTGGCGCGGCTGCGTCGGCGGCCGCGCTGTCGTCGGCGCGACGTTCGTCGTCGCCGGCTTCGCCGGTTTCGGGAGAAGCTGCGCCCCGGGGCGACCGGTCCGCCGGCCGTGACGTGGCGCCGTTGCCCTCGGCCGCCGGCGCGGCTGATGCGCCGGCGCCGACGGTCTCGAGGATCTTGTCGATGATGTCGGACTTCTTCGACCGGCTCGTCGCCTTCACACCGAGCGCCGAAGCGATCGCGAGAAGTTGTTCTTTGTCTTTGGATTCGAGCACCGACTGCTCTAGCGCCTCTGCGGCCACTACTACCTGCTTTCCCGAGAGGGGTTCTGGACAAGTGGGGGAGGTGACGAGCGAAGAGCTCGAACAACCAGCGGCCCCACCGCCGGAAGAGGGATTCGCACACGACCGGCTGCTCGACCGAACGTTCGGCCGGATCGGACGGGGTGCGGCCCGACATATCGGGCACCCCCAACCTACCGAGACTGCCCCACCCTCCGCAACGTCACCACCCGCAGTAGCCCACCCACCACCAACCGCGTCCGCCCCCCCACCAGCGCGCGCAGCTTGCGCGCCAATCTGTCAACCAACCTGCTCTAGGCGTCGTTTCGTTGACACATTGGCGCGCAAGCTGCGGTTTTCCTCCGGCTTTTCGAGGCGGTGAGCGGAGGGCGGCGGTGGGCCGCGGTGGCCGGCGGCGGGGGTCTCAGGGGCGGGCGACAGTGCGGACGAAGGCTTGCACCGCGGCGAGATCGTTCGGCAGGCGGGTGGTGCGCTCGGGGCGCTCGAGCAGGTCGGCCAGATGGGCCGGCAGCGGGGGGTGCACGCCGGTGGCCTTGTGCACGGCGTCGGGGAACTTGGCCGCATGGGCGGTGGCGAGGGTCACCATCGGTATCCCCGGAACGCAGCGGACTCGTGCTGCCGCGGTGCCGACCGCGGTGTGGGGGTCGATCAGAAGCCCGGTCTCGGCGTGCACTCGGCCGATCTCGGCGAGCGTCGCAGCGTCGTCGAAGCGTGCACTGCGGAACACCGGGGCGATCCAACGCGTGTACTGGTCGGCTTCCACGTCGAGGCGCCCGCAGGCCCGGAAGCGAGCCATCTGCTCGGCGGTCATCCCACCGTCGCGGTCGTTGATCTCGTAGAGCAGCCGCTCGAAGTTGGACGACACCTGGATGTCCATCGACGGCGACAGCGTCGGCACCACGGTGCTGGTCGTCATCGAGTGCGTCTCGAAGAAGCGGGTGAGGATGTCGTTCGTGTTCGAGCCGACGACGAGCGTCTCGATCGGGGCCCCTGCCTCACGGGCGATCCAGCCCGCCAGCACGTTGCCGAAGTTCCCGGTGGGCACGCTGAAGCTCAGCGGCTGGCCGCCGAGCGCGTCGACGGCGACCACGTAGTAGACGACCTGGGCCATCACCCGCGCCCAGTTGATGCTGTTCACCGCCGACAACGACAGCTCCTGACGGAAGGGGGCGTCGTTGAACATCGCCTTCACCAGGTCCTGGCAGTCGTCGAACGTGCCGTCGACGGCGACGGTGTGCACGTTCGGTGCGTCGACAGTGGTCATCTGGCGCCGCTGGACGTCGCTCACCCGGCCGTGCGGGTAGAGGATGACGATGTCGACGTGCGCGCAGCCCAGCACTCCGTCGATCGCCGCCGAGCCGGTGTCGCCGCTCGTCGCGCCGACGATTGTCACCCGCTGGCCGCGCTGGCCGAGCACGTGATCGAACAGCCGCCCGACGAGCTGCAGCGCGACGTCCTTGAAGGCGAGCGTCGGACCGTGGTGCAGCTCGAGCAGCCACTGGTCCGGCCCGATCTGCACCAGCGGGGTGGTCGCCGGGTGGCGGAACGTCGCGTAGGCGTGGTGGCACATCGACTTGAACGCCGCGCGGTCGATCTCGCCCTCGACGTAGGGCGCCATCACCGCCGCCGCCATCGCGGCGTAGTCACCGACGGGCAACTCGGGCAACGCCGGCCACTCGGCGGGCACGTACAACCCGCCGTCGGCGGCGAGCCCGGCCAGCAGCACGTCGGCGAAGCCGAGCTCTGGCGCCGAGCCCCGGGTGGAGACGTACCGCATCGACAAAGCGTCAGCTCCCGATCACGCGCAGCAGGCTGCCGACGGAGTGCACCACGTCGAGGTCGCGCAGCTCACGCAGTGTCGCCTGCACGGCGGACTCCTTGGCCACGTGGGTGATGAACACGAGGCGGGCTCCGTCGCCGCTGCCCTCTTGCTCCGCGGCCCTGATGCTCACGAGGTGCCGGGCGAAGACGCCGGTGACCGCGTGGAGCACCCCGGGGATGTCGGCGACGTCGAGGCTCAGCAGGTACTCGGCGCTGGTCTCGTCGATCGCGCGGATCTGTGCCTTGCCGAAGCTGCCGATGGTGCCGTGTGCGCCCTTCACCAGGTTGACGGCGGCGTCGATGACGTCTCCGAGCACGGCACTAGCCGTCGGCATGCCGCCGGCGCCACGGCCGAAGAACATCAGCGAGCCCACCGCGTCGCCTTCGATGAAGACCGCGTTGTAGCTCTCCCGCACGCTCGCCAGAGGGTGGTGCACCGGCACCATCGCCGGGTGCACGCGCACCGCGATCTCGCCGGTCTCCGCGTCTTGTTCCGCGATGCCGAGCAGCTTCACCACGTAGCCGAGCCGCTTGGCCATCGCGATGTCGCCCGCGGACACCGCGGCGATGCCCTCGTGGTACACGTCGCCGGCGACCACCCGCTTGCCGAACGCGATCGAGGCGAGGATCGCCGCCTTGGCCCCCGCGTCGAAGCCCTCGACATCGGCGGTCGGATCGCGCTCCGCGTAGCCGAGGCGCTGTGCCTCGGCCAGAGCCTCGGCGTAGTCGGCGCCGTCCTCGGTCATCTTGGTGAGGATGTAGTTGGTGGTGCCGTTCAGAATGCCCATCACTCGGCGCACCGGCTCGCCGAGCAGGCTCTCGCGCAGCACCCGCACCAGAGGGATCCCCCCGGCGACCGCGGCCTCGAACAGCAGGTCGACGCCGGCAGCATCGGCAGCTGCGAACAGCTCGGCGCCGACGTTCGCGAGCAGCTCCTTGTTCGCCGTCACCACCGGCTTGCCGCGGGCGATCGCGCCGGTGATCAGCTCGCGCGCCGGTTCGATGCCACCGATCACCTCGACGACGAGGTCGATGTTGGGATCCGTAACCACCGCGTGGGCGTCACGCGTGAGCACGCCCTCGTCCAAGTCGACCTCGCGCTCGCGCGACAGGTTGCGCACCGCCACGCGCGTCACCTCCAGGCGCACGCCGGTGCGGGCGGCGATGGCGTCGGCCTGGCGCGTGACGAGCTGTACCAGCGCGGCGCCGACGTTGCCGCAGCCGAGCACACCGATGCGGACCGTCTTCGCCTGCTGCGTCACGATCCGTGAGGGTAGGGGACGGCGGGAGCGGCGGGGAAGGCAGTTCAGCGGCGTCGCGGCGCGACGACGATGCCGTGGTGGGCGCGCAGCGCTTCAACGAGGGCGTCGAACCGCTCGCGCTCCAGCACCGTGCCCTCCCGACGCACTTGCGCCGGATCGACGTCGATGATCCTGTCGAGCTTCGCGTAGCTGGTGCGACCTTCTCTGTCCCACGGTCCCCGCCCGACGCACACCTGCGCCTCGTCTGGGCGCTCCTTCGAGGTGAGTGCCACCCCGACCGCGTGCTCTCGCCGCCGGCCGAAGAGCACCACCGGGCGGTCCTTGCCCTGGCTTGGATCGTCCTCGTAGGGCACCCAGGTCCACACCACCTCACCCGGGTCGGGGTCGCCGTCGAGCATGGGCTCGTAGGTGACGGCGATGTCCGCGCTCAGCTCGATGTCGGTTGCAGACGGAGCTCGGACGGCCTCGCCGCCACCGCCGGCGCCGCCGCCACGCACGGCTCGGCGCAGAGCATCGATCGTGCGCCGAGCCAACCCGCCCCGCTGACCGGTCATCGCCGCCACGCCCTCACGAAGATCATCCTTGCATCAGCGGCGGCGCGAGCGTGGCCCGCCGGGCGACGAGTTCCCGGCGGGCCACGGTCTAGGGGACGGGGCTTCCTAGCTGTCGAGGGTCATGCGGTGTCCGGGCGGCGGCGAACCAGCACCATCGCCCCACCGGCGCCGACGAGAAGGAGCCCGACGAGCAGCAGGCTCACCGAACCCCCGGTGCTCGGCAGTCCGCCCCCCGAGCCGGAGGCGATCGTGGTGGTCACCGCACCCGAGCCGGACCCTGTGGTGGTCGTCGGCCCACCCGAGTCGACCGACGTCGTCGTCTCCGCGGGCTCCGTCGTCGGCGGCGCCGTCGTCGGCGGCTCCGTAGTCGACGGCGGCTCCGTGGTGGACGGCGGGTTCGTCGTCGACGGCGGGTTCGTCGTGGACGGCGGGTTCGTCGTGTCTGGCGGGTCGCAGTCGACGTCCTCGGTCAGCGGCACCTCGCGGCCGTCGATGGTGACGACGATCTGGAACACCGGGTCGTCGACGTCTTCGAAGGGGATCTGGACGCTCGGGTTGTTCGCGTCGAGCACGTACTGCACACCGTCGACCACGAACGTGACCGGCTTGTCGCCACCGGTCCAGGTGATGGTGACGATCGCGGTCGCCACTCCGGTCTCCTCGTCGCAATCGATCCGCAGGTCGGCCGTACCCTCGCCGGGGCGATCGCAAGCGACGTCGATGCTGAGCGGGGTGTCGACACCGTCGATCCGGATCGTGATCTGGAACAAGCCATCCGGTGCATCAGTGGTGAGCGTCAGCTCCTGAGACGCACCTCCGGGCTGGATCACGATCGGGTTCGGGAAGCCCGGCACCTCGAACGTGACGGCCTCGTCACCGCCGGTGTGCGCCAGCGTCAACTTCACCGTCGCCGTGCCCTCGACGCAGTTCACCGAAAGCGTCCCGGTGCCCTCGCCGGGGTCGTCACAGTCGGTCGGGCGCGTTACCGTCCCTGACCAGTTGGTCTGGCCACCAGCCTCGCCCGAGCCCCAAGGGGCCTGGGTCTCGGCGTAGATCCGCACGTATGCGGGGTTGCTCGCCGGCCACGGGAACGAGCCGCTGAACGAATAGCCGTTCTCGGGAGTGAACGCCCCCGAACCGACCAGCCCGAGCCACCCGCTGTCGCCCTCTGCGCCGATGACGACAGATGGGTTGGTGCGTGACCCTTCCACCCCCGGCCAGCCTTCCCAAGCCGTTGCGGTGTAGTGGACGACGCCTTCGCAATCTGCGTATGCGGACACGTCGGAGTGGTGGGCGCTCACCGGAGAACTGAGAGCGGGCAACGCCAGCACCGCGGCCACGGCAATCGCTGCGCTGAGCAGGATGCGGGTGGTCCTTCGACTTGGGCTCCCTGACGTCACTTTCGTCATTGCTGCGGCCTCCGCCTCTCGAGCGCCGTTCGGCGCTTGGTTGGTTCGGTGGCGGGCCGGTTTCGCTCTTGCTCCCCGCCGGCCAAGCGACCAGTTGCAGCCAGCGGATCAACGCATCCCTACCGTGCCGGTTCGCGAACGATCCGGCAAGAAGACCCTACGCGATGGGTGTAGCAAATGTCTCGGCCGTTCGCAGATCCTTGACGGGAATGGGTCGTTGGGCCCATCGCCCCAGCGTGGCGTGTCGGCGGCCGAGCGCGGAAGCCGAACCGCGACTCAGCCGACGTCGCCGCGCACCAGGTCGTCGAACGTCTCCCGGCGCACCACCAGACGGGCGTCGCCGTCGTGCACGAACACCACTGCCGGGCGCAGCACCTTGTTGTAGTTGGAGCCCATCGAGTGCCCGTAGGCACCGGTCACCGGCATCGCCAGCAGGTCGCCCACCGCCGCCCCGGCGGGCACGGCGGCGCGGAAGATCAGCACGTCGCCGCTCTCGCAGTGCTTGCCGACGACCCTCACCTGCTCACGGCGCTCGGCCAAGACGTCGCGCACGAGGAAGGCCTCGTAGCCACTGCCGTACAGCACGGGGCGAGGGTTGTCGCTCATCCCGCCGTCGACCGCGACATAGGTACGCACGGAGGGGATGCGCTTCACCGTGCCGACGGTGTAGACGGTGACGGCCGCGGCGCCGACGATCGCCCGGCCCGGCTCGACGTACACGCGACTGCGCACCCCGAGCGCGGCGCAGGCGTCGAGCAGCACCGAGCCCCACGTGGTGATCGTCGGTGCCTCCTCGTCGGTCACGTACGCGACGCCCAGCCCGCCGCCGAGGGTGAGCTCGGGCAGGTCGAGCGGCCGCACGAAGCCGGCCATCACCTCGGCCGCCTTGGCGAAGCTCGACGCCTCGAAGACGTTGGAGCCGATGTGGCAGTGCACGCCGACGAGCTCGCCGACGCCGGAGGCGCGGATGCGCTCGATGGCGCGGAGCGCGTCGCCGTTCGACAGGTTGAACCCGAACTTGGAGTCGTCCTGCCCGGTGGCGATGTACTCGTGGGTGTGGGCGTGTACACCGGGAGTGACCCGCACCTGAAGCCGAGGCCGGGGCAGCCCTTCGGCACGGAGCGCGTCCAGGCGATCGAGCTCGTCGAAGGAGTCGACCACCACGTGGCGCACGCCCTCGCTCAAGGCCATGCGCAACTCGTCGAGGCTCTTGTTGTTGCCGTGCATCACGCAGCGGTCCGCGGGCACGCCGGCATGAAGCGCGACGAACAGCTCGCCTCCCGTGGCGACGTCGAGCAGCAGCCCCTCGTCGTGGGCGAGGCGGGCCATCGCGGTGCACAGGAACGCCTTCGTCGCGTAGACGACTCGGTCGGGACCGAACGCGGCGACCGCCTCGCGACAGCGCCTCCGCAGGTGGGCCTCGTCGTACACGAACAGCGGGGTGCCGTGCTCGGCGGCCAGCGCCGTCACGTCGCAACCGCCGATGCGCAGCTCGCCGGACGCGCCCACCTCGGCGGTGTCGGGCAGCAGGCGCAGCGGCACGGGGGCACTCATCGCCGCCCGCTCACATCTGCTCGGGGGCTTCGATGCCGAGCAGCCCGAGCCCGGTTTCGAGCACCCGCGCGGTCAGGTCGCAGAGCGCCAACCGGCTCTCGCGCGTGGCCTCGTGACCGGCCTTCAGCACCGGGCAGTGCTCGTAGAACGCGGTGAAGTCGGTGGCCAGGTCGTACAGGTAGCCGCACAGCCGGTGGGGGCTGTAGCGCTCCAGCGTGTCCTGCACCGCGGCGTCGAAACCCAACAGCGCGAGGGCGAGCCGGCGCTCTTCGGGCGCGGCGATCTGGGGCGTCACCGCCCGCACGGAGGCCCTCTCCACTCCGGCGCGCCTGAAAATGGAGCAGATGCGGGCGTGCGCGTACTGGAGGTAGGGCGCGGTGTTGCCGTCGAAGGACAGCATCCGGTCCCAGTCGAAGACGTAGTCCTTGATGCGGTCCGTCGACAGGTCGGCGTACTTGACTGCGCCGATGCCCACCATGCGGGCCACTTCGGCGGCCTGCGCGTCGGGCAGGGCGGGGTTCTTCTCCTCGACCGCGGCGCGGGCGCGGACCACCGCCTCGGACAGCAGATCGGCGAGCTTCATCGGCTCGCCGCTGCGGCTCTTCAGCATCTTGCGGTCGCTGCCGAGCACGTTGCCGAAAGGAACGTGCACGGCCTCGACCGGCGGCCGCAGCCATCCGGCTAGCCGGGCCACGTCGAACACCATCTGCAGGTGTTGGGCCTGGGGGGCGCCGACGACGTACAGCAGCAGGTCGGCGTGCAACCGCTCGACACGGTCGATCACGCAGGCGAGGTCGCTCGTCGCGTAGTTGAACCCGCCTGTGCCCTTCTGCACGATCAGCGGCAGCGGATCGCCCTCACGGTTCGTGTAACCGGGCACGAACACCACGTCTGCCCCGGCGGACTGCTGCAGCATGCCCAACTCGTCGAGCCGGCGGATCACCTCGGGAAGCAGGTCGTTGTACGCGCTCTCCCCCATCAGATCGCCGTCGTTCAGCAGCACGCCGAGGCGGTCGTACACGGTGTTGAAGTGGGCGGCGGAGACCTCCACGAGCAGGTTCCACAGACGCAGCGTCTCGGGGTCGCCGGCTTGAAGCGCGACCACCCTCTGCCGGGAGCGCTCTCTCAGTTCGTCGGAGGCGTCGAACGCGGCCCGAGCATGCTTGTAGAAGGCGTCGAGGTCGCCGAGCGACAGGTGCTGCGCGGCCTCGGCCTCGCCGATGTCGACGAGGTGCTCGATGAGCATCCCGAACGGGGTGCCCCAGTCGCCGATGTGGTTCTCTCGGATCACCCGGTGACCGACGAAGCCGAGCAGGCGAACCAATGCGTCGCCGATCACAGTCGTGCGCAGGTGGCCGACGTGAATTTCTTTCGCCACGTTCGGTGCGGAGTAGTCGACCACCACGGTCAGCGCCCGCGCCGGCGCAGTCACCCCCAGCCGCTCGTCGGCAGCAGACGATGCGAGCTGACCCGCGAGGAAGGCGTCGTCGAAGGTGAGGTTCAAGAACCCCGGCCCGGCGATCTCGATGCCGCTGCACACGGCCGCCAGGCCGCCCGCGGCGTCGACGACCGCCTGCGCGACCTCGCGCGGATTGCGGCCGAGACGCTTCGCCAGGGCGAGGGCACCGTTGGCCTGCGCGTCGGCGTGCTCGCTCGGGCGCACCACCGGGTCGACGTCGACGTCGCCACCGGCCACCTGCGCGAAGGCAGGGCGCAGCAGGTCTTCGATGTTGCGCAGCGGATCGGCCATGAGCCGCCCATTGTGGCGCGCGCTCGGATCGATCCTCCTACACGATCCGCCGGCATGGAGCGCTCGACGGTGCCCAGGTAGCCTGCCCCGGCCCGCCCTCGTAGCTCAGGGGATAGAGCATCGGCCTCCGGAGCCGTGTGCGCAGGTTCGAATCCTGCCGAGGGCACGCTTGTGATGTCGCGAGACATAGGAAACGGTCCGAACCTTCATTGGGGTTCGGACTGTGTTGTTTTTCGGGTGGGTCGGGGGTCTCGGTCGTTGAAGGGTTGGTAGTCGCGGGTGGGGTCGAGGGTGAGGTGGCGGTAGAGCTCGCCGGTGGCGGCGTCGATGACGCGGATGTCGAGGTCGTCGATGAGGAGTAGGACGCGGGTCGGGCGAGGGTTCGGCTGAGGCCGATGTGGTGGAGGCGTCCGTGGTGGCGCAGGGTGACGCGTCCGGCTTGGTCGACGGTGTCGCGCCGGACGCGGTGGTGGCGGTCGTCGTCGCGGGTGCCGGGTGTGGCTTTGGGCCGTGTCGCGTAGGCGACGGCGGGGGTGCTGTGGCCGGGTAGGGAGCGGTGGGGGCGCTGGTGGTTGTAGACGTCGACGAAGCGGTCGCAGAGCTGTTGGAGCTCGTCGATCGTGGTGGCGGGTGGTCGGGCGGTGAGCCAGAGCTTCATGGTTTGTTGGACGCGCCTGACCTTGCCGCAGGTGCCGGGGTGGTTGGGTCGGGAGTTCTTCTGGGTGACGCCGAGGTGGCGTAGTTCGGTCTCGAAGCCTGCGGCCACTGCGGCCACCTGACAGGCGGGTGGTGAACACCATGCCGTTGTCGGTGAGGGTGGATGCGGGGATCCCGTGGGTGGCGCACGCTTGGCGGAAGGCGGCCACGACGATGGGGCCGGTGACCCGACGGTGGGCGGTGACCGAGATGAGGTAGCGGGAGTGGTCGTCGAGGAAGGTGAGGACTTCGACGTCGGTGCCGTCGGCGAGGCGGACGTGGGTGAAGTCGGCTTGCCAGCACTCGTTGGGTTGGTCGGCTTGGAAGCGGATGTACGACGAGCGGGGACGCTTGTGCGGTTGGGGGTCCACGGCCCCGGCGCGGCGCAGGATCCGCCAGATGGTCGCTGCTGACACCCGGATGTGGTGATGGTGTTCGAGGATCCACACCAACGTCGCCGGGCCGGCGTCGAGCCCGCCGGCGACACGAGACTTGCGGTGCTCGAGGACCAGCTCGACGACAGTCTCAGGGGTCGCGGTCGGCGAGCGGGCCGGGCGACGCGATCGTGGCTCGAACGCCGCCTCGCCTTCGGCGCGGTAGCGGGCCACGAGCTTCGACACCCACCCCTTCGACACCTTGTAGGTGCGGGCGACCTCAGCCTGGGAGCGTCCCTGGACAACGACAGCGGTGATGACCAGACGGGCTATCGACACCGGCAACGGTCACCGCCGGACCCACCCCGGCCGCGGACCCCGCGTTTCCTATGTCTCGCGACACCCGTTTCCTATGTCCTGAAACCACACACTGCCGAGGGCACGCTTGTGATGTCGCGAGACATAGGAAACGGTCCGAACCTTCATTGGGGTTGCTGTTGTTTTGGGGTCGGGGTCCCGGTCGTTGAGGGTTGGTCGGGTGGGGTCGAGGGTGAGGTGGCGGTAGAGCTCGCCGGTGGCGGCGTCGATGACGCGGATGTCGAGGTCGTCGATGAGGAGAGGACGGGGTTCGGGCGAGGGTTCGGCTGAGGCCGATGTGGTGGAGGCGCCGTGGTGGCGCAGGGTGACGCCGGCTGGTCGCGGTGTCGGGGGTGGTGGCGGTCGTGTCGGGGTGGGTGTGGCTTTGGGCGTGTCGCTAGGCGACGGCGGGGTGGTGGCCGGGTAGGGAGCGGTGGGGCGCTGGTGGTTGTAGACGTCGACGAAGCGGTCGCAGAGCGTGGAGCGCGATCGTGGTGGGGGTGGTCGGGCGGTGAGCCAAGCTTCATGGTTTGTTGGAGGTGACCTTGCCGCAGGTGCCGGGGGGTTGGGTCGGAGTTCTTCTGGGTGACGCCGAGGTGGCGAGTCGGTCCGAAGCCTTGGGCCACGGCCACCTGACAGGCGGGTGGTGAACACCATGCCGTTGTCGGTGAGGGTGGATGGGATCCCGTGGTGGCGCACGCTTGGCGGAAGGCGGCCACGACGATGGGGCCGGTGACCCGACGGTGGCGGTGACCGAGATGAGGTAGGGGAGTGGTCGCCAGAAGTGAGGACTTCGACGTCGGTGCCGTCGGCCAGGCGGACGTGGGTGAAGTCGGCTTGCCAGCACTCGTGGGTTGGTCGGCGAAGGGATGTACGACGAGCGGGGCGCGTGCGGTTGGGGTCCACGGCCCTGGCGCGGCGCAGGATCCGCCAGATGGTCGCGCTGACACCCGGATGGGTGATGGTGTTCGAGGATCCACACCAACGTCGCCGGGCCGGCGTCCAGGCCCGCCGGCGACACGAGACTTGCGGTGCTCGAGGACCAGCTCGACGACAGTCTCAGGGGTCGCGGTCGGCGAGCGGGCCGGGCGACGCGATCGTGGCTCGAACGCCGCCTCGCCTTCGGCGCGGTAGCGGGCCACGAGCTTCGACACCCACCCCTTCGACACCTTGTAGGTGCGGGCGACCTCAGCCTGGGAGCGTCCCTGGACAACGACAGCGGTGATGACCAGACGGGCTATCGACACCGCAGTCACCGCCGGACCCACCCGGACCCCGCGTTTCCATGTCGCGACACCCGTTTCCTTGTCCTGAAACCACACACTGCCGAGGGCACGCTTGTGATGTCGCGAGACATCGGCAAGGCCCGAACCTTCATTTGGGGTTCGGGTTCTTGGTTTTTCGGGGTCCTTTGGGTCCGCCGGTTGGTTTGCCGGTGCCGTGGTAGCGGCGGTTGGGGTCGATCGTGAGGGTGCGGATGATTTCGCCGGTGGTGGCGTGGATGACGCGCACTTCGAGGTCGTCGATGAGCATCAGGACGGGGGTTCGGTCGAGGGTTCGTCCGAGGCCGATGTGGTGGAGGTGGCCGTTGACGCGCAGGCTGATGTTGCCGGCGTTGATGCGGTCGCGGCGGACTCGTGAGTGCGGTGAGTGGACGCCGGTGGGGGTGGCTTTGGGGCGTGTCGTGTAGGCGACGTGCGGGGTGGTTCGGTGTGGGAGCGAGCGGTGCGGTCGGTGATGGTTGTAGGTCTCGATGAAGACGTTGAGTTGGTGTTGGAGAGCAGTGATGGTGGTTGGGCCGGGTTGGCTGCGAAGCCACTTCTTGAGGGTCTCGTGGAAGCGTTCTACCTTGCCGCAAGTGGTCGGGTGATTGGGTCGGCTGTTCTTCTGGACGATCCCGAGTGAGTCGAGTAGGTGCTCGAAGCCGTTGCGGCCTCCTTTCCCGCCGGCGAGGCGGGTGGTGAACACCATGCCGTTGTCAGTGAGAGTTGAGCTGGGAACTCCGTGGGTCTCGATCGCTGCCGCGAACGCGGTGACGACGATCGGGCCGGTGACCCGGCGGTGGGCGGTGACCGAGATCGCGTAGCGGGAGTGGTCATCGATCCAGCACAGGATCTCGGCGTCGGATCCGTCGGCCAGGCGATGGTGGGTGAAGTCGCCCTGCCAGGTCTCGTTCGGGAAGTCGGCTTGGAATCGGATGTAGGAGGACTTCGGGCGCTTCTTCGGGGCTGGCGTGATGGCGTTGGCGCGGCGCAGGATCCGGTACACGGTCGCCCGCGAGATCTCGATCCGATGATGCTGGGCGAGATGCCACACGATCGTGTCCGCCCCTGCGTCCAGGCCCGCTGCGGTGAGCTGGCGGCGCAGCTCGAGCACGACCTCGACAGTCGTGGCCGGCGTCGCCCCGGGACGCGTGACTGGACGTCGTGAGCGCGGCTCGAACGCGGCGTCACCCTCAGCACGCCAGCGGGACACGAGCCGAGACACCCAACTCTCGGCAACGTCGTAAGCCCGGGCGACCTCGGCCTGGGAACGACCCTCAACAACGACAGCGGTGATGATCAGCCGGGCTCGCGACACCCAGCCAGATCAGCCGCCACCTTGCCTATGACGCGCGACAT
The DNA here is from genome assembly GCA_016700055.1 of Actinomycetota bacterium. Classification (NCBI taxonomy): domain Bacteria; kingdom Bacillati; phylum Actinomycetota; species Actinomycetota bacterium. The sequence continues at coordinate 1,086,545 of CP064997.1, forward strand.
CCCTTGCCGATGTGGTGAGACTCCACACTGCCGAGGGCACGCTGTGATGTCGCGAGACATCGGCAAGGCCCGACATCAACGGCTACGCGGTCGCCGATCAGCTTCGCCGTGCTGGCACACCAGCGGGGAGGTCTGGCTCGCACAGCCAGTGCAGGAGGTCGATGGCCTCGTTGAGGGAGAGTTGCTGTCCTTCGGTAATCGCTCTGGAGAGCTCTACATCACCGAGTACACGGCGGAGCTTCGCGGTGGCGTCCGCGCGCCGCTGCTGCTCGAGGTCCGTGCCGAGGTGGTCGTGGGCTTCGGCCAGGGCCTCCAGCGCGCCGAGGAGCACCGCTGCGCCGCGGGCGTTGGCGGAGATGGCCACGTCCGGCACCAGCTGCAGCGCGCCGAGCGCGCCAGTGGGCTCGTGCTGCACCTGGATGTCGCAGAACTCGGCCACACCACGTAGGAAGGCTCGGCCGTCACCCGCCTGAAGGCTGCGGTGGGCGGCGGCGAGGATGGTGTGGGCGAGGACATTGGTGCGGTCGGTCGCGCGCGCGCGAGGTCGGCTGCTTCGGCTCTGAGGCGATCGCTGACCGGGTCAGCGGGTGCGATCAGCAACCGGTTGATGATGGCGCTCTGCAGCCGCACGACCCCGACGGCCCGAGCCTCGGCGATCGCCCGGTCGGCCAGCTCGAGCGCGTGGGGGATGTCGCCTCCGACGGCCACCACCACCGCGAGCGGACCGAGGAGTCTCAAGGGATCGCCGTTGCCGGCGAGCAGCTCGCGCTCCGTGGCGGCCGCGAGCTCGAGGGCTTCGGCGGTGTGGTTCGAGAAGGCCAGCCGGACCGCCAGGCGGGTGGCGGCGAAGGTCGGCAACGGCAAGGCGGCCTGCGCCGCGAGGTCGAGCGCTCGGTGAGCTGCCTGTTCACCCTCCTCGTTGCGTCCGACCGTCCAGCCGAAGCCCGCGTACCAGCCGAGCACCTCGACGCGGATGTGATCCGGCACGCCGTCGACGTCACAGGCTCCCAACCGGCTCATGGCGTCGTTGCCGCGGGCGCGTACGAGCCAGAAGTCGACGAGCTCGAGCGCGAGGAGCGCGGCGGCGGGAGGGTCGTGGTCCAGCAGCCAGGTGTGGGCGGCGTAGAGGTCGTCGATGTTCTCGGCCAGCCGGTTCATCCGTGCGGCGACGACTGCCGGGTCGACATCGTCGAGCGGTACGGGAACAGAGTGCTGCATCCAACGCGCGTGCCGCGCGTCCGCCCCCGATGCGCGGCCGGCCTGTTGAAGCGTGGAGCTGCAGTAGCGCCGCATCGGCGCTAGGAGGCGGAAGCCACCTCCCACGCGCACGATCAGGGATCGCCGCACCAGCTCGTCCAGCGTGTCAGCGACGTCGAGCTCGGCCCGACCACTCACGGCGGCGGCGGCGCGCCAATCGAACGCGGCGTGGAAGACCGACAGGTCGATCAGTGCCTCGCGGTCGGCATCGGTGAGCAGGTCGATGCTCCAGGCGATCGTCGAATCGAGCGTGTCATGACGATGGCCCGCGCGGCGGCCGCGCAACAGCTCGAAGGTGTCGGCGAGCCGTTCGGCGATCGTGGCGACATCCATCACGCGCACCCGGGCCGCCGCCAGCTCCACCGCGAGGGGAAGACCGTCCACTCGCTCGCAGATGGTCGCAACGTGGACCATCGTCTCCTCGTCCGCCATGAATCCCGGGTTCGCGTTGGAGGCTCGCTCCACGAACAACCGTGCCGCGGGCGATTCGCGCACGTCGCCCTCGAACGAGAGCGGCGCGACGTACAGCACATGCTCACCGGGCAGCCCGAGGTCGCGCTGTGACGTGCACAGCAGCGCCGCACTCGAGGTGCCCGAGCGAACGGCTCGTAGCATCGCGTTGACCCCGTCGAGGACATGCTCGCAGTTGTCCAGCACGAAGAGCGCTCGCCGCTCACCCAGCGCACGGCGAACAGAGGCGGTGAGCGATTCGGCCGAGTCGTCAGCGAGCTCGAGGACGTCGGCCAGCGCCGAGAGGACCCGCTCGGGTTCGGCGACCCTGGCAAGGTCGACGAACCACGTTCCGTCCGGGAACAGATGGCGCGCTTCATGCGCCGCGTGCACTGCGAGCCGCGTCTTGCCGACACCGCCCGTCCCGACGAGCGTGACCAGGCATCCCGGCGTGAGGCGATCGTCAAGCTCGGCGAGCTCGACCTCCCGTCCGATGAAGGCATCGGCGTCGATCGCAGGCAGCCAGCCTTCGACCGCATTCTCGGTCCGAAGCTCGACGCGGCTCGCCACCGTGCCTGGCCTCATCACCTCCACGATCGCTTCGGGCTCGAGAAAGCCCTTCAGGCGGTGCACCCCGCGGTCGACGAGCGCCACCTCCACCGGTGATGACCTGCGAAGCTCCTCCGCTGCTGCGCTGCTGATCAGAATCTGGCCGCCGTGCCCGGCGGACATGATCCGGGCGCACCGATGCATGACCGGCCCGAACAGATCACCACCGCGAGACTCCACAACACCGCAGTGAACGCCCATACGCACCCGCAACGGCTCGACGAGCAGACCGGCCGCGCTTGGCCCCTGAGCGAGAGCCTCTTGGAAGTCCAGAGCCGCGCCTACCGCATCTCCGACAGAGCTGAACGCTGCGACCATTCCGTCACCGGTGCCATGGACGACATCTCCGTGACGCGCAGCGACCACGTCCCTGACCAGACGATCATGGTGCTGGAGGAGCACCCGCATGGAGTCGGGATCCCCATCCCACCGCTGCGTCGAGCCCTCGATATCGGTGAAGAGCATGGCCCGATCGACGAACAGTGGGCCCGCAGTCACGCTGGTCGCCGCCCAGGCCTCACACGCTGCACGTTAGTGGCGCAATTAGGGTCAGCTGGATGGGCGACCCAGCGACCGTGACCTTCTCGCAGTTCCTCGACGAAGCCGACACCGGTGACGTCGTGATCTGGCAAGGCACCTCCCTCATCTCGCTCGGCGTAGAGCTCGCGACATTCAGCCACTTCTCCCACACCACCATGGTGATCCGCGATCCGGACAACGGGGACAAGTACCTGTTCCAATCGGTGTCCGAGAGCCTCGCGGCCGATCCGCTCACCAAGCCACCAGGCAGCACCCACAGCGGTGTGCAGGCCGGACCGCTCGAGCAGACCATGGAGCTCGTCTTCAAGGCCGGCGACTTCCCGAGCTGGCGGCAGCTCGACTGGCCAGACCGGCCCGCACAGTTCGACGCCAAGATGTGGCAGATCGCGCAGGGGATCGACGGCACCCCGTTTCCGTGGGTCGACGGCGACACCTACAAGTCGGTGGCGATGATGCTCGGCCTGCTGTTGCTCGGCCGCGAGATGGAGACCCCGGTCCTCAAACCGATCTTCTGCAGTGGCCTCGTCGCGTTCATGCTCCAGCAGACCGGTGTGATCCAGACGACGATGCCCCCCAACGGCTACGAACCCAAGGACTTCTCCTCCACCTATCCCGGCGTCGTCCACACCTGCCCCGGCGTGAGCTTCAACACCGATGTCTGGGTCATGGACATCCCGCCCCCATCGAAGTGACCAGCGCCCTACCCCGGGCATCCTCTCGGTCGACCGTCACGCCGATCGAGTCTCCGGGCCTCGAACGCCGAGGCGTCTAATCGTCATCAGGGCCGGTCTTCAGTGACGAACTCGAAGTGCCACTGCTCCGGCGAGCCGTCGTCGACGAGCACATAGACACCACCGGCGACCTCAAGCTCGAGCGGTGGCGGATAGACGACAGCCCGCCCGACCGACGGTCCGCCCTTGCACCAGATCAGCATGCGGTCACCCTGGTCCATCACCTGCCAGCTTTGCACCGAGGGAGACTCGACGACGCTCGGTGCCTTACCCGTCCGAGCACCTCGCCGGACGGGCCGTTGACCGTCGACCCGGGCGCCCAGGACCTACCAGGGTCCAACGGCGTAAGGGCGGCGATACGGTGTAGGGAGTGTAGTGAGGAGGTGCCGGATGGCTAAGGGCCAGCCGTTCAGTGTGCGCTTGCAGCAGGAGACCGAGAGGCTGGTCGAAGCTGAGGCCCGGCGGACGCGACGCACGAAGAGTGCCGTGGTCGAAGCGTTCACCGAGGAGACGGCGCGCACTCGGCGATTCCCGGGGCTCGCATTCCGAGGCGAAGATGCGCGACGCCGCGCGTGGGTGATCGGCTCCGGACTGGACGCGTGGGAGATCATCCACATGCTCGAGGACTTCGGCTCGCTCGAGGCGCTGCTCGCCGATACACCACTGAACGCGGGGCAGGTGCGGCTGGCGCTCGCCTATCGGGAGGCGTACCCCGACGAGATCGACGACGCGATCGCCGAGAACCGCCGTCCTATCGCCGGCGTCGGTGCGTTGTTCCCGTTCGTGACAGTGGCGGACCGCTGAGGGGTGCGCCTGCTGTTGGACGCCAACCTGTCACCGAAGCGGGTCGGCTCGGTCCTGCAGAAGAGGGGCCACGACGTGTTGAGCCTCGCCGCCAACCCGGTGTGGGACGCACTGGACGATCCGCAAGTGCTGGAGATGGCAGCCGAGCAGGAACGAATCCTCGTGACGCGCAACGCCCGCGACTTCGCGCCGCTCCTGCGGGAGTGGGCCGAGGCAGGCCGGCATCACGCCGGCTGCATCCTCATCTGGACGCTCGGGCACCACGAGTTCGGCGCCATCATCGCCGGCGTCACCCGGCTCATGCGAGAGCGTCAGGACCCCGAGCAGTGGCGAGATCTCGCCGTGGCACTGTGACGCACCGACTCGGCCACGATCCGCGGCCGGCCAAGACCTACATGCTCCGGAGCCGTTTCGGGTTCGAATCGTGCTGGGGGCTGAAGGACCACACATCGGGACCACGACGGATGATCACGGGACTCCGTGACACCCCTGCGCTACACATACCGACATGGACGGCGGCGGGTCTCTGGTACTGCCCGAGGGCTCGGTGGCTTGGGCGCACTCTCGGTCGCCGGCGGGGCGGCGGCACCGCTTGGCCGATCATCTCACTGGGACTGCGGCGTTGGCCGAGCAGTTCGCCGCCGGCTTCGGGGCTGGTGATCTCGCCGCTCTGGCCGGGTGGTGGCATGACCTAGGCAAGTACGGCTGTGCCTGGCAGCAGTACCTGGCTGCCCGAGAAGCAGGCCGGGGCGTGGGCCGAACAGGGCACAAGCTCGCTGGGGCCGCGCTGGCGGCACGTCGTGGTGCCGTACCAGCCGCATTCGCGATCGCCGGTCACCATGGTGGCTTGCCTGCCGACGGGCCCCTTCGAGTCGACTTGGCGGGGTTGGCCGATCTGCAGCTCGACACCCTGGTGGCGGCCGCCCGCACGGACGGCATCCCGGTGGATTTCGATGGCCGGGCGGCCGCAGGTCATCTGCTAACCGACGGCGACGATGGGCCGCTGACGCTGGAGTTCCTCACCCGACTGGTGTTCTCGGCACTCGTCGACGCCGACTTCTTGGACACTGCTGCCCACTTCGCCGATCAGCCTGCACCCCAGGTCGCTGCTCGAGCCAACTGGGACGAACTCGCCGACCGCTTCGACCGACGCCGCGCGGAGTTGCTCCGTGGCCGGGCCGACGACCCTCTGCGAGTCTTACGCGAGACGATCGCGGCCGCCTGTGTGGCCCGAGCCGACGAGCCAACCGGGTTCTTCCGGCTGGCGGTCCCTACCGGCACCGGCAAGACCCTTACGGCCTTGCAGTTCGCCATGACGCACGCCCGCCACCACCGACTCGACCGGGTGATCGTCGCAGTTCCCTTCACCTCCATCACCGAGCAGACCGCTTCGGTGTACCGGCAGCTGCTCGACAGCGACGACCAGCGCGTGGTCCTTGAGCACCACTCCGCCCGAACCGCCGATCTGGATTGGTGGGCCCGTCTGGGCGCCGAGAACTGGGATGTCCCGGTGGTCGTCACGACCACGGTGCAGTTGTTCGAGTCGCTCTTCGCGCACACGCCGGCGGCAATGCGCAAGGTGCACCGGCTCGCAAAGGCGGTCATCGTCCTGGACGAAGTCCAGGCACTCCCCATGCGCCTGCTGGTCCCCATCCTCGATGGGCTGCAACGCGTCACGGCCGTCGCTGGCTCCACGGTCGTGCTGGCCAGCGCCACCCAGCCCCAGTTCTGGTCGCTCCCGCCGATGCGGGGCGTGATGGTCACCGATCTGGCCGAGGGGGACTGGTGGCGCCATCAGCTGCTACGGCGCACGACGATCCGATGGGAGCCCTCCCCGATGTCGGTGGACACCGTCGCTGACGCCCTCGCCGCTCGCGACCAGGCGATGGTGATCGTCAACTCCCGCCGAGACGCCGCTCGTCTTGCTCGGACCCTTGCCAGCCGTGCCGATGCGGTCTGGCACCTGTCCACCCGCATGTGTCCCGCGCACCGTCGCCATGTCCTGGCTGCCGTGCGTGCCGACCTGTCGGCGGGGAGGCCGTGCCGTCTGGTCGCAACCCAGGTAGTCGAAGCCGGCGTGGACCTCGACTTCCCGGCGGTTTGGCGTGCCACCGCACCGGCGGACAGCCTGCAGCAGGCCGCCGGGCGGTGCAACCGCGAAGGCCGCCAGCCGGCACCTGGCGTCGTGACGGTCTTCGACCTGGTCGACGGCGCCGCCCCTGCCGGCTGGTACCGGATTGCCACCAAGCGCACCGTCACCCGCTTCGGCGGTGGCGCCGACCTCGCCGACCCGGCCGCGTTGGCCGAGTACTACGACGATCTCTACGGCCTGCTAGGGGTCGGCGAGGACCTGGCAGGGATTCAAGAGCGCCGGGCCGCCTGCGACTTCCCTGCTGTCGCCGAACGGTTCCGCATGATCGACCAAGACGACGTGGACGTGGTCGTCGTCGAAGCCCTCGACGGCAGCGAACCGTGGGTTGAATCGGCGGCATGGACCGCCTGCACCAGTGCCCTTGAGCGGCTTCGAGCGGGTCAGCCACTCACCGACATCGCTGTGCTGCGGGCATTGCAGCCCTTCACGGTCGCCGTACGACGGTGGGAGCTGACGCGCCAGCCGGGGACCGTCACGGCGCTCGGCGACGGAACCGTGCATGTGTGGAACGGCGCTTACCACCCGTTGATGGGCGTTCAGCCCGTTTTCGAACCGGAGGACCTCGTGCTGTGAACCAACAACCGTCGCTGCTGTCGGTCCAGGTGTGGGGCGACATGGCTTGCTTCACCCGACCCGAGATGAAGACCGAGCGGGTCTCGTACCCAATGATGACCCCGCCGGCAGCGCGCGGGGTGCTCGAAGCGATCTTCTGGAAGCCGGAGGTCAGCTGGCGGGTAGCCCGCATCGCCGTGCTCCGCCCGATCCGCTGGTTCAACCTTCGCCGCAACGAAGTCTCCTCGATGGCACCGGTGACAGCCATCCGCCGGGCTGTCGCCGCCGGAGGCGACTGGCGATTCGACGCCGAAACCGATCGAGACCAGAGAGCCACCCTTGGGCTGCGGGACGTCTCCTACCGCATCGACGCTGCCCTAGTTCCCCGCAGTGGCACGCCGGGCGATCACGCCAAGTACCGCGACCAGTTCCGCCGTCGCGTCGAACGAGGCCAGTGCTATACCCAGCCATTCCTGGGTTGCCGGGAGTTCACGGCCTCGTTCGGTCCGGTCGGTCCCGACACCGCACCCATCGACTGGAACGACCACCTCGGCCTGATGTTCTGGGGATTCGACTACTCGTCCCGACCGCTCCGCTCAGGATGGTTCCCCGCCAGGGTCGAACACGGCGTGCTCTCCGTTCCCGACCACCCATTGCCCGATGACCAGCAACCCAGCGGGATGTGACAGATGCTGCTTCAGAGCCTGCTCGCAAGCGACCCCGACACCACCAGCACCGACGCCACCTACGCCGAGCGCGTCGTGCGGTGGGTCATTGACCTCGACGACAACGGCAACCCCGTCAGCCCCGGTCTCGTCGATCTGGCCGACCCTGCGCAGAAAGATCTGCTTAAGGGCCGACAGATGCGCACCCCGAACGCCGTCCGTACCAGCGGCGACGCCGCCATCGTCGCTGTCGACAAGCTCGACTACCTCCTCGGCACGCCTAGCAGCACCGAACCGAAAGCGCGAGAAAACGCCCGACGACGCCACCAAGTCGCGGTCGACCTACATCACCGACTGGCCGCCACGATCACACCATCACCCCTCGATGCCGTCGACCGGTTCCTGACTACCACCCCCCGACTTGGCGTGCCCGACGGCGCCGTCGCCGGTGACTGGGCCGCATTCCGCGTCAGCGGCCACTACGTCCACGACCACCCCAAGGTCCAAGCGGCGTGGGCCAAGGAGGTCCTCAGCCGCAAGACCTCCGGTGCTGCGGGACGCTGCCTCGTATGCGGAACCGTCGGCCCACTGGCGGCCACATTCCCAGCCCAGCTCCCGCTGGGAAGTGTGCCCGGCCAGCAGCAGCAGCTTGCCCTCGTGTCCATCAACAAACCGTCCCAAGGCCGCGACGGCACCATCGGCCTCGCCAACACCCCAGTCTGCTTCAGCTGCGCCAACCGTTCGGTCGCTGCCCTCACCCGGCTCCTCCACCAGCAGGACAGCCACCAGCGTCTGGGGGACGATCGGGTCATCGCCTGGTGGACGACAGACAAGCAGCGGTTCGACCCCTTCAGCCTGACGCCGAACACACCAGCGGCCCTCAATGCTGCGCTCTCATCGATACACACCTACCGGCGTGCCCACCCGCATGTGGACACGGCCCGCTTCCATGCCGTGATCGCGGGTGCCAACGCCTCCCGCCTGGTCGTGCACCGCTGGGTCGATCGCACACTCGACGAGGTGCTGACCGCCCTCGAGCAGTGGTTCGAGGATACGACCGTCACCTCACCCAGGGACGGGCCGCGCGTGTTCCCGGTCTGGCTGCTGGCCGCCGCAACCGGGCGAAGAGACCAACAACGCTACGGCGCCCCAGCCCACGGCGCCGAACCCGCGATCACTCTGGCCGCGCTCGAAGGCAGTGCCCCGCCGGTCGCGCTCGTGTCCGTCGTCTGCGCCCGCGTCCGAGCCGACGGCCAGCTCACCGACGAACGCGCCGCCTTGCTGCGTGTGCTCCTACGCCGACACCACCTGAGCCCATCGGAGGTCACGATGCCCGAACTCAACTCCGAAGCCACCAGCCCCGCATACCTGTGCGGCCGCCTGCTGGCGGTCGCCGATTCCCTTCAGCACAGCGCCATACCGGACCTAAACACCAGCGTCGCCGACAAGGTGCTTGGCCGCTGCTCGATGGCACCGGGCAGCATCCTCCCTCGCGTCCTCACCGGCGCCCAGGCGCATCTCAAGAAGCTGCGCACCAGCGGACGCGGCGCCGCCGCCAGCGCCATCGCTGACCGCCTCGACACCATCGCGGCGGACCTCCACGCCTTCCCGCCCACGCTCACCCTCCCCGAGCAGGGCGAGTTCCTTCTCGGATTCCTCCACCAGCGCCACGCCGACACCACTGCCAGGCGCGCCCACAGCGCCGACGCCGACCAGAAGGAGACGACCGATGTCTGACCGACACCTCGACCCAACAGTCCGCCAGGAGTTCGTGTTCCTGTTCGACGTCACCGACGGCAACCCGAACGGTGATCCCGACGCCGCCAACCAACCACGCGTCGACCCGGAAACCGGGCACGGACTGGTCACGGACGTCGCCCTCAAGCGCAAGATCCGCAACTACATCGGCCTGGCCAGGCCAGACGACCCCGCCTGCAAGGTGTTCGTCGAAGCCGGCGTCGCCCTCAACAGCCACATGCGCCGGGCCTACGAGGTCCTGGATCTCGGCAGCGGCAAGAAGAAGGGCGGTCGTAAGCCGGACGATGTGCGCGAGGCCCAGGCGTGGATGTGCGAGAACTTCTTCGACGTCCGTGTCTTCGGCGCGGTGATGTCCACCGGCGACTTCGACGCAGGCAAGGTGCAAGGTCCTGTGCAGCTCACCTTCGCTCGTTCCATCGACCCGGTCGTTCCGTTCGAGCATGCCATCACTCGTGTCACACCCACACGGGAAGCCGACACCAAAGAAACGGAGATGGGCTCCAAATGGACCGTGGCCTACGGGCTTTACCGCTGCCACGGCTTCTTCTCCGCCCATCTCGCTGAACGCACCGGGGTCACCAGTGAAGACCTAGCCCTGCTGTACGACGCCCTCGGCACGATGTTCGACCATGACCGCTCCGCCGCCCGCGGGCAGATGGCCACCCGCGCACTGCACGTGTTCACGCACTCGAGCAGGCTCGGCAACGCTCCCGCGCACACCCTCCTCGAGGCCGTGCGCGTTGTCCGTGTTGGCGACGATCGGCCCGCGCGAAGCTATGCCGACTACACCATCAGCATCCCCGACCAGAGCAGCCTGCCTGCCGGGATCACGCTCACCACCCTGACGGGTTGACCGAGGACGGTGCTAGCGATCCCATGGTCACACTGTCGGCGCTCGAACACTGGGCGTACTGCCCGCGGCAGGCCGCGTTGATCTGGATCGACCGGACCTTCGCCGATGATGAACGGACCACCGCCGGCACCCTCGCCCACCGACGCGTGAACACCGAGGGGACGGATCACCGACCGGACGCACTGGTGCACCGCTCGGTCCCCCTGTGGTCGCACCGGCTCGGCCTGCACGGATACGCCGACACCGTTGAGATCGTCAACGACGCCGTCTACCCGGTTGAACACAAGGTCGGCAACCCGCCCCCGGGCGGTCCGGCCGACCTCCAAGTCACCGCCCAGGCCCTCTGCCTCACCGAGATGACGGGCAAGCCCGTGGCAGTCGGGTACATCTACAGTGCCGAGACCAGATCACGGCGGGCCGTCGACGTACGTGCCCTCACCCTGATCGTCGAAGCTGAAGTGCGAGCACTACGTGCCGCCCTGGGTCGAACCCATCTACCAGACCCCGTCAACGACGACCGCTGCAAGACCTGCAGCCTCGAAGGGGTTTGCCTTCCCGACATCGTCGCCGCCCCCTCGCGTCTCCAGGCCGCCTGGCAACACCTTTTCGACCCGGAGGACGGCCCGTGACGCGATCACAAGCTGAGGCGCTCAACACGCTCTTCGTGCAGACCCCCGGCGCCTATCTCGCCCTCGACCACGACAGTGTTCTCGTGACCGCCAAGGGGAACCGCACCCGCCTCCCCCTGCAGCGCCTAGACGCCATCGTTCTCATCGGTCCGGTCAGCGCTTCGTCGGAACTCATCGCCCGCTGCGCCGACGACGGACGCCCGATCACATCGCTGTCGAGTACAGGCCGCTTCCGCTACCGGATCGAAGGGCCGCTCAGCGGGAACGTGCTGCTCCGCCAAGCGCAGCACGACACACATCGACACCTCCAACGTCGAGCCCGGCTCGCAGCAACCATCGCTGCCGGCAAGATCAAGAACAGCCGGCGAACCCTCCTCTCGGCCGGCCGCAACAGCCCTGACGTCGACACCACGCAGGTACTTCGGGATGCTGCCGAGGCGGTCACCCGTCAACTTCCCGAGCTGGCAGCCATCGATGATCTCGACACGATCCGAGGGATCGAAGGCCGAGCCGCCCGTACATACTTCGCGGGGCTGCGAGCCGCCGTCCGTCAGCCTGAGACGGCCACCGGGCAGGGGCGCACCCGGCGGCCGCCGCTCGACCCGCTGAACGCGTTGCTTTCGTTCGGGTACGGGCTCCTCCGGCTTAGGTGCGTGGGTGCTCTCGAATCAGTCGGCCTTGACCCCCAGATCGGCTTCTTGCACGGCATCCGACCCGGTCGCCCGAGCCTCGCTCTCGATCTCATGGAGGAGCTTCGTCCCACATTCGTGGACCGGCTCGTGCTCAACACGCTGAACCTGCGCCAACTGCAGGCCCGGCACTTCGAGGCCGGGCTTGGAGGAGGCATCCGGCTGACTGACCACGGCCGTCGGCTGTTCCTCGAACTCTGGCAGCAGTACCAGGGTCGGCCTGTCAATCACCCCCTATTGCACACGAAGGTGGAGACCGCGCTCGTCCCGCTCATCCAAGCCAAGTTGCTTGCTCGCCATCTCCGCGGCGACATTCCCGTCTACCTGCCGTACGTCACCCGAACGTGAGCCCCGCATGGACTACCTGCTGTGTTACGACGTGAACACAACGACGACCGAAGGCGAACGACGCCTGCGCCGAGTCGCGACCGCGAGCGAGGCGTTCGGCATTCGCGTCCAGAAATCTGTCTTCGAATGCGTCCTCAGCCCGTCCGACCGGCTGCTCCTCCTCGACCGCCTCCGAACCATCATCGATCCCGCCGAAGACCGAGTCGCCCTCTACCCACTCGCGGGCGACAGCCGTCAGCGAGCCGACCGGATCGGCCAACGCGAACGAGACATCAGAGACCCACTCGTACTCTGAGCGTTGCGAGAACCGGCCGCTGCGCGCCGAACTCTGGGCGGTTCCGCGGCGATTCGGACCGATCGCACCTTGAAAATGGCAGCTGATGACCCTCATGGCCGAACAGAGGAGTGTGACCGCCCGCGAATACGCTGGTGGCAAAGGGCGGCGCCCGGTTCTCCCGGGCGCCGTGGATCGCAACATTTGCTCCATGCCCGGTGAGATCACCCTTGAGCAGTGCGGCGCCCGGTTCTCCCGGGCGCCGTGGATCGCAACCGGGTACCTGCCGGCACCACCCTCCAAACCAACCCCGGCGGCGCCCGGTTCTCCCGGGCGCCGTGGATCGCAACTTCGTCAGTGGTCGCACCCGTTGGGACCCCGACCTGGGCGGCGCCCGGTTCTCCCGGGCGCCGTGGATCGCAACATTTTTGAAGAACGCAACAAAGGGGAAATCAGCGTCACGCGGCGCCCGGTTCTCCCGGGCGCCGTGGATCGCAACACCTGCTCAGCAGTCTTAGCCGCATCCATCACAAACAGCGGCGCCCGGTTCTCCCGGGCGCCGTGGATCGCAACACCGCACCCGCCACCCCAACACTCACCGCCTCGACGGGCGGCGCCCGGTTCTCCCGGGCGCCGTGGATCGCAACTAGTGGTGATGTTGAGGTGATGATTCCCGGCAATGTTCGGCGGCGCCCGGTTCTCCCGGGCGCCGTGGATCGCAACGTTTGGTCATTTGGTCACTGTGTGTGGTTGGGTTGTGCGGCGCCCGGTTCTCCCGGGCGCCGTGGATCGCAACGGCCTCATCTCGATCTGGTTTCAAGCCCGCGTGCACCGCGGCGCCCGGTTCTCCCGGGCGCCGTGGATCGCAACATCACGCGAGCCCGGTTTGGCGCCAGCGGCCGAGCAGGCGGCGCCCGGTTCTCCCGGGCGCCGTGGATCGCAACTTTGCGAACGGCTCCCCACCATGACCCCGCCCTCTTGCGGCGCCCGGTTCTCCCGGGCGCCGTGGATCGCAACGGTGTGTGTGAACGTGGCGACGGTGGGGGCCGTCACGGCGGCGCCCGGTTCTCCCGGGCGCCGTGGATCGCAACGTTGAACGGGGTTAACTCCAACGGGACGATGCCCACAGCGGCGCCCGGTTCTCCCGGGCGCCGTGGATCGCAACTATTCGTTGCCGGCGACCCTCCACACCTCGGCCCCCGCGGCGCCCGGTTCTCCCGGGCGCCGTGGATCGCAACGGTTACTCATCGCCCACACAGCCCACGCCAAGTCTTGCGGCGCCCGGTTCTCCCGGGCGCCGTGGATCGCAACGCGTCAGGGCAAGTGCGGATCCCCCTGTTTGTGTGCGGCGGCGCCCGGTTCTCCCGGGCGCCGTGGATCGCAACTCTGGGCGATCAATGGTGACCCGGGTGGTCCACAGGGCGGCGCCCGGTTCTCCCGGGCGCCGTGGATCGCAACGTCACGGGTCCGGCCGGCCGGGGGAGAGAGAGAAAGAGCGGCGCCCGGTTCTCCCGGGCGCCGTGGATCGCAACTTGAGCAGGGCACCATTGATGACCTGGCCCGGGTCGCGCGGCGCCCGGTTCTCCCGGGCGCCGTGGATCGCAACCTCCCCGATGGCGTCTACCTCTTCCGTAGCGACGAGCGCGGCGCCCGGTTCTCCCGGGCGCCGTGGATCGCAACGCACCACCAGGTGTGGAGGGTGTCGATTGCGTCACGGGCGGCGCCCGGTTCTCCCGGGCGCCGTGGATCGCAACACACAGGCGCGCCGCCGGGTCGCCGAGTGGGAACCGGCAGCGGCGCCCGGTTCTCCCGGGCGCCGTGGATCGCAACCTCTCCAAGCCCGCGGGTCAACATGTCGTAGAAGAAGCGGCGCCCGGTTCTCCCGGGCGCCGTGGATCGCAACCGTAGCGTCAGCATCGAACATGTCGCGACGCTGATCGGCGGCGCCCGGTTCTCCCGGGCGCCGTGGATCGCAACATCCGTGACAAGGTGGTGCCCATCTTCCAGGCCATCGCGCGGCGTCCGGTTCTCCCGGGCGCACCCATGAGCCCCCGGCCTTCCTTGAGCGGTGAAGCGTCATGTGCCGTTGGACGCCTACCCGTGTGTTGACCACATGTAGATGGCTCTGCGTGCTCACCTTCAGTCGGCGAAGAGCTTCGCAGGCATTGTCACGCCGACCCTCGACGTGGTCCTCAGCGGCGCGGTTGAGCTGTCGATGCGTCGTCCAATGCGGCGAGCACCCGGTTCACCCACCGCTGGCGTGTAGTGAGCTGCCACCGCTCGACGTACTCGGACGCGGGAAGCTCGGCCGGATCCAGGTCGGCGGCATCGAGAGAGACCTCGATCCCCTCGGCACGGAGGCTCTCGACGACCCGTCGCAGTTCCGCAAGCTCGAGATCACTCGACACCGACACCCCGCTGTTCCGCCAACGAAGCCGGTCCCAGACGACCACGACCACCAACGCGGCGCCCGCGCCGCCCAGCGCGCCGACGGCAGGACGACCCCCCACCGCGAGCGTTGCGGCGCCGCCGACCAGGGCGGGCGGGCCAACGAGCGCCGACCAGCCGACGGCGTTCAGTTGGATCATCCGGAACGGTCCGCCGCGGAGGAGAGGCCCCGCGGAGGCACGACGCCACCGGACTGAACCAGGCCCGTAGGCGTACCAACCACCGCTGCTCACGCCATCCATCGTCCCACTCAACACCGCGCGGCTACTCCCAGGAATCGTGCACGCCACCCCGGTGACTGGCCGTGGCGCTCATGTGCGGACCCGTCCACCGCGCAGGATCGCCCGGCCGACGGCGTCGAACTGGTCGAGCAACCGCTCGACGGTGTACACCGCCGGGTCGGCGAGCCGGAGGCGGACCAGTTCGTCCGCGACCGCCTGCAACATGCGTGCCGTCAGCTCGGGATCGGCAAGCCTGCCGGAGCCCTGTGACGCTTCGATGTTCTGCTGGCGGATCACCGCCCGACCCTGTGCGAGCCGGTCTTCGAGCGCCGTCGGCCCCGATTGCGGAGCGACGAGGAACATCCGCCACGTCATCGGGTCGGCGTCGACTGCGGCGAAGACCCGCTCCATCGCCGAGCGCAGGGTCACCTTGCCGGACGAGGCGTCTGCTGTGGCGACCGCGTGGCCTGCACGTTCGGTCGCCCGGTCGATGACGGCATCGATGAGGCCGTCGAGCGAGCCGAAGTGCTGATACACGACGGTGCGCGTGACGTCGCACATCGCGGCGACCTGCTCGATCGAGACCGTGGCGAACCCTTCGGTGTCGACGATCGTGGCCGCGGCGTCGACGAGCTGCTCGCGCCGGGCTTCGCCGGCCATGCGGCGGCGGGCTTTCACGCGCCCACATCCTCGAGCCCGGCGAACCGCTCGCGGATCGCGGCGTCATCGAGCCCGAAGTCTGCAGCCGTGTACGCGTGTGGCCCGTGCGCGTGCCGGGGGAACGCGGCGAGGTAATGCTCGACGAACGCGGTCGGATCGGGAGGTGGTTCCATGCCGGCGGCCGCGTAGATCTCACTGATCGAGCCGACCGGGTCGTGAACGAGCCGGGGGTAGTCGAGGTCGACGAAGGTGACCCCCCGCGACGCCGGGTCGTCGCGGAACGTCTTCGCGCGTCTGAGCCACAGCTCGGTCGTGTCTGTCTGGTAGCGGCCCACGTCGGCGCCGTCCACCTGGTCGCTGTACATCGAGCGGAACACCGCGAACAGGCTCGACCCGGAGGCGATCGTCTCGACGATGTCACGGTGCAGTTGCACCACGATCGCACCGGGGAACGCCGACGCCACGTGGGGCAGTTCCGCGGTGTGCGCCGGTGCCTTCACCACCCAGCGGCGCCCGTCTCCCTGGTCGAGCACCTGCAGCACGCGCCGGTAGCGGGCGTAGCTCCCGCCCATGTCCTGGCCGGCCAGCCACGCCGCGTACCCGTCGAGACGGACGGTCGAGGTGAAGCCCCAGTTCCGCAAGTCCGATCCCATCGCGAGCACGCACTCCTCGGGCAACCTCGGGCCGGAGTCATGGATCGCCTGCAGCTGCGGGTTGAGGAAGTGCAACATGTCGTGAGCTTTCGAGCTCGCGTCGATGAAGCGCTCGCGCTCGTCGCCGGCGAGCTGCGCCGCGCGGGTGGGGTCGGCGAGTTCGGACGGCAGCGGACCGCGCAGGCGCGGGTCGGTGGCGAGCAGCCGGAACAGGAAGGTGGTGCCGGTGCGCCACCCGCCGATGATGACGATCGGCGGGAGGATCGGCCGGTTGACGACGTTGGGGTGCTCGGCGAGGTGCTGGGCCATCGTCGCACCGGCGCGTAGGCGTGACACCGCGGTCGACACCGCCATCGCAGTGCCCAGCGCGTTCAGCCGCCCGTCGTCGCGCGCCGAGCTCACGTACTGCTCGAGTCCCTCGCGCCAGCCCTCGGCGAAGTGCTCGGTGGTGCCGTCGCCGGCGGCGACTGCCGTGATGTGGTCGGCGTCGAGCAGGAACCGCTCGGGTCGCGCCCGCCGGTCGGCCTCGGCGGCCGCATACGCCGCCTGAGCCTCGGGTCGGCGAGCCGGTTGCCGCCAGGCGCTCACGAACCCACCCCCGCCGACAGCTCGTCGATCTGGCAAACGCGCACGGTCGGGACCTCGGGCTCGTGCTCGGGCTGCAGGAAGCGCAGCACGAACATCCCGAAAGGACGGCCCTCGCTGTCGAGCCAGTCGACGTCTGGGCCGAGGTCGCGCCCGGCGATGACGAAGCGGTATCGGTCGCCGTCGAGGCGTGCCGTCGAGCCGGTGAACGACACGCGGCGTCGCCGGTGGTCGAGCGAGTTGCAGTAACGGCTGTACAGCAGGATGTTCCAGTAGCGGCAGGCCGGCACCGACCCCTCGATCACCAACGCCTCGTCGTCGCCCAACTGCCACGCGCCACGCAGGTAGTGGATGTTCGGTTCGGTGAACGCTGCGCCGCCGGTCATCTCGGTCCAGCGACGCACCTGGTTGGGTGCCTGCAAGTCGTGCTTGGTGGAGGCGGCGAGCAGCTTCGGCATCGCCGCCATGGCGTTGCCGAGTCGCTGTACTTGGTGGACGAAGCGCGCCGGATCGATGAACGGGCCGGGGGGCGGTTCGTCGATCGGCTCGATGCGGCAGTCGCCGAGGTCGTCATGCGCGACGTCGCCGTGGAAGTAGCGGACCCACACCGCCGAGGCGCCCGCGACGAGCGGGAGCCAGTTCGCATCGCCGTCGGAGCGCTGCGGCGAGACGATCACCTCGAAACGCCCGTCGGTGTCGAAGGTGATCTCGTCGCTGTCGATGCGGGCGATGGCGCCGGCGTCGAGCGTGCCACCCGATCGGTAGACGGTGATCGACACGTACTGCGCCCCTCCCCGCATCCCGGTGATGCGATAGGAGCGATCGTCGGCGATGTCGGACACCCAGTACCGGAAGTCGGGATTGTCCATCAGCATCTTCTCGCGCCACTCGTTGAAGGCGACGAGCTCGGGCCGCTCACGGTCCACCTCGAACCGGCCGAGGTTGTTGTTCAGCGCACGCAGCAGAGCGCGATACCCGTCGGCGCGCTCCGCGACGCTCAGACCTGCCGTGTCGGCCTCGAGGCGCTCGCCTGCGGCGCGCAGCCCGTCCACGAACGACATCCAAGCTGAACGGAGATCTGTCTCGCTCTCGTCACCCATGCCGCTAACTTACATCTTGAAAGTTGCGGCAGTGAGTCGAAGCAGCATCGCTCACCAGCTAGCTCGATCGAGCGTTTCGCGAGAATGCTGGGCATGGGAGCGAGGTCGCAGCCGTTGCACCGAAACCCCCGACTCATCCGGCGATGGACGCGCCAGCCGGCGCCCGCAGGACCGGCGTGAACAAGGGGATCGTTCGTTGCGGTGTCGCCGCGGTGCTGTTTGGGATGTCCGCGCCGGCAGCATCACAGCTCACGGACGACATGGGTGCGTTCACGCTTGCCGGACTCCTATACCTCGGCGCGGCCCTCGTCGTGGTGCCCTTCGCTGGCCGCACTCGGCCTTCACGCACCGCGCTGCGCGCGTCGTTGCCGAACCTGTCGGTAGCCGTCGTGCTCGGTGGCGCCGTGGGACCCGTGTTGCTGGCGGTTGGACTCGGACTGGTGCCGGCAGCGACCGCATCGTTGCTGCTCAACCTCGAGCTGGTCTTCACCATCGTCGTCGCCAGCCTCGTGTTCCACGAGCAACTCGGTCGCCACGTCATCGTGGGCACGGCCCTTGTCGTCGCCGCCTGCGCCATCCTGACCTGGTCCGGAAGCCCCGACTTCCGCTGGGGCGCCCTGGTCATCGCCGCGGCCTGCCTGTGCTGGGCGATCGACAACAGCACGACCGCTGCCATCGACCAGATCAATCCCAGCCACATCACCCTCGCCAAAGGGGTCATCGCCGGCGGCACCAACCTGATCATCGGGCTCCTCACCACGAGCACGCCCGCCATCACCCCGACTCTGTGGGCGATGCTGGTCGGAGCGCTCGGCTACGGCGCCTCGATCACCCTGTGGGTATCGGGAGCGCGAGACCTAGGAGCTGCCCGTGGCCAACTCGTCTTCGCCACCGCACCGTTCGTCGGAGCCCTCGTCGCGTGGGCGGCGTTCGACGAGCCCATGAGCACCCGCGAGTTGCTGGCGTTCGGCATCGCCGTGTGCGGCGTCGGGTTCGTGCTCGGCGGCCATCACGAGCACGCCCACCGACATCAGGCGATGTCACACACGCACGACCACGAGCACGACGAGCACCACCAGCACGACCACGGCCATCCGGTGACCGCGGGTCGCCACACCCACCACCACGTCCACACCGCAGTCACCCACCGGCACCCGCACCTGCCCGACCTGCACCATCGCCACGAACACTGAGAGCCGCCCCACACGGTTCCGCGCTTGCGGAGCCGGTTGCGTAAGTTCGAAGCTGCCGAGGACACCGGCGGGGATGCAGCTCAGATGCTGGCCCGGACCAACGGATCCGGGCTGGCCGGAAGGACACGATCATGCCTAGCGCCGAGCACCAAGCCATCGTCGAGTTGCTGCGCTCGCTCCAAGCCGAATCGACCGCCGAGCCCGAGGCGTTCGACGCCTCCCGCGAGCGGCTCGACGGTTTCGGTGACCTCTTCCCGGTCCCCGCCGGCGTCGACATCGAAACGCTCGCCATCGGCGGCGTCCGTTGCGAGCGCTACGACCCGCCCGCCGCCGAAGAGGGCGCACTGATCATCTACCTGCACGGCGGCGCCTACGTGGCCGGCTCCCTGCACAGTCACCGGGCATTCGTCGCCCGACTCGCGCTCGCCGCGGGCATCGCGGTGATCGCCGTCGAATACCGCCTTGCACCCGAGAACCCTCACCCCGCCGCGCTCGAGGACGCCACTGCCGTCTACCTGGCGTCGCTCGCCGACGGCCATGACCCGGCCCGAATCGTGATCGCGGGTGACTCGGCCGGTGGCGGCCTCGCCACGGCCACCATGCTCGCGCTGCCCGCTGCGCAACAGCCGCTGCCCGCCGGGGCCGTACTGATCGCTCCGTGGCTCGACCTCACTCTCTCGGGCGAGTCCATCACCACCGTCGCCGACGCCGACCCGATGCTGAGCGCCGAGCGGCTCGCCGCCAGCGCCACCGCCTACGCCGCCGAGCGACTCTCCCACCCGCTTGTGTCACCCGTCTTCGCCGGCGCCGAGCAGCTCGGCAAGCTGCCACCGCTGCTCATCCTGGCGGGCACCGCCGACATCCTCGTGGACGACAGCCGCGCGTTCACCACCCGCGTGCGCGACGCGGGCGGCCACGTCGACCTGAACGTCGAGGACGACCTGATTCACGTCTGGCCCTTCCTCGACGGCGTCCCCGAAGCCACCACCGCGATGGAGCGCATCGTCAAGTGGGTGCACCAGCGCGTCGCGACGAACCCTCCGTCGACGCCAGGACAACCACGCTGAATGCGGAGGCCCGCGTGGCCGACCACGTCGAAGGGTCAGCATTGCTACGTCAGCTGCTCGAAGGCGGCAACCCGCGCACGCTGGGCAACGTCGGCGCCGTCGTCGAGCTCGTGCACGCCCATCCCGACCGTCTCGACGAGCTGATCTCCTGCGTGCTCGGCAACGACGACGAGATCGTCACGATGCGAGCCGCCGACGCCCTCGAGAAGGTGTGCCGGTCGGACCCCGCACTCGTCCAACCTCACGTGCCGACGCTGCTCGGCGGTATGGCGACGATCGACCAGCCCTCGGTGCAGTGGCACGTCGCGCAGATGCTCGGCCAGGTCCGCCTCACCGCGAGACAGCGCGCCCGAGCCGTACGGATCCTGCGCGCCAACCTCGACCACTCCGCCGACTGGATCGTGCTCAACTGCAGCCTCGACACCCTGGCCACCCTCGCCCGACACGACGCCACCCTCGTCGAGACCCTGCTTGCCTACCTGCGCCGCTACCAGCACAGCAGCTACAAGTCGCTGTCCTCCCGAGCCGAGAGACTCCTCACCGAGTTCGCTTCGCCGGACCGAACCACTTCGAGAGCGCGCTCGCCAGCTCCGGATCGCTGAGCGCTCCGGTCCAGGCGACGTGTCCGTCGGGACGGATCAACACGGCGCTCGGCGCGTCGACCTCGCCGATCACCGGGAGCTCCCACCTGCCGTCGTAGCTCGCGTCGACCGAGCGAACGCGATCGATCCACGGCGTGATGTCGAGGTCGCCAGGCTCACCCAGGTTCAGCAGCAGTGGGCGCGCGTCGTGCAGCAGCTCGTAGACGCGCGTCGGGCCGTCGGCGGTCACTAGGTCGAGGTCGGGCATGCGGCGCCCGAGCAGGGGGTGTCCCTCACCGAGGTCGTAGTGGATGTCGAGGCCGGACAGCATCGCGGCGGTGCGCTTGCGAGGCTCGTCCATGGCAAGCAGCTCGGCCATCGTCTCGCGCAGGGCGTCGTGGCGGTCGTCGGGCGTCGCCAGCGCGACCTGCGCACTGGTGTTGTGCAGCACCCGCGCCCCGACCGGGTGGCGCTCGTGGTGGTAGGTGTCGAGCAGGCCGTCGGGCGATGTCCCCTTCACCACCTGCGCGAGCTTCCACCCGAGGTTCACCGCGTCCTGCATGCCGACGTTGAGGCCCTGTCCGCCCTGCGGAGGATGCACGTGCGCCGCGTCGCCGGCGAGCAGCACGCGGCCCGCGCGATACGCCGCGGCCTGGCGTGACACGTCGGTGAAGCGGGAGAGCCGCGTCGCGCCGTGGGCTCCGAAATCCCTGCCGTACACCGCGATGAGGGCCTCGCTCAGGTCGTCGAGCGTCGGATCGCGGTCGTGCGCGACGACTCTCTCCCGCACCACGACGCCGTAAGGGCCGCCACCTTCGGCGCGGTTCACCGGGCCGATGCCGCCGCCCTCAGGGCGGGTGCCGATCTCGGGCTGCTCGCGCATCTCGACTTCGGCGATGATCCAGCTCGCCGAGGGGTCCAACCCCGGGAACTCGATACCGGCAACCTTGCGCACCAGGCTGCGCCCGCCATCGCACCCGACGAGGTAGGCCGCATGCAGCGTCGTGCCATCGGACAGCCCAACCTCGACGCCGTCATCGTCTTGCGAGAACCCGACCACCTCGCGGCCGCGGAGCATCGCCACGCCGAGCTCGTCGACCCAGCCGGCGAGGATGCGTTCGGTGTCGCGCTGCCAAAGCGCCAACACGTAGTTGTGGCGCGTGGGGAAGTCGCGCATGTCGAGTTGGTTGTACGCGAAGCCGACGGCCGGATAGGGCTGGCCCTCCGTGAGGAAGCGGTCGGCGACGCCGCGCTGATCGAGCACCTCGATCGTGCGGGCGTGCAGACCACCGGCGCGGGAGCCGTCGAGATCGTTGCCGGTGCGCCGTTCGACGACGACGACGTCGATGCCGGCCAGCTTCAGCTCGGCGGCGAGCATCAAACCCGTCGGACCGCCGCCCGCGATCACCACCGCATGCTCGTTCGAACGCATCGCGGCCATCCCACACGATGCACATGTGCTAGAACTACAACCGAATGGTTATAGATCACGCTCCGAGCACGCTGGAGACCGACAGGGTCTTCCACGCCCTGGCCGACGCCACCCGACGCGACATCGTCGAAACGGTGCTCGTGCAGGAGCACTCGGTCTCCGCGCTGGCCCGGCGTTACCCGATGAGCTTCGCCGCGGTGCACAAGCACGTGGCCGTCCTGGAGGAGGCCGGCCTCGTGAGCAAGCGACGCCATGGTCGGGAGTCGCTGGTTCGAGGCGACATCGACCGGGTACGCGATGCCCGGAGCGCGCTCGACGCCTTCGAGCAACTGTGGCGCGACCGCGTCGCGCGAATGGACCAGATCCTCGCCGAGGATCCCTGACACACCGAGGAGTGCCCCTCATGCCCATCAGCCGTGTCGACAAGGACCTCGACGCCCACACGATGACCGTCGTCGCCGAGTACGACGCCCCGGTGGAGCGGGTCTGGCGGCTATACGCCGACCCCCGCCAGCTCGAGCAGTTCTGGGGTCCACCCGGGTGGCCCGCCACGTTCGTCGAGCACGACCTGCGTCCCGGTGGCCGGGTGACGTACTTCATGACCGGGCCCGATGGAGAGAAGTCCGCCGGCTACTGGGACGTGCTCGAGGTCGAGGCCCCACGGCGGTTCGTGGTGGACGACGGCTTCGCCGACGCGGCCGGCCAGCCGAACACGCAGATGCCAGTGACCCGCATGGAGCTGGAGCTGACCGAGCGGGCCGGCGGCGGTACCACCATGACCTTCGTTTCGACGTTCGCGTCCACCGACGCGATGAAGCAGCTCATCGAGATGGGCATGGAAGAGGGCATGCGCGCCGCCATGGGTCAGATCGAAGGAGTCCTCGCCGGCGCAGGCTGACGACGACGATCACCAGACGGCGTTGTCCGCGGGCCCCGCGTGGGGCCTTGCGACCCGAGCGCCCGGACGCCGGGCCAGCGGAAGTGCGATATCTGGTGACACCCGTCTGTCTTGAGATATCGCACTTCCACGCCAGGGCGAGGTGATCCAGAAGGGAGCGTCAGCCCTCCCAGCCGGGGGCGGTCTCCCAGAGACCCATCAGGTTGCCTTCGCTGTCCTTGAAGTACGCGGCGAAGCCCATCTCACCGACGGGCATCTTCTCGCCGACGGCGCTGCCACCGTGGTCGGCGACCGAGGCGAGCGTGGCGTCGATGCTGTCGACGGCAAGCGTGATCACCGGCGTGGGCACGGTGGCCTCACGCTGCATCATCCCCCCGCCGATGAAGCCAGGCCCCTCGGGCATCCCCTGGTCGTCGACGGGGCCGGTGGAGACGATGTTGTAGCTCATCTCCGGCATCGGTTGGATCTGCCAGTCGAACACGTCGCGGTAGAACGCGCGGGCCCGGTCGGCATCGTCGTAGGGAACCTCGAAGTGCACCACACGACCGCTCATTGTGAACCCCCTTCACGAGACGTCGGGAGACAGATCGTACTGCGGCCCCGACGGAGCCCGGTCAGGACGCGCTGCGGCCTACGGCGGAATCAGCTGCCGCGGCCTCGGCGTCCCCCAGGTGGGGTTCGACGAGCTCGGCCAGGTGGCCCGCGTAGTCGGCGGAGAACATCGTGATGTGGTTGCCCGGCGCGGTGCGCACCGTCAGCTTTCCGCGAACGTGCGGACCCCAGTAGTAGTCCTCTGGCTGCGTGGGCCACACCTCGTCGGCCTTCACGAGCAGCACGTCCACGGGGTAGGGCCGCAGACGGTAGGACTCGCTGACCGCGCTGAAGTGGTCGAACAGGTCGACGAAGCCATGGCTCTCGGCATCGGCGTCGAGCCGGGCGATCTCGACGCTCGATCGGTCGACTCGGCGGGCACCGAAGCGCCACGACAGAACGCGCCGAACATGATCTAGCAACGGCCCTGGGCCATGGCGCAGCAGGTGGCGGGCGAGGTTCCCGCGCCGCATCCTGGGGGGCGGATCGGCCTTGCCCGGGGGGACGCTGTCGAAGAGCACCACGGTGTCCACCTGTTCTCCCGCCTCGACCAGTTGCCGCGCCATCTCCAGCGCGACGGTGCCACCACCGGAGTACCCGCCGAGGAGGTACGGGCCAGGACCGTGGCGACGCAACTCCGCGACGTAGCGCTCGGCCATCTTCTCGACCGACGCGTCGGGGTCTTCGTCGTGATTCACGCCTGCCGCCTGGAACCCGTAGACAGGTCGGTAAGGAGCGAGAGCGCGCGCGAAGGTGGACAGGAACAACACGTTCCCGCCCGCACCGTGGACCACGAACAACGGTCGGCCTGGCCCGGCCATCGAGACCGGCACCAGGGTGGACGCCGCGTCGGGGCGGGCCTCCTCGAGACGCTCGGCCAGCAACCTGATGGTCGGCGCGTCGAAGATCGTCGAGAGCTGCAGGCGAGCCCCGAGCTCGCGATGGATCCGCGCCATGAGGCGGATCGCGATCAGCGAGTGGCCACCCGCCTCGAAGAAATCCGTGTCGTCGTCGCGGCCGGCACCGGCGCCGAGCAGATCGGTCCAGATCGCACGAAGCGCGGGCAGGACCTCGCGCGGCTCGGCCGCGCTGTCGGATGCCTCCACGACGTCGGGCGCCGGCGGACGCACGCTGCGATCGAGGTCGTCCAGGCTGATCGAAGTCACGATCAGTTGGTCTTCGGTGCTCCCCACCAAGAGCTCCAGGGCAGTCGTCCCCTCTTCGGGGCGCAGTCCCAACTCGTCGGCGAGCTCGACGAGCGAGGTTTCGTGACCGCGGTGGTGTCGGACGGTGACTCGCGGCTCGTGCGCGGATCCACCCTCTACCACCCAGGCGTTGTCGGCTAGCGGGCGAAGCATCACCCCGTCGAGGCGCGCCACCACCGCACCGTCGTCGTCGAGGGCGAGGATGTCGAGCTCCACCTGGTCTGCCCCGGCGGTGTGGTCGGCGACATCCGGGCGCCGCTCCGTCACCACCAGGTTGACCGGATCGGGCAGCGGCCCCTTGGTCCAGGCCAGCGCCACCCCGGTGGGCACGTGGAGTCCTCCCGGGCGTGACCGGATGGCCAGGCCGACCGCGATCGCCGCATCCAGCATCGAGGGATGCGCCAGCCAGGCGTCCTGGTCGACGGCCATGCCGGCAGGGAGGCTCAGCACTGCGCTCGCCACGCCGTCGCCGATGCGCACATCCTCGAAGCAGTGCCAGTGCTCGCCAAGGCTCAGGTGCGCGCGCTGGGCTTCGAACGGGTCGGTGACGGAGATGCTCGTTCGCGCTCGGATCTCGGCGAAGTCGAACGGCTCCGATCCGTACGTCTGCGGTGCGCCGTATCTCGCCTCGCTGTGGACGGTCCACTCGCCGCCTGTGTCGAGGCCGCCCAAGTCGCTCTCCAGTCGCACGGTGCCGTTAGCGCGGTCGACCACGACTCGAATCGTCGGACTCTGCCCGTCCTCGCCCGCGAGGGGCACCTGCAGCGAAAGCTGCGACAGCACCGCTCCCTCGGCGGCGGCGGTCGCGGCGGTGAGCAGCAGATCGACGTGCCCGGTGGCCGGCAGTACCCAGCGCCCGAGCACACGGTGCTCGTCGACGACCCAGTGGTGCGCCGGGTCCAGACGCCCGACCATGACCAGCTCCGTGCCGTCGTCTGCGCACTGGTCGAGGATCGGGTGCTGCACCGGATAGGGGTCGTGCAGCCCCAGGCGATGCTGCCGGGCGAGCGCCGACGCGATCCCCCTGCCTGACCACAGCCCGAAGATGATCGTGGCGACGCGCAGGTTGCCGCGGCGGCCGGCGAGCGCTTCGAGCACTGCGTTCGCGCCGACGTATGCGACCTGGCCTTCCGGAGCGACAAGGGTGCTCGTCGAGGACACCAGCACCAGCAGCGGAACCCGGCGCCGATCCAGTTCGTCGACGAAGGTGAGCGCAGCACGCGCCTTCACGTCGGCGACGAAGCGGAGCTCGTCTCCCGACGCGAACTCGAGCAGCTGATCGTGGACTCGGCCGGCAACATGGACCACACCGTCGAGCCGTCCGACGAGCTCTTCGGCCCGATCGAGCGCGTGCCGCAGCGCAGACGGATCGGACACGTCGACGGCGACAGCGCCCACCTTCGACGCGTGCGCCTCCAGCTCGCGCAGCCGACGGATGCGCAACGACGTCGGATCGTCCACCGAGTGCCGGGCCAACCACCGGTCGTGAAGGGCCGGGTCCGGGAGCGGCTCGCTCGTCGTGACCACGACCCGGGCGCCGTGGCGGTCGGCCAGATGCTTCGCGATCTCGAAGCCGACCCCGCCCAGACCGCCTGTGACCAGGTAGGCCCCACCGGTGACGAAACCGGTCGAGGGCGTGACCTGGTCGTCGGCTCGTTCTTCGACGACGACCTCGGTCTGACCGAAAACCTCGCCGCCGCGTAGGACGGCGACGGTCGGCCCCGTACGAGCCAGCTCGTCGACGACCGAAGTCGCCGCGGTCGCGTCGTCGACGTCGACCATCCGGCCGCTGACGTGCGGGTACTCCCGGCCGACCACCTTGCAGAGGCCGACGGCCAGGGCGTCCGCAGCACGGCGCGCCGAGCCGCCCTCGACGTTCAGCGCGTCGCGGGTGAGGGCAACGAGCTTGGCCGATTCGGCCTGGGCACCGAGCGCGACAGCCATCCCGGGAGCAATGCCGAGCCAGCGATCGGCAGACGACTCGTAGCCTTGATCGCCCGCCGGTGCGACGACCACGAGACCGTCGAGAGGGTCGGGGCCGAGCAGCTCCGCCGCGCGCCGGGAGTCGGCCGACGGCAGCTCGACCAGACGCGACCTGGCACCGCGGTGTTCCAGCTCGGCGACGACCTCTGCCGCGAATGCATCGCCGATGTCACCGACGACCAGCCAGCGTCGCCCGGCGAAGTCGTCCACCACCGGCCGCACCGCGAGCGGTGCCCACCGCGGCCGCCACAGCCCTTCCTCGAGCGCGTCGATGCGGCGGGGGCCGCTGGGCGCGCCGGCATCGCCAGACCCACGGCGAAGGTCGTTCGCCGGGCCGGTCCAGTGACGCTCGTGGTGGAAGGGGTACGTGGGCAGCCTGGCGCGCCGCGACGCAGGTCCCGCGACCATGGCCAGATCGACCGGCCTGCCGCAGCTCCACAGCCGCGCGAAGGCGTGGCACGCGAACGCGGACTCGGTCTCGGCTCTGGTCTTGCCCGGCATGGTGGGTACTGCCGCGAGCGGAGGCTGCGGCGAGCTCTCGGCGAAGGCGGAGAGGGCGCGGCCGGGCCCGATCTCGGTCAACACGGTGGGCTGCCCGTCGAGCACCGTGGCCAGGCAGTCTGCGAACCGCACGGTCTGGCGGAGGTGCGCCACCCAATACGCCGGATCGGTGGCCTGCTCGGCGGTGATCCAGCTTCCGGTGACGTTCGACGGGTAAGGGATGCTCGGCGCGTCGAGGCGTACGCGCGCGACGGCCTCGCCGAACTCGTCGAGGACTTCGTCGAGCAGCGCGCTGTGTGCCGCCGCCGCCAGCGGCAGGACGACCGTCTCGACGCCTCGGGCACGCAGCTCGTCGCCGAGGGACTCGATCGCTGCCCGGCGACCGGAGACCACGCAGTCGTCGGCGGTGTTGACCACGGCGATGCTCAGCTCCGGAGCGAGCATCTCGCGCACCTCCTGCTCGGGCAGAGGCACCACGAGCATCCCGGAATCGTCGCCTCCCACCCGCTCCATCAGGCGAGCGCGCGTGAGCACGAGAGCGAGCGCGTCGCGCAGCGACATCACCCCGGCCAGGTGCGCGGCGGCATACTCGCCGAGGCTGTGGCCGACGAAGAAGTCCGGGACCGCGCCGTTCGCGATCCACTGCCTGGCAAGGGCGACGCTCGTGACGAACGTCGCCGGCAGCGAGATGGTCGCCCGCCGCATGGCGGCTTCTTCGCCGGCGACGTCCCAACAAGGCCCGAGGTCCGGCCCGCCCAGCTCCTCGACCAACAGCGCCGTCGCCTCCGCACGGACCTGGTGGAACACCGTGAAGCGGTCGTCGAGGTTCGACCCCATCCCGACGTACTGGGCGCCGCCTCCTGGGAACATGAAGCCGAGACGGATTCCGCCGGTGACGGGCGGGCCGGTGTCGACGAACGGCGCGGCTTCGGTGCGCAGCAGCTCGACAGCCTCCTCCCTGCTCCTCGCCGTCACGACATGCCGGCGCGACATCGCTCGACGACCGGTGACGAGGGTGCTCGCCACCGCAGCGAGGGGCACCTCGGGATGTCCTTCGAGGAAGTCGGCGAGCTGCAGACGACGTCCGGTCAGCGAGTCGGGGTGCTCGGCCGAGAGCGCGAACACGAGGCACCCGGGTTGCGCCGACGGTTCTGCGGGCGGCGCCGGGGCTTCTTCGACCACGACGTGCACGTTGGTGCCGCCGACACCGAGCGAGCTGATCCCGCCACGCCGGGGCACGCTGCCCGGCCACGGTTGCGCTTCACCCGAGACGAGGAACGGTGTCCGATCTAGGTCGAGCAGCGCGCTCGGCCCGCTGTGGTTCGCGAGTGGTGGGAACGTGCGGTGCTGCAGCGACTGAACCATCTTGATCAGGCTGGCGACGCCGGCAGCGGTGTCGAGGTGCCCGATGTTCGGCTTGGTCGAGCTGAGCTGGCAGAAGCCGTTGTCGTCGGTCCATGTGCGGAACGCCGCGGTGAGTGCGGCGACCTCGATCGGATCACCGATGAAGGTCCCCGTGCCGTGGGCCTCGATCATCTGGATGTCACGCGCCGAGAGCCCGGCCACGCTGAGCGCCTCGCGCACCACCGCCGCGTGGCCGTCGACGCTCGGGGCGAGGAAGCCGACCTTGCGCCTGCCGTCGTTGTTCACCGCCGAGCCCTTGACGACGGCCAGCACCGGGTCGCCGTCGTCCAGCGCGTCCGCCAAGCGGCGAAGCACCACCACCCCCACCCCGCTCGTCAGCACCGTCCCCTCGGACCGGGTGTCGAACGCCCGGCAGCGGCCGTCGGGAGAGAGGATCTCGCCCTCCGCGTGGAGGTACCCGCGGCCGTGGGGCACGTCGATCGTGGCGCCCCCGGCCAACGCCATGTCGCACTCGAACGCGAGCAGGCTCTGCACCGCGAGGTGGACCGCCACCAGCGAGGTGGAGCACGCCGTCTGGACGTTGATCGCCGGGCCGGTCAGGTTCAGCCGGTAGGCGACGTTGTTGACGAAGAAGTCCTTGTCGTTGCCGGTGTGGCGCACCAGGAACCAGCCGAGCTCGTCGAGCAGGCCGGGCTCGGTGAGCAGGTTGTTGATCAGGTACGTGTTCATGCCGCACCCGCCGAAGACGCCGATCGCTCCGTCGAACGTCTCCGGCACGATCGCCGCCGACTCCAGTGCCGCCCACGAGCACTCCAGGAAGTGCCGGTGCTGGGGATCCATCAGCGAGGCGTCACGCGGCCCGATGCCGAAGAACTCGGCGTCGAAGCCGGCGACGTCGTCGAGCACGCCGGCTCTGCGGACGTACTCGGGACGCGACACCTGCTGGATCGGTTCGCCGAGCGCGACCAGCTCGTCGATCGACAGCTCGGTCAGGCAATCGTCACCGGCGACGACCCGGCTCCACAGCTCGTCTACGTCTGCGGCACCGGGGAAGCGGCCGGCCATGCCGACGATCGCGACGTCGCTGGCCGAGGCCTCGCTCACGGCGGCGTGTTCTCCAAGGACCGGGCGCGCCGGCGGCGCTCTCCGCGGCTGAGCCCGGTCGGCTCGGTGTCGACGGTCGGCGTCTCTCCGTCTACAACGCCCTCGCCTTCGGGAAGGGTCTCGCCGAGATGTGTCGCCATGGTTCGCACGGTCGGGAAGCGGAAGACGTCGGTCAAGGCAACCCGTTCGCCGAACTCTTCGGTCAGTTGGCGGTGCACCTTGACCGCGAGGAGCGAATGCCCCCCGATGTCGAAGAAGTTGTCGTCGAGCCCGACCGGGCGATCGAGCGCCCCCTGCCAGATCCGGGCGACGGCTCCCTCGACGTCTGTGCGCGGCGGAGATGCGACGACGATGCCGCGGCTGCTCGGAGCAGCAGCCGCGAGGGCGACGCGATCGACCTTGCCGTTCGGTGTGTGCGGCAGCTCGGAGACGACCTCGACGCGGCTCGGGATCATCGCCTCGGGCAGCGCAGCCGCGAGGTGCCGGCGCAGCGTTGCCTCGTCGGGGATCGCCCCGTTCGCCGGCACGACGTGCGCGACGAGCTCGGGCAGGTCGCCGGCGCGGACCACGACGACGCCACGGGAGACACCGGGGTGCCGCTCGAGCAGTGACTCGATCTCGCCGATCTCGATCCGATGCCCGCGGATCTTCACCTGCTGATCCCTGCGGCCGAGGAACTCGACCAGTCCGGCTTCGTTCACGCGGGCGATGTCGCCGGTGGCGTAGAGGCGCCCGAGCCCTGGCCGGTCGACGAACCGTTCGTCGGTGAGCTGAGGCCGGTCGTGGTATCCGCGAGCCACTCCTTCGCCACCGAGGTACAGCTCGCCGGCGGCGCCAGGAGGCATGGTGCGGCCTGCCCCATCGAGGATGTGCACGGTGGTGTTGGCGACGGGGACACCGATCGGGACCGCTCCCTGCACGTCGCCGACGAGTTCGTGCGTGAGGGACCAGATGGTGGTCTCGGTGGGGCCGTACATGTTGGTGATGCGACCCTTGACGAGGCGGCGGAGATCCGCGGCAAGGCTCTGCGGGAGCGCTTCTCCCCCCACCAGCAGGTGGTCGAGCGTTGCCACTGCACGCCTGACTGCAGGATCGGCCAGCGCGATCGAGGCGAACGACGGCGTGCACTGCAGGTGCGTCACGCCGTAGCGCTCGACGAGGAAGGCGAGATCGCCGTTCTCCGCGTCGGTTTCGGGGGACGCGACCGTCGAGCTCGCGCAGCTCGCCTCGAGTCGCTGGCGGAGCTCCAACAGGTGGTCGAGCCCGGCGGCGACGCGCTCGACGTCGACCCCGAAGTCGACCAGACACGCGAACTCGTCGACGCCGGCAGCCGCCACGGCCTCGGCCACCGGGAGAACGTCGTCGACGGACCCGACCAGTCCGCTCCTCGTCAGGTAGCGCTCCGTGGCCATGTCCAGCAGCTGGGAGACCTCGTCGTCGGTGAGGGACCGGAAGGCCTCGTCGGCATCGGCGCCTGCGCCGCGCAGGGTCGGAAAGGCCGATGCCATGTCCTTGATCAGGCTGGCCGCGGTGCCCAGGTAGTTCTTGAGCGGTCCGCGTGCAGTTCCCTTCGCCTCGTCGCTGTCGTCACCGATGTAGGTGTGCAGCATCACGGTGACGTGTCCCGCTCCCGCGTGCCCGGCATCGCGTCGGGCCTGGCGGTAGAGCCGGAGCTTCTCGGCGAGCTGGTCCACGGATTGCCCGAGCAGGTGGGTGAACAGGTTGTAGCCGAGCCGCCCCGCGCGCTCGTAGGTGGCCGGGGAGCCAGCCGAGGTGATCCACACCGGGAGCTCCGCCGTCACCGGCCGGGGCATGGTCGTCAGCTCCACCAGCTCGCCGTCGGGGCCGGGCGCGCTGAACGGATCGCCGCGCCACAGCCTGCGCACGTCGTCGATGCGGTCGGCGAGCTCCTCGTTGGATCGCCCGTACGCGCTGGGGTTGAGCACGAAGTCCCTCGGCTGCCACCCCGCGGCAACCCCGAGGCCGACGCGCCCACCCGAGAGGCGATCGACGACCGCCCACTCCTCGGCGACGCGCATCGGGGAGTGCAGCGGCAGCACGACGCTCCCGGCGCGGATCCCGACCCGCTCAGTGCACACGGCGATGGCCGCGGCGACGACGCTCGGGTTCGGGAAGGGTCCTCCGAAGTCGTGGAAGTGCCTCTCCGGCAGCCAGATCGCCTCGATCCCGTTGCGGTCTGCCCACTTCGCGATCTCGAGCAGCGGCCGGTAGCCACGGTCGGAGATCTCGCTGCCCGCGGCGAAGTGGGCGATGCTGAACGACGGCGTACGCATCGCCGGACGCTGCGCCTCGGGCATCCCGAAGCCGCTCTGGGGACGGATCACCACGTGGCAGCCCCGGGTGAGGGTCCACAGCAGTTCGAGCACGGCGATGTCGAACGAGATGCTCGTCACCGCGAGCCACACGGTGGACGAGTCGACCGGGACCACTCGGTCCATCGCGGTGAAGAAGTTGACCACGTTGCGATGCTCGATCTCGACGCCCTTCGGGCGCCCCGTCGAGCCCGACGTGTAGATCACGTAGGCCAAGTCCTCGCCGCCGTGAGAGGGCTCGTCGACGTCGCCGCTCGCCGCGAGCGCTTGCGCCGGCGGCGACACCGTGCGCGCGAACGATCCGCCGAAGTCGGATTCGTCGGCCACCACCACGCCTGCTCCGGAGTCGGCGAGCATGAACTGGACTCGATCGCGCGGGTAGTCGGGATCGAGGGGCAGGTACGCGGCGCCGAGTCGCAGCACACCGAGGATCGTCGCCAGCATCTCGACACCACGCGGTAGCGCCACACCGACGGTGTCACCCCGCCCGACACCGGCGCCGGCGAGCGCAGCAGCGATCACCTCGCTGCGCGCAGCCAACTCGGCGTACTGCAGGGTGACCCCACCGCTCGACACCGCCGGTGCGGTCGGCGTGGCCGCGACCTGCCTGCGGAACTGGGCGTCGATGGTGTCGACCGGGTCGAGCGGCGACGCGGTGGTGTTGATCCGCTCCAGCAACGCTCGGTCGCCCGCGCCGAGCAGCGACAGCGCCCCGACCGGCCCCTGCGGGTCAGCGCGGACGGCCTCGACGAGACCAGCGAGCTGCGCGGCGATCAGCTCGGCGCGCTGGGGGGAGAGCCGGTGGTGAAGCGCCAGGTTGCCGTCCGGCTGGAGCGCGATCCTGATCGAGCCGCGCTCCGGCAGGAGATCCATGTCGGTGACGTCGAGGTCGAGCGCCACCTGGGGGTCGACGGGATGGCCGCGGTGGCCGGGTAGCCGTGCCACCAGGTCCTGCAGGAACGGTCCGTGGGACAAGGCTCCGGCGACGTCGGCCGCGGCGCGGTCGCGCACCTCGACGACAAGCTCGTCGGGACGAGCAGACAGCCCGACGATCGGCGGCTGGAGGAACGGGGCGAGCTCGGCGTACCGGTTGCGTACCGATGCATCGGTGCACTCGATCAGCGCGTGCTGCGCGTTCGTGACACCGCACAGCCACGCCGCAACCGCTCCGGCCAGCACGGCTCGATCTGCATCGGCGACGCCGCGCACGGGGAGCACGGCCCATTCCGCTCCTGCCGCGGGCTCGAGCAGCGCGAGCGGCTCGACCGTCGATTCCTCCAGGCGAGCGATCCACCACGGTTCGTCGCTGGCCAGCTCCGCGTCGTGCCGAGCCAGTAGCGCGCCCAGCTCCGCTGCCCGCTGCGGGATCTGGCCGCCTACCCGGACCAGACCGGCCTCGACCAGGCGGTCCATGTCGACCTTGGCGCCCGCAGGCGTCACCAGGTCGGCCAGCACCAACGTGGCGTCGCGCACCTGGATGGTGACACCCGCAGCCGAGACGTCCTGGATCTGGCCGGCGAGTCCATCGCCGGCACCTTCGCCTCGGCGGACGGAGGTCGGGATGAGCCAGTCGGGGCCGTCGCCGAGCAGCCAGCGCGCCACGCCCACTCGGTTCGCCAGCCGCGGGCCGACGTCTAGGGCACGTGAGGTCCGCTCGACTTCCGCCGCCGAGGAATCGGCGGAGATCACGAGCGTCGGCCGGTCGCGGCGGCGGAACATCTGGCGCGGGCCGTCCGGTTGGGCGCGGGCCGGGAGTTCTCCCTCCACCAAGGCTCTCGCGACGAGCCCGAAGGTGTCGATCCCGGCCTGGTAGCAGCGGGCGTTCAACGAGAACGCCGTTTCGTCGGGACGGATCGGGAACGTCTCCTCGACGACGATGTCACCGCGGTCGACCTGTGTCGTGATCAGGTGCCAGGTGACTCCGTACCAGGCGGCGTCCTGGTGGATCGCCCAGGTGGGCGCGTTCAGTCCGCCGTACAGCGGCAACGGGCCGTCGTGGAAGTTGATCGCGAAGCGGGCCGCGCCGATTGCCTCGTCGGGGAGGACCCGCTCGTAAGCGACCGTCACCAGCACGTCCGCCCGGTGGTCGCGAAGCAGACCGGCGACCTCGCTCGGCTCGACGTCGGAGTGGGTCTTGAACCCGCGCGCAGACGCCAGCTCGAGAGTCCGCGCATCGTTCGACAACACGGCTGCTACCGACAGGCCCGCCGTTCGAGCTGTCGACGCGCACTCGACGGCCAACAGCTGATCACCGAGGAATAGGCAGCGCAGGCCATCCCCTGGCTGCGCGGACTCCGTCATTCGGTGCTCCTCGAAATCAGACCGCTGTGAACCACCACTGAGGGCAGGCAGAATACCACCTTGAGCGACCTACCTGGGGCTCTTACGCCTGCTCGGTGTGGCGCGGCCGAGGTACCGAGCGCGACTCGATCTGCGTCGGCTCGACCTCGGGCCACGCCTGGATCGGCACCTGCCGATTGAACGACGCGGCGTAGAAGAGCTCCTCGAAGTACCTCTTCGCCTGTGCAGCCAGCAATCCGAGGCTGATCAGCTGGACGGCGACGACGAACGTGAACCCGGCGATGATGAACGTCTGAGGGCGCAGCTGCCAGGCGTCGGCGAAGCCGTGGGTGATCCGCTCGTCGAAGTTGCCCCCTTCGCCCTGCGCTTCTTGCACGACGGTCCAGGCGAGTGACAGCGACGACCACAAGGAGATGGCGAGCAACAACAGGCCTGGCGTGAGGAAGAACAGCAGGGGCCTGTAGAGGAAGCTCGCGAAGACGAGCAGCTTGGAGGTGCCGCCGACGCGCAGCGACACCTTCCGCTTCTGCATCCGCTCGGTCTGATCGCTCCAGTCGAGGTGAGCCGGGATCTCGGCCACCCGGGCGCGCAGGATCTGCGCCTTGTACATGATCTCGGTGTTCAGCTCGGGCCCCATCGCCTTCAGGCTCAGCGAGCGGATGAAGTCGCCGTCGTACGCCCTGACCATTCCGGTGACCGTCTTCACGTCGTACTGGCTCGTCGCCGACAGCAGGCGGTTGACGTACCGGCTCATCAGCTCGCGGTGGCGAGGGATCGCAGACGTCCGACCGCCCTTCATGTACGGCGAGGCCACGACGATCTGCACGCCGTGGGCCTGGATCTCATCGAGCATCGGGCGGATGTGGTCGACCGAGTACGACAGGTCGGCATCGAACACCACGACGATGTCGCCGCGTGACAGCGCGAAACCGTCACGCTGGGCTTGGCCGATCCGACGGTTGACCGCCTGGCGGTGAAGGCGCACCTCCGGGCGGCTGCGCGCGAATGCCTCGACGATCTCGGCCGTCTCGTCGGTCGAACCGTCGTCGATGACGAGGATCTCGAACGCGTAGCTGTCGGCCAGGCCGGACATGTACTCGTAGATCGTGGTCAGCGTGACCATGATCTTCAGCGCCTCGTTGTAGGCCGGCACGAGCACGGTCACGAGCGGTAGCCGCTGGCCCTCACCCGCGTCGCTCATCGCGCACCCGTCAACGCCGTCGTGGCCGGAGACTCGGTCTTCAGCCCGCCACGCGCCAGGATCCGTTCGGCATGCTCGCGCAGCGCCACCACCTCGAACTGGCTGCTGAGCTCCTGCAGGCACCGGTGCACAGTCGCGCGCTTCACTGCCCCGGGCATCGTCATCCCGGGGAAGAAGCGCAGGCTGTCGACGTCGTCGGCCCCGAGGAAGTCCAGGGGGTGCAGCAGGATCGACGGCTCCACGTGACGCAGCCGGCACACCCGCAGCGCGTTCGCGAAGTAGCGCAACGCCAACGACTCCGAGACCCCCCGCAGGTACAGCACGTAGCTGAGATGGATCGGTACCCGCAGCATCGGCATCGTGGTGACCGGTATCTCCAGCAGCCGGTCGGTGCCCGAGGCGAAGAGGTAAGGGCGCAGCCCGCGAAGTCCGTCACGGGCGCTGCCGAACAGGTTCGCGCGCTCTTCTCGTTGACTGGCGTCCAACTTCGCGGAACGGAAGTAGTAGCGGCGCGCAAGTGGACCGACCACCGTCGGCAGGGTCGAGCAGTCGTACAGGTAGTCCCGGTCGATGAGCGCGCGGATGACGTCGGGGCTCAGGCTGTAGCCAGGCCCGCGGAACCCGATCGGGCGCTGACCGGAGATCTCACCGATGGCGTCCTCGGCGCGGCCGAGCTCCTTATGGATCTCCGTCAGGGAGTACCTGTGCAGCCAGGGCTGGTGGCGGAAGCTGTGGTTGCCGATCTCGTGGCCGGCATCGGCCAGTGCTCGCAGCGCAGCATGGTTGCGGGTGAGCGCGGCATCTTGTCCGACGACGAAGAACGTGATCGTCAGCCCCAGCTCGGCGAGCATCGCCAGCACCTGAGCGGACAGCTCGTCGAGATACGAGGGGAACTCCTCCCAACCGGCGTCGCCATGGGTCATCTGGTACGCCCACAGGTTGTCCGCGTCGAGGGAGAGCGAAGCCGTTGCCCGCCCGGGTCGGTCTGCGTTCATCGGATCACCGCCTCAGCCCTCCGCGCCAGTCGCCATTATCACCTCGTCTACCAGCGAAAGCGTGTCGTTGACGTTGAGCGTCGCGAACGGCAGGTTCGCCGACCCGGCGAGGTAGAGCCCGGGGACGGATGTGGCGATCGACGGTGCGCTGTCGGAATAGGAGAGCGTCGGCACGGCGAACACCTCGGCCACCTTCGACACCCGCGCGGCGAGCACGTCTTCCTCGGCGAGATCGGGGTACATGGTGCGCAGGTACGAGGAGAACTCGGCCACGATCCGGTCGTCGTCCATGGCGAACAGCGGATGCGACGAGGTCGCGTACTTCGGTAGGTACACCAGCGAGTGACCGCCGAGCTGCTGGGGGTCGACGAAGGCAGTCATCTCGACGACGGCCGTGAACGGTGTGCTCGGG
The DNA here is from genome assembly GCA_016700055.1 of Actinomycetota bacterium. Lineage (NCBI taxonomy): Bacteria > Bacillati > Actinomycetota > Actinomycetota bacterium. Next base: position 1,123,685 of record CP064997.1, read on the forward strand.
TCGGTGATGTAGGTGAGGTAGTAGTCGGCGAGGGGCCGTCGCAGGAGCAGCGACACGCAGACGATCCCCACGTAACGCACCTCTTCGAGGCGCTTGCGTTCGTTGGCGAGAAGGTCCGGGCAGAGCCGCGCGGCCAACGAGGAGGCCGTGGTGACGACGACCCGGTCGAATCGCTCGGCACCACCCGCGGTCGTCACCTCCAGCGATCCGTCGGTCGAGGGACGCACGCTGCGTACCGGGGTGGACAGCCGGATGTCGACACCACGCTTCGCGAGCTGCTCCTCGAATCCGCGGCACACGGTGTCGTAGCCGCCGTCGACGTAGCCGAACTTCTCCCGCCCGATGCCACTGCGACGCGCCGCGTAGAGACGCTGGATCGTCGACCAGATGAAGGCCGCTGACGTCTGGGTGTACTCGTCGCCGAGCTTGGCGCGCAGCAGCGGCTTCCAGAACACGTCGAACGTCCGCTTCCCGCTCCACCGCGTGAGCCACGGCTCGACGAGGATCTTCTCGACCCGGGCGCCCGAGCGGACACGTGAGCCGTAGAGGATCGTCGACGCGAGCCGGAGCTTGTCGACCATGCGCAGCCCGGGCAGCCGCAAGAACTCGACCGCGTTGGAGACCGACCGCAGCTTGCCGTCCGTCCCGTAGTACCCGGTCTTCGTCTCGACCCAGCGGACCCGGTCGCCGAGACCGAGCATCTCGTACATCGCCCGCGTCCTCGCATCGGAGAGCAACGTGACGTGGTAGTGACGATCCCATGTGACCTCACCGAGCTGCCACGGTGCGGCGAGCCCGCCGAGACGGGGCGACGCCTCGAACAGCGTGACCTCCTTGCCGAGATCGCCCAACCGGTGGGCGAGCGTCATCCCGAGCACGCCTGCGCCGATCACCGCCCACTTCTCGGTTTGCGCCCGCGCCTCGTCGCCCACAGCCGTCCGGAGGGTAATCCGCACGGTTAGCCTGCGCCACGTGCAATCGGCGGGTGGATCGAAAGCCGGCTACGTCGCCGAGCCGACCGCCAAGATCGAAGACGGCGCCGTGATCGGGCCGGGGACGAGGCTGTGGGACCACGTGCACGTGCGTGAGGGCGCCCGCATCGGCTCCGGATGCAACATCGCGAAGAACGTGTACGTCGACACCGACGTGGTGATCGGCGATCGGGTGAAGATCCAGAACAACGTGAGCGTCTACCACGGCGTGACCGTCGAGGACGACGTGTTCCTCGGCCCCTCGTGCGTGTTCACCAACGACCTCTTGCCGCGCGCGGGCTCGACCGACTGGCAGGTCGTGCCCACGAAGGTGCACCGAGGAGCCTCCGTCGGAGCGAACGCGACGGTCCTTTGCGGCACCACGCTCGGCCGCTGGGCGATGATCGCCGCGGGGAGCGTCGTCACTCACGACGTCGAGCCCCATCAGCTCGTCCGCGGTAATCCGGCGCGTCCCGCCGGTTGGGTGTGCCGCTGCGGCGCGGTGATCAGCCGCGACGCGAAGACACCTCCCACCTCGCTGCACTGCGACGATTGCGGGCCAGAGGAACCACGATGATCCCGATCACGAGCGTGCGCTGCGGACCCGAGGAGGAAGCCCTCGTACTCGAGGTGTTGCGCTCGGGGATGCTGGCGCAGGGTCCGATGGTCGAGCGGTTCGAGCAGTGTTGTCGCGAGATGGCGGGCACCCGCCATGCGATCGCGGTCAGCAACGGCACCACGGCGCTCAGCGCGGCGCTCGAAGCCCTCGACCTGGAACCGGGCGACGAGGTGGTCACGAGCCCGTTCACCTTCGTCGCGACGCTCAACTCGATCCTCGAGTCCGGTGCGACGGCCCGCTTCGCCGACATCTCCGAGATCGACTTCAACATGTCGCCGGCGCACGTGGAGTCGGTCCTCACGGAGCGCACGCGGGTGCTGATGCCTGTGCACCTCTACGGGCAGACGGCAGAAATGGGCCCGATCCAAGGCCTCGCCGAGGCCCACGGTTGCCGCGTGGTTGAGGACGCGGCCCAGGCACACGGCGCTTCCTACGAAGGGCGCCCGGCGGGGTCGTTCGGGATCGCGATATTCAGCTTCTACGCCACGAAGAACCTCATGTCGGGTGAGGGAGGCGTGGTCACCACCGACGACGACGACGTCGCCGAGCGCGTCCGGGTGCTGCGCAACCAGGGGATGCGGGCGCGCTACGACTACGAGCGCCCCGGGCACAACTACCGGTTGACCGATCTGGCGGCCGCAGTCGCCATCCCCCAGTTCGCACGCCTGGACGCGATCTCCGAGGCTCGTTCGGCGAACGCGCGCTACTACTCCGAGCGCCTCGCCGGGATCGAGGGCCTCGTCGTCCCGAGCGTCCAGGCCGGTCGCCGGCACGTGTGGCACCAGTACACCCTGCGCGTCACCGACACGGCGCGCCGCACGCGCGACCAGGTGCTCGCCTCGCTGCAGAGCCGCGGCATCGGATCTGGCGTGTACTACCCCCGCCCGGTGCACCACTACGACTGCTTCCGCGGCCACCCCCGTGTCCACCACCACGACGACACGAGCACCGCGGAGCGGGTCGCGGGCGAGGTGCTGAGCATCCCCGTGCACCAGCACCTCACCGCGGACGAGCTGGTGCAGGTCGCCGATGCCGTCGTCGCGGCCCTGCAATGAGCGCGACGGGGGCCCGGCCGTGACGGCGAGCGGGCAGGTCGCGGTGGTCTTCGGGACACGCCCCGAGATCATCAAGTTGGCCCCGGTGGTGCACGAGCTCGGCGACCGGGCGACGACGATCCACACCGGCCAGCACTTCGACGACCAGATGAGCCGCACCTTCCTGGAGCAGCTCGACATCGGCGAACCCGACCACCATCTCGACGTCGGCGGCCTGACCAGGGGCGCCCAGATCGGTCGCGCGACGATCGCCATCGAGGAGCTGCTGTTGAGGCTGCGACCGGCCTGCGTCGTGGTGCAAGGCGACACGAACTCCGGTCTGGCCGGCGCCCTGGCAGCCAATGCGGCCCTCATCCCCATCGTCCACCTGGAAGCCGGCCTGCGCAGCTTCGACCGCACGATGCCCGAGGAGCACAACCGTGTGCTGATCGACGCCCTGTCGGAGCGTTGCCTCGCGCCCCACCCGTCCAACGCGGAGCTGCTACGACGTGAGGGCGTGTCACCGGAGCGGATCCGCGTGACCGGGAGCACCCTGAAGGAGGCGCTCGACAGGATCCTGCCGTCCGCCGGCGAACGCGCCAGCCTCCTGGCCGAGCTCGGGCTGCAGCCCAGCCGGTTCGTCCTTGCCACCGTCCACCGCGTCGAGAACGCCGACGACCCGGTGAAGCTGAAGGCGATTCTCGAACAGCTGGCCGCGCTGCCACTGCCGGTCGTGCTGCCGCTCCACCCGCGCGCCATGGCGCGGGCGCGTGAGTTCGGGATGTTGCAGCTGCTCGAGGGGGTGCAACTCGTCGAACCGCTCGGGTACCGGGAGTTCATCGCTCTGGCCGCAGAGTGCGCCCTGCTGATCAGCGACTCGGGCGGGGTGCAGGAAGAGGCCACCATCGTGAAGCGGCCGGTGGTCGTCATCCGTAGCTCCACCGAGCGCCCCGAGCTGCTCGGCACGTTCGCGCATCTCGTGTCGGCCGGCCCGGAGATCTCCACCGTGGCATGCCGCCTGCTGGAGACGATCGCGCAGACTCATGCCCAGCTGCGTGAGCTCCCTTACCCCTACGGCGTGCACGCCTCGGCACGGTGTGTCGAGGCGATCGACGAGTTGGCAGGCGGCTGAGCGCTCATTCCTTGGCAGGTGGGGACTCGATCGCCTCCATCAATGCGTGAGCGGCGCGGATCTGGCGCCGCTCTGCCGCGTGGTCGCCACGGCCGTCGACGAACGACATGAAGTGCTCGAACTGCAACGCGAGCGGCTCACCGACGTGGCGGACGAACGGCAGGTCGATCTCTGTCGACGAGCGGTACCCGAGCCCGTCGGCTCCGTGGGTCATCTCTTGGCTCATGTTCCGGTAGACGGTGACGTCCTGTCGCAGCAGGTCCACCTCGACCGACTTCGTGTGCGTATGGACCGTCAAGAGGCGCACCTTGCGCTGCGCCAGCCGGTTGGCCGACAGGCTGGCCATCCCCGACGGGAACTGGAGCGTGCAATCGGCGATCTCGTTGAACCGGTGACCATCCGGGCGATGACAGCATGCACCGACGACGCTCGGTTCGACCCCCCCGAACAACCGCACCGCGACGTCCAGGTCGTGGAGGAGCATGTCGCCGACGACGCTCGCGGCGATCCGCGGCGCCGGTGGTGAGTGACGGATCGCGAGCAGGTGCACGGGTGTCTCGTCGATCTGCTGTTCCGCTGCCCGGAAGGCGGCATTGAAGCGCTCGACGAAGCCGCACATCAGCGGCGTATCCGTCTTCTCGGCGAGCTCGAGCAGCGTGTCCACCTCGGCCAGAGTCGGCGCGAGCGGCTTTTCGAGAAACACCGGGATTCCCCGCTCGAGGAACGGAACCGCGCACTCGACATGAGCGGCGGTCGAGCTGGCGATCACGGCCGCATCGCAGGTGAAGGCATCGTCGAGGCGGTCAGAGACACGCGCCCAATGACGGCAGCCGAGCCGTTCGGCGGCGGCCGCGTCGATGTCGATCACGAGACCGAGGTCGGCGTGCGACGAATCGGAGATGATCCGCGCATGGCTCGCGCCCATCGTTCCCGTACCCACCAGGGCGATGACCGGCCTGGTCATGAAGTTCCTCCCTCGTTGCCGAGATCGTCCTCGAACGAACAACGCACCGCCACGACCGTGATCAGGTCGGTCAACGCGTACGGAATTGGAAGATCGGCAAGACGTGACGCGAACTTGACAGCGATCCTGTTCCCACCGCGGAAGCGCATCTGCCCAGCGATGAGCCCGGCAGACACCCACTTCGTCGTCGTCTTGCACGTGAGCACGGAGAACCCACTGGACGCGCACAGGTGCACCAGGTCTTCGCGGTCGAACAGCCACAGCACCGACGGTGGCGTCGCCTGCTGCCAGCGAGCGCCGAGGATGCGCGCCGGTGCACTCGAGCGGTCCCAGGTCTCGATCACGAGTCGACCACCTGGCCGCAGAAGCTGCGCAGCAGCACTCAGCGCACCTGCGGGGTCGGTGAGGTGTTCGAGCGACTGGAAGAACGTCACCGCGCCGACGGTGCCCATGGGCACCTGCACGTCGGCCAACGACTCGACACAGGTCATGCCCTCACGCTCTACCGCGGTGCGGGCCGCCGCGTTGACCTCGACCCCGATCGGGCTCCAACCGAACGAACGGGCCTCGCTCATCGTGTAGCCGTAGGCGCAACCGACGTCGACGATCACCTCCCCCGGAGTCGACGGCTCGCCGATCCGCCGTAGGCGGGCACGGGCGTTGCGGCGATGGATCCGCTCGTCGCGCACGTAATCCGCGTAGCCACCGCCGGCTGCCGCCTCGAAGTAACCGTCCCCGTAGATGGCGGCGGCTTCGACCGTCGTCGGGAACGGCTCGAGCCGGGTGAGGCCACAGCCCGTGCAGGCCACATAGCAAAACGGTGGCTTCTCGATCGTCGGCGACCACGCCGCGACCCCGCATCGGGGGCATCGCACGACCTGAGCGTAGGCGTCAAACCGCTCCCTAGATACCCGACATCTGCCTCAAGTCCGCTCGATTGCGAACCGATGACTTTGCCGGCAGTTCCGACGCGGAGACGGAACATTCAGCGCCATCTGGCACCGGAGGACCCCCTTGAAGCGCACCCTCGGACTGGTTCACCTCGGCCTCGTGATCGGCCTGGTGCCACTCGCCATCGGAGCATTCGATCAGAGCGCCGTCGGGCCGCTGCCCGACATTCAGGCGGGCTCCGTGCTCGAAGTGCAGGTTGCCGGCCAGGCAGGTGTCAGCGCCGACACCGCCATGGTGACCGTCCGGCTGTCGGCATCACGGCCCTCGACAGATGGCTACGTCACGGCCTTCCCGTGCGGCACGGCGCGCCCGGCTTCGTCGAACCTCAACTTCAGCGCCGGGCGACCCGTGTCGAACCTGGCAATCGTCGGTCTCGGCGAGGCAGGCAAGATCTGCGTCTACTCGTCCGCGACGACCGACCTCGCCGTCGACGTCGTCGGCCAGTTCTCGAAGGATTCCCCCTGGCTGCGAGCCAGCTCGGTACGCCTACTCGATACGCGCACGACTCGTTCCGTGCCGGGTGGGCAGGTCACGCGCGTGCAGGTGGCGAACCGACCCGGCATCGCGGCGTTGAACGTGACCGCGCTCTCCGACCGCAGCGGCTACCTGACCGTCTTCGCCTGCGGTTCCCGCCAACCGTCGACCTCGACGGTCAACTTCTCCGCCGGCCGGGCAACCTCGAACTTCACGATGAGTGCGTTGAACGACGGCTCCGTCTGCATCGTCTCCTCGACACGGACCGACCTCGTCGTCGACTCCCTCGGCTGGGCTCCCTCCGGGCCCGATCGCTTGGAGAGCAAGCCGGTGCGGCTCTACGACACCCGCATCGGCTTCTGGAAGGCCCCTCTGCGGGCCGGCGCCACGATGCGTGTCCGTGTGCCGAAGAGCGTGACTGCGGCGCTTCTCAACGTCACGACCACCGGCGCTGGCTCCGCCGGCGAGATCAGCGTCTACACCTGCGACGCCGGTGTACCACCGATGGCGAGTGGGCCGGTCTACGCGAACGAGAGCTCCACGGTGAGCGAGCTGGTCGCACCAGGGTCGACCGGCGAGGCGTGCATCCGCTCGACCACGGACACCCACGTCGTGGTGGACCTCGCGGCGACCATCGGCAGCGGACTCCACTACCGACCCGGCCGGCCGACCCGTCTCTCCGACCCGGGAGGGTCGACCCCCACCACCACGACCACGACCACGACACCGGCCCCGACCACCACCACGGCGAACCCGACCACGACGACACCGAACACCACGACGCCGGCCACCACGACGCCGGCCACCACGACGCCAGCAACCACGACACCGGCCACCAGCACCACCGTCGCCAGCCCGACGACCACCACGGCGCCAGGCTCGGGTGATTCGGTGACGCCGGTGGGGAGCAACTTCGATGTCGGTCGGTACTTGTTGAACGATCGGGTTCCGGAGTCGACGGCGTGGGAGCCGTCGGGGAACTTCCGGGCGATCTGTGAGTACTCGCACCTGGCCTACGACGACCCGATCGTGTACCCGGGTCAGGCAGGCCAGTCGCATCTGCACATGTTCTTCGGCAACACCTTGGCCAACGCGAACTCGACGTACGAGTCGCTGCGCACGACTGGTTCGAGCACCTGCCACGGCGGGCCGATCAACCGCTCCGCGTACTGGATGCCCGCGCTGATCGACGCCTCCGGCAAGGTGGTCACCCCCGACTACCTGATCGTCTACTACAAGGGTTCGATCGGTGCCGGCGCCCAGTACCAGGCTCAGATCCGGGCGATCCGCTCGATGCCGGCAGGGTTGCGGATGATCGCCGGCTACGACATGGCCAACCCTTCGACACCGACGCACTTCTCGTGGGCGTGTGAGAGCGGTGGGGCGAGCTCCCAGCAGATCCCCAACTGCGGTTCCGGTGTGCGCGTGGGGGTCTCGTTGACGTTCCCGACGTGTTGGGACGGCCGCAACCTCGACAGCGCGAACCATCGCAGCCATCTCGCCTACCGCAGCGCCGATCCTCACACCGGGCATCTGTCGTGCCCGGCGACGCATCCGGTGATGCTGCCCGAGTTCACGTTGGGGGCGTGGTTCTCCCACGACGGCAACTCACGCAACTGGCACCTGGACTCCGACCAGATGCCGGGGATGACCCACGCCAACGGGTCCACGTTCCACTCCGACTGGTTCGGAGCGTGGGACCCAACCATCCAAGACACCTGGGTCGCCAAGTGCATCAACGACATGCTCAACTGCCAAGGCGGCCAGATCGGCAACGGTCAACGACTGCTCGACCCCCCCAACTACACCGGACCCCACACCATCGCCCCACCCCCCCACTGAACCCCGGTAAGGGCTTCGGCCGGCATGCACCTCCCCCAAATCGACGAGCCAAGCCGCTACCTTCGACCCGTGCTGCGCGTGGGCTTGGTGGGTGTGGGCAAGATGGGCCTCTCCCACCTCGCCATCACCAGGGCGCAACCCGATGTCGAGATCGCCGGCGTCACGGACAACCAGCGCTTCTTGCTGTCCGCGATCCAGTCGAACGCCGGGCTGGCCGGCTACGACCGCTTCGACGAGATGCTCGCGGCCGCCGGCAACCTCGATTGCGTCATCATCGCCACGCCGACCGCCTCGCACCACGAGCTCGGCATGCTGGCGCTCGATCGCGGCATCGGCGTCTTCATCGAGAAGCCGCTCACTCTCTCGTACGCGCAGTCGCGCGGGCTGGCCGAGCGGGCGATGGAGGCCGGTGTCGCCAACCAGGTCGGCTACCACAACCGCTTCGTCGGGACGTTCGCGGAGTCGGCCCGGCTCGTCGCTGCCGGCGCCATCGGGCAGGTGCAGCACGTCAGCGGCAGCGCGTTCGGGCAGGTCATCACGCCCCGCTCCGGCGCGGGGCGCACCTGGCGATCCGCCAAGTCCACGGGAGGAGGCTGCCTGCACGACTACGCGTGCCACGTCGTCGACCTGATGAACTTCGTCGTCGGCCCGCCGCAGGAAGTCGTCGGGGCACGCCTGTCGCGGATCTTCTCCCGCGAGATCGAAGATGCCGTGCACGCCATCTTCGTCTACCCGGACGGGGCCACAGGAACCCTCGAGACCAACTGGTGCGATCCCACCGTGCGCAAGATGACGACCAACATCGTGGTCCACGGATCGCAGGGCAAGATCTACGCCGATCGGCAGGAGTGCCGGGTCTTCCTTCGTGAAGACGTCCAGTTCGAGAACTACGGCCCGGGTTGGACGGTGAGGTACATCACCGATCTGCAACCGCCGGTCGGCTTCTACGTCCGCGGCGAGGAGTACTCGGCCCAGATCGAGTCCTTCCTCACCGCCTGCCGCGCCAAAGACTCCACTCCCGTCAACAACTTCGGCAGCGCAGCCGAGACAGACCGGGTGGTCGAGGAGATCTCCCGCGTCCACGCCGAAGGAGCCGGATCGAGCTCGCCGGCGCGGTCCGCCGGCGAAGTGAGGCGCACCGTGCAGGTGCCACTCTGGCTCGACCGCGCGGTCACGCGCTCGCACGAGTTCGTGGAGCGCTTCACGACTCGCTCGAGACGGCAGGGGCGCTGATGGACCGGATCATGTTCGGCGACAACCAGTTCTTCGGCGTGAACCACATGTCCGAAGAGAAGGCGCGGGCGATGGCGCTGCGGTTCCAGGACACCCAGGCGATCCTGGACGTGCTCGGCCACGCGTACGACGCCGGGATCAGAACCTTCATGTGCACCACCCACGACCGAATGGCCGAGATCGTCGACCGGGTCGCCGCAGACCGCGATCGGTTCCAAGGTCTGGTCTTCCATCCCGGGATGCCGTATGCGCACAAGTACGCCGACATGGTCACCGAGCTCGGCATCTTCGAGACGCTTCGCCAGGTGACACCGGGAGGGATCTTCGAGGCCGTCGCGCGTGGGGCCAAGACGGCGGTGAAGAAGGACCTGCGACAGCTCATGTACCAGCTCGTCGATGCCGAACTGGTGCCCTTCGCCAGTGTCGAGGTCCCGGTCGTGTTCCTGCAGAACGTCATCGCCGACCTGCTCCTCGGGCTCGGCATGCGCGAGCTGCTCGCCGAGTTCGTCGAGTACGTGCAGAACCGCCACGGGGCGCGCGCCGGCGTGTTCACGATGAACATGCCACGCATGCTCGACGCGCTGGTCTCCGAAGGGATCAGCAACCCGATCATCTGCTGCAACTACAACGCCGTCGGGTTCCGCATGTGCGGGGGGATCGAGGCCTACGACCGAGCCCTCGAAGGCCACGAGTTCACCTGCATCGCCATGTCGGTGCTGGCATCCGGGGCGATCGAACCCGAGAGGGCCATCGCCTGGATATGCGACCGGCCGCGCGTCGATTCGATCGTCTTCGGTGCATCGTCGCGAGGCAACATCGCGAGGACGGTGGAGCTGATCGAGAAGTACTCGAAGTGCTGAGATCCGAGTCTGGAGATTCGACTGCTGTGCCAGGGCACCGACGCAGGATCCGGCTGCTCAACGTCACCTTCGACGACATCACCATGGACGAGCTGTTGGAGGTGCGATCCGGCACGATCATCACCGTGCACGTCGACTCGCTCGCCAAGCTGCAGAAGAACCGCGCCTTCTACGACGTCGTCTCCCTGTTCGACGTGGCGACCTGTGACAGCCAGGTGCTCGTGTTCGCAGCCAAGATGCTGAAGACGCCATTCCGGGAGCGGGTGTCAGGGTCCGACTACTTCCCCCGCTTCTACACCCGCTACGCCGGTGATCCCGACACCACGATCTTCCTCTGCGGCGCGCTAGGCGACATCGCCAGCCAAGCGCAGACGCGGATCAACGACAAGGTGGGACGAGCGATGGTCGTCGGTGCATACGGACCGCCGCCGGGCTGGCTCGACGACGTGGACGAGGTCGAACGGGTGATCGAGATGGTCAACCGCTCGGGGGCGACCGTGCTCGTCGTCGGCGTCGGAGCACCCCAGCAGGAGTTCTTCATCCATCGCTACCGCGACCGACTGCCCGGCGTCCGCCTGTTCTTGCCCCTGGGGGGCACGATCGACTACGAGGCCGGGGCCGTCGTGCGCCCGCCGGCGGTCGTCACGAACCTCGGTCTCGAATGGCTGTGGCGGCTCGTACGTGAGCCACGTCGCCGCTGGCGGCGCTATCTGCTGCACCAGCCACCCGTGCTCTACCACCTGCTCCGACAGGCGCTCGGCCGCTACAAGGACCCGTTCGGTCCCCCAGCGCCGAGCTGAGGTCCGCCCTGCCCGGAAGCGACCGCGGCGTTCGCCGTCTCCCCGGGAGCGACGGTCGGTACCTTGCGCACGAGCAACCGCTGCATGTCCCGCAGATTGACCCGTAAGCGAATCCGGTCCAGGTCGAGACGGTCGGAGATGGTGTCGATCCGGCGCGCGACACCCTCGCTCTTCGACATCACTCCGACGTTCCAGAGCAATCTCGACGCCGAGAGCGTCCGCCCGTTGAACTCGTGGTCGATCACCTCGAAACCGCTGGCTTCACACAGCTTGGCGAGGGTCTCGAAGCCGAAGAAGTAGATGTGACCGTCGCAGCTGATGCTGCGTTCCCGCCGGCCGAAGGTGCGGTACATGACACCGTCCAACCGCGGTGTCTCGAGCAGCAGATGGCCCCCCGGGCGCAGGACGCGGTTGATCTCCGCGAGCGTCGCCCGCGGATCGGGGACGTGCTCGATGACGTGCAGCATCACGACGACGTCGAACGAGGCGTCGGGGAACGCCGCATCCTCCAACGTCGAGGCCCGGCAGGGGATGCCATGGCCTTGCGCGTATGCGGCAGCCTCCTTCCACGGATCCACGCCCTCCACCGCCCAACCATCCGCGCGGAACCTCTGGAGCAGCTGACCCATGCTGCATCCGACCTCGAGCAGCCGGCCACGGCCTGGATGCAACTCGTTCAGCCGCTGGCGTGACTTGTCGTAGTCCCTCGTCTGGCCAACTTCTTTGTCGTAGCGCCAGCGGTACTCGTGATCTCGATCGGTCTCGACACCGTCCAACACGTGCTCGACTTCGCGTAGCTCGTAATCCTCGTGGTCGACCAGAAACGACCTCGGGTTGGCGTACAGGAGACCGCAATTGCGACACCGCACGATCTGGTTGCGCTGCGCGCGACCGGCAGGGTGCTCGACGGTCCACTCGGTGGATCCGCACAAGTTGCACTCGACCCACTGCGCGCCGCCATCGTCACTGCCCACTGGTACCCCCTCGAACGGCGTTTCCCACGTCTCTCCAGCCCCGGCGTTGGGACCACGAGTCTACGCTCCCCGCCATGCAGTACTCGAAGGACACGGTGAAGGCCTGGGCGGGAGACAGCCAGAGCCGGGCGTGGCGCGCCGACTTGGCGCGTTTCAAGTCGCAGGGAGCCAGCGGCTGGGGCTCGGAGGGGTTCTGGGCCCTGACCGTCTACCGCGCCCAGCGAGCAGCGATGACGCTGCCGCCCGGAGTCCTCACGACCGCGCTGCGTTCGGCTCTGCGCGTCGTGCGCAAGATCGTCGCTCTGGCAACCCTCATCAACATCGACGAGCGAGCGGTGATCGGCCCGGGAACGTTCATCCCCCACTTCGGCCCGATTCAGATCAACGGAGAGGCCTCGATCGGCGCGGACTGCGCCATCCACCAGGTGTGCACGATCGGTGCCGGAAGCCGCCCCGGCGCCCCAGTGATCGAAGACCACGTGTTCCTCGGTGCGCACACCTGTGTTCTCGGCCCGGTGCGGATCGGAGCGGGTGCGGTGATCGGTTCGGGCGCGGTCGTCATCGGCGACATCCCCGCCGGGGCGATTGCCGTAGGGGTTCCCGCGCACCCGATCGCGCGCTGAGCGCGGATCAGTGGGGCCCTGTGGGCTGCTTGGCCCTCCGGGAAGCTGGCTCCCGACCAGAAGCACCGTTTTCGGTCCGCGCCGAGGACCCTCTGCTCACGCTGCCCTCGCCCCCGGGAGGGGGCGGGAACGATGGCGACGCAGGAGACGAATCGCGGGAGGAAACGCTTGCGCTGCGCCTACGGCGCGTCCTCGACCTCTGCTGCTGACGCCCTTGAACTGCGACCGGCAACAGCTTGTGCGTCACCTGGTCCAGCATCCGCCCGACGGTCGTGAGCGATTCGGCGTCCTGGCGGCGAATCGGCACAACGAGCACGACGGAATGGGCATCTTGGACGAGCTGCAGCGTGGCCGAGGAACCGAGCAGGGGCCCGCCGTCGACGACGACGATGCCGCCGAGGGCGCCGGCTCGCTCCAGCGTCGAGGCCAGCGAGCCGAGCCGCATCGAAGTCGCGGCGCCGAGGCTGCTCAGCGAACAGTGGACGAGATGGTTGGCGACGCGTTCGGCCTGCAGGCTCTCCAGGTCGTCGCCGACCCGCCACTCGTTGTCTCCTGGCACGATTCCGGCCTGCCGCAGAGACCGCGGTTCGGCGCGGTCTCCGTCAGACGACAACAACACGGTGTCAAGGCCCAACGAGGCGTACCAGTTGGCCATCGCCGACGCGAGGTCGGCCGTACCGGCATCGGGCTGGGAACCCGCGACAGCGATGACAGTGGGGTTCGCTCCAGCGCCCAACGACTCCGCTTGCACACAGAGCTCGCGCAGGAAACGGACGCTTTCTGGTCGGAGCTCAGACAGCTCCACCGGGGATCGCACCAGTGCGCTGTCCGCCGGAGCCCGTGCGACCGCAGGAGCGCCGAGAACGGCGGCGACCTCGGAGATGTCGAGCACGCGCTTGGACAACCTTGCTACGACCACAGCGGCAGCCACACCGAGGAGGGCGCCGGCGACGAGCCCAGCGGCAGCGATCAACTTGCGTGAACCGGTGTTGGGGGCGGTGGCCGGCTCGGCCCGCTGGAGCACCTCGTTCGGGCTGGCCACGTCGGCCCTCCGTTCGAGCTCGCTCCGGGCGGTCACGGCGTTTCTGTACTGGTCGAGGACCACCGAGCGCTGCGACGACAGATCCGGCGCGACCTGTTCGATGGTCGGGATCGTCAGGCTCTCGCTCGCCAGGAACGGCGCGAGCACCTCGGCAATCCTGGCGTCGAGATCGGCCAGACTCCGCCCGAGCACGTCGATCTCCGTGTCGAGGGCTTCTCGCTCGGTCTCCGAAACCGTCGCCGCGTTGGCCGAGAGGAGCTCTTGGTACTCGTCGACGACCGCGTTGGCAAGATCGGCCGAGAGCTGCGGTGACGTCGTCAACGCCGTGACCTGCACGACGTTCGTGCCCGTCAGCACGCCGACCGAGACCGCGTCGCTGACGAGCGGATCGTCCGGATCCAGGCCGACGCGCTCGGCGGCTCCTTCGCGTACGACTTGCGAACCGAGTACGACCAGCTGGCTGGCGATTTGACGCTCCGGCGAGCCCGACGTCGGCTCGGGGAGGACGACCAGAGCGCTGCTCTCGTACTTCGCAACACCGGGCGACGCGAGGGTGTAGCCCGCGGCCAAGCCGAGCAGCGCCAGGACGGCGGTGATCCACCAGTACCGGCGGATCACAGCGAAGATGTAGCCGATCTCCATCGTCAACTTGTCTTCAGCTCCAACCTTTGGTCGGGCGCGGCCACGGACCGCAAGTAAGGCGCCATCGGTGGCCGATCATACCCTGGAGACCTCGACACGATCCGGTCACCGGCCAACCCTTGACGACAGCAAAACACCGGGTGAAGCGGCAAGCGGTCAGCGGATCCCGGTGAGGATGTGCTCGTACTGCGCCCCGACGGCCCGCCACGAGAAGCGCTCCACCGCGGCGTCCCGGCGCTGCGCCGCGCCGGCATCGCGACCGACGCGGAGCACAGCCTCCAACGCCTCGACGACCTGAGCCGGGTCGTCGGTGTCCACCAGCGCCCCGAGTGGGCCGAGGATCCAGTCGGTGACGACGGATCCGTGCGTGACGATAGGAAGCCCTGTGGCCATCGCCTCGATGTAGATGTTGCCGAACGACTCGAAGCGAGCCATGTGCAACAACACGTCGGCCGAGCGATAGAGGTCGGGCATCATGGCGTGCGCGAAGGATCGCTGCACGTAGCGGTCGCCGAGGAGCTCTCCGCCGAGGGCCTGCAATTCTCCGCGCAACGGTCCGTCCCCGGCGACGACGAGCACGACGTCGGGGATGCGCGCGACCGCGCGGATCCCTTCGGCGACCCGCTTGTTGTCCGCAAGTGCGCTGACCATCAGCACCACCGGGGCAGCGGCTGGGATGCCCAGCTGCTCCCGACGCCTCGGCCCCGGTGAGAACCGGTCGATGTCCACTCCGTTCGGAACCAGGAACGCGTTCCAGCGCTCGGCATTGCGCTCGTAGAACAAGGGGTTGGTGCAGACAAGTGCGTCGCAGGAGAACCACCGCGCTTCACCGGCGTCGAGCTGGGCAGGCCAGTCGCCGTTCTCGGTCACGAACACATGCGGCGGCCGGTGCCCGCGGATCAGCGGCCGGCGCAGGACCAGGTTGTCGACGGGGAACCCGCAGGTGAGCGTGACATCGCAATGCTTGAGAGGAGCCCGGCAGGCAAGGCCGGGGGCGAAGCTGAGGCTCTCGTAGGTAGCCGGATCGCGCAAGGGGCCAAAGCGCGGCCAGCGCTCGAAGTGCTCGCGCTTGATGACGGGTACACGCCGGTATTGGTACGGCTCACCGTCCCGGGGAGCGCCCGACCCGATCAGGGTGATCTGATGCCCGCGCTCACCGAGGTCACGACCGATCGCTTCGAGTGCCACTTCGGCCCCGCGCTGCACCCTGTGCAGACCAGAGAGCGAGATCACCACCTTCATCGGTGTTCGAGCACGCGGGTGCCGAGCTCCCGCGCGGCCACGACGTTCAGCATGGCGAGCAGGCCGAGCCATATCGTGAACACGGTCACTTCGGTGATGGCGAGGATCATCATCAACAAGATGTAGAGGAGCACGAACCGACCGAGGGTCTGGTTCACGAACAGGACACGCATCCCGACGACGATGGTCGACAACAACAGCCAGGAGTAGAGCAGCAGGCCCACGATCCCGATCTGGAGGAGCACTTCGAGCATGCCACTGTGCGAGTGGAAGACGGTGAAGCCGAGCCCTCTCATCATCGTGCGTGTGGGTTCGGCGCCCTGGTCGATCCACACTCCTCCGATCCCGTAGCCGGTCCAGGGGCGCTCGGTTATCGCCTGCCAGACCCGTTCCCAGATGTCGGTGCGGCGGCTGAGCGTGGTGTCCTTGCCGCGCAGGTCCAGGAGCTGGGGCAGGAACGTGGCGATGAGCCAAACCATGGACACGGTGATCACCGAACCGACCGTGATCGTCAGCGCTCGCCAGCGCTTGTCTTCGTGCGACAGGTGCGTCAAGCCGACGGCCAGAGCTGCCAGCACCAGACCCGCCGCGAATGCAGATGTCGACTGGGACAACAACACGAACGCCAGCGACACGACGACCGCGACGTGGCGTAGGGGACGGGGCCTTTCGAAGCTGAGCAACACCAGCAGGGCAAAGACCATGAACGGACCGAGACCGTTCTTGTGACCGAATCCAGCTCGCCAACCGGCCGTGCCGTCGGGGTGCATGGTGGCAAAGCTGAAGTGCACGATCGTGTAGAAGACGCTGTATCCGATCGCGAGGTAACACGCCGTCACCAGGGCACGTTGCAGCGACCGCAACGGGATCAGGCTCCCGATCACGATCAACGATGCGACTATCGCGGCGTTGAGCTGGGTCTCACGGCGCCACCCGAAGGTGTTGTAGGTCCACAAGATGGACGCAAACCACCATGCCATCAGCGCCACTGTCGGAACGCTGAGCAAGATCCTGCGCACACCACCGACGGGGCCGAGCAGGATCGTGCCGAGCGTCGCCGCCGCCAAGATGCCGATCGTGAAGGTCGGGCGCACGGGCTGGTTGGTGCCGAACCCGATGAAGACGGCAGCGATGACGCCGACCTGACCGGCGGCGATCCACATCGGCATCCTCATCACCGATGTGGACGACTCGGCCAGGCGCCCGCTGTCGACGATCCGGGTGCTCACGCAGCCACCTTTGCACTTCCCGGCGTCCGCGAGGAGTCGTCCCGGGCCCATGACCGCTGAGGGCGCATCGACGCGAGACGGCCGGCGACGACGAACGCGCAATAGACGACCACGTCGATGACGTGTCCCGATCTGAGCTGGCTCCAGAGCTGACCGACGGTGGAGCTCGTCGTCGGATGAGCCAGGTCGGGAAAGTCGACGGACAGCTCGCGGTTGCCCCGGTACGTGCGGGCGAGCACCCTGATCTGGGCACGCGCCGTACGAGGGACGAACACGCGCACCGGTTCGGTGTCGACGATCGCAACCTCTTCCGGACGGACCACCCGCGCGGCGAACAGGTCGTCGCCGCGGACTTCGGGGAACTCGGCAAAGCGCGCCCGTGCATCGGCGCTCAACCCGTAGACACCCGCCCCGCAGAGGTCGCCGGCCACCCCGGGCAGCCGCTGCTTGGTCTTGTAGAAGCTGCGCACCGGCCACGAGGAGCGATCGGTGACGAAGTGGACGGGCGGCCGTGCCGCGACGGCGCCTTCGCCGAGTGCGCGCAGCACCGCCGTGGCCGAGATCCCGCTCAGCCCGGTGTCGGCATCGAGATAGATCCGCGGCAGACGATCCGTCTGGCGTTCGCCGGCGCGGATCGCTCCCACCTTGCCGACGTGGCCGAGATCGAGCACAACGACGGGCAGGTTCGTCGACCGGGCAATATCGGCGGTCCCGTCGGTGCAGCCGTTGCAGGCGACGACGACGTCGATCTCGCTCACGTCCAGCCCTGCGAAGAGACCGACCAGGGTCCGCCCGATGGCGTCGGCCTCGTTCCAGGCGGGGATCACAATCGAACCCGAGACCCTCGGCACGTCGGTCACGTGCGTTCCATCGTGGCCCGGATGCCGGCGGCGACCGGAACTCTTGGTGCCCAGCCGAGCGCAGCCTTGACAGCATCGTTCGGATACGTGAACGGCTTCCATCGTGCTTCCTGGCGACGTAGCGACAAGAACTCGGGGAACCGCGCGCGGTTGTGGCCGATGCGCTCGTCGCACACCCGCAGGATCCTGCCGACGGTGACGACCACGAGCCACGGCACGGGGAGCGCCCACCGGCTCTTGCCTGCTGCTGCTGTGCAGCGGCGGAAGTACTGCCAATGCGTGGGCAGGCCGTCGTCGACGACGTCTAGCGTCCGCCCCGCGGTATTCGGAGCGTCGATCGCGCGAACGACGGCGTCGGCGCAGTTGTCGACATATGTCAGCCTGAACAGGGCCTGGGGGGAGAAGACGAGCCCGATCGGCCCGACGGTCAACGCCGCTCCGCACGACCAGTCCTTGCCGGGACCGTAGATCGCCCCCGGGCGGAGCACGACGAGTGGTGTGCCGGCGGCGCGGCAGCGCTCGCGGACCAGGCGTTCCTGCACGAGCTTGGTCGTGGTGTACGCGTCGCGCAGCTGCGGGTGCGCCTCGAGCGCGGAGTCTTCGTCGATTGCAGCTCCCTCGGCCGGGGAGTGGAAGTCGTAGACCGAGAACGAGCTGACGTGGACGAAACGCTCGACCGAGCCGAGGTCGAGCGCGTTCAACAGGTTCTCCGTGCCGACGACGGTCCCCTCCAACTGCTCGGCCAGGTCGCCGGTGGGGCTGGCCGCCAGGTGCACGACGACCCTGACGTCGCCGAGCTGATCGCGCCAGAGCGCCGGCTGACGGAGATCTCCGCGGAGCACCTCGGTGCCAGGTGGAAGCGAGTCGGTCGTCGCATCTGCGCGCACCATCGCCACCACCTTGTGCCCTGATCGGGCAGCGGCCGCGACAACGGCGCGTCCGAGAAAACCCGATGCTCCGGTGACGAGCACGCTCACGGCTTCACCGACGAGTCCGCCAGGTCGACGAGCGAGTCGACGAGCGCCGCGCTCGCCAACAGCTCGCCATCGGAGAACGGTGGGTCGAGCCCAGCGGCCAGGCGCGCATACACGTCGTCGAGCATCCGCGGAACCCCGTGGTACGAACCGTGCTGAAGCAACTTGTCGCGCAGGTTCCCGATGCCGGTGCCCAGCATCCTGGCGCCGAACTGAAGCTGCTCGAGGGGTGCCCGTTTGCCGACGTTCTTGCCGCCTTCGATGCGCAGGAACGGGTGGTAGAAGTCGGTCGTCGCCGACCCAGCCGTACCCCTGACGGCGAGGCGAAAGGCGTCGGGGGCCAGATCCGAGGCGACGTAGAGCCTGGCCCGCCGGTTGCCCACCCAGACGACAGCGTCGAGATGGTCGGCACCGACGCGAGGGTTCCCGCTGAGATTGGCCAACGTGCCGGTCACCCGCTCGGGCGTCTGGTCGCACCCGAGGTAGTGCAGCGCGAGGTAGGTGAGGTGGGGCAAGAAGTCGTGAACCGCGCCGCCCCTCAGGCTTACCGCACGGCCCGACAGGTTGCGGTCTCCGAACGCGCCGGCGGTGAGGTCGAGCGACAGCATCACTTCCACCTCGCGCAGCTCGCCCAGCCGACCCTGCGCGACCAGAGCGTCGATCACCTCGACCTGGTCGTTGTACAGCAGGTTGCGTCCCTCGACGACGGCTCTGCCGACCTCACGCGCCTTGCGGACCAGCATCTCGGTCTCGTCGTACGAGGGGGCGAGAGGCTTCTCGACGATCACGTGGGCTCCCCGCTCCAGCACGAGCTGGGCCAGCTCGACGTGGGTGTGCGGTGGGGTGAGGACGTGGACGACTTCAGGGCGCGCGCTGTCGAGCATGGCCGACACGTCGACAAAGGCCGCCTTCGCGCCATATCGCTCGCGCGCGAAATCGGCCAGCGAGGCAGAAAGATCGCAGGTAGCGACGAGCTCGACCCTCGGTGAGCCCTGGAGGAACGACAGATGCTGGTGCGAGATCGCACCGCAGCCGACGACTGCGACTCGTTGGCCGTTGCCGCCCCCGACCAGCTCCGCCATCGTCACCGATGCTACCGGTGGCGTTCAGGAGGTGCGTAACGTGGGGGCCTGTCCATCGAGACCCAGCACCTTGCGCGTACGAGGAAGGCGAGCCGTCCGGCGGACGTGAGATGAGCCTGCGATCGACGCTCTTCGTGAAGCCCGCGGCACTTGTCAAGCCCGCGCGCGATGTCGTCGCCACGCTCGGGTACGAGCTCTTGCTGTCGGCATCGGCACTCGTGATCTTTCCGATCGTCGCGAGCAGGCTCGGACCGGCGAACTACGGCTTGTACACCACCTTGTACGTCATCTCCGGGTTCTCCACGTTGTGGGTCTGGGCGGGCTCCACCTCGGCGTTGGTGCAACTCCTGCTCCGGGCGAACCGCACGGTCGAGTCGGTGCTGCGCACGACACGCCGTCACACTCTGTGGCTGGCCGCTCCGGCATTGCCGATCGCCGTCGGCGTCGCCCTCGCCATCTTCGGCGTGGACGCCCTTCTGGCAGCACTCGTGATCTTCTCCACCGAGCTGCTGGTGACGGGACGCGCGGAGACCAACCTCAGCACCGTCTTCTCCCTGGCGGGGCCGCGGTCGTCCACCCGAGCGCGGGCGGTGCTGCCCGTCAGCCGAGTCTGCGGGGTGCTCGCGCTCGCCGCACTGGACGCGGTCTCGGTCGTCAACCTCGCGATCGTGAACCTCCTGGCGGCGCTGATCCTCTGGGGCGTCTCCCGCAGGGCCCTGGCGACCAGCCTGCGGTGTGACGATCGCGCCGACCAGACACCCGCCACGCCGCAGGAGGCGTCCCAGCTCGCGCGGCTCTACGCGACGTCGATGTCGACCAACGTCGTCCAGGACCAAGGCGACAAGTTCGTCCTCGCCGCCACCCGCCCGCAGGTGGAGGTGGGCGAGTACGGCGCCGCCTACCGGGTGGTGTCGTTCGCGTTCTTGCCGCTGCACGCCGTCAACCTCGCCGCCAATCGGTGGTTCCTTCGCCGCGACGACCGACCGCGCAGCCACCTCGACAAGGCACTGAAGCTGCTCGTCCCGACCAGCATCTACGGGATCGTGAGCGGTGTCGCGATAGTCCTGGCCCGTCCGTTGACCGAGCTGCTGGTCGGTCCGAAGTTCGAGGAGGCGGCCCAGATCTCGGTCTGGCTCTGCGGTTTCCCGCTGGCGCGCGGCCTGGCGGACATCCCCGTGATGGGCTTGCTCGGACTCGGCGAGAACAAGGTCCGCACGATGCTCGGTGTCGTCGGGGCCCTCGCGACGGTGCTCGTCTACCTCGCCCTCGTCCCAACGCTCGGTTGGCAAGGAGCGGTGATCGGAACCTACGTCTCGGAGGCGCTGACGAGCTCTGCGGGCTGGGCATTGCTCGTCTCCCGCCAACGCCGTCGCGATCGCGGGCAGCTTCCGGCTCCGGACGGGCCGGAAGAGCAACTCCTGCCCGATCACATGGAGATCTAGGCGGAGCGCCGGTTGAGCGCACGCTCCGTGAGCCACTCCGATCGCCCGTCGGAGAGCGCCCACTCGCGGATCATCGACCGGTAGTCGCCCGACCCTGCCAGCGAGGCCAGCGTCGCCGGAGCCGCCTCGGAGAGCCGCGCGTACAGGTCGGGGTCACCAAGGGTGCGCTCCAGCGCCGCGGCGAGCGAGTCGGCCCGGCCGCCGCGGAACGTGCTCGCGGTCACGCCGTCGATCAGGTGGTGGACGAACATCGGGTGGTCGCTGCACACGAGCGGGGTCCGCGAGGCGATCGCCTCGTAGATGGTGAGTGGGAAGCCCTCCGGGTACTCGTGCCGGCTCGGCACCACGACCACATCTGCATCCCGCATGTACCGCTGCGCCTCGACGTTGTCGACGACACCGAGGAACTCGACGAGATCGTCGACACCCATCGACGCGGCGAGCGAGCGCATCGCCTCTACCTCGCCTTCTCCGAGGAAGGTCGACCGCAACTCGATCCCCCGCGAACGCAGGAGGGCCACGGCGCGGATGAGGTCGGAAACCCCTTTGGCCTCGAGGATCGTCCCGACGTAGACCGCCCGTGGCTCGCTCGCGTCGGCGCGCAGCTGCTTGGCGGGGTAGCGATCTGGCGACAGCTCGTGCGGTATGTCCCAGGGGACGAGCTTGTCGATGCGCACTCCCATGCGGGCGAGCTGCATCGTGGAGGGCAGTCCGTGGTTGGAGACCCATTCGAAGCGGTCGTCGTTCAGCAGCCGTACCAGGCGGGCGGTGCGCAGCCGCGCCCGCCAACCCCGTTCGTTATAGCTGGACGCGAGGACGGCAAAGGCTCTGGCGGGAGAGCGACGTACGGCGCGGAGCAGCTCGACGTTCGGGAACCCGGCGACGATCTTGCGGGCGTCGTCGCGGGACACGGCCTCTTTCAGCAAGCCCCGATCACCCCAGCCGGCAGCCCCGAGGTCGATCACCTCGACGCCGTCACGCGGGTGGCGGATCGCGGGAGTGGGCGTGACGAAGCTGGTCACCCGCAACTTCAGACCGTCGCCGACGAGGTCGACGATCATCGCCGCCACCTCGTCGTGGGTGCGATAGATCTGCGCCCGTCCGGCCGAGAAGCGCTCGAGCACGTCGACGAAGTCGCCGGCGAAGTAGTACAGCGAGAGGTCGGCGGGCCCGGGCATCACGCGAACCACTGCGCGGCCATGTCCGTGAGGATCTGCTCGAAGCGCTCCCGATCGGCCAGCGGGCTCCACCCGAGATCGCGCTTGGCGGCGGAGTTGTCGAAGTGAGCGCGCAGGGTCCTTCCGTCGGCGTCGTGCCAACTCGGCCTCGGTACGGAGCGGTTGCCACTCAGCCGCTTGGCCGCCCACTTGGCGCTGTTCTCCAGGAAGTACCTCGTCGGCCGGTTGTCGACACGCGAGATGCGCACCTCGCCGGCCCGCTCGATGGCGTCCAGGTACTGCCTGCCGGTGAGCAGCACGTCGCCGACGAGGTTGTAGCTCGGCGCGAGCGACGACGAACTGGTGAGGCACGATGCGATCGCCTGGCCGCAGTCGTCGACCAGTACGAACGGGAGCGGGGCCTGGCCGTCACCCCAGAGCGCACAGACCGTCGGATGGGGCCACGCGCCGACACCCCAGTGGACGGGATTCGCGCCTACCCCGACGACGATGCCCGGCCGCACGATCAGGACCTCCATACCTGTGCGCGCGGACAGCTCGCGCAGCTTCGTCTCGACCACGGCCTTGCCGCGGGCGTACGGGTTGACACGCATGATCCCGGCGTCGGCAGGCGTCGCTTCGTCGATCGTCCCCGCTCTCCTGCCAGCCCAGTAGACGGCGATCGTCGAGGCGAAGACGAAGCGCCGCACGCCCATCGCCGCGGCCGTCTCGGCGAAGCGCAGCGTCGGTTCGACGTCGTACTTCAGCACGTCGGGCCAGGTGGAACCGGCCCCGAAGGCGAGGTGAGCGGCGACGGGCACGCCTTCGAGCAGGCGGGAAGCGTCGTCTGGGCGCGTGAAGTCCGCCGGCACACCCTCGACCCCCGGATGGCCGAAGAGGGAGCGCTCGGCGGGCGCGCTGCGGCTGGCCACTCGCACGGTCGAGCCTGACTCGGCGAGGCTCTTCACCGTCGCCCGCCCGATGAAGCCCATCCCCCCGACCACGAGAACGTCGGCGGCCCGGGGGGCAGGCGCCGGCGCACGTGCCGAACGCTGCGGAGAACCAGCCGGCGGCGATGACCCGGCTGTCGCCGATGCGTGCGGGTCGCCGGCAGCGATCCTTTCGAGCAGGGCCACGATGCGCGTTCCGAAGGTCGGCGAGATGCGCGGGTCGAGCTCTGCGGCGTGCTCGACGTCGTGGAAGGCGGCGATCGCATCACGAATGCTGCGCTCGAAGTAGCCGCCCGCGCGGTCGTCGCCGAGGCGCCCCCGGAGGAAGGAGGTGAGCGTGCGGGCCGAGCTCAGCGTGACCCGACCTGCCGAGCGAGCCGACGAGAAGAACCCGTCGATGTCAGGGATCTGCCGGCCAGGTGTCGCGAAGGTGTAGCTGCCGTTCTGCAGGTCGACCGTTGCCGAGCCACTTCGCCCCCGGACGTGGACGACGAACTCGGGGAAGCCGTCGCCGAAGCCCCAGCACGACCGGACACCGGTGGTCCCGCTCATCCCGACCGCGTCCCACCGGCGATGGAACGTCTTGCCACCGGCAGTCGTGATCGTGTCACCGGTGACCACGGCGAGTTCGTCGGGGTCGTCGGTGAGGTCGAGCAGCAGCCCGGCGGAGTGCGGGCCGAGCTCGATCAACGCGTTGCCCGGGGAGCCGAACAACCAGCTCCCTGGGGGAGCACTGCGCAGCGGCGCGAACGGCCGGATGCACACGACGTCTACGTGGTCGAGGCGCCCGAAGCGGCCTGCGGACAGATCGGCCCGCAACCGCACGTAGTTGCGGTCGAACAACATGTTGTGCGACACGCCGAGCTTCAAGTTGCCGGCATCGGCCAGTTCGGTCAGGCGCTCACAGGCGGTCGAGTCGACGCAGAAGGGCTTCTCGACGAAGACGTCGAGTCCGGCGCGCAGCACCTCTTCGACGACGTTCTCGTGGGTCTCTGCCGGCGTCAGCACGTGCACCGCATCGAGCGACTCGCGCTCGAGCATCTCGGACAGGTCGGTGTAGGTCGTCAGGCCTCCGTGACGGTGGGCCTTGGCCGCCGCCCGACCGGGAGAGCGATCACACATCGCGACGGCGCTCAGTCCGGGAAGGGCAGTGATTGCGCCGAGATGCAGGTCCGAGATGTACCCGGCGCCGACAAGACCGATGCGCTTCACCCGCTCACCCACTATTCTCCCTCCGTCGGCACGCTCCACAAGGGCTGCATCGATCCGTACCCGCCGGCGCCATGCCAGCATACGGCGCTTCTCGATCTGCTATCCGGGTGATGCCGCGTGATCCCTCCCTCCCACCCCCAGACGAAGGTCTTGCTCTCCGTGTGCACCTATCGTCGCAACGACGGGCTGGGCAAGCTGCTCGAGTCGTTCCTGGCGAACGAACGCTCGCTGCCAGCAGGCAGCAGCTTGGGCGCCGTGGTGGTCGACGACAGCCCCGACCAGCAGGCCGAACCTGTCGCGCGGGAGTTCGCGGACCGGTTCCCCCTCGGCGTCACTTACGTCGCCGCGGGCACGCAGAACATCTCCCGGGCGCGCAACATGGGGCTGGATGCGGCCAGCCCTCTCGCCGACTGGGTGGTGATGACCGACGACGACTGCGAGGTGGCCCCCGACTGGGTCGCGCGCCTGTTGGCGATGCAGGAGAGCACCGGCGCCGATGTGGTGACGGGCCCGCTGAAGTGCGTGACACCGCCCGACGCACCGCCTTGGATCACCGCTCAGCCGTTCCTGGAGTTCGACTACCCGGCGCACGGTGACCCGGCCCCGATCGCCGCCACCCACAACGCGCTCATCTCGGCGAGGTGGATCCGCGCCCATCCAGAGATCAGGTTCCTCGACGGCCTCGGCACCACCGGGGGCGAGGACGCGGTGTTCTACCGCCACGCACGGAGCGCAGGCATGCAGATCGTCTTCGCCGCTGATGCGGTCGTCGAAGAGCTGACGCCGATCGAACGCACGACGTACCGCTACCAGCTCTGGCGCTTCTACTGGCACGGGAACAGCTCCTACGTGACGGCGATCCTCGGCGGCCTCGCTACTCCGAACCGGATGTTCCTGGCCGGCGGCAACGCCGTGCGTCGGGCGATCATCCGACCCTTCGCTCGACTCCGACACCGCGAGCCTCCCGAGTGGAGGTTCGCCCTCGCGTCCTTGTTGCACGGCCTCGGCACGATGGTCGGTAGGTTCGGCGTTCGCGTCAGGCACCATTAGGGGATGACCACCGTGACCTCGTCCGAGCGAGTGGTCGCGTACGTGCTGACCCACCATCCCAAGGTCGCGATGACCTTCATCTCCAACGAGATCGCCGCGATGGAGCGAGCCGGATGGCGGGTCGTCCCCATCGCCCTCAACTCTCCCGAACCTGACGACCTGAAGAGCGACTGGGCCCGGCGGGAGAGCGAGCGCACCGTCTATCTCGACCGGTTCTCCCGACTCGCGCTGGCCAAGCGGCTCGGCCAGCACCTGGTTCGCCACCCGGTGGCGATAGGGCGCCTGCTGGCGCGAGTCGCTCGTTCGGCAGGTCACGACACGTCGCTGCTCGTGACCAGGTTCGGCCACCTGCTGTACGCCACGGTCGTGGCCGACGAGATCAGCCGGCAAGACGCACGCCACGTCCACGCCCACTTCGGGCTGTCCCCGGCTTCGGTGGCGTGGTTCACGTCCGAGCTGACGGCGACGACCGCCCCGGCACAGTGCTCGTGGAGCTTCACCATCCACGGGTTCCACGATTTCGTCGACGAACGCCTTGCCCGGCTTGATCTGAAGGCGGCCGCCGCGAACTTCGTCGTCTGCATCAGCGACTTCACCAGATCGCAGCTGTGCCGCGTCACCGCTCCCACGCACTGGGATCGCTTTCACGTCGTCCGGTGCGGTCTGGACCTCGATCAGTTCGTCCCTCGTCCCGAGCGAGCCTTGGCGAGACCGCCCCACGTGCTGACGGTGGCGCGATTGTCACCCGAGAAGGGCCACGTCACATTGCTTCGGGCGGCGAGGCTGCTCGCCGATCGGGGATGCCCGATCGAGCTCGAGTTCGTCGGAGACGGCCCGTTCCGATCCGATCTGGCACGAGAGGCCGACCGGCTCGGAGTCCACGTTCGATTCACCGGCGAGCTTCAGCCCGAGCAGGTGCGCGAGCGCCTCGTGGCGGCCGACATCTTCTGCCTCCCGTCGTTCGCCGAGGGTCTGCCGGTGTCGATCATGGAGGCGATGGCCCTCGGTGTGCCCGTGGTGAGCAGCAACGTCGGCGGGATACCCGAGCTCGCCCGCAACGATGTCACCGCGCTCAGCGTGGCCGCGAGCGACGTGGAGGAGCTGGCCGGCGCGATCGAGAAGATGGTCACCGACGAGGCGACGCGAGAGCGCCTGGCATCTGCTGGCATCGCAGCCGTGCGCAGGGACCACGACAACGCCTCCAGTGTGGCCGACCTCGCGGCGTTGTTCGCCGCGGAGCTCGACCGTCCCCGCCGCTGATCCTCGGCCGGCTGGACGAGCGGCCTAACCGGAAGGGGCGCACTCCGCGACGGCACCAGCATCCTCGGTGCGCGTGATCAACCAGAGCTCGGTGCGTGACCCGGGCAGGATCCCGCCGGAGTGGAACGGGCCGAACACGGCCAAGCCGGACAGGTCTTCGGGCGGTGACGCCAGCACGACCGCCCGGCGGTTCATCTCGACGAACACCGATTGGTTCTCGGTAGGGGGAAGACCGTCCTCGGGGGCGACGTGCTGACGACTCGAATCGACGACTCCCGTGCTGTGCATGCCGTCCCAGACGAACCCACCGTCGATCTGTTCGGGTGGAATGCCTGCACAGTGCGCGACGGCGGCGGCATCGGTGAGCGCCGGCACGGACGAGGCGGAGCGGTCGAGCTCCCAGTACGCGAAGAACGCCGCCATCAGGACTCCGACTACGGAGAGCCACGCGGTGCGCCCGGTGGTCGGTCGTGCAGCGATCGACGAATGATCCCTCACGTCGGCGCCCAGCTCGTTCGCCACCTGGAGCAGGGCGACGAGCAGAGCCGCCGAGACGAGGGTGTAGCGGGTGTAGTACGCGGCCGTGACGACCGAGCTGGCCACCACCAGACCGCCTGTCAGGAGGAGCAGCAACGAGAGGTTGGTGAGCTTCGATCTGCCGTCCCAGGGGCGCGCCAGCCCCGACCAAAGGGCCTGGCAGGCCAGCCGCAGGGACCAGGGGGTGGTCAGCAAGAGCCCGAAGGCCAGCACCCACTTGACCGTGCCTCCTTCCTCGATCAGCTCACCGACCAGCGATGGTTCGGTCAGCAGCGGGCGAGTGGGCGAGAACGGGGCAGCTACCAGCCCGATCAGCACCAGACACCAGTACGGGGCTGCCGGCAAGGTTCGCAGCCAGCGGCGGGGCTGGCCGAAGAGGAACGGCAGGGGCACGAGGGCGAACGTCACCAGCGCCCCGTAAAGGGCCGCGATCGAAGAGCGCGGAGCAAAGACGAGCATTTCGGATCCGCCGTTGGCCAGACCGCGCCGCCAGATGTAGAGCGGCAGCGCCAAGGCGAGGAAGCAGCTCGCGTAGCACCACCAAGCCACACTCCTTCCCCGGCGGGCCGTCCAGAGCACGAAGGTGACGGCGACGGCCGTAGCGGCCGCATGCTGGCGCACGGAGAAGGCATATGCGGCGCAAAGGGCGCCGACGACGGCGAGGATGACCTCGGTCCGCCTCGTCAGCCGCGGCGCGGTGAGGATGCGCATCGCGAGGGCCACAGACCAGAGTGCCCCCGCGAAGTAGAACGTGTCGGCCAGGTAGGTGCCTGCTATCCCGACGAACCCGGTGTAGGTGCCGACCACGGCGATGGGCAGCAGGCGTCGGCGGACACCGAGCGAACCGACCAGGTCGCGCAGCCCGAGCAAGGCGACGAAGCCCATGAACGCCCCGAGGAGGTAGAGCTGGTAGTCGCCGTAACCGACCAGGCTCACCCACCATTCCGTCACCGGCAGCACGCCCACCAGCGTGAGGTCGTTCCAGCCGACGAGCACGATGTCGCCGGTGCGGTGGAACGTGTCGAAGATCCGCTCGTACGCCCAGGCGTCGCCGGCGGGGAAGCGCCCCGCTCCGACGACGGCGCGCCAGACGAGGGGTAGAACGCTCAGCGCAGCCGCAAGTAGGAGCTCCGCGCTCGCCGACGCGAGTCCTTCAGCGCGGCTTCGCCGTTGCCGAAGTGCCGCTTCACCGTCCGCCATAGTCGTGGCGGAGGCTAGTACCCCAACCGTCGTCGGGTCCCTCGGCCGAACACCCGTCCGGACGAGGGACCCGACGCGGGTCAGTTGAGGGGTGGGGCGATGGTGTGGGGTCCGGTGTAGTCGGGGGGGTCGAGCAGTCGTTGACCGTTGCCGATCTGGCCGCCTTGGCAGTTGAGCATGCCGTTGATGCACTTGGCGACCCAGGTGTCTTGGATGGTTGGGTCCCACGCTCCGAACCAGTCGGAGTGGAACGTGGACCCGTTGGCGTGGGTCATCCCCGGCATCTGGTCGGAGTCCAGGTGCCAGTTGCGTGAGTTGCCGTCGTGGGAGAACCACGCCCCAACGTGAACTCGGGCAGCATCACCGGATGCGTGGCCGGGCACGACAGGTGCCCGGTGTGAGGATCGGCGCTGCGGTAGGCGAGATGGCTGCGATGGTTCGCGCTGTCGAGGTTGCGGCCGTCCCAACACGTAGGGAACGTCAACGAGACGCCCACGCACACCGGAACCGCAGTTGGGGATCTGCTGGGAGCTCGCCCCACCGCTCTCACACGCCCACGAGAAGTGCGTCGGTGTCGAAGGGTTGGCCATGTCGTAGCCGGCGATCATCCGCAACCCTGCCGGCATCGAGCGGATCGCCCGGATCTGGGCCTGGTACTGGGCGCCGGCACCGATCGAACCCTTGTAGTAGACGATCAGGTAGTCGGGGGTGACCACCTTGCCGGAGGCGTCGATCAGCGCGGGCATCCAGTACGCGGAGCGGTTGATCGGCCCGCCGTGGCAGGTGCTCGAACCAGTCGTGCGCAGCGACTCGTACGTCGAGTTCGCGTTGGCCAAGGTGTTGCCGAAGAACATGTGCAGATGCGACTGGCCTGCCTGACCCGGGTACACGATCGGGTCGTCGTAGGCCAGGTGCGAGTACTCACAGATCGCCCGGAAGTTCCCCGACGGCTCCCGCGCCGACGACTCCGGAACCCGATCAGCCACCAAGAACCGACCGACATCGAAGTTGCTCCCCACCGGCGTCACCGAACCACCCGGTGCTCCAGCGGTGGCTCCACCCTGCGCGGGGGACTGGGGAACCTGCGGCGGGGTTGGTGTCCACGGGTTCGGCAACCGAGTGGCCCCCTGCGTGGCCTGAGCCCCCGGCGGCCGAGGCCGCGGCGGAACCGTGCACGAAGCACCGACGAGGAGGGCGCAGAACGCCACGGCGGCGAACCCGACCCACCTCGGTCGGTTCCCTCCCCGGACTGTTGACCCGAACTTCTTCATAGACGATGACCTCCGCTTCGACTGTCTCCGGCCGGCACTCGTGCCGCCCGGACACCGCCCGTCATCAAATCGTAACATGTTGACCGGGCCGCGCGTGGGATCGAGTCGACGTAGCTGGCGAGCGTACTCCCGTGGCACCGACGATGGAGCACGCTTACCGATGTGTTTCGAATTCGCACGCGATGCACCAGAACCATCACTTTGAGTGAGAATTCGACGGGAATAGGCTACAAATATCGCTCGGTGTGAGATATTTGAGTGACTAAAGGCCCTATTCAGAGTACCTTCACCCTTCCGGGCCAAACCGATTTCGGTGGCGCCTGGGACGGGTGGAGGAAGGACCGGTGCGAGCGAGTAGGGGTTCCCGACGATCGATCGGTCCGTCCTATCCCGCGCCGGTGGTTACGGAGTCCTTCGCTCCGCCGACGTGGCCCTCGGCCGCTGCGGTGCCGGCGCCATCGCCGGGCACCGTCGCTGAAGGCAGCCAGCGGGCACTTCCGCCTTCTCCGGCGCCGACCCGTGTGTACGGTCCGGGCAGCCTGCGCCGGCGGCTGATGGTCGCGGACGCAGTCGCGATCGGCGTCGGCATGATGCTGGCCTTCGGCTCCCAAGCGCTGCTGCGCCCGGTTCCCCACCACATCCAACTCGACCATCTGCTGCTGTCCATGCTCAGCGCGCCGTTCTGGTTCGGCGCGCTGGCGGCCAAGAGGACCTTCGCTGCTCGCGCGGTGGAGCGTCCGACCGAGGAGGTCGGCCGGCTGATGAGCGCGAGTGCGATCGGCCTGGGGGCCATGGTGGCCGTCGCCTTCGCGCTCAAGTACTCAAACCTCTCCCGCTTCTGGGTGGCCAGCGTCTACGTGTTCGTCACTTTGGTGCTGCTCGTAGAGCGCGCGTTGGCCCGAGCCGCCTTCAACCGCCTGCGCAGCAGCGGACGGATCAGCAGGCGAATCGTGATCATCGGCACCGACGCCCATGCGATCGGCATGATGCACTCGCTGCAGCGCAACCCTCACCTCGGCTACCTGGTCGTCGGCTTCCTCGGAGACGACGACCTCGGTGAACGGGGCGGGTGCAGCGTGCTCGGGCCGATCGACGACGCCGAACGGATCATGTCCGAGCACGACTGCACCGGGGCGATGGTCTCGCTCGCCTCCGTCGAACCCGCGGTCGTCAACCGCCTCGCGCGCCAGCTGACCGACGCCGGGCTCCACGTCGCCCTCTCGTCGACCCTGCGCGACATCGACGTCACGCGGATGCGCCCGCAAGCCATCGACGGACGCACCCTGATCTACATCGAGCCGACGGTGCGCGACGGCTGGCGGGGACGTGGCAAGCGGGTCTTCGACGTCGCCGCCGCCCTCGCAGTTCTCGCTCTCACCGCCCCGTTCGTCGCCATCGCTGCGTTGGCGATCAAGATCGAGTCGCCCGGACCCGTGCTCTTCCGCCAAGAACGCGTCGGCCTCGGCGGGCGTCGCTTCCGAATCATGAAGCTGCGCACGATGGTCGACGGTGCCGAATCGCAGCTGGACGACCTGCGCGAGCTGAACGAGATGGACGGTCCGCTGTTCAAGATCAGCGACGACCCGCGGGTGACGAGAGTCGGACGGGTGCTGCGCAAGTTGTCGATCGACGAGATCCCGCAGTGCTGGAACGTCGTGCGCGGCGAGATGAGCGTCGTCGGCCCGCGTCCCGCGCTGCCGAGCGAGGTCGCGCGCTGGGATGCCGAGGTGCACGAGCGCTTGCGTGTGCTGCCGGGTATCACCGGTCTGTGGCAGGTGTCTGGTCGTAGTGGCACTTCGTTCGAGGACTACAAGCGGCTCGACCTCTACTACGTGGACAACTGGTCGATCTTCCACGACGTCAGGATCGTGCTGCGCACGATCACCGCCGTCGTGCTGCAGCGCGGGGCGAGCTGACCCACCGTTGCCGACCCTCCGCTCAACCGGCGGAACCGGCTTCCGCGGGGTACGGGAACCAGCGCAGGTGCTCGAAGTCGGCGTTGGTCGACGGCGGTTCGCAAGCCCGCAGCGGCGAAGCACGGGTTGCGTCGACGAGGCGGCGGGCCTCGTCGAGCACCTGCGCGAGCACACCCTCGGGTGCCCGGCGCCGGTGCGACGGGTACGCCATCGCGCCCGACGCGTAGCTGACGTCGGCGAGGCTCATCGGCGGTGCTCCGGCCCCGTCGCGGTGGGTCCACAACCCGCTGTCGGGGTCGAAGCGGTAGTGCGCCAGCAGCTCTGCACCGGCGTCGGCGACGAGCGAGACCGCGTCGACGAGATACCGGAACGTGTCCTCGTCGATGAAGTAGTTGAATCCGACGCGTACCCAGCCGGGCTTGATCCCCTCGCAACCGCGGGTGATCTCGCGCTCGAACTCGTGTGAGCGCTCGAGATCGATGCCGAGCAGCCGGTGACCGTACGGGCCGGCGCACGAGCAGCCACCGCGGGACTGGATCCCGAACAGGTCGTTCAGCAGGGCGACGACGTAGTTGTGGTGCAGGTGCCGTTCACCGTGGCGCACGACGAACGACACGATCGACAGCCTGGCGGCACGGCGGTTGCCGAGGATGTCGATGTTCGGGTGCTCGCCCCACTCGGTGATCGCGCGCTGCACGAACGACTCCTCGCGACGGCGGATGGCATCGGTGCCGACCGCGTCCTTCAACTGGAACACCAGCCCGGCGCGGATCGAATCGACGATCGCGGGTGTGCCGGCCTCCTCGCGCTGCTCGACGCCGGGCAGGTAGTCGTGCTCGGTCGGGTTCACGTACGCCACGGTCCCCCCACCGGTGACCACCGGCACCCGGTTGGCGAACAGCTCACGCCGGGCGACGAGCACACCCGGTGTACCCGGCCCGCCGATGAACTTGTGCGGCGACAGGAAGATCGCGTCGTAGTAGTCGAGATCGGCGCCACCCGCGGGGGAGCCGACGTCGATCGCCACGTAGGGCGCGGCTGCCGCGAAGTCCCAGAACGACAGGGCACCGTGGCGGTGCAGCAGCGTGGACACGGCGGCGGTGTCGGTGAGGATGCCGGTCACGTTCGACGCGGCGGAGAACGAGCCGATCTTCAGCGGGCGCGCGGCGTGGCGAACGAGCTCGGATTCGAGGTGGGCGAGGTCGACGTGGCCGTCGGCGTCTTCGCTGATGGTCACCACGTCGGCGATCGACTCGCGCCAGGGCAGCTCGTTGGAATGGTGCTCGTAGGGCCCGACGAAGACGACCGGGCGCTGCTCAGGGGCGATCGCGTCGCTCAGGTGGTAGCGGTCGTCGAGCGCCGACGGCAGCCGCAGGCCGAGCACGCCGACGAGCTTGTCGACCGCGTACGTGGCGCCGCTGCCGCAGAAGACCACGGCGTGTTCGTCGGTGGCACCGACACTGCGACGGATGATCTGGCGCGCCTCTTCACGGAAGTGGCTGGTCTGGCGGCCGGTGCCGGAGGATTCGGTGTGCGTGTTCGCGTACAGCGGCAGGACGACATCGCGCACGTAGTCCTCGATGAACGAGAGTGAACGACCCGACGCGGTGTAGTCGGCGTACACCACCGGACGGGGGCCGTACGGGCCCTCGACCATCTCGTCGCCGCCGACGACGCTGTCGCGGACGTACCGGATCAGCACTTCCACGTCGTCGTCGGGCAGGTCGTCAGGCATCGGACACGAGCCTACGGACCGGCCCGCTCGGGCAGAGCGTCAGTCCTCCAGGAGGACGGCGAAGCGGTCGGTGTAGAAGGCGAAGCGCTCCCTCAGCTCGCCGCGGTCGAGGCCGAGCTGGGCCGCGTCGTAGTCGATCGCGCCGAAGCGGCCACGGGGGTGATCGGCCATGTAGTCGGCCATCGCCTGGCGCGAGCCGGTGTCGAGCGGCTGGTCGGCAAGTTCGTAGACGCGCTCGACCGTGGACAAGTCGTCGGCCATGAACTCGTGGAACAGCACGTCGGTGGACTGCGCGGCGGGCAGCGAATCACGGTCGCGGACCGCGGCGCGCAGCATCTTCTCCAGCCGGTCTGCCCACTCCCGCCCGATGGCGACCGGGTCGACGACGGCGGCCGACATCCGCGCCCCGTAGGCGAGCATGGTCACCATCGACACCACCACCGACACCGGGTCGCGGTGGGTGACCACGAACGTCGCGTCGGGGAAGGTCCGCGCGAGGGGGACCATCTGCTCCAGATGCTGAGGCGACTTCAACACCCAGCGCTCGCCGCCGCGCAGGAACGTGAGCACCTTCAGCAGCGTGCGCAGGTACTCGTAGTGCGGGGTCTGGTCGTGCGACTCGTAGTACGCCCGCCACGTGGGCACGTACGCCATCGACTCGAACAGCATCGTCGACATGTCGACGGCGAGTAGCTGGATCTCCTCGTGCACGTGGTCGGTGGTCATCTCGTGCATCCGCTTGAAGAGCGGCATCGATGCGTCGATCATGCCGACCGCCATGTCGCAGCGTGCCCGCCGCGGATCGGGCTCGCCGGGAGCGGGACGCTCGGCGTCGGAGAGCACCGGCTCGAGGCTCTCCCAGTAGGGCAGCGAGCGCAGGTTCGGGTCGGCGGACATCAGGTTGTGCAGGTGGGTGGTGCCGGTGCGGGGTAGGCCGCAGATCACGATCGGTCGCGCGATGTCGACGTCGTGGATCTCGGGATGGCGCGCCAGCAGGTCGGTGACGAGCAGCCGGTTCTTCACCAGACCGGTGAACGTGGAGAACATGCTGTACCGCCCGAACGCACCGAGATTGGCCTCGTCGCGCAACGACCGCAGCACCACGGCGAGCCGTTCGTGATAGGCGTCGTCCGCGGCGAGTTCGCTCAGACCGGTCTGCGCCCTGGCCTCGGCGATGACCGCGTCGGGCTCCAGCTCGACCCCCTCGGCGAGCGCGGCCACGACGTCGCGGATCTCGGCCACCTCGGCGGAGAACTGCGGCGCGGCAAGGTCGTCGATGCGCAGCAACGGCGGTCGCTCGGTCACCGCGATCCCACCCCTGCCATTCCGGCTCCCCCGTTCACGGCGAGCACGGTAACCGACATCTCCTAGGGTGCCCGGCTGGAGGTGGGCCGAAGAGATGAGCACCGAGCCGCACAACCCTGAGTTCGCCACCGGTACCGAGGTGCGTGCCCTGCTCGAGGCTCTCGCCGGGGCGGAGCGCAAGCTGTTCGAGGGTCCGAACGCGCCGGCGGACGACCAGCAAGTGCTGGAGGGCTACCGCTGGATGTTCTCGATGCTCCAGGTCGCGCTCGACACCCAGGTGTGGAGCGACAGCCGCCGGCCCCGCTTCGTAGACATCGTCGGCCCGTACAAGAAGTGGGGTGGCGACAACTCCGACGCGTACTACCAGTACGCGCCGATCGACCCCACCCGCACCTACCGCGTTCGCGCAGTGGCGGGCGACGCGGCCTACTTCTCGCTGACCGTGTACGGCGGGCCCGACGACGGCCGCTACTCCGAGCGCATCGTCGGCACCGTCAACGACCGGCTGGTCGAGATGGGGCCGGACGGCCGGTTCGAGCTGACGCTCTCCCCCGCGGAGCCGCCCCCGGGGCACACCGGCGCCTGGCTGCGTCTGGAGCCCGACGCCGTCTGCGCGATCACGCGTGACTACCTGACCGAGCCGCGCCACGGCCGGCGCGTGGCCTGGGAGATCGAGTGCCTCGACGACCCGGGGACGTTCCGCGAAGACGACGCCGATCTCGCTCGCCGGTTCCGGGCCGCCCGCACCTGGTTCGAGGAGCAGGCGGCGATGGTCCCGCTTCCGCTCGGCCAGGCGAACCACGTCGACGAGCCGTACCCGGTGCCGAGCAAGACGTTCGGCTGGGCGGCCGGCGATGCCGCGTACGCGATGGGCAGCTTCGACCTCGCCGACGACGAGGCGCTCGTGCTGCGCGGCCGTTCCCCGGAGTGCGCGTTCTGGAACATGTGCCTGTGGAACCAGTTCATGCACACGTTCAACTACGACTACGAGCGGGTGACGATCAACGGCGGTCAGGTGGCCTACGAGCCGGACGGGTCGTGGGAGATCGTCGTCGCCGCGCGAGACCCCGGGCACCCGAACTGGGTGTCGACCGCCGGGCACCCCCGCGGCCGGATCTGGTTCCGCTGGTTCTACCCGTCGGCCACACCCGAGCGCCCGACGACCGAGATCCGCAAGCTGTAGCCGGCCGCCGGGCCGGCGGACACGGGCGATCAGCCGAGCGCGGACTTGACGAGCACGGCGATGCGCGCCCCATCGGCGCCGGCACCCGCGCGGCTGCGCACGGCCTTCACCACCTGGCCCATCGCCTTCGGGCCCGTCACACCCTGCGCCGCGGCGCGCGCGACCTCGTCGGCGACGATCGCCGACAGCTCCTCGTCGCCGAGCGCGGCGGGGAGGTAGGTGGTGATGAGCGCGAGCTCAGCGCGCTCCTTCGCGCCCTGCGCGTCACGTCCCGCGGACTCGTAGACCTCGGCTGCCTCGGAGCGCTTCTTCGCCTCGGCCACCAAGACGCCGACCACCTGCTCGTCGGACAGCTCGACGGCCTCGTCGCCGGCGACCTCGGCGTTGGTGATCGCCGCGAGAGCCATGCGCAGCGTCGAGGTGGCGAGCTCGTCGCGCGCCTTCATCGCTGATGTGAGGTCTTGATGGAGCCGTTCTTTCAGTGTCGCCACCGCTCCATCATGCAGCCCGCGGCGGCCTCAAGCGGTCGGGTTTGTCGCGAAGCGTGGCCCGGCGACTCCGACATGGCTTCCGACCGGCCGCCCCACCGCACCGCACGCCACCTCGGCTGCCACGACGAGACCCGCCACGTCGACGCCCGTTTCTACGCCGTCAGCTGCCAGCGCGTGAGCGAGGTCTTCGAGAGCCACGTTGCCAGACGCTCCGGGAGCGAAAGGACAGCCACCCAGCGCGCCCACGCTGGCGTCGATGCGGTCGACGCCGGCCTCGATCGCGGCCAGCGCGTTGGCGACGCCCAGGCCGCGGGTGTCATGGAGGTGCACGCCGACTGCGACGCCGGCACCGCTGGCGAGGTCGGCGATCTCGGCCACCAGACGCCGCACCTCGGACGGGATCGCCACTCCGATCGTGTCCGCCAGCCCGATCGAAGCCACCCCCGCCTCGACGCAGCGGCCAGCCAGGGCTGTCACCCGCGCCACCGGGATCTGCCCCTCGAACGGGCAGCCGAAGCTGCACGCCAAGGTCACCTCCACCACGGCTCCGGCCGCGGAGGCCAACCCGACGACGGTGGTCAGGTCGTCGAGCGCCTCGTCGGTGCTGCGGCCCGCGTTGTGCCGCGAGTGCGTGTCGCTGACCGACACGACGAACTGGAGGTGCCCGAGCCCGGCGGCGAGAGCCCGCTCGGCGCCGCGGGTGTTGAGCACCAGCCCCCACCGGGTGACCCCTCCAGCGACGGCGGCAGTCGCTGCGCAGAGCGCCTCGGCGTCGGCCATCGCCGGGACCAGGTCGGCCCTGACGAAGGAGGTGAGCTCGAGCTCGCGCACGCCCGCGGCGACGAGCGCCTCGTAGATGGCGAGCTTCGCTTCGGTGCCGATCGGCAACTCGTCCTGGAGGCCGTCGCGCAGCGTCACGTCCCGCAGGATGGGGGTCTTCCGGGACTTGGTCGCGGGGCTGCTGGTGGTGGGGGTGGCGGCGGTGCTGGTCATCGGCCGACCGCGAACAGCTCGCCGACGCCGCCCGCCGCGGACAGTTGCGCGAGTAGAGCGTCTCTGCCCTGGAGCACGTGCTCGGTCATCAGCCGACCGGCCCGAGCCGGTTCGCCCGCGCAGATGGCCGTGGCGATGGCGTCGTGGAAGAGGCACGACCGCTCCAGCTCGTCGGGCGTGAAGCGCTGCAATGCCCGGAAGACGAGCGGTGCGTCGACTGCGGCCGCGACGAGCACCTGGACCCGGGCATGGCGGCTCATCGCCAGGACGAGGCCGTGGAAGCGGCCGTTCGCCGCCTCGAGGTCTCGCACCAGCTCGATCGACGGCTGGCGCCGGGCGCGGCGCACGGCGCCCGCGGCGGCGTCGAAGGCCGCGCATGCATCGCGCAGCGCGTGGCGCTCCTGCGGTTCGCCGCGCACGGCGGCGAGCTCGGCGGCGTACGCCTCGAGGCGGGCGCGCACCTCGTACAGATCGGAGATGTCGACCTCGGAGAGCGGCCTGACCTCGGCGCCGCAGTTCGGCTCGACGACGACGAGCCCCTCGGACTCGAGGCGACGCACTGCCTCCCGGACCGGCGTGCGCGAGCAGGCGAACGTCTCCGCCAGACGATGCTCGATCAGGCGGGCGCCCGGCGGCTCGACGCCCTCGATGATGCGCCGCCGCAACGCCTGGTAGACGCGCTCGGTGTCGTTCGCCATCGCCGGAGGCTCAGTCGCGCGAGATGCGCAGCAACCGGTCCTCGGCGCCCTCGAGCCGCACCTCGGTGATCCGCTCGTCGACGTCGTCCCACTCGGTGCGCAGCGCCCGGGACATGACGGCGTGGTGGAGGTAGAGCGTGGTGATGTAGGTCAGCTCGAGGATCTCGACGTCGTCGAGATGCCCACGCAAGGCCGTGAACAGCCCGTCGGGCACACGACCGAGGTCGTAGACGAGGCAGTCGGTGTAGGCGAGGACGAGCCGTTCCACCGGGGAGAACAGCTCGCTCGCCGCCCAGTGCGGTACCGCAGCGATCTTGTCCTCGTCGACGCCGAGCCCACGCAGCGACTTGCAGTGCTGGGAGAAGACGAACTGGCTGCCGGCAGCCCACCCGACCCGGGTCTGGCCGAGCTCCCGCAGCACCGGGTCGAGGCGGCGGGCGGTGCTCTGGTAGAGACCGAACCCCTGCACCGCGTGCTCGAGCACGGCCGGCGAGTTGGCGAAGGCGCACCACCAATCGCCGGGCGTCCCCGTGGCGGTGCCGGGCTCGGCGACGGGATCGCGATCGCCGAACAGCAGGTTGTACATGGCGGTCACGATGGGGGCGTCGGACTCGGCGCGGCTGACCTGGTGGAGCCGGGGCATCACGAGACCTCCGCGTCGTCGAGGCGCATGGGTTCGTGGCGCACGTCGTCGGGGCCGAGCTGGCGCGTCCAGGCCGCGAACTCGAGCAGGATGCCGTCGGGATCGAGGAAGTAGATCGACCGGACGAACACGCCCTCGTGCATGTCCTTCGCGATCCCGAACTCGGAGTCGTCGTGGTTGGCGACCTCGGTGCAGTCGATGCCGGCGGCGCGCAGCTTGCCGACGTACTCGTCGATGCGCTCCGGCGCGACGTCGAAGGCCACGTGGTTCATCGAGCCATGCGCGGAGGCCAGATCGCCCTGGTCGGGCCGGACCCGGGGACCGCTGACGCCCGGCACGGGTTCGGCCGCGTTCGGAAACCAGAAGAACGCGAGCGAGTCGCCGTTGCCGCAGTCGAAGAAGAAGTGCTGACCGCCGCCGTACAGGTTGATCGTCTTCGTGAGTGCCATGCCCAGCACGCCCTCGTAGAAGTCGACGGTGCGCCCCATGTCGCTACAGACAAGGGCGAGGTGGTTGATGCCTCGGAGTTCGAACTCGGCCATCGCGCGATTGTGTGCAACACGGCAGGCCTCCGTCAAGTTCGCACGACTCGAAAGTCCTACGAACAAGGCGCTTGACGTCAGTTGCCCTGCCATCGGCGCGGCTGGCAGCATGATTTGCATGCAATCGATACCAGCTGGGCCGCTCGCCGGAGTCCGTGTCGTCGAGCTCGGCAACTTCATCGCCGGTCCCTTCGCCGGCCAGCTCCTCGGCGACTACGGAGCCGACGTGGTGAAGGTGGAGGACCCCGTCGAGGGCGACCCGATGCGGGGATGGGGCGTGACCACCGCCGACGGCGACAGCCTGTGGTGGCCGACGATCGCCCGCAACAAGCGATCGGTCACCGCCGACCTGCGCACCGACGACGGCCGGGCCTTCGTCCGCGAGCTCATCGACGCCGCCGACATCGTGATCGAGAACTTCCGGCCGGGGCGGATGGCCGAGTGGGGCTTCGACTACGCAGCGCTGTCCCGGACGAACCCGGGGCTCGTCCTCGTCCACGTCTCCGGGTTCGGCCAGACAGGACCGCGGGCCGGGGAGGCGGGCTTCGGGTCGATCGGCGAAGCGGTCGGCGGAATCCGCCACACCACCGGCGACCCCGATCGGGCGCCGGCACGCTGCGGGATCAGCCTCGGCGATTCGCTCGCCGCCATGCACGCCGTGATGGGCGCGCTGGCGGCGCTCCACGAGCGCCGGTCGAGCGGTCGGGGCCAAGAGGTCGACGTCGCCATCTACGAGGCGGTCGCCTCGCTGATGGAATCCACCATGGCCGACTGCGCGGTCGCCGGCGTCGTCCGCGACCGCTCCGGCGGGACGCTCCCCGGGGTCGCCCCGGCCAACGCGTATCCGACCGCCGACGGCTCCGAGGTGCTCATCGCCGGCAACGCCGACGCCGTGTTCCGGCGCCTGTGCACCGCGATGGGCCGGCCCGAGCTGGCCGACGACGACCGCTACGCCGACCATTCGGCGCGCGGCGCCAACGCCGAGCAGCTCGACGCCGCCATCGCAGCCTGGACCCGCACCGTCGACGCCGGTGCGCTGCTCGAGCTGCTGTCCGAGCACGGCGTGCCCGCCGGACGCGTCTACACCGCGTCGGACATGCTGAGCGACGAGCACTACGCGGCCCGTGACATGGTGCTGCGCCGCCGGGCGCGTGCGGGCTTCGACCTGCCGATGACCGGGATCGTGCCGCGCTTCTCACGCACACCGGGCTCGGTGCGCGACGTCGGCCCGTCGCTCGGCGAGCACGACGAGGTCGTTCGAGCCGAACTCGCCTCCAGTTCTCGGTCGGATCAGTCGCGCTATGTGTCGGCGAGTTCAAGGGGTGAGCGCGACAGCTCCTGATTGAGGAGGTGTCGCATGGCTCAGATTGGCCGGCCGAGGTTGCGGTTGTCGGTGGTGTTCCCAGGGTTGAGGGCTCTGGCTCGGGGTGCGACCTGGGTTGAAGCTGCTGCGATCGCCGGTGTCGCCAAGAGCACGTTGGAGCTGCGCGCTGCCGAGGAAGCTGTGACGGTGTTACGTGATCGCAAGCTCCGCGACGATGCCTTGACGTTGGAGGAACGTGAGGAGATCCGGGTCGGGATCGAACGCAACGAGACCAACAGCGCGATCGCTATCCGGTTGGGTCGTCATCGGGGAACGATCGGTCGGGAGATCGCTCGTTGTGGCGGTCGCCATCACTATCGGGCGTTCGTCGCCCAGGAGCATGCCGATCAGGCCGCATTACGTCCGAAGCCATCATGGACCGAGCAACGACCGTGGCTGTGGCTCGAGGTGCAGGCCTTGATTCGTGAACGTACCTGGTCACCCGAGCAGATCGCTGAACGTCTCCGCAGAGATCATCCTGATCAGTCACAGTGGTGGGTGTCGCACGAGTCGATCTATCAGGCGGTGTTCATCCAGGCCAAAGGCGAGCTGCGCAAAGAGCTCGCCGCCTGCTTGCGGTCCGGGCGGGCGGCCCGCCGGCCGCACTCGCGCACGCCGGACACCAGGGGTCGGATCCCGAACATGGTCAACATTTCTGAGCGGCCCGCCGAGATCGAGGACCGGGCGATCCCCGGGCATTGGGAAGGCGATCTGGTCATCGGCAAGAACGGCAACAGCGCCGTGGCAACTCTGGTCGAGCGGAGCACACGGATGGGGATGCTGATCAAGCTCGACGCTCGCACCGCTGCCCATGTCAACGAGCGGATCGAAGCCAACATCGCCCGCCTTCCAACCCAGCTGGTCCGCTCGCTGACCTGGGACCAAGGAACCGAGATGTCCAGTCACCAAGCATTCAGTGTCGCCACCGGCGTCGACGTGTACTTCTGCGACCCGCACTCGCCATGGCAACGTGGCAGCAATGAGAACTGGAACGGGCTCGTGCGCCAATTCCTACCGAAGAGCACCGACCTGTCCGTGCACACCCAAGACGATCTCGACCACATCGCTGCGCTCCTCAACGGACGCCCCCGCAAGACCCTCGCATGGGATACTCCAGCCGAACGATTCGCCGAGCTTGTCGCGACCACCGCTTGAATTCGCCGTCACAAATCCGACCGAGAACTTGAGGGGGGCCCTACGCCATGTCGGTCGGACGCAGTGGATGGCCGAGCATCACCCGGCCGGCGAGCTCGGTGGTGCGGTCCCAGTCGAACACGACGTGGCCCTTCAGGGTCTCGACGTCACGCTGGAGACGCTGGATCGGGTGACTGCTGGCGTAGACGCTCGCCCCTGCCCCTTCCCCGACCTCCCCGATGATCCGACGGCTGGACCGCACGGCCGCGGCGGCTGCGAGCCGCGTCCTGACCCGCAGCAAGTCGTCGGGCGGGGCGTGCGCGGCGACCCGTTGCAGCTCGTCGATCGCGCCGTGCCAGCCGGCACGCATCGTCTCGAGCTCGCTCGTGAGCGCGGCGAGGCGGGCCTGGACGAGGGGCTGGTCGACCGCCCTCTCGCCGAGGCTGTAGGCAAGGATCCGCTCGGCGACGCGGCCGCGATACGAATCGACCGCGGCCTCGGCGGCGCCGACCGCGGGCGCCGATGCGACGAGAGCAAGGACCGACAGCAACGGGAGCGAAGCGAGCTGGTCGTCGGCGACGCCGGCGCCGGTCCCCCGTAGCTCGTCGCCGTTCACCGTGCGGCGAGCCGGGACGAAGACGTCTTCGGCCTCGACCACGTTCGAGCCGGTTGCGCGCATGCCGGAGGTGAACCAGCAGTCTTCGACGGTGAGCTCGGACACCGGGATCACCGCGAAGCGGGTCCCGAACTCGACGGTCTCGTCGAAGCCGTGCACGATGCACCACTCCGAGTTGTTCACGGCGGTGGCCCACTCCCAGCGACCCGACACCCGATACCCCCCGTCGGCAGCCGCGAACCTGCCCGTCGGGGCGAGCGGCGCCGCCGCAGTCGGCACCGTTTCGGCGAACAGCTCGTCGTGGGACTCGACGGGGAACCTGCTCAGCATCCACGCATGCAACATGAGGAACGACGTGGTCCAAGCTGTGGCCGGGCAACCCCGAGCGAGCTCGCGGGTGCCGTCGCAGAGAGCGCGCAGGGACGCCGCTCCGCCGCCGAGCGAGGCAGGTACGACCGCGCGCAAGATGTCGGCGTCGACGATCCGCTCCAGCACCGCGTCGGGGATGCGCCGCAGCTCCTCGCCCAGCTCGGCCTGGTCGGCGAGCACCGGGGCCAGCTGCCGGCAGCGTTCCACGAGCTCCACGTCGTCCATCTCAGTTGCCTCTCATCGGACCACTCATCTGACCACGAGGTCGGTGGTGAACACGACCTCCTCGAACTCGCCGTACCTGGCTGTCACCGTGAACGTCCAGGTTCCGGCGACAGGCAGGTTTGCGTCGGACGAGCGCACGTGGTTGGGACCAGCGTCGACGACGGGGATCTCGAGCGGCCCGATCGCCTGGGCCGCGAGGTTCGCCTCGACCGTGATCTCGTCGGCGGCGTCGAGCGCTCCCCCGCCGCCGGAGATGTACACGTGCAGCTCGGCGCCACCCGCGACGGCGGGGTCGAGCACGACCTGCGCGATGCGGTTGCCCTGCACCGCGCTGGCGCTGGCCGGCCCGACGACGAGGTCGACCGGAGGCACCGCGCTCACCAGCCCGGCCGTCGCCGCCAGCACGAGCGCCATGCCGACCACCTCGGCCGCGAGCACCCGGCGCATCGCCGGATCGGTCCCGGCGTCGCCAGGGTGGGCGTACACGAGCCAGCGGCTGACGCCTCCCAGCGTGACCACGCCGAGCACGAGGACGAGCTTGACGAGCAACCACCGCCCGTACGTGGTGTCGAAGACGGCGTCGAGCGACCCGGCCTGGCGCCACCAGTTGACCGCACCCGTGGCTGCCAGGGCGACCACCGAGCCGATCGCCAACGGCGAGAACCTGGCTGCAGACGCGAACAGCGAGGACCGCGGCACGCAGACGACCAGGGCGACGATTCCGCCGAGCCACACCGCCATCGCCGCGAGGTGGACGACGGTGGCTACGTACCCGCCGGCCACGGATCGCCCGCTGATCCCGTGGCCGCCGGCCGCGGTCACAACGAGCAGCGCCGCCGCGCTCAGGTGGCCGCCGACGCGCAACGCGGTGGACGTGGCCGCCTCACGGGCTCGGGATCCCGCCAGAGCGAGCGCGCCGGCCACCACGATCGCGCCGAGGCGCCAAAGCCACCACCGGCCCGAGCTGGTGCCGACGACGTCGCCGAACGTCGAATCGGTCACCGCGGCCTGCGCGAAGAGCATCAGCACGGTCCCGAGCACGGCCGCCTCCATGGCGGCGCCGACCAGGAGCCGTGCTCGCCTCGACCGCGCGTGCTCGCGTGCCACGACGGCGAGCACCACGGGCGCGCCGAGCAGCACGGCGATGCCGGCGAAGCTCGCCCACCTGCCGACCCCGAGCAGCACCTCACCGGCGTCGGACGAGCTGCCCTCGCCGAGGGCTCCCTCGACGAGACCCGGCGCAGTATCGGTGCGCTCGCCGACGGCGAACGTGAAGGCGCCGCTGATCGGGTGCGAATCAGCCGATACCGCCCGCCATACGACCACGTGAGTGCCGCGCCCGATCTCGGGAACCGTGGCCGACAGCGTGTCGCTGCCGCGGTCCTGGGTGATCGCGCCGATGTCGATCTCGGAGCCGTCCGCGGTGAGCAGGCGGATGGAGCCCGGCACCGGGTCGACGGCCTCGGTGAACGTGAGCACGATCTCGGCCGGCGCGACGTCGAGGACGCTCTCGGCCGGTGGGCTGGTGCTGTCGAGGGTGGCGTGGGCGCTCGCCGGCGAGGCGAGGCCGAGCAGCGTCGCGAGGACGGCGGCGAGCACCGCGCCCGATGCGACGAGGATCCTGCGCAGGGTCACGCGCTCCCGCCCGAACGCCTCGACCGGAGCCACAGCACCGCTGCACCGAGCGCGACGACGAGACCCACCACGACGAAGACGATCGTCCCGGTGCTCGACGAGCCGTCGCCGTCGTCGACTGCGGACGTGTCCGGCACCGGGGACGTGGCGAGCGGCGCATCGGTGGTCTCGGGCGCGGCGGTGGTCTCGGGCGCCGAGGTGGTCTCGGGCGCCGAGGTGGTCTCGGGCGCGGCGGTGGTCTCGGGCGCGGCGGTGGTCTCGGGCGCGGCGGTGGTCTCGGGCGCCGCGGTGGTCGCCGGCGGCGGGTCGGTCGTGCCGGGCAGCTCGGCGGTCAGCAGCAGCGCAGGAGCAGGCTCGTCGAGCTCGTCGGCCGACGGGTCGCTCGGGATGTCGATCCAGCGGATCTCGCCCTGCTCGCAGCGCTGGACGAACGGGAAGTACAGCGT
The DNA here is from genome assembly GCA_016700055.1 of Actinomycetota bacterium. Lineage (NCBI taxonomy): Bacteria > Bacillati > Actinomycetota > Actinomycetota bacterium. The sequence goes on from CP064997.1 coordinate 1,168,606, forward strand.
CGACCCTGCGGCGCGGGGCAGCAGCATCTGCACCCGGAACGTCCCCTCGACGTCGTCGGCCAGCGGTCCGCCGACGAACGTGACGACGGCGCCCTCCGCTGTGTCGGCGATCGAACCCGTCCAGCCCGACGGCGCCTCCGCCACAGGCTGCAGGACGGCCTCGGGCAGCAGCATGTCGAGCTGCACCGTCGGCGAGCCGTCGCAGCCGTGCTCGACGGTGAACCCGATCGACTGCAGGCTGCCCGCTGGCGCCTCCGATGGCTCCGGGTCGATGTGCGCGAGCGCGGCCGTGCACGGGGCGAGGGCGGCAACGCCCACGACGAGCGGCGCGAAGAGCAGCCGGGAACGAAACGACATGGGGCAGATGTCTAGTCCGAGTGTGACGGTTTCGACACGCGCAGCTCGGCGCGCGCCACACGGGGCAACACCCATGTACGCAACAGCACGATCCCGGTCACGGCGAACACCGTCCCGCCGACGAACGCCGCCCGTTCGGTGGTCGCGGCCACGATCGGCCCGAGCACGAGTCCGCCGGCGATCGTGCCGATCTCGAAGAACATCGTGAACGTGGAGATCACCTGCGCCCGCTCGTTCTCCGGGACGGGGTTGACGGCTGCCGCGAGCAGGGCGGGATACAGCAATGCGGTGCCGAGGGCGAGCACGACCGTGCCGGCGTAGAGGCCGGCCGGTGACCGCACGAGCGCCGCGATGGCTGCCCCCGTGCCGAGCGCGGTCAGCGCGGCCGCCGCCGTGCGCGCGAGCCCGAGGCGCTCCGGCAGCCGGGCGAACCCGACGCGCACGGAGAGGTTGACGATGCTGTACACCACGAACACGCCGGCCACGCCGCCCATGCCGAGGTCGTCGGCGTACGTCGGGATGAACGCGATGAACGCCGCCATGGTGCCGATGCCCGACGCGAGCACGACCCCTGGGCCGAACGCCCCGCTGTGGAAGCCGCGCCGCGGCGGCCCGCCCACCGCTGCCCCGGCATCGGTGCCCGCATCGGCACCGGCGGCGAGGGTCACGGGCCGACCGGGCGCGAACATCGCGATCGCCGCGGAGAGCACGCAGAACACCGAGCCGATCGCGAACACCCGCACCCAGCGGTCGTCGCCGAGCACCCATTCGCCGACGATCGGGCCGATGCCGACGCCACCGAACACGGCGACGGAGAAGTAGCTCGCCCCCTCTGCGCGGCGATCCGGAGGCGAAAGGTCGGCGACGAGGGTGGCCGAGCCGACGAACACCGCCGCCTCGCCGATGCCGGACACGGCCCGCAGCGCGAGGAGCACGGCCATGTTCGGAGCCAGCCCGACGAACCCGCCGCCGATCCCACCGAGCAGCGCTCCGCCGACCATCAACGCCCGGCGACCGGCGACGTCACCCAGCCAGCCGATGAGCGGGCGCACCGCGATCGCCGCCAACGAGAAGACCGCGATCGTCAACCCGATCTCGGTCCCCCCGCCGCCCAGCTCTTCCTCCACGAACCTCGGCAGCACCGGCGCTGCCATGCCGACGAAGATGAAGAACACGCCGGTGGCGAGCGTCACCACGACGAACGGCGTGCTGACGAGTCGCTCGCTGGAGGGGTTCATCATTCCCCATCACAGCAGGGGACGCCGAGCACGGCCATCACCGGGGCGCTGCGGGTGGCCGGCTTCAGCGCCGATCTGCCGCCGATAGCGTGCCGCCATGAGCGGCGGGCTCGATGCGGATTGGGTCCTGGTCGGCGCGTACGGCCTCGCGGCGCTGGCCTGCATGTACACCCGCCACCGCGAACGCGCGTCGCTCGGTGCCGATGACTTCTCGTACCTGTGGCCCGCTTTCTGGAGCTGGACCGCGGCACTGCTCGCGTTCTTGGCGATCGGCCACGCGCTGGACCTCGGCGGGGCGCTCGCCGACGCCGGTCGCGATCAGGCCCGTTCGCAAGGCTGGTACGACACCCGGCGGGCGGTGCAGGCCGTGGCCGTCGGCATCATCGCGATCGCGTGGGCCGTCGCCGTGGTCGTCGCCATCTGGCGAATCCCGCCACGGCGGCGCCGCTACCTGCCCGTCGCCGTTGCCGTCGCCACGCTGGTGTGCTTCGTCGCCGTGCACAACATCTCGCTCCACCAGCTGGACGCCGTGCTGGACCGCCGGGTCGCCGGCATGCGTGTCGCCTCGGCAGTCGAGTTGGTGCTGGTCGGGCTCGTCACGCTCGGCGCGCTGTGGCGATCGGGTCGTCTGGCTCGTCCTGAGGCGCGGCACGCGGTCGAGCCTGTCCGCCGTTAGCGTGTCGCCCTCGTGAACCAGGTCCGCAACCGCCTCGCCGCGCTGTCGCTGCTCGACCGGGCCTTCAACGCGCTTTCCGACGACGAGCTCACGTCGCTGCTCGACGCGCTCGAGGAAGACGCGGCCGACGCCGTCGACCACATCGCGAGATGGCGCGCCGACGAAGCCCCTGCCGACGGGACCGAGCCGGCGACGGCATCTCGGCTGGCGGCCGTACGGTCGGCGGCCCAGCGCGGCCGGATGAACGGCGACCTGGAACGGATCGCACTCGTCGTCAGCGACCGCTGCCTCGCCGACTGCATCGAGCAGCTCGGCGAGGCGAGCGACAACCCGAGCGAGGACGAGCTGCAGCGCGTCATCCCCGGGCTCGTCGAGCGCCACGGGCTGGCGACGACGCGGCTGATGCTCGCCTCGGTGGTCACCGGCGAGGCTGTCGCCGCGCCGCTGCTCACCCGGCTCTTGAAACACGACGACGTCGTGAAGCTGCCACCCGCCGAGCAGCGACCGGTCGCCCCCGAACCGAGGATCGACGCCGCCGACGACGCCGAACGCGAGCGTCTGCGCGCCGAGCGCAAGGCCCGTCACCAGGCCGACCGCGATGCCGCCCGAGCTCGACGCGAGCAAGCTGCGGCCGCGAAGCGCAAGCGCTGACCGAGGTAGCTGCGGCCGTCAGCGGCTGCGGCCGTCAGCGGCTGCGGGCGCGTCAGCGGCTGCGGGCGAGGATCCGTTGCTCGTGGTCGAGCAGCCACGCCTTCACGTCCGTCCCGGCGGCGAACCCGGTGAGCGAACCGTCCGCCCCGACGACGCGGTGGCACGGGACGATCACCGAGATCGGGTTGCGACCGTTGGCGGAGCCGACGGCACGCGCCTTGCGGGCGTCGCCGAGTTCGCGCGCCTGGGTGCCGTAGCTGATCGTCGTGCCGTACGGGATCGTGCGCAAGACGTCCCACACCGCGTGCTGGAACGGCGTGCCTTCGGCATCGAGGGGCAGGTCGAACTCGGTACGTGTCCCGGCGAAGTACTCCGTGAGTTGGGCTGTGGCCGCGGCGAGCACCGCGTGCGCGCGGTCGTCGGCGTCGCGGTCGTCGGCGTCACGCACCTCGTCGTGCACCGTGACGCGCCCGGCCGCGTCGTCGCCAGGCCACAGCACGGCGCGCACGCCGATGTCCGAAGCGATGATCGTGAGCGGCCCGATTGGTGTGTCGAGCACGGTTCGGTGGAGCAGCATGTGGATCGAATCCTCTCAGTCGGGCGTCTGCCGTGGTGTCGGCTCTTGGTCGAGTCCTGCCCAAAGATGGTGCAGCGCGTACGAGCGCCACGGCCGCCAGCCCTCGGCAAGTCGGGCTGCCCCGGCCGGTGAGCTGTCGGTACCGAGGCGATCGAGGCTGCGGCGCACGCCGAGGTCGGTCGGCAGGAATTGGTCAGGGTCGCCGACTGCGCGCATCAGCACGTACGACGCCGTCCACGGCCCGATGCCAGGCATCGCGAGGAGCGCGGCGCGGAGCGCCTCACGGTCGGCGCCGGGGTCGACGACGAGCACACCTTGCGCGATCGCCGTGGCGAGGCGCTGCAGCGTGCACGAGCGTGCGCGCGGCATCGGCAGCGACGCGGGGTCGAGCTCGGCGAGCGCCCTCGCCGTCGGGAACACGTGCGACAGGCTCGGGTCGAACGCGGCTTGGGTCTGGTCGAGGGGTTCGCCCGCCGCTCGGGTCAACCGGGCGGCGAGCGTCCGCGCACCGGCGACGGACACCTGCTGACCGAGCACGGCCCGTACGGCGAGCTCGGCGCCGTCGACGCTGCCGGGTGAGCGCAGCCCCGGTCTGGCGGCGACGAGGGGGGCGAGCAGCGGATGCGCACCGAGGTGGGCGTCGATCGCTTCGGGGTCTGCGTCGAGGTCGAGCAGCCGACGGCAGCGATCGACGGCTGCGGCGAGGTCGCGCATCTGCGCGACTGCCAGGCGCGCGTATACGACGCGCATGTTGCCGGCGAGAGCAGGTGTCAACGTGACGACGCCGTGGCCGTGCGGCAGATCGAGAGTGCGGGAGTAGGCGGTGCCGTCCCAGGCCTCGACGCCAGGGACCGCGCGCCGGCCGATGAACGCGAACAGCCCCGCGGCGTCGAACGGGTGACGCATCGCCAGCCGCAGCTGGATCGCCGCTGGCTGGCCGTTTGCACCGTGGTCGGGCGCGGCCCGCGGATCGTGGCGGCCGTTGCGTGCTCGCGCTTGTCCGGCATCGCGCAACGCCGTCGGCGTGACCGCGAACACGGCGCGCACGGTGTCGTTGAACTGGCGCACGCTCCCGAATCCGGCCGCGAAAGCGATGTCGGTGAACGCCAACGCGGTGCTCTCGATGAGCAGCCGGGCGGTGTGAGCACGCTCGGCGCGAGCGATGGCGAGCGGACCTGCGCCGAGCTCAGCGGTCATGATGCGGGTGAGGTGGCGCTCGCTGTAGCCGAGGCGGCCGGCGAGGCCGGCGACGCCTTCCCGTTCGACGACACCGTCGGCGATGAGCCGCATCGCCCGGGCGACGACGTCGCTGCGGACGCGCCACTGCGGTGAGCCCGGCGTGGCCTCGGGTCGGCAGCGCTTGCAGGCGCGGAACCCTCCGAGCTGCGCCGCCGCCGCGGTCGGGTAGAAGCGCAGACGGTCGGCACGGGCCGGCGTCGCCGGGCACGACGGCCGGCAGTAGATCCCCGTACTCGTCACTGCGACCACGAACCAGCCGTCGAAGCGAGGGTCACGCGAGCGAGCCGCTCGCTCCAGCACGCTGTCGTCCACCCCCGTCGTCACGCCCCCCATCCTGGCGCTCCCGGTCAAGGTCTCCTAGCGGAAATCGGACAACTCGATCGATCGTCCCCCTTCGCGTTCTCGGTCGGATCAGTAGCGCTATGTGTCACAAATCCGACCGAGAATGTGGGGGTGACTGACGCTCCGGAGTTCGAGACCATCCGCGTGACCGCGAACGGCGCCGTCGGTGAGCTGTGGCTCGCCCGTCCGACGCGGCTGAACGCGCTGTCACGCACTGTGTTGCGTGAGGTGGTGCTCGCCGCCCGCTGGCTCGACGAACAGCAGGAGCTGAAGATCGTCGTCGTCGGCGGGGAGGGGCGCGCGTTCTCCGCCGGGTTCGACCTGGACGACTTCACGAGACCGGAGCCGGGGGTGAGCCCGCGTGAGACGGCCGAGCTCGGGCGACTGGCCGCGGAGGCACTCACCGACGTGCGCGCACTCACGATCGCCGCGATCCAAGGCCACTGCGTCGGCGGTGGCTTGGTGCTGGCCGCGGCGTGCGACCTGCGCATCGCGGCCGACGACGCGCGGTTCTCGATCCCCGAGGTCGACCTCGGGATTCCGCTCGCGTGGGGTGGCATCCCCCGCCTGGTGCGGGAGCTCGGCCCGGCGGTGACGAAGGAACTCGTGCTCACGTGTCGTCCGTTCGGCGCCGACGAAGCCCTCGCGCTGCGCTTCGTCAACCGCGTCGTCGCCGCCGAAGACCTCACGAACGAGGTCGCCAGCCTGGCGGCGTCGCTCGCCGGCAAGCCCGGTTACGCGCTGCGCACGACCAAGCAGCAGGTGAACGCGGTGATGGAGGAGATCGCCGGCACCGGCCGCAATGCTGCCGACGCCGACGCGCTCGCGTTCGCGATGTCCGACCCGGAGAGCCGCGCCGCCAGCCTCGCCTACCTCTCCGCCCGCCGTTCGTCCACCTGACACCCGCGTTCTCGGTCGGATTTGTGACACATAGCGCGACTCATCCGACCGAGAACGGAAGGACTGCCGGTCACCGTCGGTCTCGGCTCACACACCGGTGTGGACATCAAACGACTGTCGACGGTTGCCGAGCGCCAGCACGGCCTCGTCGCGATCTACCAGGCCGACCTCCTCGGCATGTCGCGACGCACGTGGTACCGCCTGATCGAGGGCGGCGTCCTGGTTCCGGTTCATCAGGGCGTGGCCGCGTTCGTCGGCTCCCCGCCGACCGCAGAGCGCGCGGTGATGGCGGCGGTGCTCGCCGCCGGCCCACGCTCGGTTGCCGGCGCTCGCTCGGCCGCCTGGCTGTGGGACAGCTTCGACCCGCCGGCGGGCACACCCGTCGACGTCATGCTGCGCGGCCGACCAGCCGCGAGGACGCTCGACGGCGTGTTCGCGCACCGACCCGTCGACCACCTCCAGCTCCTCGCGGTCGAGCAGCGCGGCATCCCCGTCACCCCGCCCAGCCGGACGCTGCTCGACCTCGGGGCCGTCGCGCCGTGGGCCGTCCGCCCGGCGACCGAGCGCATGGTCGTTGCCGGGCTCGTCACCCGCGACCAGCTGGAAGCAGCGGTGCGGCGCCACTCCCGCCAGGGGCGAGCAGGAATCGGCCCGTTGCGTGCCGTGCTCGCCGACTGGACGCTCGGCGATCGCCCACCCGACAGCGTGCTTGAGGCCCGACTGCTGCGAATCCTCTCCGAGGCGGGCCTACCCGAACCCGAGGTGCAGGTGCAGATCGGCCCGTACCTGATCGACGTCGGCTGGCCCCCCTACCGAGTGGGCGGCGAGGTCGACGGTTGGGCCAAGTACCACTCGCTCGATCAGTTCGAGCGCCAGGCCGCCCGTGACACGTTCTTCGACTTGCAGGGGTGGATCGTCCCCCACTTCACGTGGCGCATGGTGACCCGCTTCCCCCAGCGCGTGACCGCCACGCTCGAGCGGCTGCTGCGCTCCCGCGGCTGGCGCTGAGCCAGTTTCTCGGTCGGATTTGTGACACATAGCGCGACTCATCCGACCGAGAACGGAGGGGGGAGATCACGGTTGCGGGGGTTGGGGGTCTTTCGGGAGGCCGAGGACGCGTTCGCCGACGATGTTGCGCTGGATCTGGCTCGTGCCGCCCCAGATCGTCTCGGAGCGGCTGAAGAAGAACGCCGACACCATCGGGCTGACGGGGTAGCCGTCGCGGCCGCGGTCTCGCCCCGTGCCCGGCCAGGAACCGCCGTCCGGGCCGGCATCGCTCAGCATCGCGTCCGCTCCGTAGATGTCGAGCGCGAGCTCCATCGCCCGCTGGTGCATCTCGGACCAGAACATCTTGTTCGAGGCGCCGAGCGCAGCGACACCGGCGTCGCGGCGCTCGTTCAGCGTCGCCGTCAGCGAGCGCAGCCCGTTGATGCGCAGGATCTGGATCGACGTGTGGTAGCCGGCGAGACGCTGGCGCACGAGCGGGTCGTCGATGCGCCCGTTCGCCCGCGCGGCGGCCACCATCAGCCGGTATTCCTCCTCGAACCGTCGGTACCCGGTCGTCGCGCTCATCCCCCGCTCGAACGCGAGCGTCGAGTTGGCCACCTTCCAGCCGTTGTTCACGCCGCCGACGACGTAGTCCTTCGGGCAGCGGGCCTCGGTGAAGAACACCTCGCAGAACTCGGCCGTGCCGTCGGGCTGGACGATGCCGCGCACCTCGACGCCGGCCTGCTTCATCGGCACGAGCATGTAGGAGATGCCCTTGTGCTTGGGCGCCTCCGGGTCGGTACGGGTGAGCAGGAAGCAGAAGTCGGCGTGGTGACCCTGGGTGGTCCACACCTTCTGGCCGTTGATCACCCATTCGTCACCGTCGAGCACTGCGGTCGTCTTCAGCGAGGCGAGGTCGGAGCCGCTGTTCGGCTCGCTGAACCCCTGACACCACGACATCGTGCCGTTCAGGATCTTCGGCAGGAACTCGCGCTTTTGCTCCTCGGTGCCCCACTGCAGGATCGTCGGCCCGACGAGCGTGTCGCCGAAGAAGTCGGCACGCAGCGGCGCTTTGGCCCGGGCGAACTCCTCGGCGAGCACCACGCCCTGCATCGTCGAGAGACCCTTGCCGCCGTACTCGACGGGCCAGGTGGCGCAGATCCAGCCACCGGCGAACAGCTTCGCCGTCCACTCCTCGTTGAACACCTTGCGCTCCTCGGGGCCGAGCTCGAACCCGGGCTCGAACCAACCGGCGGGCAGGTTGTCCTCCAGCCAGGAGCGGATCTCCGCCCGGAACTCTTCGGCGGCGGCGGGGTACTTGAGGTCCATGCCGCCATTCTCGACCCGCGGGTCAAGTCAAGGCCAGCCGGCAGCGCTCTGCTCGCTTCACATCCCGTTAACGCACCGTGAACCACCGCGAAACCAACGCCGCGTACGGTCGGGCCACATGGCGGACTTGTTGCAGCAGCGCCTCGGCGCGAACGAGCTGGCCGTGCTCGTGGTGCTCGTCGAGTGCTCCGGGCGTGTCGTCGGCCGCCGCGAGATCGCTCGGCGCGCGGGGCTGAGCGACCTGAACGACCGGCGCTGCGACTCGTTGCTGGTGACGCTGCGCCGGGCACTCGGCGGCGAGGCGATCCAGACCGTGCGCGGACGGGGATGGATGCTCACCGCGGCGGACACCCCTCGCGCGGCGGCACTGCTCGACACCTAGGGTCGCCACGTGCTCGCCGCCACGGAGGGTTTCGACATCGGGCTGGTGCTACTCGACCTGCTGGTCGTGCTGTTCGCCGCGAAGTTGGCGGCCGAGCTCGCCGAGCGGGTGCGGATCCCGGCGGTGGTCGGCGAGATCGTCGCCGGCATGATCGTCGGCCCTTCTGTGCTCGGCCTCGTCGACCCGATCGCCGATGCCGACACCGCGAGCATGCTCGTGCTGCTCGGCGAGCTGGGCGTGATCCTGCTGCTGCTGCAGGTCGGCATGGAGATGGACCTCGCCGAGATGGGCAAGGTGGGCAGGGCATCGCTGCTCGTCGGCGTGATCGGGGTCGCCGTCCCGTTCCTCGCCGGATTCGCCGTCGCGCTCGGCTTCGGCGAGGCGGCGAAGACGTCGATCTTCATCGGCGCCGCGCTGACCGCGACGAGCGTCGGCATCACCGCCCGCGTGTTCGGCGACCTGAAGGCGTTGTCGTCGAAGGAGTCACGCATCGTGCTCGGCGCGGCGGTCGCCGACGACGTGCTCGGGCTCGTCATCTTGACTGTCGTCGTGAAGGTGGTCACCGAGGGCACGGTCGGCGCTGGCACGGTGCTGTCGACGATCGGCATCGCGATGCTGTTCCTCGCCGCAACCGGTGTAGCCGCGGTGCTGGTCGTGCCGAGGTTGTTCGACTACCTCAACCGTTGGGCGCGATCGAGCACGACGCTCGTCATCGCCGCGCTGTGCCTGACGCTCGCCTTCGCCGCGCTCGCCAACTCGGCGAAGCTGGCCTTCATCATCGGCGCGTTCATGGCCGGCCTCGCACTCGGGAGGACACGCTTCCACGAGCGGGTCGACCACCAGCTGAGCCCGGTCGGCCACGTCCTCATCCCGGTGTTCTTCGCGTCGATCGGGATCAACGCCGACCTCTCGGCGATGGCCGAGCCCGCGGTGCTGGGCCTCGCCGCCGTGTTGACGCTCGTCGCCGTCGTCGGCAAGCTCGTCGCGGCGGCCGGTGCCGCCGGCGCGAAGGTCGACAAGCTGCTGATCGGCATCGGCATGATCCCGCGCGGTGAGGTGGGACTGATCTTCGCCTCCATCGGGTTGGCGAGCGGCGTGCTCGACGACGACCTCTACGGCGCGTTGCTGATCGTCATCCTCGTCACCACGTTGATGACGCCGCCGCTGCTGCGCTGGCAGCTCGCCCGGCCGTCACCGGAGGTGGCCCCGCCGGTCACGACGATCGAGGCGGGCAGCGAGCCACCGCAAGGGTGGCTCACGGTCGAGCACGACGAGGTGGTGCTGAACGGCAGACCCCCGAGCGCCATGGTGGTGCCCCTCGCGCTGCGCGCGGGAGCGCTCGTGGTGACTGCCCGGCCGTCGGACGCGCTGCTCGAATGGCTCGACGATCCGGCCAACGACCCGCTGAAGTGGCGTCCCGGGAACACCGACGCCCTCGTCTCGCTGCTCCACCACGGCACGGCGCGCACATGGCGCCTGCTCGAGGTGACGAACGTGCTCGAGCGGACGTTGCCCGAGGTGGCCACGGCCGTGCACCGGCGCCGCGCCGACCCGACCGAGCTCGACCCCAACCACCCGCTCGAGTTCCCTACCGTCGACGTGGTCAACGAGATCACCGCGCACCCCGGCCGTGACGCCGCGTTCGATGCCGAATACGCCGCACTCGAGCGCCCGTACCTGCTGATCCTCGCCGCGTTCGTCCACGACGTCGCCGACGAAGGTGGCGACGCCGCGGCGGCGGACACGCTCGCGCAGCGGCTGCGCCCGACGGATGCCGACCTGTTGATGGCCGCGATCCACGGTGCCGACGCGCTGCTCGACGTGATCCGCCCTCCGGAGAGCGTCTCGGACTCCGAGCTCGAACGCCTCACCGCCTTGTTGCGCGACGCCGAGACCGCGCGGGTGGCCTACCTGCTGGCAGCCGCCCGCCACCCGGAGCCGAGGTGGCAGCGAGAAGCGCTCGACGAGCTCTACACCTCGCTCGCCGCGAGCCTTGCCTGAGCGTTCCCTCACGCGCACGATCCGTCCACGAACTCGCAACATCGCCGCAGCGCCGCGGAAACCGCAGTTGCGTACGGTGCGCACCGATCCACCGGCAATGCCGAGAGAGCGCGACGGCTGAGCCGTCCGCGACGGGGAGCCCTCCTCCCCGGTAGGGGCAGTCCCCGGGTCGGCTGCTGCGACCGGCCCGGGGGCGTCCCGCGCCCGACCCGAGCCCCCCACTTGGACCCTGCGCGGCTCCGCGTCGTCAGGCACACCTACTCGCCACGAAGCCGCAACACGGCGTCTCCGACGAGGAAACGCGACGCCCCTACCGTCGCCGGCGGAGACCTTGCAGCGGCGCAACGTCTCCGCCGAACCCCTCATTCGCCCATACCGAACACGGAGGATTCCAGTGCTCAACATCGGATACAGAGCAGACGTCGGCGAGGCCGCGGTCGACCCACCACGGCGGCGTCGCTTCGCCGTCCGCGTCCTCGTCGCCACCGCATTCTCGTCGGCCTCGGTGCTCGTCGCCGGCGGGGGGCTCGCCCTCGCGCAGGACGAGCCCGACCCGGTCGCCTCGCTCGCCACGGCCACCAACCTGTTGTGGATCGTGATCGGCGCGATGCTCGTGATCTTCATGCAGGCCGGCTTCGCGCTCGTCGAGACCGGCTTCTGCCGGGCCAAGCACGCGACACACGTGGCAAGCACGAACTTCGCCATCTTCGGCCTCGGCTTCATCGGCTTCTTCTTCGTCGGCTTCCCGCTGGCGTTCGGCAACTTCAGCTACTCAGCCTTCGGGCTGGACGTGCCGATCGGTGGCCCGCTGCTCGGCGAGGGCTCCTGGGTGTTCTTGAACAAGGGCGGCTGGGCGATGTCCGGCGGCGGGGTCACGCCGGCGCTGCTCGGCTTCTTCTTGTACATGGTGGCGTTCATGGACACCGTGGCCACGATCCCGACCGGCTCGATGGCCGAGCGCTGGAAGTGGGGCAGCTTCGTGATCTGGGGCTTCTTCTGCGGGGCGGTGTACTACCCGCTGTTCGCGGCCTGGACGTGGGGCGGCGGCTGGTTGTCGCAGACGTGGGAGTCGATGAGCCTCGGCGCCGGCTACGTCGACTTCGCCGGATCCGGTGTGGTGCACGCCGTCGGCGGAGTCGCTGCGTTCGCCGGGGCGAAGGTGCTCGGGCCACGCATCGGCAAGTTCGCGGCCGACGGCACGCCGCGGGCCATCCCCGGCCACCACATCCCGATGGCCCTGCTCGGCACGTTCATCCTGCTGTTCGGCTGGTTCGGGTTCAACGCCGCCTCGACGTTCGCCGCCACCGACGTGCAGTTCGCCACGGTCGCGGCGAACACCGCGATCGCCGGTGCCTTCGGAGCGATCGCGGCGATGTTCTGGATCAGGACCCGCACCGGCAAGCCCGATCCGGGCATGATGGCCAACGGCATGCTCGCCGGCCTCGTGGCGATCACCGCCCCGTGCGCGTTCGTCGCCCCCTGGGCGGCCGCGGTCATCGGTGTCATCGCCGCCGTGCTCGTCATCGAGTCGGTGTTCTTCGTGGAGCGCAAGCTGAAGATCGACGATCCGGTGGGCGCGATCAGCGTGCACGGGGTGTGCGGCACGTTCGGCGTCATCGCGGTCGGCATCTTCTCCAACGGGAGCTACGGCGCCGGGTGGAACCTGTCCGACAGCGAGGGCATCGAGGGCATCATCAAGGGCGACTGGGGCCAGCTCGGCGCCCAGGTGCTCGGAGTCGTCGTGCTGTGGACCGTGATCCTCGGCATCGCGTTCGGCTTCTTCAAGTTCCAGGACATGATCTCGAAGAAGTTGGGCAAGGGCGGCATCCGCTCGTCGGCCGACGACGAGATCCAGGGCCTCGACCTCCCCGAGATGGGTGTCATGGCCTACCCCGAGTTCGTGAAGAACTGACCGGCCCGACGAGACAGAAGGAGAACGAACGTGAAGCTCATCACCGCCATCGTCAAGCCGTTCAAGCTCGACGAAGTGAAAGACGCCCTGCGGGGCATCGGCATCGCCGGCATGACCGTGACCGAGGTCCGCGGCTTCGGCCGCCAAGGCGGCCACAGCGAGACCTACCGCGGCACCGAGTACCAGATCGACTTCATCCCCAAGGCGAAGGTCGAGCTCGTCGTCGACGACGGCGCGGTCGACGCCGTGGTGGACGCGATCAAGGCCGCGGCCGCCACCGGCAAGATCGGCGACGGCAAGATCTGGATCACGGGCATCGACCGGCTCGTGCGCATCCGTACCGGCGAGGAGGGTGCCGACGCGGTCTGACGTCTTCGAGCTGCACCGCTCCAGCGGGCGTGCGGTGGGCCCGGCCACCCCCCGGCCGGGCCCACCGTCGCGCAATCGCTTCATCTCGACGAAACGTTCGGGTAATCGCGCCTTCGTACCTTCCTTCTTGCCCCTACCAACCCCTGACCAAGAGGAGAACCCCAATGGAGATCGACTCGGGCGCGACCGCCTGGGTGCTCATATCTGCTGCCCTCGTGCTCTTCATGACACCCGGCCTGGCACTGTTCTACGGCGGCATGGTCCGCGCGAAGCACATGCTCGGCATGCTCATGCAGAACGTGTTCGCGATGGGCCTGATCAGCATCCTCTGGGCCACGATCGGCTTCAGCATCGCCTTCGGCGGTGGCAACAAGTGGATCGGCAACTTCGACTTCGCGTTCCTCGGTGACGTGCCCGCCGCCGCCGGCGACCTGCCCGGCTACGGCGGAGCGCTCGTCATCCCGTCCATGGCGTTCATCGCGTTCCAGATGATGTTCGCCGTCATCACCCCCGCGCTCATCACCGGTGCCACCGCGGACCGATTGAAGTTCGGCGCCTACGCGCTGTTCATCGGGCTGTGGTCGGTGCTCGTGTACAGCGTCGCCGCCCACTGGGTGTTCAGCCCCGAGGGTTGGCTGTTCAAGCGGGGGGCGCTCGACTTCGCCGGCGGCACCGCGATCCACATCAACGCCGGCATCGCGGCCCTCGCGGTGGTCGCGGTGATCGGGCCCAGGCGGGGTTGGCCGAACGAGCCGATGCCACCGCACAACCTGCCCCTCACCATGCTCGGCACCGGGATCCTGTGGTTCGGCTGGTTCGGGTTCAACGCCGGGTCGGCACTCGGCGCCGACGGTGTGGCCGCGCAGGCACTCGTCAACACCCAGCTCGCCGCCGCTGCCGGGATGATCGGCTGGCTCGTGATCGAGCGGATCCGCGCCGGCCACGCGACGACCCTCGGAGCCGCGTCGGGTGCCGTCGCCGGACTGGTCGCGGTGACGCCGTGCGCCGGGTTCGTCGGGGGCATGGCGCCGATCGCGATCGGCCTCGCCGCCGGCGTCGTCTGCTACCTGGCGCTCGGCATCAAGCGCAAGCTGAAGCTGGACGACAGCCTCGACGTGATCGCCGTTCACCTGGTCGGCGGCCTGCTCGGGTCGATCCTGCTCGGCTTCTTCGCCGACGCCTCGGCGACCGGCATCGGCGCCGACGGTGTGTTCTTCGGCGGCGGTACCGACCTGCTCGTCGACCAGATCGTGGCCAGCGCGTCGGTGCTCGTCTTCTCCGGCGTCGTCTCGTACGTGCTCGCCCTCGTGATCGATCGCACGATCGGGCTGCGGGTGACGAGCGACGACGAGCTGCTCGGCCTCGACCAGAGCCAGCACGCCGAATCGGCGTACCAGCCGTGATCGGGGACGACATGATCTACGCAGCATCCACGCACCGCACAGTCCAGACCGTTTCGAATGCAGGAGGAGCCAGGCCGTGAAGCTCATCACCGCCATCGTGAAGCCGTTCAAGCTCGACGAGGTGAAGGAGTCGCTGAAGGCTGCCGGCATCCAGGGCATCACCGTCAGCGAGGTCCGCGGGTTCGGTCGCCAGGGCGGCCACACCGAGACCTACCGCGGCGCCGAATACCAGATCGACTTCGTGCCGAAGGCGTGCCTGGAGATCGTGTGCGCCGACGCCGACGCCGACCGGATCGTCGACTCGATCCGCGCCGCGGCGGCGACCGGCAAGATCGGCGACGGCAAGATCTGGGTCACCGGCGTGGAGCGCGTGGTGCGCATCCGCACCGGTGAGGAAGGCGCCGACGCAGTCTGATCCCCGACGTCGAGGCAGAAGCCTTGGCAGGCGTCAGCCGACGCGTGTGGCGCGGATCGCGCGCCACACGCGCTCGGCGGTGCAGGGCATCGTCACGTGACGCACGCCGAAGTGGGCGAGCGCGTCGACGACCGCGTTCTGCACCGCCGGGGTGGCCCCGATCGTGCCGCTCTCGCCGATGCCCTTCGCGCCGAGGTCGTTGAGCGGCGACGGCGTCTCCATGTGGACCGTCTCGAACGAGGGCAGCTCGGCGGCCGAGGGGAACCCGTAGTCGGCGAAGTTCGCCGTCTTCGGGTTCCCGTCCGCGTCGTAGACGACCTCTTCGAAGAGCGCCTGCGCCGCGCCCTGGGCGAGGCCGCCGTGCACCTGGCCCTCGGCGAGCAGCGGGTTCAGGATGCGGCCGGCGTCGTCGACCGCGATCAGGCGCAGCAGGCGCACGTCGCCGGTCTCGGTGTCGACCTCGACCACGGCGACGTGGGCGCCGCTCGGGAAGGTGCCGCCGGCCTGCTCGAAGTCGCCCTCGCCCGACAGGTCGTCACCGCCTTCCGCGGCGGCAGTCGCCACCTCGGCCCAGGTGCGGGCGATCGAAGGGGCGCCGGCGACGTGGAACCGGCCGGCTTCGAGCACCACGTCGGCCGCGTCGGCCTCGAGCAGGCGTGCCGACACGGCCTTGGCCTGTTCGGCGACCACGCCGGCCGCGCGCCACACGTTGGTACCCCCGAGCTGGGCCGAGCGCGAGCCTCCGGTGACGTCACCCCGGGCGACCAGGTCGGTGTCGCCGTGGACGACCTCGATGCACTCCATCGGCACGCCGAGCCGGTCGGCGACGAGCATCGCCCACGTGGTGCGGTGACCCTGCCCGTACGGCGTCGTACCCGTCACCACGGTGACCCGCACGTCGCCGTCGTTGGAGCGCTCCACCCGCACCGCGCCGAGCTCACCGCCGCCGCTCAACGCGGTGATCTCGACGTACACCGAGAGCCCGATGCCCAGCTGCACGGCGTCGCCGCGCTCGCGCCGTGCCGCCTGCTCAGCGCGCAACTCCTCGTACCCGGCGGCGGCGAGCACCCGGTCCAAGGCGCCGGCGTAGTCGCCGCTGTCGTAGGTGGTGCCCGTCACGGTGGTGAACGGGAACCGCTCCGCGCCGACGAGGTTGCGCCGGCGCACGAGTGCCGGATCCATGCCGATCTCCGCGGCGAACATGTCGATCGCCCGCTCGATCGCCGCCGCCGCCTCCGGACGACCCGCGCCGCGGTACGCGACGATCGGCACGGTGTTCGTCACCACCGCCCGCGCGGTGAGGTCGGCCGCGGGGATGTCGTACGTGCCGGTCAGCATGCGCGCCGTGAGGAACGGCAAGAACGCGCCGAGGCGGGGGTACGCCCCGGCGTCCTGGAGCACCGTCAGCCGGTAGGCGAGCACCCGGCCGTCCCGGGTGCCGCCGATCTCCACGCGCTGCACCTGCCCCCGGCCGTGACCGAGCCCGGTCATGCTCTCGCTGCGGCTCTCCGTGTAGCGCACCGGCCGGTCGACGCGTCGAGCCAGCCACGGCAGCAGCATGTCCTCCGCGTAGCTGAACGCCTTTGCCCCGAACCCCCCGCCGACGTCGGGGGTGATCACCCGCATGCGTTCGGGCGGCAGGCCGTACCACTCGCCCAGCCGGTCGCGCACGGGGTGCGCGCCCTGGCTCGCCTGCCAGTGGGTCAGGCGGCGCTCGCCGTGCTCGTCGGCGGGCTCCCACCGGCTGGCCGCGACGCGCGCTTCGAGCGGGCAGGGGGCGAGACGCTGGTTGACGATCGTCGCCCGCACGACCACCTCGCAGTCGTCGAACGACACCGCGGATCCCTGCGACGGCAGGTCGAAGCAGACGTTCGTGCCGAGGTGCGGGAACAGCAGCACGTCACCTCGCTCGGCCGCTTCGGGGTCGATCACCGCGGGCAGCGGCTCGTAGTCGACGACGACCGCCTCGGCCGCGTCGACCGCCTCGGCCCGTGTATTCGCGACCACGGCGGCGACGAGCTCGCCGACGAAGCGCACCGTGTCGACTGCGAGCGCGTACCGCGGCATCGTCGACGGCAGCATCGGCATGTCGACCGGGATCGGCCCGATTCCGTCCGCGGCGAGGTCGGCGGCGGTGAGGACGGCGAGCACGCCGGGCATCTCGGCAGCGGCCGAAGTGTCGATGGCCGCGAGGCGCGCATGCGCCATGGTGGAGCGCACGTACGCAACGTGGGCAGCGCCCGCGAGGTCGAGGTTGTCGACGAAGGTAGCCCGGCCGGTGACGAGCGCCGGGTCCTCGGTGCGCACCACCCGCTCCCCGATGATCCCCATCGCGCCCCCTTCGTCTTCTCGGCCCGCGACGAACCGGCACCTGGCCCGTCGGAGGGCTCAGCGTAGATTGGCTTCCATGGCCCCCACGACGACGTCCGGGTCCGCGCCGGCCAAGGCCGAGCGTTGGACCGCGCAGTGGAAAGAGCTGTACGCCGAGGTGATCACGACAGGGTTGTGCACTGGCTGCGCGGGCTGCGTGGTCACCTGCCCGCACGACGTGATCGGCTACGAGCACTCCGAGGGCAAGTACCTGCCGTTCCACCTAGAAGAAGAGCTCGGCCCGACGAACTGCATCCACGGCGAGAAGGGGTGCACCACGTGCACCCGCGCCTGTCCCCGGTTCCGCTCGTGGGAGCCCGCCGCCGACGTCCACCTGTTCGGTCGCGAGCGCGAGCCCGACGAGATGGGCGGGATCTGGCGTCAGCTGCTGCTCACCCGGGCGAGCGACTCGATGGTGCACCAGATGGGCCAGGACGGTGGCTTCGTCTCGGCGATGCTGATCTGGCTGCGCGAGCACGACTACATCGACGCCGCGCTCGTCAGCGGGGTCGAGCCCGACGACGCGTGGAAGGCCAAGCCGGCGGTGGTGTCGACGAAGGACGAGATCCTGGCTACGGCCGGCAGCCGCTACACGTACTGCGCCAACCCGCTCGCGTTGCGCGACGCGAGGACGGCCGGCCACAGCCGACTCGCGCTCGTCGGCATGGGCTGCCAGACGTCGTCCCCGCCGGTGATGTGGAACCGCAAGGCGGGCAAGGTGTCGAGGCCGTTCCTCTTCAACATCGGCCTGCTCTGCTCGAAGACGTTCGACGACTCGATCTTCCCCGAGCTGTTCGAGGCGAAGTACGGGCTGCGCAAGTCCGAGATGCAGAAGATGAACATCAAGGGCGTGTTCCAGATCTGGATGAAGGACGGCTCGTACCACGAGATCGACCTGAAGGAGTGCCACCAGTGGACGCGTCAGGGCTGCAAGTGCTGCCCCGACTTCTCCGCCGAACACGCCGACGTATCCACCGGCGGCATCGGCGAGGACAACGACTGGACGCTGACGATCGTGCGCACCGAGCTCGGCGAAGAGGTGGTCAACCGCATGATCGCCGACGGCTCGATCGTCGCCCGCCCGGCGCAGGAGGACGCGACGGCGATGAAGCTGCTGCGCACGCTGTCCATCGTCAGCCGCCGCCGGTGGCCCGAGTTCGCGGACAGGGCGCCCGCGGTGGGTGTGCCCCCGCCGAAGAAGAAGGCCGCCCCGCCTGAGCCCGGTCCCGCCTGAGACCAGACCGAGCGAGCGGCTCAGTCGCTCCCAGGAGACCCTCCTAGGAGACCGAGGCGCGCTCGCGGCGGGCGGCCATCTTGGAGGCCAACTTGCCCACCCGCTCGATGCGGGAGAGCAGCGCGTCACGCGCGGTCTCCGCCTCGGCCGTCAGCCCGGTCAGCTCCGGGATGCGCCACTGCTTGATCACCACCGCGACGAGCACCTGCTCGTGGAACATCGCCACGTCGTAGATGCCGGCGGCGGCGATCGCCGCGCTGTGGCGCTCGAAGTCGGGAATGCCGGTGCCGGGCATCGCGAACGTCCGCACCACGGCCTCGATCGCGATCACGAGGTCGGACGGCGAGGCCTCGATCGCGGCCGCCGTGAGGTCGCGGTAGAAGAGGTGGTGCAGGTTCTCGTCGGCAGCCACCCGGGCCATCACGTCGTAGCCGGCGGGGTCGCCGATCAGCTTGCCGGTGTTGCGATGCGCGATCCGGGTGGCGAGCTCCTGCAGCGACACGTAGACGATGCCGGCGAGGGCGCTCATCGGCTGGGGTACCTGACCGCCGGACACCTGGGCCATCCGGGCCCGCTCGAGCACCACCGGGTCGACGGCGCGCGTCGCGGTGAGGTAGTCGCGGATGGCGATCGAGTGGCGGCCCTCTTCCGCGGTCCACCGCCTGGTCCACTCGCCGAACGCGCCGTCGCTGCCGAGCATCCGCTCGATGTCGCGGAAGTAGTACGGCAGGTTGTCCTCGGTGAGCAGGTTCACGAACAGCGCGCTGCGCACGCCGTCGGACAGTTCGCCACCGCCGATGTCGGTGTCGGCCTCGCTCCACACGTGATCGTGGTCGAAGTCGCGCCCGCGCCCGTAGGGCACGTGCTCGTGGGGGAACCACTCCTTCGCCGTGGCCAGATGACGCTCGAGCAGCTCGCCGACGACGGGCTCGAGCTCGGTGAGGACTTCCTGCGGGGTCACGTGTCCCACACTAATCCCTACCGACCGGTAGGTAGACATCACGGGGGACCGCCGACGCCGGGCCAGGCGAGCGCCACGGCCCGGGTGAACACGGCGTCGAGCATCGCCTCGTTCAGCCGTCCGGTGAACGTGTTCTGCTGGCTGGGGTGGAACGAGCAGACGAGGGTCAGACCGTGCTCGGCGACCTCTACCTCGGCCCCGTGGGCGAAGCGCGGCCGGGGGCGCACGCCGAGCTCGGCACACATCACCTCGTACGCGAACGCCCCCAGGCAGACGACGACGCGCAGACCGGTGAGCAGCTCCAGCTCACGTTGCAGGAACGGCGAACACGCGGCGCGCTCCGTGGGGAGCGGGCGGTTGGCGGGAGGGGCGCACTTGACCGCGGCGGTCACCCACGCCCCGCGCAGCGCGAGGCCGTCGTCGGCCGACACCGACTCCGGCTGGTTCGCCAGTCCGGCCCGGTACATCGCCCGGTACAGCCAGTCACCGCTGCGGTCACCGGTGAACACGCGCCCGGTGCGGTTCGCCCCGTGCGCGGCAGGAGCAAGACCGAGCACCAACACGCGTGCGTCGGGATCGCCGAAGCCCGGGACGCCGCGCCCCCAGTACACCTCGTCGCGAAACGCGGCCCGGCGTTCGCGCGCGACCAGCTCCCGCCACTCGACGAGACGTGGGCAGGTGCGGCATGCGGCCACCTGCCCGGCCAGGTCGCCGAGCGGTGGACGAGGTGACGGCATCGGCCACTAGGTTGGCATCAGGAATGGCGACGAAGCGATCCTCCCCGTCACCCCCGACGACGTTGCTCCTCGTCCGCCACGGGCAGACACCGACGACGGGCAAGGTGCTGCCGGGGCGGGCGAGGGGATTGTCGCTCGCCGCGGCCGGCCACGAGCAGGCCCGGCGGGCTGCGCAGCGGATCGCCGAGCTGGCCGAGGTCGACGCGGTGTACGCCTCGCCGCTCGAGCGGGCCCGCCAGACGGCGGCGCCGATCGCCGCCGCACGGGGGATGAAGGTGAGCGTCGTGAGCGGCCTGTCGGAATGCGACTTCGGCGAGTGGACCGGCCGGCCGCTGAAGCAGCTGATGAGCAAGCCGGAATGGGCGACCGTGCAGCGTGCCCCCTCGACGTTCCGCTTCCCCGGCGGGGAGAGCTTCGTCGAGATGCAGCTGCGCATGGTCTCCACCCTCGATCGGCTGCGTGAGGCCCACCCCGGAAAGACGGTGGTGTGCGTGTCCCACGCCGACCCGATCAAGGCCGCGGTCGCGCACGCCCTCGGCACGCACCTCGACCTGTTCCAGCGCATCGTGATCAGCACGTGCTCGATCTCGGCCATCGCCTACACCTCGAGTGGCCCGATCGTGCTCGCGGTCAACTCCACGGGCGGCTCGCTCGTCGAGCTGGCGCCGTCGTGAGGCGGTGGCGATGAGCGTCTACTTCGAGTTCGCCGAGGTCCTCGACTTCACCGCCGGCGCCGTCGGCGAACCCGGCCAGCGCACCTTCTACCTGCAGGCCAGCGACGACGAGCGGGTGGTCGCCGTGAAATGCGAGAAGCAGCAGGTGGCCGCGATAGCGCAGTACCTACGCCGGATCCTCGGCGACCTGCAGCCCGCACCGGGGCCGACGAGCGTCACCGCGAGCACCATCTCCGAGCCCCTCGTCGCCGCGTTCACGCTCGGCTCGATCGGGCTCGGGTTCGACCCCGACTCCGACCAGTTCGTCGTCCAGCTCGACGAGCTCGTCCCGGGAGACCTCGACGACGACGCGCAGGACGAGGACGACGAGGAACCGGGAACACCGCTCGCCGGCGGCGCGACGTCCGGCGAGGCCGAGGTGGACCGTGGGCGGGTGCGGGTGCGGATCACCGCGGCTCAGGCGCTGGCGTTCTGCCAACGGGCGGAGCAGGTGGTCGCCGCCGGGCGACCCGGATGCATCTTCTGCGGGCTGCCGATCGACCCCGACGGCCACCACTGCCCGCGGATGAACTGAGGACGACCGGCGATGACGCTCGACCCGACGACGCTGCTTCGCGAGGGCGAGATCGAGCTCGTCGGCCGCATGCCGTGGGCCTCCAACGCGACGTTCCTCGTCGGCCTGACGCTCGGCGAGGGCTCCTGCCAGGCGATCTACAAGCCGCTGCGCGGTGAACGCCCGCTGTGGGACTTCCCCCCGGGGCTGCACAAGCGCGAGGTCGCCGCGTACCTGTTGTCGGAGGCGATGGGGCTGCACGCAGTGCCGCCGACCGTGCTGCGCGACGGTCCCCTCGGCGAGGGCTCACTGCAGTGGTTCGTCGACGCGGTGTTCGAGGAGCACTACTTCACGATGTACGAGCAGCGGCCCGAGCTGCACGATCAGCTCCGCGCGATCGCGGTGCTCGACCTCGTCGCCAACAACACCGACCGCAAGGGCGGCCACTGCCTGGTCGACACCGCCGGCAAGGTGTGGGCGATCGACAACGGGCTCTGCTTCTCCAGCGACTTCAAGCTGCGCACCGTCATCTGGGAGTTCGGCGGCGAGCCGATCCCCGCGGATCTGCTCTCGGCAGTACGCCAGGTTGCCGACGCTGCGCCGCTCGCGATGTGCACGCTGCTCGACGACGAGGAGGTGGCCGCGATGCGCGAGAGGGCACGCTTGGTGCTCGAGCACCCGGTGTTCCCGATCGACTCCGCGGGCCGCAGGTACCCGTGGCCGATGGTGTAGACGAACCCCTCGACGACCTCGTCGCCCGCGCCGACCTCGACGCGCTGGTGCACCTCGTCGACGCCCGCTGCACGAACCGCGACTGGGAGGGGCTGTTGCGCCTGCGCGACCGCGCGCGCTGGGCCGTGCACACGGGTCGCCAGCTGTGGCCGGCGGCGACGCTCGCCGAGTACCGCCTCGCGCTGCTCGCGCCGGCGGAGTGGGCCGCACGCGTCGTCGACGAGGGGAGCGGCCGGTTCGCGATCGGCCCACTCACCGAGGTGGTCGCGCAGCACCACCGCTGGAGCGATCTCGCGCCACACCTGCCACCTGGCCCCCGGGCGGCCTTCGTCGCCCACGAGTGCGTGCTGCGCGGCGAGACCGTCGACGGCACCGGCCTGCCCGACGTGCTCGACCTGCCCTACGCGCTGGCGCCGTGGGAACCTGCTTATGCGCTGGCCGAGTACACCACCGGGGGCGCCGAGTTCCCCTCGCCGCCTCTGCCGCCGGCCGCGCAGTTCGCGGCGGTCGAGCCGGTCGCCGGTGCCGGCGCCGAGCGGGTGGACGACGACGAGCTGCATGCCGCCGTGCGCCAGCTGCTGGAGCCGTGGACGGCGTCGTCGAACGGGCGCGTCGAGGTGGTCGCGGTCGAGGGTGGTGGCCTTGCCGACGCGCTGGGCGCGCTGGGGTTGCCCGCCGGCACCCGCGCGGCCCGGCTCCCGCCCGCGGCAGCCCTCGCCTGGCTCGCCTGGGCCGGTGCGTCGGGTGGCGCCCACGGCCGCAGACGGGGTGCCGCGCTCGGCCGGTTCGCGGCCTGGTGGACCCTCGCTGCGATCGGCGGGGTCGCGCAGCACTGGCCGGTCGCCGCGGAAGAGCTCGGTGAGCTCGCCGGCGAGCTGACGTGGTGGTGGTGGGACGCCGGCGAGGCGAGCCTCGGATGGGCGCTACAGCTGGCCGCGCACGACCCCGCCGACGGGCTGACGGTCGCGGTGAGCGCGCACGACGCCGCCTGAGCGGACTGCTTCGACCGGTTGGCTAGCGGGCTTGGAGTGCCTCGATCAGCTTGGGCAGCACCTTGTGGACGTCGCCGACGATGCCGAGGTCGGCGATGCCGAAGATCGGCGCTTCCTTGTCCTTGTTGATCGCGATGATGTTCTTCGCGCCCTTCATGCCCACCATGTGCTGGGTGGCGCCGGAGATGCCGGCGGCGATGTAAAGGCTCGGCTTGACGACCTTGCCGGTCTGGCCGACCTGGTAGCTGTACGGCACCCAACCGGCGTCGACGATCGCCCTCGACGCGCCCGGCGCGCCCTTCAGCAGCTTGGCCAGCGTCTCGATCAGCGCGAACTTCTCGGATTCGCCGAGGCCACGGCCACCGGCGACGACGACGTCGGCCTCGTCCAGCTTGGGGCCGGTCGTCTCCTCGACGTGCACCGCGGTGACCGTCGCCGAGCCGGAGGCACCGAGCTCGGGCACCGCCACCGCGACGACCTCTGCCGGGGAGCCACCGCCGGGCTCGGGGGTGAAGCTCTTCGGCCGAAACGCGGCGAGGTGCGGCCCGGACCCGGTGAAGGTGGTGGTGACCAGTGTGTTGCCGCCGAAGATCGGAGTGGTCACGCTGACCGAGTCGCCGTCGACGGAGAGCTCGACGTTGTTGGTGAGCAGGGTCTTGTCGAGCTTCACCGACAGCCGGCTGAGCACGTCGCGGGCCTCGTAGGTCTGCGGGAACAGCACCAGGTCGGGGGCGTCGCCGCCGTCGATGGTGGCCTTCATCGCCGCCGACACGGCCGCGCCGGGCAGCTTGCCGGCGAGATCGCCGGTGGCGTACACCTTCGACGCGCCGTATTCGCCGAGTGCACCCGCGGCGGCTGCGGCGTCGCCGCCGACCCACGCCGACACGGTGCCGCCGAGCGAGCGGGCCTTGGTGAGCAGCTCGAGCGTGCCCGAGGTGGGGGCTCCGTTCGCGACCTGCGCGAACACCCAGATGTTGTTGATCGCCATGGTCTGCTCGCTCCTCAGATGACCTTCATGTTCTCGAGGAACTCGACGATCTTGCCGAATGCCTCTCCGTCGTCTTCGATGATCTCGCCCGCGGCGCGGGCCTCGGCCTGGCCGACGTTCGTGATCTTCTGCCCGGCACCGTCCCACCCGACAGGGTTCACACCGAGGTCGGCGGCGGTGACGGTGTCGACCGGCTTCGACTTCGCGGCCATGATCCCCTTGAAGCTCGGGTAGCGCGGCTCGACGACGCCCGCGGTGACGCTGATCACCGCCGGCAGGGCGCAGGTGACCTCGTCGAAGCCGGCCTCGGTCTGGCGGTCGGCCTTCAACGTGGCGCCCTCGATGGCGACCTTCTTCGCGAACGTCACCGAGGGAAGGCCGAGCACCTCGGCCATCTGCTCGGGAACGGTGCCGGTGTAGCCGTCGCTCGACTCGGTGGCGGCGATCACGAGGTCGGCACCGCCGAGGCGCTGCACGGCGGCCGCGAGCACCTTCGCCGTGGTGAGGGCGTCGGAGCCCTGCAGGGACGGGTCCGAAACCAGCACGCCCTTGGCGGCGCCCATGGCGAGCGCCGTACGCATCCCGGACACCTCGCCGTTCGGCGCCATCGACACCAGGCTCACCTCGCCCCCGCCCGCGGCATCGACGAGCTGCAGGGCCATCTCGACCCCGTAGCTGTCGGACTCATCGAGGATGAGCTTGCCGGAGCGCTGGAGCGTGTTGGTGGCCGGATCCAACGCGCCCGGCTCGGCCGGATCGGGGATCTGCTTCACGCACACGATCACGTTCATGAGAAGCATTGTTGCCGACCGGCCGTCGTGGCACCCAACCCGCTCTAGTACCGTCGGCCACCTTGCGGATAGTCCTGGTCGTCAACAGCTTCGCTTCGTCGGTGACGGCCCGCAACACGGTGGTCGTGCATCAGGTGCTGTCCCGCGGGCACGACGTGGCGATCGTCGAGACCAGCCGCAGAGGCCATGCCACCCGCTTCGCCCAGGACGCCGCCCGCCGCGGCGTCGACCTGGTCGTGGCATACGGCGGGGACGGCACGTTGAACGAGGTGGCCACCGGGGTCGCCGGCACTGACACCGCTCTCGGCGTGCTGCCCGGCGGCAGCACGAACGTGTTCGCGAGAACCCTCGGCATGCCGAACGATCCCGTCGCCGCGGCGAGGCTGCTCGTCGTCGGGCTGAATGCCCCCGACGCCATCCGCCCGACGGGGCTCGGGCGGGTCAACGGCCGCTTCTTCTGCTTCCACACCGGCGTCGGCTACGACGCGGCGGTGGTGAAGGCCGTCGAGAAGCGGGCGTCGATGAAGCGCTGGGCGGGGCATCCGCTCTTCGTCTGGGCGGCCTTGAAGACCTGGCTGAGCACGTACGACCGCCGTTCACCGCACTTTCGCGTCGTGCCCGACCACGGCGAGGTGGTGGAGGACGGCTACTTCTCCATCGTGCTCAACACGAGCCCGTACACCTTCCTCGGCAACCGCCCGCTCGACCTCTCCCCCGCGGCCACTCTCGACCGGGCGCTCGTCGTGGTGACGTTCAACACGATGCGGGCCACCGCCATCCTCGGTTCGCTGGCAGGAGCACTGCGCGGCGGGGGTGTGCGACCGAACGCGCACCTCGCCCTGCACGAAGACGTGCGCAGCGTGTCGATCGAGCCGGTCACCGGTTCGCAGCGGCGGTTCCCTTACCAGGTGGACGGCGACTACCTGGGCGAGACCGAGCGGCTGGAGCTGCACCACGTTCCCGACGCGGTGCGCCTCGCCTTCCCGGCGCGCACGCTGCCGCCGTGGGGGCCTGCTCAGTCCTGAGGCCCCTCGGCGCGGGACCCGCCCGGCCGGCGGAGTGCGGCGAGCGCCACGTCGGGCACGTTCGTGCAGATGCCGTCGACCCCCCACCGGGCCATCTCCTGCATGCGCTCGGGCTCGTCGCAGGTCCACGCGTTGAGGGCGAGCCCGGCGTCGTGACAGGCGTGCACGAGCTCGGCGGTGACGTAGGCGTAGAACGGGTGCAGCGCTTGGTGCCCACGCTCACGCACCAATTCGACGACCGAGTCGATGCCGCGGCGGGTCGCCAGCTCAGGGCCGCCGACGGTGAGCCAAGCGGTGCGGATCTCGGGCTCCACCGCGCGGCACCGATCCACGGTCTCCATGCGGAACGACGAGATCAGCCACGTCGCCGCCGGCTCGGGCCGGGCGCGGAGCGCGGCCACCACCGCGTCGGCGATGCCGTCCGTCGGGTCGAAACCTGCTTCACCCTCGGCGTTCTTGATCTCGACGTTCACCCACAGCGGCGAGCAGGCGTCGAGCGCCGCGTCGAGCGTCGGCACGTGCGCAGGTACGTCGCCGGCGCCGAGATCGCCGAGAGCACGCCCGTCGGCCAGCAAGGCGTCATGGTGCACGACGAGCGGCGGGGCCAGCGGACGAGGGGACCTCGCCAGCGCGCGAACGTCGAGCTCGACGGCATCGGCGCCGAGGGCGCCGGCCCGCCGGAACGCGGCGATCGTGTTCTCATGTTCGGCGCGAGACGCGCCACGATGAGCGATGATCTGGGGGCTGTGTACGGACACGGTCTTCACAAGATGTCAATGTCACGGAAAATGTGCCCCTAGCCCCTTGCGAGGTCGGGCTCGGTCATCTTAGGTTTCGTTGCAGCCTGCAAGAACATTTTCCGCGCCGTTGTGCAGCGGAGAACGTGAACGCAGTCACAATCCAGCGTCCGCCTCGATTCCTACTCGGGAGCCCCACCGTGACGATCCTCGCTTCCATGCTCGCGCTCGCCAATGCCGACTACGGCTGGCGGACCCGTTCCATCTGCCGCGACACCGACCCCGACCTGTTCTTCCCGGTCGGCACCACGGGTCAGGCGTTGGTGCAGATCGAACGCGCGAAGGAGGTGTGCGCCGAGTGCCCGGTGCACGACGACTGCCTGCAGTACGCGCTCGACACCAACCAGGACTCGGGGATCTGGGGCGGGATGTCAGAAGAGGAGCGGCGCAACATCCGCCGCCGCATGGTGGCTCGCGCTCGCGCCGCAGGCTGAGGCCCGCGCGCTCACACCGGCACGCGCACGTCGACCACCGCGCCGTCGCCGCGGCGGTGCTCGTCCATCCCGGCAGCGACGAAGTCGTCCGGATAACCGGCCCTCATCTCGATCGTGCCGTTGAGCTCGGTGGTGACGAGGGTGCGCACGATCGACAAGCCGAGGCTCGTCGCGTCGTTCAGGTCGAAGCCGGGTTCGAGGCCCCGGCCGTCGTTGACCACCCGGACACGTAGCTCGTCGTCGCCGGAGTCGAGCTGCACCACCACCGTGCCGCCGTCGCTGCCCTCGGGGAAGCCGTGGTCGACGGCGTTCTGCAGCAGTTCGGTGAGCACCACCGAGAGCGGGGTGGCGATCGTTGCCGGCAGCCTGCCGCCGTCTCCGTGCAGCACGAACCGCACCGGGCGGTCCGGGCTCTGCAGGCTCTCCTCGGCGAGGCGCATCAGCGGTCTGCAGATCTCGACGAACGCCACGTTCTCGCCGGGGTCGCGCGAAAGCGTCTCGTGGACCAGCGCGATGGTGCGGATGCGCCGGACGGACTCCTGCACGGCGGCCTTCGCCTCTGGCGAGGACAGCCGCCGGGCCTGCAGGCGCAACAGCGACGAGATCGTCTGCAGGTTGTTCTTCACCCGGTGGTGGATCTCGCGGATGGTGGCGTCCTTCGACAGCAGCAGGCGGTCGCGCCGGCGCAGCTCGGTGACGTCGCGCAGCAGCATCACTGCGCCGGTGACCGCCCCCCCGGACAGGATCGGCAGGCAGCGGGTCAACAAGGTGACCTCGGCCGTCTGGTCGAACTCCTCGATCACGGGCTCGCGGCGCTCGAACGCCTGGCGGACCGGGCTGTCGTTGAACCCCAGCTCGGCCAGCGTCTCGCCGACGGCGTTCGCGCCGATCATCACCCGGTGCAGGGCGGATACCGCGTTTGGCGACGCGTACCGCACCCTCGCGTCGTCGTCGAGCACGAGCACGCCGTCGCCGACGCGCGGCGCGGCGCTGGAGTCGGCGGTGCGCCCGGAATAGGGGAACAGCCCTTCGGCGATCATCGCCGCGAACCGTTGGAAGAGGGCGAGGTACGTGCGCTCCAGCTCACCGGGCTGGCGTCCTGAGCGCGTCGACCATTCGCGGGTCAGCACGGCGATCGGGCGGCCGGCGAAGCGCACCGGGATGGCAAGCATGCGCGCCGGCTCGGCGCGGTCTTCGACCTCGATCTCACCTTCGACGATCGCGCCCTCTTCACGGGCGCGTGACAGCAGCGGCTTCTCCGACTCGTTGGCCCAGCTCCCGACCCAGTCGGCGGTGTAGATCGTCTGCCCGGTGGCCGGGCGCACCTGCCCGGCGACCAGCCAGCGGGCATCGGTCGTCGGGACGTACAGCAACAGATCGGCGAAGCTGAGATCGGCCAACATGCCCCATTCGCTCGTCAGCGCCTGGACGTGCTCGACCTCTTCGCGGGACAGGTCGGTGTGCTGACGCAGGAGCTCGACGAGCGTGGCCATGGGCGCTCAGTCTGCCTGAATTCACCCCCGCCAGAGATGATCGCCGAGCACCAACAACCCCTCGAGGTCGTGCACGTCGCTCGGCAGCGCAGGGGCCGACGCGACGACCGGCGCGAGGGAGGCGAGCTCGCTGCGCCGCTCCGCCTCGCCCTTCGCGACCACCGCGACGTCGTGGAAGCGCGCCGCCACCTCGGTGAGGATGCGCTCGGCGGCGTCGGCGTCGATGCCGGCCGCCCGGGCCGCGTCGGCGGCGAGCGATCCCGCGTCGAGCGCCGCGGCCAGCTCCCTCGCCGCCCGCGTCGCGCCAGGGGCGCGGATCGCGTCGGGCAGCACCCTGTTCAGCACCACGGCGCCGAGAGGCAGGCCCCGGCGGTCGAGCTCGTCGACGAAGTAGCACGCCTCGTGCGCCGGGGCGGCCTCGAGCGTGCTGACGACGACGAAGGTGGAGCGGGGGTCGGTGAGCAGCAGCTCCACCTCCCGGGCGCGCTCGACGAAACCGGACTCCATCCGCTGGAACAGGATGAAGAACTCGGCGATGTCCTCGAGGAAGTGCGAGCCGAGCACCCGATCGGCGATCTGGTAGAAGGGCTTGGAGGCGAGCGTCAGCATCCGGCTGCGGTACGGCACGGTGAGCCAGCGCAGCAGGCGACTGCCGAAGAACTCCGCCATGCGCGCCGGCGCGTCGAGCAGGTCGAGCGCGTTGCGCGACGGCGGAGTGTCGACGATGACGAGGTCATACGACCCGCTGCGATGCACCTCGTGCAGCCGTTCCATCGCGATGTAGTCGTGGCTGTTGACGAACCGCCCGGTGATGTTCTGGTACAGCGGGTTGGCGAGCACCGCGTCGCGCGTCGCCGCGTCCGGTGCATGCCGACGGATCAGCTCGTCCCAGCCCGCCTTCGTGTCGAGCATCGCCGCCCACAGCTCGCCGCGCACCTGGCGCCCGTCCTCGACCAGGCCCTCCAGCGAGACGCGCGTCTCCACGTTGCCGAACGACTTGAGCCCCATCGCGCTGGCCAACCGCTTGGCGGGGTCGACGGTGAGCACCAGCACGCGGCCGCCGAGCTCGATCGCCGCCTGCGCGGCGAGTGCGGCGGCGACCGTGGTCTTGCCGACCCCGCCGGAGCCGCAGACGAGCACCATCTCCTTCGCGGCGAGCAGCTCGTCGAGCCCGGCCGCCACCGCTGGTCGTGATCGCCGCGCCATCAGCTCGCCACTCCAGCCGCGCCGCCCTCGATGTCGAGCTCGGCGGCGAGCGCCTCGGCCACCTGTTGCACGGCGCGCGGACCGGTGGTCCTGGTGAACAGCTCGGGCACGAACAGCACCGGCGGCCCCCCGGCGAGCTCGGACGCGAGGCGTTCAAGGTGTTCGGCCCCTCCGCGCCGCCTGGCGACGAGCAGGCGTGCTGCGTCGAGCACGGCGTCGACCTGGTCGCCGACGGCGTCGCGCAGCACCTGGCGCGCCGGTTCCTCGCCGAGGCGCGCGAACGCCTCTTCGTCGCGACGGCCGAAGAGCTCGGGCAGCACGCGGTTGGCGACGATCGCCGACAGCGCGACCCGCGTCTGCGAGCGCAATCTCCCGATGAGCTCGATCGTCTCGGTGACGGGCATCTCCTCGGGTGTCGTGACGACGACCACCCCGGTGACGGCGGGGTCTTCGAGCAGGTCGTTCATCCACTGGGTCTGCTCGCGGATCAGCCCGACGTGGACCAGCTCGGCGATCGCGCGTGGCGCGGTGATCTGACCGACGATGTGCCCGCTCGCCTCGGCATCGACGACGACGAGGTCGTAGTGGCGCTCACGCACCTCGTAGGCGAGCTTGCCGACCGAGAGCACCTCTTTCACGCCGGGCGCGGCGTCGGCCACGAAGTCGAACGTGCGGGCGAGCGGGCCGATGCGGGCGACGAGGGGGATGCGCACGAAGAGGCGCAGGTATTCACGGAGCGAGTCCTCGGTGTTCATCGCCATCCCGGACAGCCCCGGCATCACCTGGCGAGGCGTGAAATCGAACGGCCGATGGTCGAACGCGGCGGCGAGCGAGCCCTTCGCGTCCATCTCGCACACGAGGGTGCTCCGGCCCGAGATGGCGGAAAGCTGGGCGAGCGCCGCGGCGACCGTCGTCTTGCCGACGCCACCCTTACCGGTGACGAACAGCAGCCGACGGGCGAGCAGGTCCAGAGTCAGCTCCCGAAGCCGATGCGGCGGTCTCCGTCGACGGCGCCGAGCTCGACGTACGCGATCTTCGCCGCCGTGACCCCGGTGCGGCGGCCCCGCTTGTCGGTGAGCCAGAGCACGTCGGTGGCGCCGGCAAGCGCCGCCTCGACGGCCGCGACGGCGGCCTCACGCCCGTCCTCGCCCACCTCGAGGGCGATCTCACGAGCTGCGTGCGTGATGCCGATGCGAACGTCCACGACGCGAACGCTACCGGCGGGGGACCCCTCAGACGGCCGTCGCGCAGAACGTGTCGCCCTGGGGGCGCGACATCTGCGTGCTCACGTCGGTATCGCCGTACAACGCGGCGAGCATGCCCTTCACCATCCCTCGGTCGACGGCGCAGATGACGGGATGCTCGATGGCGACGTTGCCGAACGGGCAGTGCTGGTTGACGATCCGCAGCTGATCGTGGCGCTGGTCGGTGTGGGCGGCAAAGCCATGCGCGGTGAGGGCGTCGGCGACTGCCTGCATCGCCGAGCGCAGGTTGCGCTGCCCGGCGGCGAGGTCGGCCCCGGTCAACCCGGCCGCCATCGCTCGGCCGTACTCCTGGCCGACATCTTCGGCCATCGCCTCGGCGGCGGCGCTCGGCAGCAGGGCCAGCGCCTTGCCGAGCAGCGACAGCACGAGGTCGTCACTGCGCACGGGGAACTCACGGGCGGGGTCTTCGCCGACCGCGGTGTAGTGCTTCGACGGCCGTCCGGCGCCACCGCCGGCGAGGCGGGCGACGGCGACCTCGACGTGGCCCCCGGCGGCGAGCTTGTCGAGGTGATGGCGGGCGACGTTCGGATGCAGGCCGAACGTCTCGGCGACCTGGGCCGCGGTCACCCCCGTTGAATCGCCGGACGCGGCGGTGGCGTCGGCATGGGAGTGCTCCCGCACGAACAGGTAGATCGCCCGGCGCGTGGGGTCACCGAACGCGTGGGTGATCGCCGACACCGTGGCGGTGAAGGCTCCCGGGTCGAGTTGGGAGGGAGAGGGTGAGCCGCTCGCAGCCACGGCCGGTATTCTACCTATCGCCGTAGTGGAAATTCCCGACTCGTCCTGGAGCGCCCCCTGATGCCCACCACCGAGCAGGTAGTCGACGCCCTCCGACCCGTGGAGGATCCCGAGCTGCGTCGCTCGATCGTCGATCTGGGCATGGTGCGCAACGTCGACGTCCGCGCCGACGGCACCGTGGCGGTGCTCGTCGCTCTCACCGTCGCCGGCTGCCCGCTGCGCAACGAGATCCAGAACCGGGTCACCGCCGCGGTCGCCGCGCTCGACGGCGTGCGGGCGGTCGATCTCGAGTTCACGACGATGACCGACGACGAGCGCGAGGACGTGCGCCGCAAGCTCCACGGCGACCCCACCTCGACAGGCGGCCAAGCGCACGCGCACGGTCATGCCGAGGGGCGCGCGGTGCCCTTCGCTCAGCCGGGTTCGCGGACCCGCCCACTGTTCGTGTCCTCCGGCAAGGGCGGGGTCGGCAAGTCCAGCGTCACGACGAACCTCGCCGTGGCGCTCGCCGCGCAGGGCCACTCGGTGGGCATCGTCGACGCCGACATCTACGGCTACTCGATCCCGCGCATGCTCGGTGCCGATCGCGAGCCCGTCGTCATCGACTCGATGCTCGTGCCGCCCGAGTCCTACGGCGTGCGGTGCATCTCGATCGGGTACTTCGTGCCCGAGGGCCAAGCGGTGATCTGGCGGGGGCCGATGCTGCACAAGGCGCTGGAGCAGTTCCTCACCGACGTGTTCTGGGACGAGCCGGACTTCTTGCTGGTCGACATGCCCCCCGGCACCGGCGACATCGCGATCAGCCTCAGCCAGTACCTGCCCCGCGGCGAGGTGTACGTGGTGACGACACCGCAGCCGGCGGCGCAGAAGGTCGCCCGGCTGGCGGCGGCGATGGCGTTGAAGGTGCACCTGCCGGTGAAGGGCGTGATCGAGAACATGTCGTGGTTCACCGGCGACGACGGGAAGCGCTACGAGATCTTCGGCGCCGGCGGCGGTCAGGAGCTCGCCGACGAGCTCGGCGTCCCCCTGCTCGGGCGAATCCCGATCGTCTCCGCGCTGCGTGAAGGCAGCGACGACGGCCGACCCATCGCCGCCATCGCGCCCGACAGCGAGACGGGGCGCATCTTCCACGAGATCGCGGGGCGGATCGCGCAGGAGCTGAAGCCGAAGAAGGTGTTCAGCCCCAGCCTGAAGGTCGTCTGAGCCCGGGCTCGCCATGCCGCGCGCGACGATGGAGCCCGTGACCGACGTGCCGCCGTGGCGCTTCGACGGCCTCGTTCGCGACGCGATCGCCACGCTGCCCGACGAGCTGCGCGCGGCGATGGACAACGTCGTCGTGCGCGTCGATGACGCGCATCCCGACGATCCCGATCTGCTCGGCGAGTACGTCGGCGTGCCGCTGACCGAACGCGACGACTACTCGCTCGCGCTGCCGGACGTGATCACGATCTACCGGGACGCGATCTGCGCGATGTGCGCCACCGACGACGAGGTCGTCGAGGAGGTACGCATCACGGTGATCCACGAGATCGCCCATCACTTCGGCATCGACGACGACCGCCTCGACGAGCTCGGCTGGTCGTGACCCCGTCGTTGCCGTCCGACGCCGGGCGGTAGCTTCTCCAACTCATGGAGCTACCTCCTCCCCCTCCCCCCGGCGGGCTGACCCCGCCTCCGGGCTACGTCGGCTACGGCGAAGGCTCGTACGGCGCCTTCACCCCGTTCGCCCGGGTGCGCGGTCTCGGCAAGGCGTTGTCGTGGCTGATGATCGTCGTCGGGCTCGGCCAGGTGGGCACCGTGGTGACGAACCTGATGGTGCGCGGCGACGCCGCCGACTTCCTGGCGGGGCGCATCGACGAGGACGAGTTCCTCTCCGGGTACGCGCCCGCGCTCATCATCTCCGGCCTGGCGTCCATGGCAACGATCGCCGTGGCGGTGCTGACGATGATCTGGATGTACCGCATGGCCACCAACCTCGACCGCTTCGGGCGCCCGGGACGCACGTGGGCGCCGGGGTGGGCGATCGGCGGCTGGTTCCTGCCGCCGCTGCTGTTCGTCATCCCCTGGTTGATGCTGCGCGAGCTCTACAAGGGCTCCGACCCGGAGGTGCCGGCGGGGTCCACGGAGTGGAAGCAGCGACCGGTGGCGCCGATCGTGAACATCTGGTGGGTGCTCTACGGCCTGCTGCCCACGCTGATGATCCCCTTCGGTGCGGGCCTGATGATGTCGTCGGGGTTCTCCAACGAGGCCGAAGACGTGGCCGAGCGCATCGAGGACCAGGCCCTTTGGACGACGCTCGGCGGGATTCTCGGCATCGCCGCAGCCGTCGCCTGGTTCCTCTTGGTGCGCCAGCTCACCGAGCGCCACGCCCGCATGACGAGCGAGGGCTGACGCTTTGGCGGTGTACCTGGTACGCCACGCGAAGGCAGGCAGTCGCCAGGCGTGGAAGGGCGACGACGCGCTGCGACCGTTGTCGGCTCCGGGCTGGGAGCAATCCCGCGCCCTCGGCAAGCGGATCGCGAAGCTGCAGCCCACCCGGTTGGTGTCGAGCCCCTACGTGCGCTGCGTGCAGACGCTCGAGCCGCTCGCCAATGGGTGCGGCCTGCAGGTGACCGTCGACGACCGCCTCGGCGAGGGCAGCTCGGCGGGGGCCGCGCACGACCTGCTGTTCGAGGTGCCCGACCGCGCCGTGCTCTGCAGCCACGGCGACGTGATCCCCGACTTGATCGGCGCCCTCCAGCGCATGGGAACCGCCATCGCCACCGCGCCCGACTGGCGCAAGGCCACCGTGTGGGTGTTGGAGCGCAGCCGCGACGCGGTGATCAGCGCGACCGTCTGGCCCCCGCCCCAGTAGCTGCAGCACCAGCAGCCGCCTGGGGCGCCGCGGTGCCCTCGCTCAGCGCCTCGTCGATCTGCTCGGACATCGTGGCCACCAGGTCGGCCACGTCGGCAGGGGGGTTCGCGTCGAGGCAGGCCTCGATCTCGGGCTTGGCCGACTCCGCGTCGCCGGCGAAGCGGAAGAGCGAGATGCCGAGGAAGCAGTGCGCGTCGGCGTACGTCGGATCCGACAGCGTCACCTGGCGCAGCAACACCAGGCCGGACTGGAACCGCTCCGCCTGGAGCTGGTCGTCCTCTTCCTGCACGGCCGAGAGCACGCTCAGCCAGCCGAGGTACGTGAGCGCCTCGGCGTTGTCGGGTTCCAGGTCGAGCACCTGGGCGTACAGGTCGAGTGCCGGCGACGGATCGGCGGGGTTCAGCTGGGCCCGCGCGTCGCTCAGCAGCTCGCTGACGCTGCGCTCGCCGCCAGCGGACCCGCCGGGCAAGCGCTCGCCGGACTGCCGGGCGACGAACACGCCGGCCGCCGCGGCGAACACGACCACCGCCGTAACCCATGCGGCGACGACGCCCCACCGGCGCCGGCGAAGTGGCGCCGGCGCGGGTGCGTGGCCGGCGTCGAGCTCGCGCAGCACCGCCGCGGCGCGGGCGGTGTAACCCTCCTTCAGCGACTCGTAGTCGTGGTCGTCGACGTCGCCCGCGTCGCGCTCGATCTCCAGGTCGCGCAGCGAATCGAGCAGGAACCGCCGCTCGGTCTCGAGCTCGGTGAGCCGATCCGGGTTCACGTCGTGGCCGTCTTCGTCTCTTCGGGCTGCGCGCCGTCCTCTCGCAACGCCTCAGCGACGAGCGCTCGGTCGGCGTCGGTGGCGGACAACGAGAGCTGCTCACGCCAGCGGCGGAAAGCCACCACCAGCCCGGCCACGGCAACCACCACGACGGCGACGGGCAGCACCCAGATCAACGCGTCGAGCCCGCTCGACTTCGGCACGAGCAGCACTGCGGCACCGAAGCGCTCCTCCAGTTCGGCGACGATCTCGTCGTCGCTCAGCTGGCCGGCCGACACCTGCCGGGCGATCTCCCGGCGGATGTTCTCCGACGCCGACGCCCGGCTCTCGAACACGCTCTCGCCGTCGCACGTCGGGCAGGCGAGGCGCCGCGAGACGGCGTCGATCCGGTCCTGCGCGGTCTGCAGGCCGCCGTCACGGGTTGCGCCGACGGCGAGCAGCGCCACCGCGACCAGCACGAGGGCGACCCACCCCGGCCAGGACTTGAGGCCGCGGTTGAGCCGGCGCGCGCCGCTCATGGCGAGCCCGCCGCGCGCAGTTGCTCCAGCGTCGCCGCCAGCCCGTCTGCTGAGACCTGTCCGGTGAACCGGGCGACGACGACTCCGGTCGGGCTGACCACCCAGGTCTCGGGCACCTTCGCCACACCGAAGGCCACGGCGATCGTGCCGTCGTCGTCGTGGACGATCGGCCAGGTGATGCCGTTGTCCGCGAAGAAGTCGCGCACCGCCTCGTCGCTGTCGTCGTTGACGATGGTGTAGAGCTCCGCCGCGTCCACCCCGAGATCTGCCTGGGCCTCGGCGAACGCGAGCAGCTCGGGGTGCTCACGCACACAGGGCACGCACGTCGAGTTGAAGAAGTTGAGCACCACCCACGAGCCCCGGCGACGGCCGAGGTCGAACGCGTCGCCGTCGAACGTCGTGCTCACCACGGCCGGCGCCGCGCGGCCGACGAGCGGGGACTCGGCGGTGTCGTCGGTGCCGCCCTTCGCGCCGGCGAGGACGACGATGAGGCCGGCGAGCACCACGACGAGGCCGAGCGCGACGAAGGGCGCGACGCGCCGCCGCGGACGCCCGGCGTCGAGAGCACCGTCCTGGACCGCCACCTCGTCCTCAACCACCTCGTCGTCAGCCACCGCTCACCGCCTCGGCAGGCTCGGGTGCGGCGACGGGTTCTGGCACAGGGGCCGACACCGGGTCGGTGGGCAGCCGCCGGCGGCGGCCGGGGAACGCCGCGAGCACCGTGCCGACGACCATCGTCGCGCCGCCGATCCAGAGCCACATCACGAGCGGTTTGACGAACACCTTGATCCGTGCCTCGTCGCTGTCGGGCTGGGGCGAACCCTCGAGCGTGAGGTACAGGTCCTTGGTGAACGTGCTGCGCACGCTGGGGTGCCGACGTCCATGCCCTGGTTCAAGAACTTGTGGCGGCTCGGCTCGTACACGCGCTCGCCGTCGATCAACACGCCGGCGCTGATCGTGGCCGATCGCTCGTCGCTCGAGGTGGTGAAGCCGACGAACTCGAAGGTGTGGCCGGCGAACGTTGCGGGCTCGCCCTCGCGCAGCACCAGCTCTTGGCTGCGGGTGTACGACTGCGAGGCGACGAGCGCGACGGAGATGAGGATCACCCCGATGTGCACGATCATCCCGCCGTTGGCGCGCCCGACGAGGCCCCGCCATCCCTGGCGGCGCACGGCGAGCACCACCTGGCGCAGCGCTGCTCCCGCCGCGAAGCCGGCCAGGCCGAAGCCGGCGAGGGTGAGCAGGCCGTGCGCGCCGGCGACAAGCGCACCGGCGAGCGCGGCCACGCCGCACCACGCCGGCCAGAAGAGGCGGTCACGCAACAGCTCCGCGCTCGCCTTGCGCCACGGCAGCACCGGCGCGACGGCCATCAGGAACAGCATCGTCAAGCCGAGCGGCTGGGTCATGCGGTCGAAGAACGGCTCGCCGACCACGAGCCGGCGGTCCTGGAGCGCCTCGACGACGAGCGGGAACACGGTGCCGAGCAGCACCACGAACGCGAACGCGCTGAACAGCACGTTGTTCGCCAAGAACGCGCCCTCGCGGCTGATCGGCGAGTCGATCGCTCCCGGGGAGCGCAAACGGTCACCCCGCCACCCGATGAGCCCGACGGACACGGCGACGACGATGCCGAAGAACGTGAGCAGCCACGGGCCGATGCTGCCCTCGCTGAACGCGTGCACGCTGTTGATCACCCCGGAGCGGGTGAGGAAGGTGCCGAGGATGGTCAACGCGAACGTGGCCACGAGCAGGCTCAGGTTCCACACCCGCAACATGCCCCGGCGCTCCTGCACGAGCACCGAGTGCAGGTAGGCGGTGGCGGTGAGCCAGGGCAAGAAGCTGGCGTTCTCGACCGGATCCCAGGCCCACACCCCGCTCCAGCCGAGCACCTCGTAGCTCCACCAGCCGCCGAGGATGATGCCCGCGGTCAAGAAACCCCAGGCAAACAGCGTGAAGCGGCGGGTCTCGAGCAGCCATCCTCGCCCACTCGGCCCGTGACCAGGGCGGCGATGGCGAACGCGAACGGCACCGTGAACCCGACGTAGCCGAGGTACAGGATCGGCGGGTGGAACAGCACGAGGACGTGGTTCTGCAGCAACGGGTTCGGCCCCGGGCCGTCGGTGACCCCTGCGGGTCCGAGCGCGAACGGGTTCGCCGGGCCGAACGACAGCAGGAAGAAGAACAGGCTGACGGCGAACATCACGACCAGCGCCCACGCCACCAGCGGGTCGTCGAGGCGATGCCGGAAGCGGTGCGCGACGACCACGGTGCACGTGGCGAGCACCAGCACCCAGAGCAGGATCGATCCCTCCAGCGCGCTCCATGCGGCGGTGACGTTGTAGAGCCACGGGGTGTCGTGAGAGCCGACCTGCTGCACGTACGCGAGCGAGAAGTCGCGGGTGATCAACGCCCTCTGCATCACCGCGAAGCCCCCGACGGCGGCGGCGAGCGCCAGCCAGGCGTAGTTCGGCGCGCTGCGCAGCAGCTTGGAGTCGCGCTTCACGATGCCGAGCACGGTGGCGAAGGCCCCGAAGGCCACCGCCAGCACGCCGATGCCGATCGCCCCGCGCCCGAGGGCGGCGTTCAGTCCTGCTGCGAGCATGCGGGCGACCCGGGGTTGGTGCCGACGCGGTCGGGGTTCGACTCGGAGTACTCGTTGGAGTGCTTGACCTCGATCCGGTCCCCGTCGAACACCCCGTCGTCGCCGAGCCGGCCGTGCACGACCACGGCGATGCACTCCTGGAAGATCCCCCCGGGGTCGCCTTGATAGCGCACAGGCAGGCTGGCGCCGTTGAACGACATCGTGAACTCGGTGACCACGCCGTCTTCGGTGAGCGAGCCCTCGTCGACGACGCCCTGCACGCGCAGGCGCCTGGCGTCGTCGCACTTGTCGACGACGCCGATCTCGTCGACGTTGCAGTAGTAGTCGATCGCCGACGTGAGGAACTGGGTGACGACCACCCCGCCGGCGACGACGACGAGCACCAACAGGAGCATCGCCAGCCAGTTGCGCCGCTTGCGGGCGCCGGGGCGCACCTCGGGCGCGCTGCGCGGGCTCAGGTCCACGGCAGTTCCTCGTCGCCGAGTTGCTCGACCAGGCGCCGGCCGCGGCGCAGCACGGCCCAGGCGAAAGCACCTACGCCGCCGAGGGTGACGACGTAGCTCGCGATGATGAATCCGGCGTGGTCCATCAGAGAGCCCCTTCCCCGCGACGCTGCTCGAGCGCGATGTCGAGGCCGTGGTCGTCGAGTGCGTCTTGCATCATCAGCACCCGCTGGCGGTGCAGCACGAGCCACACGTACAGCAAGCGTGAACGCGACCACGCCGATGAGCAGCGTGAACAGCATCAGCCCGTCCATCTGGACGTCGCCACCGCTGTCGAGCACCGACGCCTCTTGGTGCAGCGAGTTCCACAGCTCCACGGAGAGGTGCACGAGGGGGATCTGCAGCACGGCCAGCAGGGCGAGCACCGCGCTGCGCCGCGCGCGCTGGTCGTGGGAGCCGCCGAGCCCGCGCACCGCCAGGTAGCCGACGTAGGTGACGAACAAGAACGCTGTCGTGGTGAGGCGCGTCCCAGGTCCAGAACGTGCCCCAGGTGATGCGGCCCCACAGGCTGCCGGTCACGAGCGTGATCGCCATGAACAGCACACCTACCTCGGCCGAGGCCGCCGCTAGGCGGTCCCAGGTGAGCGAGCGGGTGCGCCGCCAGAGGTAGGCCGCCGACGACACCGCGGTGACGACGAAAGCCAGGTACGCGAGCCATGCCGACGGCACGTGCACGTACAGGATCCGCACGCTCTCGCCCTGCACCGCGTCCTCGGGGGAGATCACCAGCCCGAACAGCACGAGCCAGACGATGCCGAGGATCACCGCCACCCCGAGCACCCGGGTGGCGCGTGTTCCCGTGCCGCGGTTCGCGCTTGCCTCGCTAGGGCTGCGCGTCGGCTGGCTGGCGGTCAGGGCCATCGAGTCGCTTCCTTCGGGGTCTCGGAGATGTTGGGGGTCTCGGGGGCGGTTCGACTTCGTCACTCCTCGATCAGCGGTCCGAACGCCACCACGCCGCCGACACCGAAGACGGCGGCGAAGACGGCGAGCAGGCCCACCCAGGGCCAGCCCTCCGACGCCGTCGCTCCTGCGGTGCCGAGCGCCGATTCGGTCGCCCGGGTCGCCCCGATGAGCACGGGCGCCACCACCGGCAACAGCAGCAGGGGGAGCAGTGTCTCCCGACCACGGGCACCGGCAGCGAGGCCGCCGTAGAGCGTACCGACGCTTGCCAGCCCACAGGTCGCGGCCAGCATCGTCGTGACCAAGAGCACCACCCCGGCGCCGCGCACCTCGGCCCGGTAGAGCACGACCGCGGCCGCGACGAGGACCGCCTCCAGCACCACCAGCTGGAGGGCCAGTGCGATCGCCTTGCCGGCGAATATGCCCGCCGGTTCGACGCCGGCCACGCGCAGTGCATCCATCGCCCCGTCGGCGGCCTCCACCGCGAACGCCCGTTGGACGACGACGAGCAAGCTGAACGTCGTCGCCAGCCACACCAGCCCGGGCGCGACGCGCTCCAGGACAGCGTCGGAGTCGAGCGCGAAGGCGAACATCACCATCACCAGCGCGGCGAACGGCAGCACCTGGTTGGTGACGGCGCGGCTGCGCCACTCGGCCCGGAGGTCCTTCGCGGCCACCAGTCGGGCCACCCGCCACATCAGGCGTCGGCCCCGAGCTCGATCGCCTGGCCGTTGACGACCTCGACGACGCGGCTGGCGAGCGCGCCGGCGCGCTCCAACTCGTGGCTGGCGACGAGCACCGTCGCCCCCGCCGCAGCCGCGGCCCGCACGGTCGCGTCGAGCTCGTCGCGGCCGCGGGCGTCGAGCCCCGCGTGGGGCTCGTCGAGCAGCCACAGCTCGGCTCGCCGGGCGACGAGGCAGGCCAAGGCCGTACGCCGCTTCTGCCCGGCGGAGAGCCGGCCCACCGGCACCGACGCGAGCCGCCCGGACAGGCCGACGCGCTCCAGCGCGGCGGCCACCTCGTCGCGCGACGCTCCCGCCAGCGCCGCCCAGAAGCGGACGTTCTCGGTGACTGTCAGGTCGGCGTACAGACCGTTGTGGTGGCCGAGCAAGCCGACGCGAGGGCGCACCGCGGCCCGGTCGCGGGTGAGGTCGACGCCGAGCACTCTCGCTTCCCCACGCGCTATCGGCACCAGTCCTGCGCAGAGCCGCAGCAAGGTCGTCTTGCCCGCCCCGTTCGGCCCACGCAGCAGCAGGATCTCGCCACGCGCGACGTGCAGAGTCACGCCGGCCAGCGCCGGGAAGCTGCCGAGCACGACCACGGCATCGCACAGGCGCGATGACGCTCTCGGGCGCTGGTGCTCGTTCCATGGGTCGCCGCGACGCTACCGAGCACCCCGCGCGCCGCTGCCGTGCCAGAACGGCGACGGCCGCAGACGGCGGCGACGCCAACCACTGCGGGCTCCCCGCTAACTTCCGCTCGTGGACGAGAGCGGGACGCCGAACGATCCGCCTGCTCTCGAACGATTGAGAGGCCTCGACCCGCCCTCGAAGCCCGCACCCCGCGTGTCGCGCTGGGACCGGCCGAAGCAGCCGAAGGACTGGCGGTGGTGGGTCGGCGGCATCGGCAAGGCGCTGATCGTCCTCGGGTTGATGATCTTCGCCTTCGTCGGCTACCAGCTCTGGGGCACCGGCATCGAGGAGTCCCAGGCGCAGAACCGGTTGGAAGACCAGTTCGCCGAGCTGAGCGCGTCGCTCAGCACGGATCCCACCGGGACGAGCACCGTCCCGCCGACGACCGTCACCACCACCCCGAACAGCGCCTCGTCGACGACCTCGTCGACGACCACCTCGACCACGACCGCACCGGTCGCGCCATCGTCGAGGGCGACCCGGTGGCGATCGTCGACATCCCCCGCATCGGGCTGCGCAAGTTCGTCGTCGCCGGGGTGGAGCCCGCCGACCTGAAGAAGGGCCCCGGCCACTACC
This sequence comes from Actinomycetota bacterium, assembly GCA_016700055.1. Classification (NCBI taxonomy): domain Bacteria; kingdom Bacillati; phylum Actinomycetota; species Actinomycetota bacterium. The sequence continues at coordinate 1,210,505 of CP064997.1, forward strand.
CCTCCACGGTGATGCCCGGCGAGCGCGGCAACGCGGGCATCGCCGGGCACCGCACCACCTTCGGTTCACCCTTCCGCCAACTCGACGAGCTCGAACCCGGCGACGAGATCAGCGTCACCGTGCTGACCGGCGAGACGTTCGTGTACCGGGTGACGGGCTCGATCATCGTCGAGCCCTCCGACTCGTGGGTGCTCGACACGAACGACCCCGAAGTGGCCACGCTCACGCTGACCACCTGTCACCCCGAATTCCAGGCCCGCCAGCGGCTCGTCGTCTTCGCCGAGCTCGACGTCGGCGCGTCACCGCCGATCCACGAGGGCAGGTGGTCTACGCCGACGCCGCGCCACCGGGTGAGCTCGTGGGCGAGGAGACCGCCGCGCCGAGCACGCCGAGCGCGACGGGCGCGCCGAGCCCGACCCTCGCACCCGACGCGAGCAGCGGCACCACCTCCGCACCCGACGCGTCTGATGGCCCCGACGCGACGGATCCCGTCGACACGGCTCCCGCCACGGAGCCGACCGACGGTGCGGGCGGTGGGGACGGATCAGGGAGCGAGGCTGACGCGTTCGACCGTGGCTGGTTCAGCGATCCGTCGGCCTGGCCGCACGTGCTCATGTGGGGCTCCGCGCTGACGGCGGTCACCGTCCTCGCCTACCTGGCCGCTCGTGCCACCCGGCGCACATGGGTGGGCCTGCTCGTCGGCGTCGCCCCGTTCGTCTTCGTCCTGTACTTCTTCTTCCAGAACGTGAACCGGTTGCTGCCGCCCAACCTCTGACGGCGCAATGCGCCCATAATGGTGGCGCGGATGGTCCTTATTTGCCGATCTCCTCGACTTTGTCAACCTGGTAGCGCCCAGCCTGGAATCCAGCAGCATCACACAAGCCATTCGAGAATGAGCGGTGATCGACTTTGTCGTAACGGCATCGTCAGGCACTTCACCGTTCGTATCCGGGATGACCGCAAGCTGTGCCAAGCCGAACACGAACTCACCACTGATCGATAGATCGCAAAGCCCTGTTGGGCTCGAGTTTTGTCCGTAATGAGCCGCGCAACCTCAGCGCGACTGGCCGCGGCCTACTCGCCACGGAACTCCGGGCGGCGCTTCTCCATGAACGCGCGGCGGCCCTCGGCGAGGTCGGCCGAGGCCCACGCCGCCTGGCGGGCCGTCTCCACCAGGTCGTCAGGGGGCGGGCGGCGAGGGCACGCTCCATCGCCAGCTTGTGGGCGCGGATCGTCAGCGGAGCGAGGCCGCCCAGTTCGTCGGCCCAGGCGAGCGCGCGCTGCAGATCGCCGATGCGGTGCACTGCGCCCACCTCGGCCAGGTGCTCCCCGGAGTACGTCTGCGCGGCCAGCAGCATCGCCCTCGCGACGCTCGCCCCCATCTCCTGTACGAGGCGCTGCACCGTCCAGGCGTCGACCGCCAGACCGAGCCGCGCGGCCGGGATGCCGAACTGGCTGGGAGCCGTGGCCACACGCAGATCACACGCGATCGCGAGCTGCGTGCCCGCGCCGAGCGCGGCGCCCTCGACGGCGGCGATCGTCACGAACGGCAGCTCGCCGAAGCCGGTCAGCACCTCGGCGAGCGTGGCCACGAAGTCGTCGCTCTCGACGTCGGCGAGGTCTGCCCCGGCACAGAACGCGGGCGGCGCACCAGTCACACGAGCACCCTCGCCTGGCCGGAGAGCGCGGCGCGCTGGGCGTCGCGCAGCGCGACGAGGGTGGCGAGGTCGACGGCGTTGCGCCGGTCCGGGCGGTCGATCGTGACGAGCATCGTCCGCTCTCGCCACTCGGTGCGCACCGTCATCGGGCCGACGGTAGCCGCGCCGTGACCGGCGCCGACTGGCTCGCGCCCACTCCGGAGCGGTCATCGTGTCCGGATGCCCGAGCCCCACGATCCCGTCAGGGCCAGACGGGCGACGATCGCCAAGTGGACGCTCATCGCCAACCGAGTCGGTTATCTGTTGTTCGCGGCGGCGATCGCGATGTTCGTGATGGCCTTCGCGTTCGGCTTCTCCGGCCCGATCGTCGGCGTGATCACCGCCTGCTTGATCGTCGGCTCGATCCTGCTCGCTCCCTCGATCGTCCTTGGCTACGCGGTGAAGGCCGCCGAGCGCGAAGACCGCGAACGCGGTCTCTGACGCAGCCCGCGAAACGCGCCCCGCAGACCACCCGGGTTACCCTGGGGTAACCATGTCGGTCCGCCTTCCTGCCAGCGAGCGCCGCGAGCAGCTGTTGCTGGTCGCGCTCGACGTATTCGCCCACCGCGGCTACCACGGCACGTCGATGAACGACGTCGCCGAGGCCGCCGGGGTGACCAAGCCGGTGCTGTACCAGCACTTCGACTCCAAGCGCGACCTCTACCTGGCGCTGCTCGACGACGCCGGGACGCGCCTGCTCACCGCGATCTCGAAGGCCACCGCCGGAGCCGTCGACGGCAAGAGCCAGACCGAGGCCGGCTTCGGGGCGTACTTCCGCTGGGTCTCCGACGACCACGACGCGTTCTTGCTGCTGTTCGGCAGCGGGGCGCGCCGCGATGAAGAGTTCAACACCGCGGTGCGCAAGGTGACCGCCGCCGCGGCCGAAGCGATCGCCCCGCTGATCGCGGCCGACATCGACCTCGAGCACCAGCGCACCGTGGCCCATGCCCTGGTCGGCCTGGCCGAGGGTGTCAGCCGGCGGCTGGTCGAAGTCGGCGAGCCGTTCGACCCGGTGGTGGTGTCTCGCCATGTCAGCGACCTGGCCTGGGCCGGTCTGCGCGCGGTGCGCCGCCCGGACTGAACCCGGCTCAGCCGCGTAGCACCGGGCCGCGGTAACCATCGACGAACCCCGCGGCGTGCAGCGCGTCGAGCACGAGGTGCCCGCTCGGCACTCGCTGGCCGTCGAGCTTGCGCACCTCGACGCTGCGGGTGCGCCCGTCCTTAACCAACGACGCGAGCGCCTCGGCCCAAGAGGTGTCGTCGCCCGCCGCGGGGAAGGAGACGAGGTGGTGGCTGCGCCGGTCGTACCAGACGAGGGGACCCCGCCGTGCACCACCACGAGGGCGCCTGCGGACCGTGCCGGCGGCGCCGGGGACTCGGGCCAGGCGAGCGCCGCCCCGTACGGCTGCGCGGGGTCGGTGGCCGCGAGCACGATCGGCGCGGGGGTCGATCCGCCCAGCTCGAACGCGGGTGTGTCGCGCACCGCTCGCAGCCGGTCGACCGCACCCGGCAGAGCGAACTGGGCCGCCCCGAGACCGCTCACGAAGTAGCCCCGGCGGGCCTGGCCGCGCTCTTCGAGCACCTTCAGCACTCCGTAGACCTGGGCGAACCCCCCGGCCACTCCCTCGGCGAGCACGGCTTCCCTGGTGAGCACGCCGTGTCGTTCGAGAAGCTGCACAGCAGCGGCGTGAGCGGCGGCGGTGGCAGAAGGCACCGGTAGCAGCATCGGGGCGACGAGCGACCACCGCCCGGCCCCGCCGGCGGGCCGATTCGGCTCAGCCGGCCCGGTCGGGGCCGACCGCGCCGAGCAGCCGTCGCCGCGGATCGCCGCCCACCGCCGGCGAGCACGGCGCGCAGCGGGGCGAGGGAGTCGTTGGTGACCTCGCCCGCCCAGACCAGATCCCACAGCGCGGCGAGGAGCTCGACGTCGGTGGCCGCGGCGTCGGCAGCGCGGAGCTGGGTCCAGAACAGCGCCCCGCGCTGGTCGAGCGCGCACCGGATGGCGTCGTGGAGCGCGCCCTGCGGTGCCTCGGCCCGCTCCCACCCGGGCGCGAGAAGGGGGAGCTGGTCGGTGAAGCACAGCCTCACTCGCCCGTCGGCGGCCCCGATCCCCCCGGCACCGACCCAGACCACGTCGCCGCTGGTGCACAGCTCGTCGAGGTCGCTCGGGCGGTAGCCGCTGACCCGCGACGCGAGCACGTCGGCTTCGAGGGTGGAGGCCACGATCGCCGCCCCCGAGAGCAGACCCAGCGTCTCGACGAGGGCGTCGGCGCCCCTGCGCTCTGCCAGGATCCCGTGCCAAGCCGGCAGGAACCGGGCGAGGGCTTCGGCATCGACTGGTTCGACCTCACGGCGCAGGGCGGCGAGGGATCGCCGGCGGAGCTGGCGCAGGACGTCTACCTCACACCACTCGCTGTGCAGCCCCTGTGGACGGAACTCGCCGCGCACCACTCGCTCGCCGGCTTCGAGGGCCACGAGCGCTGCCTCGACCCGCTCGACGGGCACCCCCAACCGGGCGTGGACCTCGCCGGCGGTGAACGGGCCGTGGGTGCGCGCGTACCGGCCGACCAATTCAACGAGCGGCCGATCGACCGGGTCGGTGAACGCCGCCGGCAGCCCGGGCGCCAACGCGCAGCCGAGCGCGTCGCGGTAGCGGGCCGCGTCTTCGGCGGCGGCGAACCGCAACTCACCGGGGACCTCGGCCCCGACGCGCACCTCGATCGCCCGTCGCTCGGCGACGAGCGCGCCCAGCCAGCGCGCCGCCTCGCCCTGCGCTGTCTCGCAACGCTGCGCGGCCTCGTCGGCGGAGAGCTCACCCACCCGGCGGAGCACGTCGTGCAGCTCGTCGGCGCTGCGCGCGCGGCGACCGTCGGCCAGGCACTGCAGCTCGAGCTCGACGTCGGCGAGCATCCCGGGGTCGAGCAGGTCGCGCAGCTCCTCGGCACCGAGCAGGTCACGCAGCAGGTCACGGTCGAGCGCTAGAGCGGTGGCGCGTCTCTCGGCGAGCGGTGCGTCGCCTTCGTACATGTACGTCGCGATCCAGTTGAAGAGCAGGCTCTGCGCGAACGGGCTGGCCTTCTGGGTGTCGACGGCGACCACGCGGATGGCGCGCGAGCGGAGCAGTCCGAGCACCTCGCGCAGCGCCGGCACGTCGAACACGTCTTGCAGGCACTCGCGGCTGGCTTCGAGCAGGATCGGGAAGGTGGGGTACTTGGCGGCGACCGCGAGCAGGTCGGCCGCCCGCTGGCGTTGCTGCCACAGCGGGGTGCGCCGGTCGGGGCGGCGCCGAGGCAGCAGCAGCGCGCGCCCGGCGGCCTCGCGAAAGCGCGCCGCGAAGAGCGACGTCTGGGGCACAGTGGCCATGATCAGCTCGTCGATCTCCTCGGGATCGATGAGCAGCGCGTCGAGGGGGATCTCCTCGACCGTCTCGGGCAGCCGCACGACGATGCCGTCGTCGGCCCACATCGTCTCGACGGGTACGTCGTAGCGCTCGAGCAGGCGCCGTTCGATGGCCATCGCCCAGGGGGCGTGGACCGGAGTGCCGAACGGGCTGAGCACGCAGAGCCGCCAGTCGCCGATCTCGTCGCGGAAGCGTTCGACGACGACGGTGCGGTCGTCGGGCAGCGCCCCTGTGGCCGCGGCCTGGTCGTCGAGGTAGAGCACCACGTTGGTGGCCGCGAGCGCGTCGAGGTGGTATTCGCCGGTGAGGAGGGCGAGCGCGTCGGAGTCGGAGAGCGAGTGCACCTCACGGACGAAGGCACCGAGTGCCCGGCCGAGCTCCAACGGGCGTCCCGGCCGGTCGCCGTGCCAGAACGGCATCTTCCCCGGCTCCCCGGGTGCGGGCGTGACGGTGACCCGCTCGAACGTGATGTCTTCGATCCGCCACGTGGACGCGCCGAGGACGAACGTCTCACCCGGACGACTCTCGTAGACCATCTCCTCGTCGAGCTCGCCGACGCGGGTGCCGTCGGGCAAGAACACGCCGAACAGGCCGCGGTCGGGGATGGTGCCCCCGCTCGTGACCGCGAGACGCTTGGCACCTTCGCGCGCCCGCAAGCGGCCGTTGACGCGGTCCCACACGAGCCGGGGCCTGAGCTCGGAGAACTCCTCGCTCGGATACCGCCCGGCCAGCAGGTCGAGCACGTTCGCGGCGAGATCGTCGCTCAGGTCGGCGAAGCCGGCCGCCCGTCGCACCATCGCGAGTAGGGCATCGGTGTCGAGCTCACCGGCCGCCGCGGTGTGGGCCACGATCTGCTGGGCGAGCACGTCGAGCGGGTTGCGCAGGTAGCGCGTGTGCTCGATCAGCCCCTCGACCATGCGCCGGGCGACGACCGCGGCCTCGAGCAGGTCGCCGCGGTGCTTCGGATAGATCGAGCCGCGGCTCGGTTCGCCCACCTGGTGGCCCGCACGGCCGATGCGTTGCAGGCCCCGGCTGACCGCGCCCGGGGACTCGACCTGGATGACGAGGTCGACCGCGCCCATGTCGATGCCGAGCTCGAGGCTGGAGGTGGCCACGATCGCCCGCAGCTCGCCGCGCTTCAACTGGTCTTCGACGATCACGCGCTGCTCGCGGGCGAGCGAGCCGTGGTGCGCCTTGACGAGGTCTTCCGCGAGCCTGCCGGTGAGCGGGTCGACGCCGATGCCTTCTTGCTCGGCGAGCTCGTTCAACTTGGCGGCGAGGCGCTCGGCCTGGCGGCGCGCGTTGCAGAAGATGATCGTGCTGCGATGGGCGAGCACCTGCTGGAGGATGCGGGGGTAGATGCTCGGCCAGATGCTGGAGCGCCGCGGGCCGAGCGCCGCCGTCGCCGGACCGCTCTGCAGCTCGGTGACCGGTTGGCCGAGCGCACCCATGTCTTCGACGGGTATGACGACTTCGACGTCTAGTGGCTTGCGGATGCCGGCGTCGACGATGGCGACCGGACGCGCTCGTCCGGGCGCGGCGAATCCGCCGAGGAAGCGAGCGACCTCCTCGAGCGGCCGCTGGGTGGCGGAGAGCCCGATGCGCTGAGGCGGACGCGCGGTGAGCTCTTCGAGACGCTCGAGCGACAGCGCCAGATGGGCGCCGCGCTTCGAGGGGGCGAGCGCGTGGATCTCGTCGACGATCACCGTCTCGACCCCCGCGAGCGTCGCCGCTGCCGACGAGGTGAGCATCAGGTACAGGCTCTCCGGGGTGGTGATCAGCAGGTCTGGCGGATGCCGTACGAGCGCCTGGCGTTCACGGGCGCTGGTGTCGCCGGTGCGCATCGCGACGACGGGTTCGGTGAAGGGCTCGCCGATGCGCTCGGCGGCGAGGCGAATGCCCTTGAGCGGGGCGCGCAGGTTCTTTTCGACGTCGAAGGCGAGCGCGCGAAGCGGCGAGATGTACAGCACGCGGGTACGCGCCGCGGCCTCCGGCACCGGCTCGGTGCCCAGGCGGTCGATGGCGGCGAGGAAGGCGGCAAGCGTCTTGCCACTGCCCGTCGGCGCGCAGATGAGCGTGTGCTCGCCGCCGACGATCCGCGGCCAGCCCGACTGCTGGGCCGGCGTGGGCTCGGCGAACGCGGTGGAGAACCACGCCCTGACGGGCGCCGAGAACGCCTCCAAGACCGAAGGTCCCCTCACCGTGCCGAGGCTACAGAGGGGGTGCGCGCCCCCGTTCAGGGGCTGCGGTCCTCCCAGTCGACCCAATCGACTCCGCTCTCGCGGACGTGCTCGTGCACGGCCTCGCCGATGGTGCGCCGGAAGCGGTCCCGTCCGATGTGGTCGACGAGGCCGTAGCGGTCGAGCGTGTCGCGAGCTTGGCCCTTCAGCTCGGCGAACTCCAGCACCACCTCGCGCCGGGCGAGCTGGCCGATGAGGCGCGCCAGCTCGTCGGCCGCAGTCGGGTCGATGTCGGTCATCGGCTCCGCAGTGACCACCACGCGCTGCAGGTCCTTGCCGGCGGCGTCGACCCGCGCGAGCAGGTCGTCGACGAAGAAGCCGACGTTCGCGAAGAACAGCGGGGCATCGAAGCGGTACAGCAGCAGTCGCGGTATCCGACGACCCTCGGGATGGCGCTCGACGTCGTGATAGCCCTTCAACCCATCGACGCGCACCAGCTCCGCCGTATGCGGCCGCCACGCTCGCCGCATCACGTCGAGCAGTGACAACCCGACGGCGATCCCGATGCCGGGCAACGCGCCGAGCACGGCGACGGCCACGAACGTGACGAGCGACAGCACCATGTCACCGCGCCGCATCCGGGCGAGTCGGGTCAGCCCGGCGATCTCGACCAGGCGCATCGAAGCCGCGATGACCACCGCGGCGAGGGCCGCTTGGGGCAGGTAGCGGAAGGCCGTCGGCATGGCGACGATCAGGCCGGCCACCGCTACGGCACCGACGATCCCCGTCATCTGGGTCCGGGCGCCGGCGTCCTCGGCGACAGGGGTGCGGCTGGAGCTGCTGCTCACCGGGAAGCCCTGGAAGAGCCCGCTCGCCACGTTGACCGCGCCGAGGGCGAACAACTCGTGGTTCGGATCGACCTGTTGATGCGTGCGGTGGGCGAACGTCCGGGAGAGCACGCTCGTGTCGGTGAACGAGACGAACGCGATGCCCACCGCGGCTCCGAGGAGGCGCACCAGCTCGTCCCACTCGACCGACGGCCAGGCGGGGGTCGGCAACCCCCGCGGCAGATCGCCGACTAGAGACAGACCCTCGTCGGCGAGGCCGAACGCAGCGACGGCGACAGTCGCCCCGATCACGGCGAGAAGCGTGCCCGGCACCCGCGGCGCAAGCGCACGCAGCCCGACGATGACCACCAGCGACCCGACGCCGAGCGCCGCCGCAGTTCCGTCGATGGCCCCGTCGGCGATCGCCTCCACCGAGTCCCTGATGCGCGGCAAGAGGTCGGCGCTCGGCACGCTGAAGCCGAGCAGCTTGGGAAGCTGGCCGAACGCCACCGTCAACGCGATGCCGTTCATGTAGCCGTACCGGACGGGGGCCGAGAGCAGGTCGGCGAGGAAGCCGAACCTGGCCAGGCCGGCGACGACGCTCAACAGCCCGGCCAGCACCGACAGCGTCCCCGCCAGCGCCAGCGCCCGACCAGGGTCGCCCTCGGCAGCAGCGAGCGGGACGACGGCCACGAAGATCAGCGGCGCGAGCGACGAGTCGGGGGCCATCACCATGATGCGTGACGGGCCGACGAGGGCGTACACGACGAGGGGCACGATGGTGGCGTAGAGCCCCGAGATCGGCGGCAGGCCGGCGGCCTGCGCGTAGCCCATCCCCGCTGGCACCAGCAGGGCGGTCAGCACGAGTCCCGCCACCAGGTCGGCCCCCGCGTCGCCGCGCCCATAGCCGCGCAGCTGCCTGGCGAGGGGAAGTGCTGGTCGCCCCACGATTCGCCGACGCTAGTTGGAGTCGGCGCCGCGTTCTTCGATCCTGCGCAGCACCCGCAAACTGCCGCACGCGCTGCTGAGTCGGAACTGCCCGGACTCCACCGCCGGCAGGAAGATCTGCTCGTAAGGGGGGCGCCCGCCGTCGGCGGGATCGGGGAACACGTCGTGGATCGCGAGCGTGCCCCCTAGCGCGACGTGTGGCGTCCAACGCTCGTAGTCGAGGCGCGCCGGCTGCTCGCCGTGGCCACCGTCGATGAACAAGAACGCGAGCGGCGTCTGCCACGCCGAGGCGACGAGCGGGGACTCGCCGACGACGGCCGCGACCACGTCTTCCAGCCCGGCGTCGTGGATCGTGCGCCGAAACGTCGGCAACGTGTCCATCTTGGCCGTCACGGGGTCGACGAGCGTCTCGTCGTGCCACTCCCAGCCGGCCTGGTTCTCCTCCGACCCCCGGTGGTGGTCGACCGCGAACAGCACCGTCGCGCACGCCCGCGCCGCAGCGCCCAGCCACACCGTCGAGCGCCCGCAGTACGAACCCACCTCCAGGAAGGGAAGCCCCGGGCACGCGGCGCCGGCCGCGACGGCCGCGGCGTAGAGCGCGTCGCCTTCGTCCGGGGGCATGAAACCCTTGGCCGCGAGGGCGTGAGCGCGCAGCGCGGGGTCGGGCCGGGGGCCGGGCATCTCGCTCACCAGCGGTCCCAGTGGATGATCGTGTCCGGCTCGGGGCGCTTGGCCGGCGAGAACTCGGTGCCGATGGTGTAGGCGAGGGGGCTGAGGCAGACCAGTTGAACGGTGTCGAACGGGATGCCGCAGATGTCGGCGACCTCTCGCTCACGCATCAGGTGCAGCGTGGTCCACGACGTGCCGAGCCCCTTCGATCGCGCGGCCAGCATGAAGCTCCACATCGCCGGCAGGATGTTGGCGAGCATCGATGCCGCACCGAGCGCGGAAGAGCCGTCGACGCGCCCCATCGTGCATGCGATCACGAGCGCGGGCACCTCACCCATGTGCTCGCCCAGGTAGTCCGCCGAATTGCCGACGCGCTGCTGCTGGGCGTTGCCCTCGTCGGAACCGGTGTCGACGGAACGCACGTAGACCCCGTCGAGACCCTTGTAGGTGTCGTAGCACTGGCGGTAGATCTCACCGATCGCCCTCCGCGTCGGCGCGTCGCGCACGACCATGAACTGCATCGTCATCACATTGGAGCCGCTCGGCGCCTGCATCGCCGCGGCCACGCATTCACGCACGAGATCGTCGGGGACGTCGCGGGTGAGGTCGAGCCGCCGGCGCACGGCGCGGGTGGTGAACAGCAGCTGGTCGGCTGACAGCGGGGCAGGTCGAGGCGCCACGGGCGCGCACCGTATCCCTGCCGAACCCCTGCCAACATGGTTGGCGTGCCAAGCGCCCTCGATCACCTCGTGGCTCTGCTCGACCTCGAGGTGATCGAGGTCAACATCTTCCGTGGACGCAGCCCCGACGACGAGAGCCGCCAGCGTGTCTTCGGAGGCCAGGTGGCCGGGCAGGCCCTCGTCGCCGCTTCGCGAACCGTCGACGATCCAGATCGGCTCGTGCACTCGCTGCACGCTTACTTCCTGCGCCCCGGCGACACCACCGCGCCGATCCTCTACGAGGTCGACCGCCTCCGCGACGGCAAGAGCTTCACCACCCGCCGGGTCGTAGCCATCCAGCACGGGCAGGCGATCTTCAACCTGCAGGCCAGCTTCCACGTGGCCGAGACCGGGCTCGAGCACCACATGCGGATGCCCGACGTAGCCGAGCCCGACACACTGCCCGACTTCAAGACCCGCATGGCGCCGCACAAGGAGCTGCTCGGCGAGTGGTACGACCGGCCCCGCCCGATCGATCTGCGCTACGTCGAAGGTGACCCGCGCAGCCGCGCCGACGACCCCGCCACGCAGGCGTCGATGCGCCAGCGAGTATGGCTGCGCGCCGACGGGCGATTGCCCGACGACCCCACGCTGCACGCCTGCATCGTCACCTACGCGAGCGACATGACCCTGCTCGACACGACGCTGCTGCCGCACGGTCTGTCCTGGGGCGAGCCGGGGCTGCAGATGGCCAGCCTCGACCACGCGATGTGGTTCCACCGTCCGTTCCGAGCCGACGAATGGCTGCTCTACGACCAGCTGACGCCGAGCACCTCGGGCGCGCGCGGTCTCTCCACGGGCGCGATCTTCACCGCCGCCGGGGAGCTGGCCATCTCGGTGGTGCAAGAGGGCCTGATCAGGAGGATCTCCTCATGAGCGGACGACGCTCTCGTGCCTGCTCGTTCTGCTTCGTCGCCGTGCTCGCCGTCGTGGCGGTGGCGTCCTGCGGAGGCGATGCCGACGAGTCGAGCCCGAGCCTCGACGCCACGTTCGCCACCCAGCCCCCGGCCTCCGTCGAGACCACCACGCCGGACGACACGACCGCGCCGGACGACGACACGACCACGCCGCCCGACGACACGGCCACGCTGCCCGACGACACGGCCACGCTGCCCGACGACACGGCCTCGCCGCCGGACGACACGGCCTCGCCGCCGGTGGCGACCCGGCCGCAGGCGGCGCTCGGCGAGCCGGTGGCGGTGGTCGAAGAGCCCGTCGACCTCGCCGTGCGGCCGGGGCAACCACCGACGGAATACCTCGTCGAGCGGGCCGGACTGGTGTGGATCCTCGACGCCGAACGTCGGCCCGGCGTCGGCGCCGCCGACCTCAGCGACGACACCGAGGCGGGGGGGGAGCAGGGCCTGCTCGGGCTCACGTTCTCGGCCGACGGACAACGGGCCTACGTGAACTACACCACGAACTCCGGTGACACCGCGATCGACGAGTTCGCGGTGCTGGCCGACGGCACGTTCGACGCGGCCAGCCGCCGGTCGGTGTACGAGATCGCCCAGCCCTACTCGAACCACAACGGCGGAGCGCTGGCGACCGGGCCCGACGGGATGCTCTACGTGTTCACCGGCGACGGCGGCGCGGCGGGGGATCCCGAACGGCGCTCGCTCGATCTCACCTCACCGCTCGGCAAGGTGCTGCGCTTCGACCCGAGCCCGAGCGGCGACCGTGCGTTCACGATCCCCACCGACAACCCCTTCGTCGGCGTCGAGGGGGCTCTCGGCGAGATCTGGGCCGTCGGTGTGCGCAACCCGTGGCGCTCGGCGTTCGACGCGGCGACCGGCGATCTCTGGATGGCCGACGTCGGCCAGGGTGAGTGGGAAGAGATCTCCGTCGGGTGGGCCACCGACGGGCGCGACGCAGGACGCGGGCTCAGCTTCGGCTGGAGTGCGTTCGAGGGGACGCACCGCTTCAACGACGACCAGCCAGAGGCCGGGCACACCCCACCGATCTACGAGTACCCCCACGGCGAGCTCGGCTGTTCGATCTCGGGCGGGGTGAGGTACCGCGGCGACGACGTGCCCGGGCTCCACGGCTGGTACGTGTTCAGCGACTACTGCAGCGGGCTCGTCCGGGCACTCGAGGTGTTGCCCGACCGCACCGCCGGCGAGGTGATCGAGCTCGGCGTGGTGTCGGCGTCGGCAGCCGTCGTCGCCGATGCCGAAGGCGAGCTGCTCGTGCTCTCCTTGAACGGCGAGATCGTCCCCATCGTCGCCGCCCCCTAGGTCAGGCCACCCCACCGCGGCTATCGCGCCAATCTGTCAACGAAGCTGCGTATAGCGCGTTCTGGTTGACAGATTGGCGCGCAAGCTGCGGTTTTCAGGCGAGGCGTTCGAAGCGGACGAGGCGGCGGGTGGGGTCGGCTTCGACGAGACGCACGGTGAGGTCGTCGCCGGGGTTCACCCGGCGGGCCGCGACTCGGGCCAGCACGGCCAGGTCACGCAGCTGGATCTGCACCCCCTCGCCTGCCTCGTCGACCACCACCGCCTCGAACTGCTCGCCCTCGCGGCCGTGCAGCACCAGCGCCTCGACCAGGTCGAGCGCCATCCGCTCGGCACGGTTCGCGAGGCGTTCGCCGTCGGCCATCGCGGCGGGGAGCCTGGTGAACGCCTCCTCCACTTCGTCGGTCGGAGAGGTGCCGGACGCGACGGCGAGCGCCGCCTCGACCACGTATCGGTCGGCCAGGCGGCGTAGCGGTGCAGTGGCGTGGGCGTAGCGGGCCGCCATCGCCGCGTGCCACGGCTCGGCACCCGCCCGGTAGGGCTCGTACGAGGCGGCCCCGCCGGCTCGGCGCACGGCCAGCAGGAACGCCGCCGCGCGAGGATCGCTCGTGGTGAGGCTGCGCTCGAACACCTCGAGCGACTGGGCGGCCGGCCACTCGAGACCCACCGCCTGGGCAGTCAGGCGAAGTGCCCGCACCGACCGCTCGCTCGGCGCCTCCATCACCCGGTAGAGACCGGTCGCGGCGGAGTGCAGGGCGTCGGCCACGGCCATGTTCGTCGCGAGCGACATCGCCGCGTTCGACTCCTCGCTCCAAAGCCGCGGGCGAAGCACCAGGCGGTAGCCGTCGTCACCGGCGGGCTCCACCTCCTGTTCGGGGAACTCGACCCGCCCTGCGCCGCGGCGGTCCTCGGCGAGCTTCATCCGCCGGGCAAGCTCGTCGAAGCCGTCGGGCAGCTCGCCGAGGGTGACCGTTTCGTAGGCGAGCTTTGCTCGCGACCGCACGACAGCCCGCTCGACGCCGTCGAGGCTCGCCTCGCCGCCGGCGCCGACACGGACCATGAACACGACCGCCGGGCGCGGCCCGCCGGGCAGCAGGCTCGCGGCCTGTTCCGACAGCACCGCCGGGTAGAGCGGCACCTTGCCGTCGGGCAGGTAGACGGTGACCCCGCGCCGCCAGGCCTCGGCATCAACCGGGTCGCCGGGGCGCACGAACCACCCGACGTCGGCGATCGCGTAGCGCAACAAGAGGTCGTCGCCCGAGCCGCGTTCGATGGTGAACGCCTGGTCGAGGTCGGTGCTCTCCGGTGGGTCGAGGGTGACGAACTCGACGTCGGTCCGGTCGACGTGCTCGGGCCCGATCGGCCGGCGCGCCGCCGTCAGCGCGGCCTGCTCGACCCCTGCCGAGAACGTGTCGGGCAGACCGAGCTCGGCGCGGATGGCACCCACGTGGTCGCGCAGCACGTCGGCGGCAACCCCGCGCGCCTTCATCGCCGGTGACTCCTCGTCACCTGCCCTCGAATCGAGGGGGACGCTTCTCGAGGAACGCCCTCACCCCCTCGCGGTGGTCCGCGGTCTGGAACAGCTCGGCCAGGTTCGCGCTCACCCGCTCGCCCAGCGCGCCCCAATCCGGGTCGAGCGTCCGGCGCAGCTCGGCCTTCATCCTCTGCACCGCGAGCGGCGGGTTCGCGGCGATCCGTGCGGCGACACCTCGAGCGGCGCCGAGCAGCTCGTCGTGAGCCACGACCCGCCCGACGAGTCCGATGCGCAGCGCCTCGGCGGCGTCGATCACATCGCCGGTGAACAACAGCTCGGCCGCCCGTTCGCGCCCGACGAGCTGGGCGAGCCGGCCGATGCCGGCCACGTCGCAGACGAGGCCGCGGAGCACGAACAGCTCGCCGAACCGGGCCCGCTCGCTCGCCACCCTGACGTCGGCGAGCAGCGCCAGCTCCATGCCCCAGCCGACAGCGGCACCGTTGACGGCCGCCACGACCGGCAGGTCGCAGTGCAGCAACGCGTCGGCCGCGGGCGTGATCCGCGGCCTGCGGTCGACGTCGACCGCAGCAGGCGCTCTGCCCTCCTCGCCTCCGCCCATCACCTGGCGGACGTCGTCGCCGCTGCAGAAGGCGGGATCCGTCCCGGTCACCACCAAGCACCGTGCGCCGGTCGCCGGCGCCTCACGGACGAGGCGCTCCAGCTCGCGGTACATCTCGAACGTCAGGGCGTTGCGCGTCTCGGGACGGTTGAGCGTGAGCAGCCCGACCAGGTCGTCGCCCAATTCGAACGTCAGGTCGCTCAGCGCCGCGCTCCCATGAACATCCCCTTCAGGGCGTCGTAGTGCTCTATGCAGTGACCGGCGCCGAGCACCACCGCTTCGAGCGGCATGTTCGACATGCGCACCGGCACTTCGGTCTCGCGCTCGATGCGGTCGGCCAGACCACGCAGCAGCCCGCCGCCGCCGACCAGGTACATGCCGCGGATCAAGAAGTCCTGCGCCAGCTCGGGCGGTGCCTTCGCCAGGCACCTGACCACGGACTGCACGATCGAGGACACCACGTCGTCGATCGCGAAGCGGATCTCCTCGGGCGTGAGCACCACGGTCTTCGGCAGTCCGGTCATCAGGTCGCGCCCGCGCACCTCGGCCTGGGACTCGTCGGGGGTGACAGCAGCCGAACCGATGGCGACCTTGATCTCCTCCGCGGTCCGCTCGCCGATGGCGATGCCGTGCTCGCGCCGGACGTAGTTCTGGATCGAGGCGTCGAGGTCGAAACTGCCCACCCTCACCGCTTCGAGCGCGACGATGCCGCCGAGGCTGATCACGGCCGTCTCGCTGGTGCCGCCACCGATGTCGATCACCATGTTGCCGACGGGCTCGTCGATCGGCAGGTCGGCGCCGATCGCCGCCGCCATCGGCTGCTCGATGAGCTGCGCGTCGGCGGCACCGGCGCGACGGGCGGCATCGGTGACGGCCCGGCGTTCGACCTCGGTGATGGCCGACGGGACGCAGATGACGACCTTCGGCCGGGTGAAGCGGCTCACTCCGACTCGCTGCAGGAGCAGGCGGATCATGCGCTCGGTGATCTCGAAGTCGGTGATCGCCCCACCGCGCAGGGGGCGCACGGCGACGATGTAGCCGGGGGTGCGACCGATCATCTGCCACGCCTCGCGCCCGGTGGCGAGCACCTCACCCGTCTGCCTGTTTAGGGCGATCACCGAGGGCTCGTTCAGCACGATGCCCCGACCCTTCATGTAGACGAGGGTGTTCGCGGTGCCGAGGTCGATCGCGAGGTCGCGGGCCACTGCTACCGGCCACCTGTGCCGTCGTCGTCGCGGTCGTCTGGCTTGTGGGCACGTTGGATCGACTGGCGTCGAGCCTCTGGCGAGAGGGCGCCGAGGTGACGCTGGAAGGAAGCGACCCCGTCGTCGCGTGAGGGTCGACGGCGCGAAACGAGGATCGCCGCGAACAAGATCGCGACCACCGCGACGGCGACGGCGACGACCACGACGACGGTCAACGCGCACCCCCGCGTGAGGACTGAACGGCGGACGGTGACACGACGTCGTGTGAGCCGGTGCCCCACGCAGCCCCGTCGCGCCAGACCTCGTGCTTCCAGATCGGTGCGCTTGCCTTCAGGGCGTCGATCGCGAAGCGCGCGGCCTCGAACGACTCGGCGCGGTGCGGCGACGAGACGGCGACGACGACAGAGCTCTCACCGAGCTCGAGCCGGCCGACACGGTGCAGCACGGCAACCCGTCCCGTCTGCGGCCACCGTCGCCTGAGCTCGGCCGCGATCTCGGCGAACACCGGTACGACCTGCTCCTCGTACGCCTCGTAGGTGAGGTGCTCGACACCTTGGCGCTCTTCGCCCCCGAAGTCGCGCACCGTGCCCGAGAACAGCACCACTGCCCCGCACGACGCCAGCACCGCCCAGTCGTACACGTCGCCGACCGGCAACGCGTCGTCGCTGAGGGCGAGCCACTGGTCGCCAACTACTGGTGCCTGCACGGCGGGCATCGTAGCCTTGCCCCACCACATCACCCCCGGGCCGGGAGCTGCGGGGGCGATGCCCCCCGAACGTCGGGCGTCACTACGCTACGCAATCCGTGGAATGGAGCGACTGGGACGACGCCGACGACGGCGGCGACGATGCCACCGAGCCGTACCCTCGTGCACCTGTCCCGCCCCACGAGCGCACTTGGCGGCACCCCTCTGAGCTGTACCTGGAGCCGGCGGGGGGTGCGAGCCCGATCGCCGGGCGAGCGCTCGTCGGTGTCTCCGTGGCGATGGGCATGCTGCTCGTAGCCGGGCTGGTCAACCTGCTGCTGCCCCGCGGCGGCGGGGGCACGGCGGCGGGAGTCACCGCGTCCAGCGCCGACGCGCCGCTCGTCCCCGTGGCAACGGCGACCCCTACCGTGCCCGTCAGCCTCGCCGTCGCAACCGTGCCCACCACGCTCGTCTCGCCGCAGTCGACGATGCCGCCGACGACGACGCCGGGCACCACCGCCTCACCGACGACGACCGTCGTCGCGTCGAGCGTCGCGCCCCAGACGTCGCCGACGGCACCGGTGGGCGAACCGGCGATCTCGGTGGCGACCTTCGCGACCGACGCAGCTGCGGCGTCGATGGCGGTGGCGGTCGGCGACGCGACGATGTTCGTCACCACGTCGTTCGCGGTCGGCGAGGCGACGTCGCTGACGATCGAGCTCGCCGACGGCCTGACCCTGGAGGCCGAGGTGCTCGTCGTCGACACCGAGCTCGGTGTCGCCGTCCTCCGTGTCGCCGAGTCGACCGGCACCGAGCTGCCCGGCCTTGCCGACCCGACGCTCGGCCAGCACGTGACCGTCCTCGGCGGCCAGCCCCGCGCCGCGACGGTGGTGGACGGCGACGAGCTCTCGCTGTCCGGCGGCGAGCCCGCCGCAGAGGGCGCGCCCGTCGTCGACTCCACCGGTCAGCTCCTCGGCCTCTGCACCCGTGGCGGCGACGGCAGCACGCGGGTGGTGAGATCGAGCGTGCTCGACGAGCTCGTCACCACCACGCGAGAACTGCTCGCGACCGGTCCCTGGCTCGGGATCTCCGGTCGGCGGGCAACGGAGGGCGGCGTCGAGGTGCAGGTGGTCAGCCCGGCCAGTCCTGCCGACCTCGCGGGCATCGTCGCCGGCGACGTGATCGTCGGTCTCGACGGCCGTCCGGTGCGTTCGGTGCCCGAGCTGGTGCTGGCGCTCGGCGCGCACCAGGCCGGAGACGACGTCGTGGTCCGCGTCGACCGCTCGGCCCAGGCGGCGCCGGACAGCTCACCGACCCGGGAGTGGTCGAGATCGCGGTGCGGCTCGCCGAGCGCCCGGCGGCCTGACCCGGCGGCCTGACCCGGCGGCCTGACCCGGCGGCCTGACCCAGGTTCAGCTGCGGTGGCGCCGGCGCCTGGCGCGCACCGCGGCGACCACGGCGACGACGCAAGCCGCGCCCACCCCGACGATCGCCAGCCCGAGCGAGAGCTCCTGTTTGCGCTTCGGGGTGAGCATCGTCCACCAGCGTGCCTCGGTGCCTTCGACGTACGCCTGCTCGTTGGTGACCGTCGGCACCCAGCCGGCGGCCCTCAGCCTGTCGTTCGCGACCAGCCACTGGGAGCGGGTGTAGGGGCGCAGCCCGGGCGGGATCGGGCCGCGCTGGAACCTCCAACGCATGTCGGCCAGCCATTCGGCCAGGCGGTCGGGCAGCTGGATGCGCGGCGGCATGCCGGTGAGGGCGCGCACCCGCGGTCCGGGTACGGAGCCGTCGGGGGCGACGTTGAAGACGCCGTCGAGGCGTGACCCGACCGACAGCACGACCGCGTCGGCCAAGTCGTCGAGGTGCAGGAACTGCGCGGGCACGTCGTCTTCGGCGAGCCTGCCGCCCAGCCCGGCGGCGAGGGCGCGCACGAGCCCCGAGGTGCCGTCGGCAGCCATCGCCGGCACCGGACGCAGCACGGCCGCGGTGCGCCCCCGCCGGCCGCGGCGCCAATCGTCGACGAGCTGCTCGACCGTCGCGAGCTGGCGGGCGAAGGCGAACGACTGGTCGGGACGCAGCGCCGCTTCTTCGGTGAGCGGCACGGGGTTGTTCGGCCAGGCCCCGTAGACCATGGCCGACGACAACAGCACGACGTGCGCGGCGTCACGCTCGGCGGCGGCGGCGAGCAGCTCGGGGGTGCCGGTGACCGCGCTGCGCCGGCGCTCGACGAGGGCGTCGTGGTCACCGGGGGCGAGGTGCACCACCACGTCGACCCGGCTCGGCATCGTCACCTCGTCGCCGGGACGCAGCACCGGGTGCACGTCGTAGCGCCCCGCGGCCTCGAGCAGTTGCACCACCCGGCGCCCGAGGGGCCACGCGGCGCCGGTGACCGCGACGCGGCACGGGCTGCGCTCGGCGGCGACGGTCATCCCCGGGACGCTAGCGGGCACCTCGGCGTAGGCTCGACGGCGTGTCAGACGCCGACGCCGACGACGACCGAGACGGGCCCGACGACCAACACCTGCCCGAAGAGCCCGACGCTGGTCAGTCGGGGGCCGGCGCGCTCGGGCCCCTCGCCGGTCTCCCGATGTTCGGCGACATCGCCCGGATGCTCGCCCACCAGGGCCCGTTGAACTGGGACGCCGCGCGCCAGGTGGCGCTCCTCGCCGCCACCGGTGGGCGACCGGAGGTGAACGTCGATCCCCTGGTGCGGATGACCCTCACCGACCTCGCCCG
The DNA here is from genome assembly GCA_016700055.1 of Actinomycetota bacterium. Taxonomy (NCBI): domain Bacteria; kingdom Bacillati; phylum Actinomycetota; species Actinomycetota bacterium. The sequence goes on from CP064997.1 coordinate 1,229,895, forward strand.
CCTCGCCGAGCTCCACGTCAGCGAGGTCACCGGCCTCGACCCGATCGGTGGCGGCCGCCAGCTCGAGGTCGTGACGATGACGCCTGGTGTCTGGGCCCAACGCACACTCGACGCCTACCGCCCGCTCTTCACCGAGCTCGCCACCTCGCTCGGCAACCGTCCCGACGCCACGCCGTCCGACCCGATGGGCGCCATGTTCGCGGGCATCTCCCAGATGCTCCAGCCGTCGATGATGGGCCTCGCCGTCGGCTCGATGGTCGGCCAACTCGCGGTGCGCGCGTTCGGCGAGCACGACCTGCCCCTGCCGCGCCCCGACCTTCCCGAGATCGGGGTCGTGCCGGCCACCGTCGATGCCTTCGCCACCGAATGGGAGCTGCCCCTCGACGACGTGCGCCTGTGGGTGCTGGTGCACGAAACCGCGGCGCGGGCGCTCTACCGAGTGCCCCACGTGCGCGACACGGTGCTGGCCCGGGTGCGCGCCCACGTCTCGGCGTTCCGCCCTGATCCGGGCGCGATCGTCGACAAGCTCTCTTCGCTGGAGCTCGACCTCGGCGACCTCTCCGGCGACTCCGACCCGATGTCGCAGGTGTCTGCCAGCATGGCCGGCCTCGAGCGCCTGCTCGGAGATCCCGAGCTGCTGCTCGGCGCGGTGCGCACACCCGAGCAAGACTCCCTCGCCCCGTACCTCGACGCCTTGCTGGCGCTCGTCGTCGGCTGGATCGACCACGCCACCGACGAGGCCGGGGCACGACTGCTCGGCAACCCGGCACGCATCGCCGAGGCCGTCCGCCGGCGGCGCGTGGAGACGTCGCCCGACGACGTGTTCGTCGAACGCCTGCTCGGGCTGCGCCTCGATCGCCGGCAGGTGGAGCGTGGACGAGCGTTCGTCGACGGAGTCGTCGAGCGCGCCGGGAACGCCGGCCTCGCCCGGCTCTTCCTCTCCGAGCGCGAGCTGCCCACACCGAGCGAGCTCGACGCCCCGGGGCTGTGGCTGGCCCGGATCGACATCGGCGACTGATCAGGTCTTCACGCGGGGTATTCGCCTTCGCAGCGGGCGCGCCGCGCGCTCGCGCAGCGACAACGGCAGCGGCTGGCCCCGGCGCAGGCGCCGCATGCTGACCAGGTAGGTGATGGCGGCGAAGGCGGCGATGCCACCGACGACGGCGAAGCCGAGCGATGCCGGAAGTCGCAGCAGCACCGGGATCACACCGGCCAGCACCCACGCGAGCTGGAACCTGGTCTCGAACCTCGCGAACGCGCGCCCCTGGTTCGCGTCCGGTGCACTGCGCTGCACGATCGAGTCGAACGCCAGCCGCCCGACTGCGGCCGACAGGTTGACCGACGCGGCGAGCAGCACCGCCCCGGCGACACCTCCGAGCAGCGCGGTTACCACGCCGGCAACGGCCACGAACGCGAGCGACCCGACGAGCATGGTCTCCTCGCGCGTCGAGCGCCGCAGCATCGGTGCGGCGGCGTTTCCGACCATCGTCGCCAGCGCGGCCACCGCCACGGCGACGCCGAACCACAGGGTGCCGGTGACCCCGACGCCGAACGAGTAGGTGAGCACCTCGTCGCCACCGGGAACGGTCGTCTTCGTCACGCGGGAGCCGCCGACGGTGCGCAGCCAGAACGCGAGGTGGAAGAACATGAAGCCGACACTCGCCCGCAGCAACCCCATCGCGCTGGCGGCGAGCACGATCGGCACCGAGTGCAGCTCCTCCTGCTCGAGCCGTGTCTCCCGCTGGGCCGCCACGACCTCACGGTTCAACCTGGTCGCGTACCAGAGCGCCATGGCGAACAACACCATCCCGAGCGCGAGGCTCGCCCTGGCGTCGATCAGCGACAGCAACGCGGCAGGGATTGCGGTGGCGGTGCCGACGATGCCCGAGATCAGCCCGAGCTTCGCGTTCGCCTCGACGAGCTCGTCCTCGTTGCGCACCGCGCTCGGCACCAGCGCGGCACGTGAGACCGCATAGGTCTTCTGCAGCACGAGGCTCGCGAACGCGAGAGGGAACAGCGCGAGCGAGTCGAGCGAGACGATCATCCCGAACAGCACGATCACCCGCAGCCCAGCCACGATCTGCACGACGAGTCGCCGCCCGCCTGGCATGCGGTCGATGGCCGGCCCGATCAGCGGCGCCACGATCGCGAACGGCGCGATGGAGATCAGGAGGAACAGCAGCACCCTGCCCCGTGCCGCCTCGGGGCCGATGTCGAAGAACAGCGAGTCGGCGAGCGCGACGGTCATCGCGACGTCGCCGGCGGCCATCAACGCGTGGACCCTCGCCAGACGTTGGAAGGCGGACGGGCCAGGGGCGGACGAACGAGGCCCGTCACCGGATCTGGGCCTCGGGACGTCCACGGCGGCATGCTAGGACGACCCCCGCGCCGGGCGGTGGCGAGCGCGGCGCCGATCCAGCCGGTCAGTCGCGCTGACGCTCGTACTTGTACCCGACCCCGCGGATGGTCACGATCCGCGTCGGGTGCGCAGGTTGGCTCTCCACCTTGGCGCGCAGGCGCTTGACGTGCACGTCGAGCGTCTTCGTGTCGCCGACGTAGTCGCTGCCCCACACCCGATCGATCAGCAGATCGCGCGGCAGCACCCTGCCGGCGTTCTCCAGCAGCAGATGGAGCAGCTCGAACTCCTTGCGCGCCAAGCTCACCGGTGCGCCGCGGACCTCGACCTCGTAGGCCTCCGGGTCGAGACTGACGTCACCGACCACCAGCTTGGCGCCCGCACCGCCGTCGGGCTCGACCTCACCGCCGGGTTGCCGACGCAGCACGGCACGCATCCGGGCGACGAGCTCACGGATGCGGTAGGGCTTGGTGACGTAGTCGTCGGCGCCCACCTCCAGGCCGACGACGGTGTCGATCTCGGCCCCCTTCGCGGTGACCATGATGATCGGCACCTGGCTGCGCTTGCGCAGCTCTCTGCACACGTCGATGCCCGACACCTTCGGCAGCATCACGTCGAGCAGCACGATGTCCGGCGCCACCAGGTCGAACCGCTCGAGCGCCTCCAACCCGTCGCGGGCCACCTCCACCCGGAAGCCCTCGCGTTGGAGCCCGACGGTCAGGGCGTCGACGAAGCTCGCCTCGTCCTCCACCACGAGCACCGTCTGCATCACGCTTGCTCCGCTGCGCCCTGCCGGCCGGCGAGCGCAGGCTGGGCCGGGATCCTCAGCACGAACGTCGACCCCACCCCCTCCTCGCTCGTCACGGACACCGTGCCGCCGTGGTTGGTGGCCACGTGGCGCACGATCGCGAGCCCGAGTCCGGTGCCCCCGGTTGCCCGGGAGCGGGCCCGATCGACGCGGTAGAAGCGCTCGAAGACACGGTCGATGTCGCGCTGGGGGATGCCGATGCCTTGGTCCTCCACGCACAGGTCGAGCCACTCGCCGCCAACCGCGGCGGGCGCGGCCTGCACGAACAGCTTCACCGTGGTGCCCGCTTCGGAGTACTTCACCGCGTTGTCGACCAGGTTCGCGACCGCCGACACGAGCTGGCGTCGATCGCCGAGAACCTGCCATCCCGGCCCGGTCGGGGCCACCTCGAGCCTGATGCCGCTGCGCTCGGCGAGCGCCTGCGAGCGCTCGGCCGCGTCCGCGAGCACGAGCCCGGCGTCGACCGGTTCGCGGTGGAGCTCGCGGTCGAGCTCGATCAGGGACAGCTCGAGCAGGTCGTCGATCGTGCGGCCCACGCGGTGGGCCTCGTCGACCAGCGTGGACGCGAGGCGTTGGACGACCACCGGATCGTCCTCGCCGTCGATGGCCTCGGCCAGCACGGCGAGGGCCCCGACCGGCGTCTTCAGCTCGTGGCTGATGTTCGCGACGAAGTCGGTGCGCACGGTGTCGAGACGTGAGCGCTCGGTGACGTCCTCCACGATCGCGATCGTGCCGGACCCGCCGAGCGGGCGCGCCTGCACCGCGACCACCCGATGGGGGGGGCCGTAGAGGTCGAGCACCTGACGGCGTGTCTCCCCCGCGGACGCCGCGTGCAGATGGCGCTCCACGGCTTCGTCTACGAGCACGTCGGCGTGATGCGCGCCGGTGAGTCCGGCAGCCACACGGTTGCGGAACGAGGCTCGCCCGGTTCGGTCCGCAAGCACCACGCCCACCCCCAGGGCATCGAGTGCTTCGCGCAGCGGCAGCGGCTCACGCGCCGTCGACTGCCCCGGCGCGTCCACCCCTGCCGCGCGCGCGTCGCCCCCGCGGCTGCGCAGGACCACGGCGGTCGCCAGACAGCCGGCCAGCGCAGAGAGCAGGAGCCAGACGGCGAGCACAGAGAACCCGTCAGGACTGCCCGTCGCCGTCGGCCGCTGGCGCGCCCGATCCGCCGGAGGAGGGTTCTTCGGAGATGGCGCGAGCCTGGTGGCGCCGGGCCCCTTCGTGCTCCGGCATCCATCCCGTGGCCAGGTACCGCACACGCTCGCCGACGTTCACCGCGTGGTCGCCGATGCGCTCGTAGAAGCGCGCCACGAGCGCGAGCTGCACAGCAACCTGCAGGTCGACGCGGTCGACCGCGTGGCACTCGAAGATCGCCTGGATGAACTGGCGCTGGAGATCGTCCAGGTAGGAGTCCATGTCGTCGATCGCCGCCGCCCGGGCGGCGTCGTTCGTGGCGTAGGACTCCATCGCCTCGCGGTACAGCACCTGGGCTTGCTCGCCCATCTTGGTGATGATGCCGCGCAGCTTGGGGTCGAGCGGATGGCCGTAGATGCGCCGCGCCGCCTTGCAGATGTTCACGCAGAGGTCGGCGGAACGCTCCAGCTCGGAGATGATCTTGATCGCGGCGATGATCTGGCGAAGGTCGCCGGCGACAGGCTGCTGCAGCGCGAGCATCTGGTAGCAGCGCTCCTCCAGCTCGATGCTGCGGGCGTCGATCTCGTCGTCGGCCATGATCAGGTGTTCAGCGCCTTCGAGGTCCTGGTCGAGCAGGATCTGCGTGGCCCGAGGGATGGCTTCGATCACGAGCGCCGCGATGCGCGTGATCTCCTGGCGGGCGACGTCGAGGTCGTGATGGAAGCCGCGGCGGATCTCGTCCATCAGCCGAACCTCCCGGTGACGTATGCCTCGGTGCGCGGGTCGTCGGGAGTGGAGAAGATCTTGTCGGTCTGGTTGAGCTCGATCAGCAGTCCGGTCCGCCGGTCGCTCTCGGGGTTGATCTCCGTGGTGAAGAAGGCGGTTCTGTCGCTCACCCGCGCCGCCTGCTGCATGTTGTGGGTGACGATGATGATCGTGTAGTCGCGCTTGATCTCCTGCATCAGATCCTCGATGCGGGCGGTCGCGATCGGGTCGAGGGCCGAGCACGGCTCGTCCATCAGGATCACCTCGGGCTCCACGGCAAGGGCTCGCGCGATGCAGAGCCGCTGCTGCTGGCCCCCCGACAGGCTCAGCCCCGACGCCTTCAGCCGATCCTTCACCTCGTCCCACAGCGCCGCGTCGCGCAGCGATCGCTCGACGATCTGCGCGAGCTCGGACTTCGACCTGACGCCGAGCAGCCGCGGGCCGTAAGCGACGTTGTCGAAGATCGACTTCGGGAAGGGGTTGGGCTTCTGGAACACCATGCCGATCCGCCGGCGCACCTCGGTGGAGTTCACCTCGGGGTCGTAGAGGTCGACACCGTGGTAACGGACGCTGCCCTCTACCCGGGCGCTCTCGATGAAGTCGTTCATCCGGTTGAAGCAGCGCAGCACCGTCGTCTTCCCGCAACCCGACGGTCCGATGAACGCCGTTATCTCGTGCTGGTGAACGTCGAGGGTGACGTCGCGCACCGCCCGGAAGTCGCCGTAGCGCACGCTCAGGTCCTCGACACGAAAGACCACGTCGGCCACAGGCGTCGGCGAGATCGTCGCCACCTGGTCGGTTGAGCCCTGCACGTCTGCCATGCCTACCGCATCTGCCCTGTCTGTCCTGTGTGTCGTGTCTGCCCTGTGTGCCGTGTCTGCGTCCATCATCCCGCCCTGGTCCGTCACCGTAGCCACCTCCGAGGTCTTCATGTCCCCGTCCTCGCCCGCTCGAACCGGTTGCGCAGCAAGATCGCGGCGATGTTGAACAAGAACACGAGCAACAACAACGTGAGGCCGGCCGCCGCGGCCGTGTTCGACCAGCCGAGCTCTGCGCCCGGCGGGTCCGGGCGGCCCGACCAGTTGAAGATCAGCATCGGGATCGCCGTGAACTTCCCCTGCAGCGACGTCTCCGGCAGCAGCCCGGTGATCGCACCGACCATGATGAGCGGGGCCGCCTCGCCGAGCGCCCGAGCGAGCGACAGCACCGTGCCGGTGAGGATGCCGGGTGCCGCGTAGGGCAGGACGTGGTCGCGGGTGACCTCCCAGCGCGAGGCGCCGACGCCGTACCCGGCGTCGCGCAGTCCCTGGGGCACGGCCCGCAGCGCCTCCATCGACGTGATGATCACGATCGGCAGCACCAGCACGGCCATCGTCAGGGCGGCGGCGAGGACGCTCTCGCCGCCAGTGACCGGTCTCAGCCAGCCGACGAAGATGATCAGGCCGAGCACGCCGTAGATCACCGCCGGCACCCCGGCCAGGTTGCGGATGTTGACGAGGATGAACCGGTTGAGACGGTTCTCGGGCGCGTACTCCTCGAGGTAGATCGCCGCCGCGACGCCCATCGGGATCGCCACCACGAGGACGCCGAGCCCGATCACGAACGATCCGTAGAGACCCGGCCAGATCCCGACCGCGTCCGGTTCCGATCCGATGGTGTCGGTGACGAACTCCGCGCCACGCTCGCCGAGCAGCGGCAGCGCCTGCACCAGCACCTGGCCGAGCAGGGTGAAGAGGACGAGCAAGGTGCTGACTACGGCGAGGCCGAGCAGCACGAGGAGCACCGCACCCGTCGTATCCCTGCGCCGGGAGGTGAGCGAGCCACCGACGATGCGCTTCGCCTCCGTAACGGCTCCGGCTGGTGTGATGAGTGCCATCGTCTCCCCGATCTCAGTACTTCTGCCGCACCCGGCCGACGAACCGCTCGCCGACGAGGTTGAGCAGCACGGTGACGACGAACAGCAAGAAGCCGACGAGGAACAGCACCTCGAACGCGGAGCCGGCCTTCACCTGGTCGGTGCCGCCTGCTGCGTTGGTCATCGCCGCGGTCATCGTCAGCCCGGGTTCGAGGGGGTTGAGCCCGTTGAACGGGCCGCTGCCGTCGTAGCCGCCGGCCATCGTCGCCACCATCGTCTCGCCGATCGCTCTCGAGGTGGCGATGATGAACGCGGCCACGATTCCCGACACCGCGGCGGGTATCACGATCCGCAGCGTGGTGCTCACCTTGCGCGCCCCGACTCCGTAGCTGGCCTCACGCAGCGAGTCGGGCACCGCGCGCAACGCGTCCTCGCTGATCGAGGCCATGATCGGAATCACGAGGATGCCGATGCCGATGCCCGCGACCAGCATGTTGCGCGGCTGGGTGGGGTCGAACAGCCTGCCGACGACCTCGGGGGCGATGAAGCTGAGAGCGAAGTAGCCGACCACGACCGAGGGGATGCCCGCGAGCACCTCGATCACGGGCTTGACGATGCGACGCGTCCTCGGCTTCGCGTACTCGGACAAGTAGACGGCGGTGCCGAGCCCGAAGGGCAGGGCGACGACCATCGCCACCGCGCCGATGACGAGGCTGCCGACGAAGATCGTGCGCAGGTCGAACCGCTCGCGGCGGGGGAACCATCCGGTGTCGGACAGCATCGAGAAGTCCCAGTCGATGGCCTGCATGAAGTTCCACGCGCCGCGCACCAAGACGAAGAGGATCAGCGCGCTGATCACGATCGAGGCCGCGGCGGCGCCTTGGAAGAGCGCTCTCATCGAGCGCTCTCGCCGGCGCCGCCGCGGGTCGCCTCGAAAATCGGCGACGGTGAGTGTCAACGGTTGGCCCAGGCTTCGGCCGTGGCCTGGAGGCGGTCGGCGGGCAGATCGACGTAGCCGGCGAGGGCGACCTGGGCGAGCCCGGCTTCCGACAGGTAGAGGTCCACGAAGGCCGCGACGGCGGGGTTCTCCGCGGCCTTGGCGCTGTTCACGTAGACGTACAAGCTGCGGGAGAAGGGATAGCTGCCGTCGGCGATGGTCTCCGTGGTCGGGGTGACGCAGCCCTCGCCACCGTCGATCGCGATCGACTTCATCCGCTCCTGCTCGCTTTGGTAGAAGGCGTAACCCACCCAACCGAGGCTGGTGTCGCTCTCCTCGATGCCGTCGACGATCAAGTTGTCGTTGGCGCTCGACGCGTAGTCGGGGCGAGTCCCGACGAACTGGCCGCGCTCCTCGGCGAGGTCGGCGATGGCGAACTCGACGAACGTGTCGTAGGTGCCGCTCTCCTCACCAGGGCCGTGGACGACGAGGGGCGCGTCGGGGAACGGAGCCGAGGCCGAACCGACCTCGCCGGCAAGATCGTTCGCGTCAGACCAATTGCCCATGCCCTCGGACTCGGGGCCGAGCAGCGCGTACAGCCCGGGGATGTCGAGGCACTCCACCTCGGTGTTGTTCGTGCTCGTGGCCACGGTCAAGCCGTCGATGGCCACCTCGAGCTCCACGAACTCGACGCCGTTGTCGGCGCAGGTCGCGGCCTCTTCCTCTTTGATCTGGCGGGAGGCGTCGGAGATGTCGGCCTCGCCGGCGCAGAACTTGGCGAACCCGTCGCCGGTGCCCGGCCCTTCGACCGTCGCCTTCAGCGCCCCGTCGCTCTCCTCCAACGCCAGCTCGCCGACGCGGATCGAGATCCGCTCGACCGTGGAGGAGCCGGTCACGAAGACGCTCCCCCCGGGCAATTCGCCCGCCGGCGAGGAATCGTCCGGAGAGCCGGTCGCCGGGGTCGAGTCGTCGGTGGTCGAGTCGTCGGTGGTCGTGTCGTCGCCGCCGCATGCCGACGCGACGAGGCCGAGCACCATGGCCACGCCGACGAGTCGAATGCGCGAGGGGGAGATGTTCACTGCGGGGGTCTCCTTCGTTGGGGGTTCAGGACCGCCCCGGACGGTAGACACCCGAGGTGTCCTCCCCGCCCCGGCGAAGTGAACGGGGGGTGAACGACTGGCGAACCCTTGCCGGCGGTGCCAGGTTCAGGGTCTGGCCAGCCAGCGGCGCTCGCGCGGCCGTGACGCGGCGGTCCACGCCGCGCCCCACGACTGGCGGCGGTGCTGGATCTCGGCGCGCTCGCACCCGACGAGCTGGCCGACGACGAAGGCGAGATCTGCCGACCCGGTAGTCAACTGGGCGCGTAGCCAACGCTCGGCGGTGGCGGCATCGTTCAGCTCGCCGAGCTCGTCCTGCAGGGCGGCGATCCGCCGTGCATGGCGCTGTGCCGCCGGTTCCACGAGAGAAGCCGCGTCGGCGGCGTAGCGGAACCGCTTGGCCTTGATGCGCACCGCGTGGATCTCGTCGATCGGAGCTGCCTCGCCGTCGCGCCGCGCCCGCTTCGCCGCCTTCTCCAGGGGACGCCAGGCACGCGCGGCGATGGTGTCGAGCACCGCGTGAGCCTGACCCGCCGCGGCCTCGGTCAGCACAGGCGCCCGAGCCGCGGTGAGCAGCCGATCGAGCAGCTGCGCGTAGCGCTCAGACGACATCGCCTCGTCGAGAGCACAGACGTCGAGGTTGCGCGACTCGTGCAGCCGGTCGAGCAGCACCGCCCCGAGCTCGCGCTCGGCCGGCTCGAGCGTGTCGAGTCGCGCCTGCAGCCGAAGGCCGAGCACGTCGGCGTCACGTACCTTCCCGAGGGCGCTCGCCAACCAGCGCAGCTCCTCGCCGAGCTCGCTCGCCCAGGTGCTGTCGACCAGCTCGCCGAGGGTGCGCAAGTCGCTGCGCAGGCGCCGTGTGGCCACCCTCGCTTGGTGAACGCCTTCCGGCCCGAGCCGCAGCCGGACGGCCAGATCGTTGGCGAGCAGCTTCGCCACCGAGGCGGCGACCGCACGGCGCACCACGTGGCCGGCCAGCGGATCGGGGGGGAGGTCCTCCAGCGTGACGATCTCCGGACGCGCACGGCCGGCCAGGACGTCGAGCGCCGTGGTGTGCGTTCGCTCGGTAGCTCCGGCGGCGCCGAAGGCAGACACGAGATCCTCGACGAGGTGCGCGTCGCCGGAGATGCGCACCGTCGTCACGACGGGCTGATCACCGATCAGGATGTCTTCGAGCACCACCGACGCGGCGGCGTCGCCGGACGCGCCACGCCGTCCGTCGTCGCGCACGATGCTCCAGCGCCGGGCGCGGCGGCGGACGTCGACGAGGTCTTCGACGCCGGCGCCACGCAGCACGCCCTGCAGGGCCGCGGGCGGGCCGGCGCCGGCGGGCTCCTGCCACCAGCGCGTCTCACGGCCGCAATCCGAGTGCCACCAGGGGGAGGGCTCGACGGCGATGTCCCACACCTCGTCGGCGCCGAGCACTGCCCGGCGCAGCGTGACTCCGCCGAGGGTGAGCCGCAGGTCGACCGTGTCGACGCGGTCGTCGTCGTGCTCGACGCGCCCGGCGGCGCGCATGCTCGCCCTCGGCACCGCGGAGATGACCGCCTGCGGACGTAGCTCTGGCCACGCGTCGAGCACACGGGCCTGCGGCGGACTCATGCCGGCGTTCGTCTGCCTTGTGTCTGGGTGTGTGACACCCATTCGTACATCTGCCGTTGCGTGTGCGGCTCGAACGAGCTCGACCCGACCCGTTCCCAGCTCGCGTCGGAGCGCATCTCGAACGCCGGGGCGTCGGGATCGAACAGGAACTCGAACATCTTGTCGAGCCAAGCCCTGTGCTTGGGATGCGGCACCGGCGTGAGCACCTCCACCCGGCGGTCGAGGTTGCGCGGCATCAAGTCGGCCGAGCCGATGAAGTGGATTGGCTCGCCGGGCCCGCGACCGTTCGCGAACCGGTACACCCGCGAGTGCTCCAGGTAGCGCCCGAGCACCGAACGCACCCTGATCGTCTCGCTGAGCCCGGGCACTCCGGCCCGCAGGCAGCAGATGCCGCGTACGACGAGATCGATCTCGACACCGAGCCGGCTCGCCTCGTAGAGGGCCTCGATCATCGCCGGATCGGCGATGGAGTTGACCTTGATCGTGATCCGGCCGAACGTGCCGTACTCGGCCTCACGCTTGATCAGCTCGACGATGCCGTCACGCAGCTCGCGCGGGGCCACCAGCAGCGTGTGGTAGTGGACGTCGCGGCTGTAGCCGGTGAGGTGGTTGAAGAGCTGGGTGACGTCGGCGCCGATCGTCGGGTCGCACGTGATGTACCCGATGTCTTCGTAGATGCGCGCGGTCTTCGAGTTGTAGTTGCCGGTGCCGATGTGCACGTAGCGCCGCAGCCCGTCCGGATCGGCGCGCACCACGAGCACGCACTTGGAGTGCGTCTTCAGGCCGACGAGCCCGTAGACGACGTGCACCCCCGAGCGCTCCAGAGCCTTCGCCCAGCTCACGTTCGCGGCCTCGTCGAAGCGGGCCTTCAGCTCGACGAGCACCGCCACCTGCACACCCCGCTCGGCGGCGCGGATCAGGCTGCGGATGATCGGGCTGTCGCCTCCCGCGCGGTAGAGCGTCATCTTGATGCTCTGCACCTGCGGGTCGTCGGCCGCCTGCGAGAGGAACGTCTCGACCGAGCTGGCGAAGCTCTCGTAAGGGTGGTGCACGAGCAAGGGCCGTTCACGGACCACGGAGAAGATCGACCGGTCGGTCTCTTCGGCGAGAGCAAGCCTTCCGGCGGTGACCGGGGGCCATGGATCGTCCTTCAGGTCGGCGCGCTCCACGGCATGGAGCTGCCACAGGCAGGTGAGGTCGAGCATGGTGCGGTGGCGGCTGACGTCGTCGGGCTCGAGGTCGAGCTCTCGCAGCAGCAGTTCGAGCACCTCGGCGTCGATGCTCTCGTGCACCTCGAGGCGCACCGCGCGCCCGAAACGCCGCCGCCGCAGCTCCATCTCGACCGCCGCCAGCAGGTCGTCGGCCTCTTCCTCTTCCAGGGTGAGGTCGGCGTTGCGGGTGACGCGGAAGCTGGCGCAGTGCTCGACCACCATCCCCGTGAACAGCGTGTGGAGCTGCGACGCGATGACTTCTTCGACCGGCACGAAGCGGCGCTCGTCGGGCAGGGCCAAGAGCCGCGGGAAGACCGTTGGCACCTTCACCCTGGCGAAGCGGCGCTCGTCGGTGTCCGGGTCGTGCACCATCACAGCGAGGTTGAGTGCGAGGTTGGAGATGTAGGGGAACGGATGCGCGGGGTCGACGGCGAGCGGCGTCAGCACGGGGAAGATGCGTTGCTCGTAGACGTCGACGAGGAACTTGTGGTCGTCCTCGTCGAGGTCGTCCCAGCCACAGACGTTGATGCCCTCGCGCGCGAGCTGGGGAGCGAGCGAGTCGAGGAAGATCCGCTCCTGGCGGGCGGCGAGCTCTCCGACGCGCCACCCGATCTCCATCAGCTGGCGGCTGGGGGAGCGGCCGTCCGGGGCGGAGGTGGTGAGGCCGGCAGCCTCCTGGTCCATCAGCGCCGCGACGCGCACCTGGAAGAACTCGTCGAGGTTGGAAGAGAAGATCGCGCAGAACTTGACCCGCTCGAGCAACGGGATGCCCGTCTCGGCGGCGAGGTGCAGCACCCGCTCGTTGAAGTCGAGCCAGCTGAGCTCCCGGTTCAGGAAGCGATCGTCCATCGCGCAATCGTACTAACGGCCCACCACCGCGGGTGGTGGTCGAACCGAGCAGATGCAGCGTCAGCCGATCGGCGGGTCACCCGAAGTCGTCGGGCTGGCCGAGGTCCCACGCGACGGCGATGTTCTCCCGCTCGGCGTCGCGCAGGATGCGCTCGCGATTGCGCCGGAACTGGGGGTCGTCACGAGGTAGCAGCACCAGCCGGGCGAGCACGCGCGTGCGGAACTCGTCGGCGAGGGCGCGGTCGCCGTAGTCGGCGATCACTTCCCAGTGCGGCGAGACCGGACCGAGGTACACGATGCGCACGTGCGCCCGGGGAGGCTCGAGATTGACGGCGATATCGGTCATGGGGTGCTGCACTGCTCCGTCTCGGTGGATCGCCGCGAGCCTACCGGGGGCCTTGCACCCGACGGCCGAGCGTTGGCGGGGAGTGGTCGTGCCTGGTTGACTGGCCGACAAGGTGTCGGGAACCAGACCCGCCCGGATGACGTCAAACCCAACGACCACGACATACCGACGTCACCTGGCGAGTGCGGTTGCCATCCCCTCGGGGCGGCACCCAGCGGGCCGACGACTTCGGCAGAAGGAGACACCCGAAATGCAAGACGACAGCGCGACCGCCTGGATGGCGAACGGCGCATGCCGCAACTACCCGCCTGCTGTGTTCTTCCCGAGCGACGGGGTGGGTGTCGACCGGGCGCGCAAGATCTGCGCTACCTGCCCTGTCGTGGCCGAATGCCTGGAGCACGCCCTCGACGAGCGCATCGACCACGGAGTGTGGGGTGGGTGCTCCGAGCGTGAGCGCCGCCGCATCGCTAAGCGCCGCCGCCTCACCGTCTAGCTCTCCCCGCCCCCACATTCTCGGTCGGATTTGTGACACATAGCGCGACTCAACCGACCGAGAACTGAAGGGTCAGCTGGAGGATTTCTCGTCCTCGGAACCCTCGGCGATGCCCTTCTTGAACTCCTTTTGGGCCTGACCGAGGTTGCGCGCCAGCTTCGGGATCTGTGAGCCGCCGAAGAGCACGAGGACCACGACGAGGATGATGATCCACTCGGGGCCGTCGAAGATACCTGCGATCATTGTGGTCACGGTACCACCGCCCGCGACCGTTGGCCCGGCTGGGGAGGCCCCGAGTGCTGGAGTGCGTCGTCAACGTGAGCGAGGGACGCCGACACGGCCTCGTCGCCGCGCTCGCCGAACAGGTCGCCGACGACCTGCTCGACGTCCACGCCGATCCCCATCACAACCGCAGCGTCTTCACCCTCGTCGGCTCCAGCGCCGCGCGGATGCTGACCCGCGCCGCTGTCGGGCAGATCGATCTCCGCGTCCACTCGGGCGTACACCCCCGGCTCGGGGCGGTCGACGTGGTGCCGTTCGTCCCGCTTCGGGGTTCGACGATGGCCGATGCCGTCGCCTCGCGCGACGCCTTCGCCGCCTGGGCGGGTGAGGAGCTCGGGGTGCCGTGCTTCCTCTACGGCCCGCATCGTTCCTTGCCCGACGTGCGTCGACGCGCGTTCCACGACCTGGCACCCGACACCGGCCCGCAGCAGCCCCACCCGAGTGCGGGCGCGATCTGCGTCGGGGCGCGGCCGCTGCTGGTGGCTTACAACGTCTGGTTGGCTGCCGGTGTCACCATCGAAGAGGCCCGGCGTGCGGCGGCCGCCGTGCGCAGCGACGCCGTGCGAGCGCTCGGCCTGGTCGTCGGCGATCGGCTGCAGGTGAGCATGAACCTGATCGACCCCCTGGTCGGGGCCGGCCCCGCCGAGGCATTCGACGCGGTCGCGAACCAGGTGGACGTGGATGGCGCCGAACTGGTCGGGCTGATCCCCGAAGCCGCGCTGAGACGCATCCCCGCCACCCGCTTCGCCGAGCTCGACGTCGGTCCGGAGCGCACCATCGAGCATCGCCTGGCGGTTCTCGCCGGCCGGCTCGGCACGATGAAGGGCTGAGGACCGCCCGAGCTCGCTCAGGCGGTCGCGGTGCGGCGCGCCGCCTGGGCGCGCTGGCGGCGCAGTCGGCGCCGTTCGCGTTCGGAGAGCCCACCCCAGATGCCGAACTTCTCCCCGTTGGCGAGCGCGTACTCCAAGCAGTCGAGTCGCACGACGCAGCCGCGGCATACCTCTTTAGCCTCACGCGTGGATGCCCCGCGTTCGGGGAAGAACAGGTCGGGGTCGACGCCGAGGCAGTTCGCCTCGTCTTGCCAGGTCCGTTCGTCGTGGTCGTTCATGGTCGGTGTTCGCCCTCGCTTTCCGAGCATTTGCGTCGGGCTGGCGACCCATCCGCACGCCTCGTCGACCCGAGCGAACTCGGAGCCCCCCAGACGAACGGCGTGGCAGCCGTGTAGTTACAGTGGTGCAATTCTCCCCTACCACAAGGTGGTCGCGCAAGGGGGGATTTCACAAGCTTCTGACAAGCGGTGGAAGAAGGCCCGGAGAGGTCGCCCGCGCCGACACCCGCCGGGTAACTTCGCCCCGTCGCCCGTGGGGGCGGCCGGGGGAGGGAACGATCATGGGCGGTCGCAGATTCGGGCTGGTTCTCGCCGCAGTGCTCGTCGTCGGAGCATGCTCGGGCGACGACGGAGCGAGCAGCGACACCGACGCTCCCGGCACCGGGGTGGAGACGACCCCCGACACCGCGCCGGACACGACCGTCGACACCGAAGCGACGACGACCAGCTCCGCGCCACCGGTCACCGAGGCGCCGGCGACGCCGGCCGACGAGGAGACGCTGGCGGCGATACAAGCCGCGCTCGACGCCGGCTCGGCAGAGACGTGTGACCCGCTCGACACCGCCCGCTGCTACCTGCCTTACCCGTCCAACGCGGCCACCGTCGAGGACCCGTCGTCGAACACCGGCAGGCGCGTGTCGTTCGACTCGGCGGGACTTCCGGCGAACACCGACGGCGTCCACGTCGACGCCGCCGAGTGGAACCGCAACGACGGCTTCAGCCCCAACTCCACCCTGCTCACGCTCGTCCCCGGGTTGGACCCCGTCGCCTCCGAGCTGCCGCCGTGGACGGACCTTTCGCTGTCGCTCGCCGACGACGCCACGGTGCTGATGGTCGACCTCGACACCGGTGAACGCATCCCCCTCTGGGCCGAGCCCGACGCGAAGGCCGAGTCGCCCGACGAGCAGCTCCTCGTCATCCACCCCGCCATCTCGCTGCCCGAGGGGCACAGCTTCGCCGTCGGTCTGCGCAACCTCGTCGGCACCGACGGCGAGCCGATCGAGGCCGGTGCGGTCTTCCGCGCCTACCGCGACGCCCTGACGACCGAGGTCGAGGTGATCGAGAACCGTCGCCCGGCGATGGAAGCGGCGATCGGCGCCCTGGTCGAGGCGGGCGTGCAGCGCGACGAGCTCGTGCTGGCATGGGACTTCACCGTCGCTTCCACCGAGAACGTGAGCGGGCGCCTGTTGCACATCCGCGACGACGCGCTCGGCGTGCTCGGCGACGAGAGCGCCCCCGCGTTCGCCGTCACCGAGGTGATCGAGGCGCCCGAGGCAGGGCTCGCGCGCGTGGTGAAGGGCACCTACACGGTGCCCAACTACCTCACCGGGGACGGGGCCCCGGGGAACCGGTTCAACTACTCCGCCGACACCGCGAGCGAGCCCGACTCGCTCCCCGTGCAGAACGGCACCGTCGAGGCCCCGTTCATGTGCATCGTGTCGGAGGCGACGATGAACGGCACCGAGCCGGCCCGCCTCGCGCAGTACGGCCACGGTCTGCTCGGCAGCGAGACCGAGGTCGACGCCGGCAACCTCAACGCGTTCTCGAACGAGCACAACATCGTCTTCTGCGCCACGAAGTGGGCGGGCATGAGCGAGGACGACATCGCGAACGCCATCACCAGCCTGCAGGAGTTCTCCAACTTCCCGACCATGGCTGATCGCATGCAGCAAGGCGCGCTGAACCAGATCTTCCTCGGCCGGCTGATGACGAGGGCCGATGGCCTCGTGTCGCACCCGGCATTCCAGCGGGCCGATGCGACACCGATGATCGACACCTCTGCCTACGCGTACGACGGCAACAGCCAGGGCGGGATCATGGGCTTGATGCTCACCGCGGTGTCGCCCGATTTCGAGCGGGCGGTGCTCGGCGTGGTGGGCATGAACTACTCGCTGCTGCTGCCCCGCTCGGTGGACTTCGACGAGTACGAACTGGTGATGGTGCCCGCCTACCCGAGCGCACTCGACCGCACCTTCCTCGTCTCGTTCATCCAGATGCTGTGGGACCGCGGCGAGGGAGCCGGCTACGTGCAGCACGTCGTCAGCGACCCCTACCCAGGTACGCCGGCGAAGGACGTGCTGTTGCACGTCGCGTTCGGCGACTGGCAGGTGACCGAGCTCAGCGCCTACATCGCGGCGCGCACAATGGGCATCCCGGTGCACTATCCGGTCGTGGCCGAGGAGCGCACACCGGACAGGGACCCGGCGTGGGGCATCGACGCCCTCGAGTACCCCACCGACGGCTCGGCACTCGTCGTGTGGGACTCCGGCTCCGACCCGATCCCGCTCGAGAACGAGCCGCCGCGGTCGAGCCGCGATCCCCACGGCGACCCCCGCAACGACGCGAACGTGAGGGTGCAGAAGGAGGCGTTCATGTACGACGGCGAGCTGATCGACGCCTGCGACGCGCTCGCCTGCACCGCCGCCATGCGTGAATGACCCAGCGCTTCGCGCCGCGTACGCTCCGCCCCATGCCCATCCACCTGCGCGCCGAACCCGGCGACTACGCACCGAACGTCCTCTGTCCCGGTGATCCCCGGCGGGCGACGTACATCGCGGAGACCTTCTTCGAGGCTGGCTTCCGCTGCGTCAACACCGAGCGGGGAATGCTCGGTTACACCGGCACGTTCGAGGGCCGGCCGATCAGCGTGCAGACCACCGGCATGGGCTGCCCGTCGAGCGGGATCGTGTTCGAGGAGCTGATCATGCTCGGCGTCACCCGCCTGGTGCGGGTGGGCACATGCGGCGGGCTCGGCGCGGGCATGTCGATGGGCGACACCGTGGTCGGATTGAGCGCATCGTCGGACGACACCACCCCGCTGCGCTACGCCGGCATGGCGGGTTACGCGCCGGCGGCCACCTGGACCCTCGTCGAGGAGGCCGTGCGGTTGAGCCGTGAGGCAGGGGCGACGGTGCACGTCGGGCCGATCGTCACGAGCGGGCTGTTCTACGACCCCGACCAAGAGGCGTTCGCCAGGTGGAAGCGCCTCGGCCACGTCGGTGTCGAGATGGAGGCGGCGATGATGTACACCGTCGCGGCCGTGAAAGGCATCGAGGCATTGGCGATGATGACGGTCTCCGACGTACTCGGCGAGGACGGCGGCAGCACGCGGATCACCGACGAGGAGCTGAAGCAAGGTGTCGACGCGATGATGCGCCTCGGTTGTCGCGTCGCGGTCTCCACCACGGATGACGGGAGGTCACCATGAACTGCCCTCGCTGCGCGAGCCCGAGCGGGCCCGACGACCGCTTCTGCACTGCGTGCGGCATGTCGCTGGAGCAGGTCACCCGACCCGCGGCGCCGATTCCCCAGACGATGCCGGCGCAGACCGTGCCGGCGCAGACCGTGCCGGCGCAGACTGTGCCCGCGCAGACCGTGCCGGCGCAGACTGTGCCCGCGCAGACCGTGCCGGCGCAGACGACGATGTACGTGCCGGCCGGCGGGATGTCGGCGTGGGCCACCCCCAACGGGTCGCTGCCCGCCGTCGCCCGCCTGGTCGCCGGGACACCGCTGCATGTCGTCCAGTCGCAGGGAGGCTGGGCGCACGTACAGGCGGCCAACGGCTGGACGGGCTGGGTCGACGGCCGCTATCTCACGGCGGTCGCACCCGCGGGCGGGTTCGTCCCCGCCAGCGCGACAGCTGCTCGGGCGGCGACGGCGGCCCCCGGCCAGGAGTGGCTGCGCTACCTCGCTGCCGCCGGAGCGGTGCTCGCCGTGCTCGGCGCGCTGCTGCCGTGGATCGACGCGGGCGGAGCTTCGG
This sequence comes from Actinomycetota bacterium, assembly GCA_016700055.1. NCBI lineage: Bacteria > Bacillati > Actinomycetota > Actinomycetota bacterium. The sequence continues at coordinate 1,248,501 of CP064997.1, forward strand.
AGAACGCGTTCGGCACTCCCGCGGCGTTCCTCGTCGACTTCAAGACGACCGCCGGAGACGGCTTCAACGTGGGCTTCGTCGTGCTCGCGCTGGCAGCGGCGACGGCCGCGCTCTCGTTCGTCAAGGAGCCGTGGGCACCGATGGCGGTGCGTGTGGCCGGCATCGTGCTCGCGGCCGTCGGCCTGCTCTTCGTGGTCCAGCTGTTCCGGTTGGCGAGCTTCTTCGACGTCTCGCTGTCCGACCTGATCGGCGTCGGAGCCTTCCTGGTGATCGCCGGCGGCGTCGCCGCCGCGTTCGCTCGGCCGGCTACTTAGCCGGCTCGTTCAGATCAGCCCCAGCTCACGCACCGCGTCGCGCTCTTCGGCGAGCTCGCCCGCCGACGCATCGACCTTGGCGCGGCTGTACTCGTCGAGGTCGAGCCCCTGCACGATCGCGTAGCTGCCGTCACGGCACACGCACGGGAAGCTCGACACCAGGCCCTCGGGCACCCCGTAGCTGCCGTCGCTCGGCACGGCCATCGACACCCAGTCGCCCTCGGGCGTGCCGAGCGCCCACGAGCGGACGTGGTCGATCGCCGCGTTCGCCGCCGAGGCCGCCGACGACGCACCCCGTGCCTCGATCACTGCCGCGCCGCGCTTCGCGACAGTCGGGATGAACGTCGAGTCGACCCACTCGTGGTCGTCCACCTGTTCGTAAGCCGAGCGCCCGTCGACCTCGCAGTGGAACAGGTCGGGGTACTGAGTGGTGGAGTGGTTGCCCCAGATCGTCATCTTCTTCACCGCGCTCACGGGGCGCCCGAGCTTCTTCGCGATCTGCGTCACCGCGCGGTTGTGGTCGAGCCGGGTCATCGCCGTGAACCGCCCCGGATCGAGTTCGGGTGCGTTGTGCATCGCGATCAGCGCGTTCGTGTTGGCCGGGTTCCCGACGACGAGGATCTTCACGTCCTTCTTCGCGCTACGCCCGAGCGCCTGTCCCTGGGGCTGGAAGATGCCGCCGTTCGCGCTGAGCAGATCGCTGCGCTCCATGCCGGCCTTGCGCGGCATCGCGCCGACGAGCAACGCCACGTCGGCGTCACCGAACGCGACGTCGGCGTCGTCGGTGCCGACGATGCCCTGCAGCAGAGGGAAGGCGCAGTCGTCGAGCTCCATCTGCACCCCTTGCAGCGCCTTCAGCGCCGGGGTGATCTCGAGCAGCTGGAGGATCACCGGCGTGTCGGGACCGAGCATGGCTCCGGACGCGATGCGGAACAACAAGCTGTAGCCGATCTGTCCGGCGGCTCCGGTGACGGCGACACGGGTGGGCGAGGAGGTCATGGCGCCGAGCGTAGGCCGACCGACCCGCCGCGCAGAAAGCCCGTCGGCGCCGCCTGCCCCGGTCGCCGGCGGGACTAGAGCCGCCCGATCGCCCGCCAGATCGCGTCGGTGTAGTAGCGCCTTCCCGAGGCGCGCAGGTGGATGCCGTCGTCGGCGAAGCAGTCGTCGATGCAGCCCGCGGACTCCACCTGCCAGTCGAGCACCTTCACGTTCGGCCAGCGACCGGGCAACGCGCGGATGACCGCGTTGTTCGGCTCCGTCCAGCCCCTGTCCACGTCGACCGTCAGCACGAGCACGAGCGGCACGTCGCGCGCCTGGTCGAGCATGGCGTCGAACGTCTCCTGGCTCACCGAGCCGTTCGTCCCGAGGTGGATCACCACCACGTTGCCGAGCAGGCCGTAGGCCTTCATGTCGGCGAGGATCTGGATGGCCGCGCGGCCCTGCCGGCTGACCTCCGCGTTCACCACCGCTCCGCGCTCGGTGAGCGTCGGCGCCGCACCGAGCATCACCGAGTCGCCGACGGCGAAGACGTCGACCGGGGTGAACGCAACCGTGGTGGTCGGCGCCGCAGGGGCCGCCGTCGGCGGCGTCGTCACCCCGGGGGCGGCCGAAGCGGTCACACCTGTCTCGTCGGGATCAGTCGGCGGTGTCGACGCGGTGCTCACGTCCGACGCAGTGCCGGTCGGGTCGCTGCCGTCGGTAGAGGGCAACGTGCTCCCCCCGATCAGGTCGCTGATGTCGACCACCACGTCCTCGCCGGCGTCGAGGCTCGCGGCCACCTCGTTCGGCTTCAGCTCGGCAGTGGCCAGGCTGAAGCCGGCGAACACCGGCAGCACCACGCCGACCCCTGCGACGACGAGCAGCCGGCGCCGGCGCTCGGCCGAGCCGGGGGCGTGCACCCGCAGGCCGCGGAACCAAGCGAGGGTGCGGCCCTGGCGGATCGGGGTCTCGACGAAGCGGTACGAGGCCTCGGTGACGACCGCTGTCGCCAGCATGCAGGCGAGGAACTCGACGAAGGTGAGCTTGACCCCGGCCTCGTGGCGCACGATCTGGTAGATCGGCCAGTGGTAGAGGTACAGCCCGTACGAGCGGGTGCCCGCCCACAGCAGCGGCTTGATGCTGAGCACGCGCCCCATCACCGCGCGGCGGTGGGTGACCGCCGCGATCACCATCAGCGTCGCCACGGCGGTGAGCAGCAGCCCGCCGCGGAACAGCCACAGGTCGGCGTGCGTTCCGTCCTCCCCACCGACCTGCAGGATCGTCAGCTGCCAGGCAAGGAATCCGAGCAGCGCCAGCCCGGCGAGCGCAGCGAGGTCGGCCAGAGGCCCGAGCTTGCGCGCCGGCGAGCGCATGATGGCGATCGGTCGCCACCACAGCGCGAACGCCGAGCCGAGCAGCAGGCCACTCGCCCGGGTGAACGTGCCGAGGTACAAGAAGTCGACCTTGTTGATGCAGCGCCCACCGAGTTGCCAATAGGCGGCAGGGGTATCGGTGCAGGTGCCGATCGGTCCGGTGGGCACCGCGATCGCGGTGAACACCGCGATCGCGAGCGCGGCCACGGCCATCCACAGTCCGGCACGGGGCAGGTTGCGCTGCCCGCGTCGCAGCACGAGCGTCATCACGAGCGGCCAGGCGAGGTAGAACTGCTCCTCGACGGCGAGGCTCCACAGGTGGCGCAGCGGCGCGAATTCGTTGACCGCGGTGTACCCCGCGCCGACGAACACCTGGTACCAGTTCGACACGTAGAAGACGCCCGCGATCACGTCGCCGCGCATCTGCCCGAGCGCGTCGCGTTCGAACAACGACACCCACACCATGAGCGCGACCATCATCGTGAACAGCGCGGGCAGCAGGCGGCGGGCACGCCGCAGCCAGAACTGGCCGAGGCTCACCCGCCGTGACCGCTCGTGCTCGGCGACGAGCAGCAACGTGATCAGGTAGCCACTGATCACGAAGAACACCTCGACCCCGAGGAACCCCCCGTGCAGCCACGAGGAGTTGGCGTGGTAGATCATCACCGCTACCACGGCGAGCGCGCGCATGCCGTCGAGCCCCGGCAGGTAGGGAACCCGACTGATCAGCTCTGGTGCGCGCCGCGGTGGAGCCAGCGTGGCCATCGGGTTCAAGTATCGCCCACGCAGGCCGCGACGAGGGATCAGCGGTGAGCGGGCAGGCCGAGGTTGGCGTAGATCTCGCGGGTCGCCGTCGAGCGGTTCAACGTGTAGAAGTGCAGCCCCGGCGCGCCGGCGTCGAGCAGGCGAGCGCAGAGCTCGGTGGCCACCTCGACCCCTATCCGACGCACCTCGTCGACGTCGTCGGTCTGCTCCAGCCGCTCGGCCAGCCAGGCCGGGAAGGCGGCGCCGGAGAGCTCGGCCATCCGCCGTATCTGGGCCTTGTTCGTGACCGGCATGATCCCGGGCAGCACCGGCTTCTCCACGCCGAGATCGGCGAGCTCGTCGACCAGGCGCACGTAGTGCTCGGGCTCGAAGAAGAACTGGGTGATCGCGAAGTCGGCTCGTCGCAGCTTGGCGGCGAGGTGCCGGCGATCGGTCTCGCGATCGGGGGAGCGGGGGTGCAGTTCGGGATGGGCGGCGACGCCCACGCAGAAGTGGTCGGTGGCGTCGATGTCGTCGATCAGGTCGAGGGCGTAGGTGTAGTCGCTCGGGCCGGCGTCGGCGGGATCACCCGGCGGGTCGCCGCCGAGGGCCAAGATGTTCTCGATGCCCGCTTCGCGGTAGTCGTGCAGGATGTGACGGATCTCGTCGCGGACGTGGGCCTGACAGGTGAGGTGAGCCATCGGCGTGATCGGCGTCTCGTGGCGCACCCACGTCACGACCTCGCGAGTGCGCTGACGGGTGCTGCCCCCGGCGCCGTACGTGACGCTGACGAAGCTCGGCCCGAGCGGCTCGAGTTCGGCGATCGTGCGCCCGAGCGTGAGCTGGGCGGCATCGGTCTTCGGGGGGAAGAACTCGAACGAGAACGTCCTCCCGGCAGCGAGGAGGTCACCGATCCGTGCCATGGGTGCAGCCGAGGCTACCCCACACCTTCGCGATCGGTGTGGGGATCGGTATTGCGATCGGTGCCTCCCGATCAGTGGCGGAAGTGGCGCCGGCCCGTGAACACCATCGCGATGCCGTGCTCGTCGGCGGCCTCGATCACCTCGGCGTCACGCACGCTGCCGCCGGGCTGGATCACCGCGGCGACACCGGCCGCGGCCACCGCGTCGAGGCCGTCGCGGAAGGGGAAGAACGCGTCGCTCGCGCAGACTCCCCCGATCGCCCGAGCATCCGCGCGCTCGACGGCGAGGCGGGCCGAGTCGAGGCGGTTCTGCTGGCCCGCACCGATGCCGAAGGCCTGCCGGTCCTTCGCCAGCACGATCGCGTTCGAAGAGACGGCGGCGCACACCCGCCACGCGAACGCGAGGTCGCGCCACTGTTCCTCGGTCGGCTGCGCGCTGGTGACGACCTGCCAGGTGCTGCGATCCGTGGACACGTGGTCGACCTGCTGCACCAGCAATCCGCCGTCGATCGATCGCATGTCGAGCAGCGCGCCGTAGGGAGCGGGGGCACTGAGCACGCGCAGGTTCTTCTTCGCCGTGAGCACGGCGAGAGCGTCCGCCTCGTAAGCAGGCGCCACGACGACTTCGGTGAACACCGGCGCCAGTGCGTCGGCCAAGGACGCGGTGACGGTGCGGTTGACGGCGACGATGCCCCCGAACGCGCTCACCGGGTCACACGCGTTGGCCAGGCGGTAGGCGTCGGCGACGGGGTCGGCGGGGTCGGCCCCGACCGCCACTCCGCACGGGTTCGCGTGCTTGACGACGACGCACGCCGGTTCGGCGAAATCGTTGACGAGGCGCCACGCGGCCTCGGTGTCGTACAGGTTGAGGTAGCTCAGCTCCTTGCCGCCGTGCTGTGCGGCATCGTCCCACCAGCTCCGCCGGCCGACGGACCGGTAGCGGGCGCCTTGCTGGTGCGGGTTCTCGCCGTAGCGCAGGCTCTGGGCGAGCTCGAGCGACAGGTGCATGCTGGCCGGCAGCACCGGCGCACCGCCGGGCTCCGTGGCATCGAGCCACGCGACGATGGCGGCGTCGTACGCCGCGGTGGTGGCGAAGGCCGCGCGCGCCAATCGGCGACGGGTCTCGTCGGTCAGCGCGCCTTTGGCACCCAACTCGTCGAGCACCACGGGGTACTCCGCCGGGTCGACGACGACGCCGACGTGGGCGTGGTTCTTGGCTGCGGCGCGCACCATCGCCGGACCGCCGATGTCGATCAGCTCGATGCCCGGATCGGTGTGGAAGGGGTACAGGTTGACGACGACCAGCCCGATCGGGTCGATGCCCAGTTCGGCCAGCTCGGCGCAGTGCACCTCGTCGTCGAGGTCGGCGAGGATGCCGCCGTGGACGAACGGGTGCAAGGTGACGACGCGATGCGAGAGGATGGCGGGCAACCCGGTGAGCTCCGCGACGTCGGTCACCGGAACGCCGGCGCCGGCGACCGCCGCCGCCGTGCCGCCACTCGACAGCAGCCGCCAACCGAGCTCGTGCAGCGCGCCCGCGAACTCGACGATGCCGGACTTGTCGTACACGGAGAGCAGCGCGGTGGGCACGAGCCGACCCTAGTTGTGGGCGGGTGACACCACCCCCGGCGAAGCATCGCCTCGACGCTCGTCACTCACGGTGTACGTTGCACCACAGTTCACGGGGCCGCGAGACCGCATGGGAGGACTAAGTGGACTTCTCGAAATTCAAGACATCTACCTGGCTGATGGTCGCGGGTGGAGCGGTGATGCTCATCTTCGGCATGGCTCTCGACTGGGCCAAGCTCGGCGACGCCAGCGGCAACAACGCCTTCGACTACCCGCTCACCGGCGGGCTCGCCTGGCTGCTGATCGTCGCCACCGGAGTCGTCGCCTTCTTGTACGCCGGCGGGGTGATCAAGAAGGGCTCGTTGCCCTGGCCGCTGGTACTGCTCATCGGGGCCTGCCTCGGCGCCCTGCTGATGCTGCTGCGGGTGATCCTCGGCGGTGGAGAAGAAGGCGCTGCCGGGTTCGAGATCGACCTCGACCGTGGCATCGGGATGTACGTCGCCTTCGCCGCCGCCGTCGTGGCTGCGGTCGGCGCGGTGATGAACTTCACCGAGTCGGGTGGCAACCTCGCCGACCTGAAGGACCCCGACAAGCTGAAGAGCGCTTTCGGTGGTGGACCTGGCTCACCGCCGCCTCCGCCTCCGCCCCCGCCGCCGCCGCCGCCGCCCGCTCCCTGAGCGCGGAGCAGTCGCACCGATAGAGCGTCGCGGGCGCGTGAGCGCCCGCGACCAGCTCAATTGACGACTAGCTCAATTGACGACTAGCTCATCTGACGACTAGCTCATCTAACGACTAGCTCGACGGACGACTAGCTCATCGCGGCGACGATCGCCGCCATCAGGTCGCCTGCCTCGGTCGGGTTCTGACCCACCTGCACGCCGGCCGCCGCGAGCGCTTCCATCTTGCCCTGCGCAGTTCCCTTGCCGCCCGAGATGATCGCCCCGGCGTGGCCCATCTTCTTGCCTGCCGGCGCGGTGACCCCGGCGATGTAGGCGCTCATCGGCTTGGTGACGCTCGCCTTCACGAACTCGGCGGCCTCTTCCTCGGCCGACCCGCCGATCTCGCCGATCATGATGATCGCGTCGGTCTCGAGGTCGTTCTGGAACTCGGCGAGGCAGTCGACGAAGCTCGTCCCCGGCACGGGGTCGCCGCCGATCCCGACGCAGGTGCTCACCCCGATACCGCGTTGCTTCAGCTCGTAGAGGGCCTGGTACGTCAGCGTGCCGGAGCGAGACACGATGCCGACGTTCTTCGCGCCCGGTACGGGTGGGAGCGCGATCTCGCCGGCCGTGATGCCGATGTTGCACTTGCCGGGGCTGATGATCCCCGGGCAGTTGGGCCCGAGCAGGCGCGTGCCGGGGTGGTCCCGCACGAGCAGGTTGTAGACCTTGGCCTCGTCCTGCGCGGGGATGCCCTCGGTGATGCACACGACGAACGCGACGCCAGCGGCGGCGGCCTCGAGGATCGCGGCCGGCGCGGCCTTCGGCGGGACCGCGACGAAGCTGGCGTTCGCGCCGGTGGCGGCGACCGCCTCGGCGACGGTGTCGTAGACGGGGATCCCCTCCACGTCTTGGCCGCCCTTGCCCGGCGTGACCCCGGCGACCACCTGGGTGCCGTAGTCCCTGTTGCGCAGACCGTGGTACTTGCCCTGCCCGCCGGTGAGCCCCTGGACGAGGAGCTTGGTGTGCTCGTTCACGAAGATGGCCATCTCAGTTGCCTCCGTTGGCGATCGCTACTGCGGCCTCGGCGGCCTCCAACATCGTCGGCTTCGAGATCAGCTTCGACTCCGGGATGCCCGCGTCGGCGATGATCCGGCGCCCTTCCTCCGCGTTCGTGCCATCCAGGCGGATCACGATCGGCGCCCGCAGGTCGACCCGGCGAAGAGCCTCGACGATCCCCTTGCCCACCTCTTCGCCGCGGGTGATGCCGCCGAAGATGTTGATGAAGATGCTCTTCACGCTCTGGTCGAAGTTGATCACCTCGAGCGCCGCGGCCATGACGTCGGCGTTCGCGCCGCCGCCCACGTCCAAGAAGTTCGCGGCCCTGCCCCCCACCTGGTTCACGACGTCGAGCGTGCTCATCGCGAGCCCCGCGCCGTTGGCGATGATGCCGACCGTTCCCTCCAGGCCGATGTACTGCAGGTCGTGGGTGCGGGCAAGCTGCTCGCGCTCGTCGAGCTCTTCGGTGGCCTTCCACTCGGCCCACTCCGGGTGGCGGAACTCGGCGTTGGAGTCGAGGCTCACCTTCGCGTCGAGCGCGTGCACCTCGCCGGTCGGCTTCAGGATCAGCGGGTTGATCTCGGCCAGGTCGCAGTCGCCCTCGGTGAAGCAGCGGTAGAGCTTGACGAGGATGTCAGCGGTGCCCTCGAGCGCCTGCTCGGGGATCCGAGCGTCGACTGCGGCCTGCCGCGCCGTCGCGAGCGACAGCCCGTCGACCGGGTTCACGTGCAGCTTCACGATCGCGTCGGGATCACGGGCGGCCACCTCTTCGATCTCGACGCCCCCTTCGGCCGAGAGCATCAACAAGTGCTGCTTCGCGGCGCGGTCGAGCGTGAACGAGGCGTAGTACTCCTGCGCGATGTCGCTCGCGTGCTCGATCCACACCCGCTTCACGACGTGGCCCTTGATGTCCATGCCGAGGATGTTGCCGGCGTGCAGGCGCACCTCGTCGGCGTCGGTCGCGAGCTTGATCCCGCCGGCCTTGCCCCGCCCTCCGACCTGCACCTGCGCCTTCACCACCACGGGGTAGCCGGCGGATTCCGCCGCGGCGACCGCTTCGTCGACGGTGTCGGCGGGCCCACCGGGGCTGACCGGGATGTCGAAGCGCGCGAAGTACTGCTTGCCCTGGTACTCGAACAGATCCAACTGCTACCCCTCTTCTCTCGAATCGAGCTCCTGCTCGAGCCACTGCGCGATCGCGCGCAGCGACGAGCCGGGGCCGAAGATCGCCGCGACACCCGCCGCCCGAAGCGTCTGGACGTCGGCCTCGGGGATCACCCCGCCACCGAACACGAGCACGTCGCCGAGGTCGCGAGCCACGAGCTCTTCGAGCACCCGGGGGAACAAGGTGAGGTGCGCCCCGGAGAGCAGGGACAACCCGACCGCGTCGACGTCTTCTTGCAGGGCGGTCTCCGCGATCTGCTCGGGCGTCTGGTGCAACCCGGTGTAGATCACCTCGAAGCCGTGGTCGCGAAGCGCGCGGGTGATGGTCTTCGCCCCGCGGTCATGGCCGTCCAAACCCGGCTTCGCCACGACTACGCGATACGGCCGCTTCACGAGTCACGCACCCTATTCCCCCTCGGCCTCGTCCCTCCAACTGCGCCCGCGCGACGTGATGGGTGCGGGGACTTCGTTCGGGGCAGACTGACGACGTGCAACGCATCGAGGCACGATTTCGATCCCCCTTCGCCCGGGCCGTCGTGCCCGTGCTCGCCGGGATCGTGGCGTTCGCCGTGCTCGGGCTGCTGCTGTGGGGGGTGGCTGCGCTGATGGCCGGCGGGGACGAGGCCACGACGACCTTCACCCCGGACCGGCTCGAGGTCGGCAACGTCGAACGTTGGGCGGACTCGATCCGAGAGGACGGCCCGATCATCTTCGCCGGCCTCGGGACGACCACGGGCGAGCGCACCCTCGTCCTCGATCACACCGGCGACGACCCAGAACGCGGCTGGCGCCTCTACTACGCCCACCCGGCCGACCGGTCGGCGGCGTGCGCAGTGGAACAGGTCGAGGGCAGCCGCGCCTTCACCGACTGCGAAGGTCGTTCCCTCGACGTAGGCGAGCTGGCCCCACCGACGAACGGTGAGTTCCCCGTCGTCGAGGATCGCACCCGCCTCGTGATCGAGCTCGGCGCCCGCACCCCGGGCACGGAGACACCACCGACCACCGATTCGAGCTGACGCCCGATTCGAGCTGACACCTCGCCGCAGAGATCGGAGACCGACCGAATGGCCAATTTCGACCGGCGCACCTTCATCGCCCTGCTCTCCACGCCGGCGGTCCTGTCGCTGTTGCAGGCGTGCGGCGGCGACGACGCCAGCGACACCGACGGCACCGACGCCGGCCCCGACGACACCGCGACGTCTACCACGGCGGCCACCGCCGTTGGCTTCGGTGAGGCCCGCTCGGGGGTGCCGCGCGAGGCCGGTGACCCTGCGGCTGCGGCGGGCGCGGCGCGTGCGGTCAACGCGTTCGCCGCCGATCTGTACCAGCGGATCGCCGCCGACACGACGAACCTGGTGTTCTCGCCGGCCAGCATCCTGATCGCCCTTGCCATGGCGCGCGCCGGTGCCGCCGGCGCCACGGCGAACGAGATGGACGCCGTCCTGCACACCGACCAGGCCGGCCCGGCCGAAGTGGCGATCCACCCGGCGATGAACTCGCTCACCGCCGCCCTCGAGGAACGCAGTGGGTCGTTCCCCACAGGTGACGGAGACGCCGACGTTCGGCTCGCGATCGCCAACTCGCTCTGGGGGCAGGACGGCCTGGCATGGGCCGAGGCCTTCTTGGACCTGCTCGCCGCGCAGTACGGCGCCGGGCTGCGCCTCGTCGACTACGTCGGCGATCCAGAGGCTGCGCGCGCCTCGATCAACACCTGGGTGAACGACGAGACCGAGGGCCGGATCCCCGAGCTCCTCGCGCAGGGCACGGTCAGCGCGGACTCACGGCTGACGCTGGTGAACGCCGTCTACCTGAAGGCTCCGTGGTTGCAGCCCTTCGTCGAGGACGCCACCGTCACAGGTGCGTTCACCACCGTGTCGGGTGCGACCGTGCAGGTGCCGATGATGCACGCCTCGCGCTCGTTCGCCCACGCCATTGGTTCGCGCTGGCAGGCGGTGGAGATCCCCTACGTCGGCGGCTCGCTCGCGATGCTGCTCGTCGTCCCCGACGCCGGAGCGCTCGGCGAGGTGGAGCAGGGCCTCGGCTCCGGGCTTCTGGACGAGATCGCCGCTTCGCTCGGGCGCCGCCAGGTGAACCTCGGGATGCCCAAGTTCGACATCGAGACCAAGGCCGAGCTCACATCGCTGCTCGCCGCGCTCGGCATGCCCAGCGCGTTCGACCCGAACGCCGCCGACTTCAGCGCGATGACCGCCGAGGAACAGCTCTTCATCGGCTTCGTCGTCCACCAGGCGAACATCACCGTCGACGAGGCCGGCACCGAGGCCGCGGCGGCTACCGCGGTCGGCATGGAGGCCACCGCCGCACCGAGCGATCCTGTGGAGCTCGAGATCGACCGTCCGTTCGTGTACCTGCTGCGCGACGTACCGACCGGCACCGTGCTGTTCCTCGGGCGCGTCGGCGACCCGTCCTGAGCCTGGTCGCCGGTCAGCGGGCGGGGACGGCGCCGAGCAGGCGCAGCGCGAACTGCTCGGCGTGCTCGTCGAGCTTCGCGCGATGCAGCGCGAGGCCGCCGACGACGTCGGCGCCGGTCGCGGCGAGCGCAGCCGTCATCTTGTCGAGGGTCTTGCCCGGGTTGATCGCGAACGTGCAGAAGACCGCCGCCTGCTTGCCGCTCATCGCCGGTAGCCCGGCGATCGCCCCGAGTGCCCACGGCGACTGACCGACCACGAAGGCCCCGTGCACCCACGTGCCGACGAGCACGATGTCGGCCGCCTGGATGGACGCGTGATCGGGTTCCTTCACGCGGGACAGGCCCGTGATCGTCCAGCCGTCGGCGGCCAGGTTGTGGCCAATCAGCTCGGCTGCCTTCCAGGTGTGGCCGGTGAAGCTCTCCACCAGCAGTGCTGCCTTCATGGCGGCGAATCTAGAGCTTGGTGAGTGGAGCCCATGCCATCGCGAGGTGCTTCGTGCCGGCGTCACGGAAGCGGATCGTGGCCTCGGCCTTGTCGTCGACCCCACGGATCTCGATCACCACGCCCTCGCCGAAGGCAGGGTGCTCGACGTCGTCGCCGACGCGCAGCCCGAGCTGCTGGCTGTTCGTCGGCTGGGTGACCGAGGGCCTGCGCCCGGCCGTGATCGCGGCGTCGACGACGCGTTCGCGGTGTGCTTCACGGGCTGCGTCGTCGTCGGCACCGTGACGTCCGCGGCGCCGGTACGCGGGCGTCTCCCCCCAGCCGTCGTGGGCGGCGCGCTGGGAGAGCCGGCGAGCCGATCGACCACCGGCACCGCCCACTTGCTCGACGAGCTCGTCGGGGATCTCGTCCAAGAACCGTGAGGGTGGGTTGTACTGCGTGGATCCGAACAGGTTCCGGCTCCACGCGTGCGTGACGAAGAGGCGCTCGCGGGCGCGGGTGATGCCGACGTATGCGAGCCGGCGTTCCTCCTCGAGCTCGTCGGGCTCGGTGAGCGCACGGATGTGGGGGAACACGCCCTCTTCCATCCCGACGAGGAACACGACGGGGAACTCGAGCCCCTTCGCCGAGTGCAGCGTCATCAGCACCACCTGGTCGTCGTCGTCGATGTCGTCGGTGTCGGCGACGAGGGACACCTGCTGCAAGAACTCTTCGATCTGGGTGAACTCACGTGCGGAACCGACCAGCTCGCCGAGGTTCTCCAGCCGGCCGGCGGACTCGACGGAGTGCTCGGCCTCGAGCTCGCCGAGGTAGCCGGACTCGTCGAGCGCGGCCTGCAGCAGGTCACCGGGACCGGCAGTGCCGATCTGCGCGCTGAGCGAGTCGAGCAGGCGGACGAACGACTCGACGCCTCGCGACGCCGGGCCGGTGATCCCCGCTTCGTCCACCCTGCGCAGGGCGTCGACGAAGGGGATCCCTTCTGCCGTGGCCAGTGCGTCGAGCTTGGCGATGCTGGTTTCGCCGACACCCCGCTTCGGGACGTTCAGCACCCGCTTGACGCTGACCTCGTCGGCCGGGTTGACGACGGCGCGCAGGTAGGCGAGGGCGTCCTTTACCTCACGCCGGTCGTAGAAGCGGGTGCCGCCGACCACCTTGTAGGGGATGCCGAAGCGCATCAGCGCCTCTTCCACCACCCGGCTCTGGGCGTTGGTGCGGTAGAAGACCGCGGTCTCCCGCCAGTTCCGGCCCTCGGCGTGCAGTGACATCAGCGTGCGGCCGACGAACGTGGCCTCGTCGCCCTCGTCCTCGGCGTGGTAGCGAACGATCCGCTCGCCGTGTCCGGCGTCGGTCCACAGCTCCTTCGGCTTGCGCCCGAGGTTCTGCGCGATCACCGCGTTGGCGGCGTCGAGGATGGTCTGCGTGCTGCGGTAGTTCTGGTCGAGCACCACCGTGGTCACGTCCGGGAAAGCATCTTCGAACTGCATGATGTTGCGGAAGTCGGCGCCGCGGAAGCGGTAGATCGATTGATCGGTGTCACCGACGACGCACACGTTGTGGTGCTGCGCGCCGAGCAGCAACACGATCTCGTTCTGGGCCAGGTTCGTGTCCTGGTACTCGTCGATGAGGATGTGCTCGAACCGCTCCTGGTACTCGGCGAGCACGTCGTGCTCGCGTCGCAGCAGCAGCACGGTGTTCATCAACAGGTCGTCGAAGTCCATCGCTCCGGCACGCACCAGCCGGGCCTGGTACTCGCGGTATATGTCGGCGTGCTTGCGGTCGAAGATGCTCCCGGCGCGCTGCGCGGCGTCGTCGGGGCCGACGAGCTCGTTCTTCCACATCGAGATCACCGCGTGGACGCCGCGTGGGGTGAACCGCTTGGGGTCGAGGGCCAGGTCGCGGATCACGTAGCCGGTCAGGCGCTGGGCGTCGGCCTGGTCGTAGATGCTGAACGTCTTCGGGTAGCCGAGCCGGTCGGCGTGGGCGCGCAGGATGCGCACGCAGGCGGCGTGGAAGGTGGAGACCCACATCTTCTTCGCCACCGGCCCGACGAGGGCGCTCACCCGGTGGCGCATCTCGTCGGCAGCCTTGTTGGTGAAGGTGATCGCGAGGATGTGCATCGGGTGCACCCCGTGCTCGCCGATCAGGTGGGCGATGCGATGGGTGAGGACCCGGGTCTTGCCGGATCCGGCACCGGCGACGACGAGCAGCGGTCCCATGTGATGGACGACGGCGTCGAGCTGGTCGGGGTTCAAGCCGTCGAGCGGCGGCGGGGTGCTCATGACCCCGCCAGTCTACGAACCCCCTGTAACCCTCTCCCCGAACCGCAGCTATCGCGCCAATGTGTCAACCAAACGACCCTGAGCGCAGGTTCGTTGACACATTGGCGCGCAAGCTGCGGTTTGGGTCAGGGGGTCGTGTCCGCGGTCGTGTCTTCGGTCGAGTCAGCGGAGGAGTCGCGGTGGGGGAACACGCCCTCGTTGACCATCGTGGTGATCCGGGTCTCGGCTTCGGCGACGAGGGCGTCGATCACCGTCTGGGGATCGACCGAGTTCGCCTCGGCCACCTCGGCGATGGTCTGGCCGTCGCGCAACGCGGTGGCCAGCTCCTCTTCGGTGATGCCGATCGTCTCGGCCGCGGTCGACAGGCCACGCATGAACCGGCCGTGACGGCCGTGGCCACCGCGGTGTCTCTCGGTGGTCGTGTCGTCGGTCGTGTCGTCGGTCGTGTCGTCGGTGGTCGTGTCGTCGGTGGTCGTGTCGTCGGTGGTCGTGCCGTCGTCCTGGGACACCCACTCGGGCAGGACAGTGGCTCCGGCTCCGCCGGGCACCGTCATGACCAGTCCCGCTCCGGCACCGACGGCGAGGCCGACACCGAGTCCGATGGTCGCCATGCGTTTGCTCTTCATGTTGGCTGTCTCCTTCGTTGTTGGCGTCCGGTCCCGCTGGTGGGCTCCGGCAGTACTCAGGTTGCGGGTTGCAGGTCAGCGCCCCGTCGGAGGGGCGTGAGAGCTTGGTGAGAAGCCGTCGACGGCCACGGTGAAGCCCACTTCGGCGCCGCCGCCGTCGCGATTGCGGGCGAACACCTCGCCGCCGTGGGCCGCGGCCACCTCGGCCACGATCGCGAGGCCGAGGCCCGACCCGGGCAGGGTGCGTGCGTCCGTAGCGCGATGGAACCGCTCGAAGACGTGGTCGAGGTCGCCGGCGGCGATGCCGGGTCCCCGGTCACGAACTGTGATCCGACCGTCGACCACGTCGAGCTCGATCGCTGCATCGGACGCGTCGAACTTCGCCGCGTTGTCGATCAGGTTGGAGATCGCGCGCTCTATTGCCGCCGGCCGCACGACGGCACACGACTCGTCGGCGCTGACCGAGATCACCCGGCCCGTTCGCCTTCGCGCACGGTCGGCGACGGCCTCGGCGAGGGGACCGAGCGCCTGGCTGGTGGCGGCTTCGTCGTCACGGCGGTCCACGGCGACGGCGACCACCTCCTCCACGAGCGCGACGAGCTCTCCCGCGTCGCGGTCGAGGTCGGCGAGCACCTGCGACCTGATCTCGGGGGCGAGGTCGGGATGCCGGCGCAGCACGTCGAGGTTGGTGCGCAGGCTGGTGAGCGGCGTGCGCAGCTCGTGGCCGGCATCCTCCACGAGGCGTTGCTGCTGCTGGCGCGACGCGGCGAGCGAGTCGAGCATGCGGTCGAAGGCTCGCCCGAGCCGACCTGCCTCGTCGTCGCCCGACACCGGCGTGTCGACGTCGAGGTCGCCGGTCGCCGCCACTTGCTCCGCGACGTCGGTGAGTCGTCTGATGCGTTTGGTGACGCCGTGCGCCAGCAACCAGCCGGCGAGGGCGCTGGCGAGCGCGACGACCCCGACCAGCCACCAGGTCCGCGCCCGCAGCGAAGCGAGGACGCGGTCGGTCTCGGTCAGGTAGCGCCCCACCTGGACGGCGCCGCCTTCGGTGCCGACGGTGACGACTCGGTAACGGGTGCCGTCGACGGCGTCCTTCGACGTGGCGATCGCCCGGCCTGCCTCCAGCTCGGCCAGCGAGCGCTGCACCTCCCCGACCGGCAGCGCCACGCCCTGTGACGCATCGAGCACTTCCCCGCCGGTGTCGAGCACCTGCACGACGTATTGGTCGACGCCGAAGACCCGCTCCGGAACGATGACGAGCGGCCCCGTATCGCGGGCGCGAGGCCGCTCGCGGGGGCTCAGGATCAGCACGTCGGCGGCTGACCACAGCGACTCGTCGATCTCTTCCATCAACCGGCTATGAGTGGCCCGCAACGAGAGCCCGCCGACCAGCGCGGTCGCCACCGCGCTCACCAGTGCGAGAGCCAGCGCCACCTTCCATCGCAGACTCATCGGCTCAGCTCCCGCGAACGGTGTAGCCGACGCCGCGCACCGTGTGGATCAGCGGCACGAGGCCGTCGAGGTCGATCTTGCGGCGCAGATACCCGATGTAGACCGCGAGGTTCTTCGAATCCGGCCCGAAGTCGTACCCCCAGATCCGGTCGTAGATGGTGGAGTGACCAAGGACGATCCCCGCGTTGCGGATCAGCAGCTCGAGCAGATCGAACTCGGTCTTCGACAGCTCGACCTCGAGCTCGCCGCGCCAGACGCGGCGAGCCGCCGGGTCGAGGCGCAGGTCGGCGACGCGCAGCACCGCCGAGGCGGCCGCGCCGTCGACCTGCGTCCGGCGCAGCAGCGCCCGGAGCCGCGCGAGCAACTCCTCCAGCGCGAACGGCTTGGGCAGGTAGTCGTCGGCGCCGGCATCGAGGCCGGCCACACGATCCTTGGTCTCGGTGCGCGCGGTCAGCATCAGCACCGGCGTCTTCACCCCTTCTGCTCGTAGCACCTTGCACACCGTCAGCCCGTCGAGCACGGGCATCATCACGTCGAGCACGATCACTTCCGGCTGCGCGCTGCGGGTGGCCTCGATCGCCTGCCCGCCGTCGGCGGCGACCGTGACGTCGTAGCCCTCTAGGGCGAGGGCGCGCTGTAGCGACTCGCGCACCGAACGGTCGTCGTCGGCCAGGAGAACCCGGTTCGCCACGGCGCCGAGTCTGGCGCGACGACGTAAGAACGCGGTGTGACCCTTACGCGGTGCCGGGCCAGCGCAGCACCACGACCTCGCGCATGAACTGCGGCGGATGATCGGCCAGGTACGCCTCGATCTCGGCGTCGCGATCGGGGTGCAGGCACAGCCGCTGGCGCGCCGAGCGCACGAGCGTCGCCGCGTCGTCGGCGTGGCGCGACAGGCTGGGGCGGGCGGCGACGTGGACGTCGGGGTCGTGGCCGAGCGCGCGCAGCACGGCCACCGCGTCGTCCGCGGTCGGTCCGGCGGGGCGCTCGACACCCCAGAAGTGCTTCCACGCGTGGCTCCACGCGGCCAGCGGATGGCGCTCGGGGATGACCACGACCACGCCGAGACGAGCGTGGTCGGTGAGCGCCTCGACGAAAGGCTCGATGTCGGGCACGTTGAACAGCACGTGGTGGCAGACGACGACGTCGGCCACGGGTGCTCGGTCGGCGTCGTCGGGCCAGCGTCCGGCGACCTCGGCGTGAGCGACGGGGACCCCGTCGCATGCGGTCGCGAAGGCCGCCAGCATCGCCGGGTTCTCGTCGAAGCCGACGAGGCGGTCTGCCGGGGGGGCCAGCACCAGCGACGACCGGCCGCCGCCGCACCCGACGTCGAGCACGGAACCCCCGACCGCAGGCAGCAGCTCGCGCGCGAGACGCGCCTGGTCGGTGTCTCGCGACAACGTGTCGTCGACCGCGAACGTCGCCGGGTCGTGGCACCACGGCGACGCCGGCGCCTGCTCCAGGATCTCGTCGGGGATCGCCCAGGCCTGGAGCTGGTCGGCCCACCACTGGCCCTCCGCGGTGACGTTCGGCGGCCGGGGGTCGTCGGTCATGCGCGCGAGAGCTCAGTCCTCGACGACGGTGACGGCGTACTCGGGGCAGTTGGCGACCGCCAGGCGAGCCCTGTCGGCGAGGTCGGCGGGCACCACACCGTCACCGCGGACCAGCGCGATGCCGAAGTCGTCGACGTCGAACAGCTCCGGGGCGAGCGCGTAGCAGCGGTTGTGACCCTGGCACTTCTCGGCGTCGATCTGCACCCTCATCGTGCTCTCCTCGTGCGGCGTTCCCGGCTCGCCAACGTAGTCCGTTCAAGGCCGTCCACGCCCTCCCGGGTGACGCGGCGACGGCGATGCGGTGACGCTCGGAGCCACGCGCTTGAATCGCGCCGTGGCCGCCCCGCTCGCCCTGCTGCTGCCGCCGTCGGAGGGCAAGGCGCCCGGCGGCGAGAGCATCTGGGACCCCGGCGACGGCGAGTTCGGCGTCGCGCTCGGGCCGTGGCGCGCACAAGTGGTCGATGCCCTCGCTCGTTGCGGCGGAGGCGACGAGCGGCTGCTCGGCGTCTCCGGCGCGCACCTGTTGCGGGCTCAGTCGGCGAACGTCTCCCTCCTCGGCGCGCCCGCCCTACCCGCCTGCGGGCGCTACACCGGCGTCGTCTGGAGGCACCTCGACCTCGACACCCTCACCCCCGCGGCTCGGCGTCGCGCCGCGGCGTCGATCGTGGTGGTGTCCGGCCTGCTCGGAGCCGTACGGCTCGACGATCCGACGCCCGACTACCGGTTGAAGATGTCCGCGTCCCTCCCGCCGCTCGGCAAGCTGTCCACCTGGTGGCGACCGCAACTGTCGGCCACCCTCAACGAGTGGCTCACCGGTCGGACGGTGATCGACCTGCTCCCCGCCGAGCACGGCGCCGCCTGGACTCCCGCGCCGAGCCGCTTCGGCCACTACGTGACGGTGGCCTTCGTCGAGCGCGGCGGCAGGCGAGCGGTGGGCCACGGTGCGAAGGCGGCCAAGGGCCTGCTCGCTCGGCACGTCCTCGCCGGCAGGGGCGACCCCCTGCGCGCCCTCGAGACGTGGCACGACGAGCGGTACGAGCTGCGCGTCGACGCGCCGTTCGGATAATCGAACCTGCGCCGAACGGCAGAGGTGGAAAGCTGGCGACCATGAGGGGGCCAGTCCATCTCGACCGACGCGGCCCTGTGCTCGAAGCCCGTGGCCTGCGGAAGAGCTTCAAGGGCATCGATGCCGTGCAGGGCATCGACGTCGTCGTCGCGCCCGGCGAGCGCGTCGGCCTGCTCGGGCCGAACGGTGCCGGCAAGACGACCACCTTGCTGATGCTCCTCGGCGCGGTGACCCCCGACTCCGGCACGATCACGATCGCCGGCCACCGCCTGCCGCGGGGGCGCTCCGCGGCGATGGAGCAGGTGGGCTTCGCGGCCGGCTACCTACCGCTGCCCGAGCGGCTGAAGGTTGGCGAGGCACTGCGTGTGTTCGCCGGCTGGTACGGCCTGCGCGACGAACGCCGAGCGGTCGCGAGCGCTCTCGAGCACTTCGAGATCACCCACCTCGAGAAGCGCCTGTGCTCGGAGCTCTCGAGCGGCCAGCGGACCCTCGTCGGCATCGTGAAGGCGACACTGCACCGCCCGGCGTTGCTCGTGCTCGACGAGCCGACGGCCTCGCTCGACCCCGACATCGCGCTGAAGGTGCGCCTCGGCCTGCTCGACGTCTGCGCCACCACCGGCGCGGCTCTGCTCGTGACCAGCCACGACATGCGCGAGGTCGAGATGCTGACCGAGCGAGTGGTGTTCCTCGCGAGGGGCAACGTCGTCGCCGACGACACGCCCGCCGCCGTCGCCAGCCGTTACGGCTACGACGACCTGGAGCAGGTGTTCTTGTCGCTGGCCGCGGAGCACGGGAGGTGAGCCGGCGATGAACCTGCACCGCGTCCGCGTCGTCGTCAGGCGCCATGCCTATGTGCTGTGGCGCGCCCCGCATCGTTGGTTCGACATCGCGTTCTGGCCCCTGATGGACGTCATCTTGTGGGGCAGCCTCGGTACGTTCGTCGCCCAGCAGAGCGACACATCTCAGGCCGGCGCCCCGTACTTGATCGCGGGCATCTTGATGTTCCACATCCTGTTCCAGAGCCAGATCGCCGTCGCCACCGGTTTCATGGAAGAGACGTGGAGCCGCAACCTGCTGAACGTGCTCACCACCCCGGTGACCGAGATCGAGTACGTGGTCGGCACCGCGACGTTCGGGCTGGCCAAGGTGGTGCTCGCCCTGACGACGCTGTCGGTGACCGCCTTCGTGTCGTTCGGCTTCGGTCTGGACGAGATCGGCTGGTCGATCATCCCGATCGCGTTCATCCTCACCGTCGTCGGGTGGGGGGTGGGCATCGCGAACATCGGCGTGGTGCTGCGCTTCGGTCAGGGTGCGGAGATCCTCGTGTGGGGCAGCAACTTCATCCTGATGGCGCTGTCCGGTGTGTTCAACCCGGTCGAGGCGCTGCCCGGGCCGCTCCAGCCGCTCGCGCGGGTGCTGCCCAGCACGCATGCCTTCAGCGCGCTGCGTGAGGTTCTCGCCGGCCAGCCACTGCCCTGGTCCGAGATCGTGTCCGGAGTGCTCGGATCGTTCGTCTTCCTCGCCGCCGGCATCGCGTTCACGGTGTGGATGATGCGCATCTTCCGCGAGCGTGGCCTCGTCACCCGCTTCTCCTGAAGGCCGTGCGACCGAGCACAATCGCCCGATGGCGACACCTCCGATGCTGATCGACCTCACCGATCCGGCGACGTACGCGCACGGCCATCCGTGGGATGTGTACCGGTGGCTGCGCGACGAGGCGCCGGTCTGGCGGCACCCGGACACCGAGCGCGCGAAGGGCTTCTTCGTGCTGAGCCGCTACGACGACGTGCGCACGGTCAGCCGCCAACCGCGCACCTTCTCCTCACACGCGGGCGGGGTGATGATGGAGGACTCCGACGAGATGTCCCTCGGCGCGGCGCGGCTCATGATGCTGAACATGGACCCGCCCCAGCACGACCGCTTCCGGCATCTCGTCAGCCGTGGCTTCACCCCGCGCAACGCGCAACAACTCGCCCCGCGCATCGCCGAGCTCGCGCGCGAGGTGGTCGACGACGTGATCGAGCGCGGCGAGGCCGACTTCGTCACCGACATCGCGGGCCGCCTGCCGAGCGGGCTGATCGCCGAGATGATGGGCATCCCCCGTGAGGACGGCGAGCGGCTGTACGAGCTGACCGAGCTGATGCACACCACCGATCCCGCGGTGCTGGAGCGCAGGATGGAGGCGCTGGTCGAGATGTTGACCTACGCCGGCACCGTCGCCGCGGCGAAGAGGGCCAACCCCTCCGACGACATCGCCAGCACCCTCGTGCACGCCACCATGGACGACGCCAGCGGCGAACACGGGCTGACCGACGAGGAGTTCGCCTGGTTCTTCCTGCTGCTCGTCAACGCGGGCGGCGACACCACCCGCAACCTGCTCGCCGCGGGGATGCAGCTCCTCTTCGACCATCCAGAGCAGCTCGCCAAGCTGCAGGCCGACGTAGACGGCGTGCTGCCGACGGCGGTCGAGGAGATGCTGCGCTACACGAGCCCGGTGATCTACATGCGCCGCACGCTGCTGCACGACACCGCCGTGCGCGGCCGTGACCTGGCCGCGGGAGACAAGCTGGTGATGCTCTACGGTGCCGCGAACCGCGACGCCGACGTGTTCGTCGACCCCGACCGCTTCGACGTGAGCCGAGACCCGAACCCGCACCTCGCGTTCGGCGGCGGTGGCCCCCACCTCTGTCTCGGGATGCACGTCGCCCGCTTCGAGATCGCCGCCATGCTGCGCGAGGTGCTCACCCGGATGCCACGACTCGCCCCAGCAGGCGAGCCGGAACGGATGCGCTCCAACTTCATCGCCGGCGTGCACTCGATGCCGGTCAGGTGGTGACGGCTCAAACCTGGAGCAGCTTGCGGCGGAGGAAGTCGAGCACCTGACCCACGCTCGCGTCGTCGCGCTGCTCGGTCAGCACCGAGTGGTCCGATCGCTGGCCGGAGGGCAGCTCGATGGTGACGAACGCGTCACCGAGCAGCTCACGCAGCGAGTCGAAGCGGGTGCCGACGAGGCGATCCTCGTCGAAGCGCAACCCGAGCACCTCACAACCGGACTCCGCTCGGCGTCGCACGGCCGCGCGGTCGTCGGGCGACAGGTTCAGGTCGGCGCCGCGCCGGCGGGTCAGCGCGAAGGGCAGCGAAGGCTGGCTGAGCACCGGGGCGAGGAGGTGGTCGTCGACCATCATCCCCAGCGCGAATCCCCCGCTGAAGCACATCCCGACGGCGCCGATGCCGGGCCCGCCGACGTCGAGGTGCAGCGAGCGCCCGAGCGCGCGCAGCCACGCGATCACCGGCGAGGTCATGCCGAGCGCCCAGGTGGTGAACTCCCGGGCGATGCACACCTTCGCCGAGGAGGCCCCCAGGTAGGCGGGGCTCACCTCTTTGCCAGGGGTGCCGACGAGGCTCGGCATCACCACCGTGAACCCGGCGTCGACGACCTCGTTCGCGAAGCGGGTCACCGCGGGGGTGATGCCGGGGATCTCGTGCACGACGACGACGCCGGGGCCGGTGCCGCGCCGGTACGTGTCGTGGGTGATCCCCGCCGCGGTGAACGACCCGCGCTCCCAGCCGGCAAGTCCGTCTTCGCCCATCCCCGGTCCCTTCAGGCACCCAGGCGCTGAACGGCGTGCAGCGCCAACTCGGCCAGGTTCTCGGTGCCGGCCTTCATCGGCGCGAGGTCGAGGCTCTGGTCCCCCATTGCGCCGTGAAGGTAGCGGGCGTAGACGCCTTCGGAGATGACCGCGAGTCGCCAGCACGAGAACGCGACGTAGTAGTCGACGCCGGACACGTCGCGGCCGGTGCGCTCGGCATACCTGGCGACCAGGTCGGCGTACTTCGGGAACCCACCTGCCGGAGTGGGGTCGTTGGTGCGCACGGCGCTGCCGGCGAGGGCATCGCTCCAGTACACGCCGAGGTAGCCGACGTCGGCGAGGGGGTCGCCGAGCGTGCACAGCTCCCAGTCGAGCACGGCGGCGATACGGCCCGTCGAGACGTCCGTGAGGCAGTTGCCGAAGCGGTAGTCGCCGTGCACGATCGCCACGCCGCGCTGTTCGGGGATGTTCGCCGCGAGCCGTCCGGCCACCTCGTCGACCGCCGACAACTCGCGGGTCTTCGACTGCTCCCACTGCGTGCGCCAGCGCTTCAGCTGGCGCTCGATGTAGCCCTCGCGGCGGGCGAGGTCGCCGAGGCCGACGGCGTCGACGTCGACGTCGTGCAGCTCGGCGAGCACGTCGATCAGGTGGTGGGACGCGCCGGGACGCAGGGCGGGGGGAAGCAGCGCCGCCTTGTCGGCCGAGTCGAGCACCTCACCCTCGACGAAGCCCATCACGTAGAACGGCGCCCCGTTCACCCCGGTGTCCTCGCACAGGCCGAGCGCGGGCGCCACGGGCACCTTGGTGGTACCTACGGCGGAGATGATCCGGTGCTCACGCGCCATGTCGTGGGCGGTGGCGAGCACCCGCCCGAGCGGCGGCCGGCGCAGCACGCGGCGCACACCCTGCGCGTCGGTCACCGTGAACGTCAGGTTGGAGCGTCCTCCGGCGAGCAGCTCGAAGTCGAACGGAGCGACCGCCCCGGCGACGTTGTCGGCGAGCCACGAGCTGACCCGTTCGACGTCGATGCCTTGGGTCACCTGCACGGCCGGCGACCGTAGCCGCGGCTAGCCGGGACGGCCGACGCCGGTGACCTTGCCCCAGCTCACCGAGGAGATCTTCACCACGTCACCGGTGGCCGGCGCATGGATCAGCTGACCGCCGCCCAGGTAGATGCCGACGTGGCTGATCGGGCTGTAGTAGAAGATCAGGTCCCCTGGCTGGGCGGCGCCCTGTGACACGTGGGCCGTCGAGGCGTACTGCGAGCGGGACTGGTGCGGCAGGTAGACGCCGGCGCGGCCCCAGGCGTACTTGGTGAGCCCGGAGCAGTCGAACGCCACACCTGGCGACTCGGCTGCATACCGATAGGGGACGCCGAGCTGGTTCTGCGCGGCTTGGATGACTGTGCCGACGCGCGAGGAGGGTTGGGGCACGCTGCCACCGCTGTCGCTGCTGCCACCGTCGTCGCTGCTGCCACCGCTGTCACTGCTGCCACCGTCGTCGCTGCTGCCACCGCTGTCGCTGCTGTCGTTCGACGACCCCGAATCGGAGTCTCCCGACGCGCTCGACGAGCCGCCTGCACGTGGGGGCGAGGAAGACTGCGCGTTGGCGGCTTGTTGCGCCAGGATCTGTTGCGCGGCAGCGAGCCTTTCTTGCTCGCGGCGCTCTTGCTCACGGTCCAAGGCCTCGCCGAACTCGGCCTGGGCCTCGGCCCTGGCCGCGGTGAGCTCCGCTTTGCTCGCCTCCGCTTCGGCCAAGTGCTGCTCGAGCTCGGCGGTGCGCTCTGTCGCGCTCTGCAGCATCTCTTCGAGCGCCTCGCGCTCTTCGGCGAGATCGTCGATGAGCGCGTCGAGCTCGTCGGTGTCGTCGCCGCCGGCGCTCATCGCCAGCTCGGTCAGGTGCTGCTTCTTGACCGCGTCGGTGGGTCCGCTGCCCGGTGTCAGCAACCCAGTGATGCTGCCGCCGGTGCCGCCGGACACGAAGGCCTCGACGGCCATCGCGCTGAGCTCGCTCTCCAACGCGGCGAGAGCGGCCTCTTTCTCCGCGATGCGGGCCTGGGCCTCGGCCACCTCGACGTCGAGCTGGTTCTTCTCGTCGACGGCGACGACGTATTTCTCGGTGTAGAGGTCGACGTCCTCCTCCAGCTGGTCGAGCTGGGCGATGACGTCGTCGAGGCGCTGCTGGGCCTCGTCGACGCTCGTCGCCGCTACCTGGCCAGGTGTGACACCGACCACGATGCCCGCCATCGAGGCGGCCAGAAGCAGGCCGATGAAACGTATCCGTCGCCGCGACATGGTGCCCCGCACTCTATCGACCATTACGAACATGTTGCGAACGCGGGGCGGCAGATGTCACATCTCCCGACCGAGACGAGCTGCTCACTCCCACTCGATCGTGCCGGGCGGCTTCGACGTGACGTCGTAGGCCACCCGGTTGATGCCGCTGACCTCGTTGATGATCCGGCTGGCCATGCGCTCCAGCAACTCGTAGGGGAGCCGGGCCCAGTCGGCGGTCATCGCGTCGTCGCTCGTCACCGCCCGGATGATCACCGGGTGGGCGTACGTGCGCTCGTCGCCCATCACGCCGACGGAGCGGATGTCGGGCAGCACTGCGAAGGCCTGCCAGATTTCACGCTCCAGTCCGGCAGCCTTCACCTCTTCGCGCACGATCGCGTCGGCCTCCTGCAGGAGGGCCACCTTGTCTGGGGTCACCTCGCCGATGATCCGCACCCCCAACCCGGGTCCGGGGAACGGCTGACGCCAGACGATCTCGTCGGGCAGGCCGAGCTCGTGGCCGAGGCGGCGGACCTCGTCCTTGAACAGGGCGCGCAGCGGTTCGACGAGGGAGAGCGCCATGTCCTCGGGCAGACCGCCGACGTTGTGGTGGCTCTTGATCACGGCGGCGGTGCCGTCGCTGCCGCCGGACTCGATGACGTCGGGGTAAAGGGTGCCCTGCACGAGGTACTCCGCGTCGGTCACTCCCCCGGTGTGCTGCTCGAACACGCGCACGAACAGCTCGCCGATCGTCTTGCGCTTCTCCTCCGGGTCGATCACCCCGGCCAGGCGCTCGAAGAACCTATCCCCGGCGTCGACGTGGATCAGCTCGATGCCCATGTGACGCCGGAACGTCTCCACCACCTGCTCGCTCTCGCCCTTGCGCATCAGCCCGGTGTCGACGTACACGCAGGTGAGCTGGTGGCCGATCGCGCGGTGCACCAGCGCCGCGGCGACGCTCGAGTCGACGCCGCCCGACAGCCCGCAGATCGCCCGCGCGGAGCCGACCTGGTCCCTGATCGCCCGGACCTGGGTGTCGATGATCGAGTCCATCGTCCACGCCGGCCGGCAACCGGCGAGGTCGTGCAGGAAGCGGCGCAGCACCTGCATCCCGTACGGGGAGTGGACGACCTCGGGGTGGTACTGCACGCCCCAGATGCGGCGGTCGTCGCTCTCCAGCACCGCCACCGGAGCATCGGGGGTGGACGCCGTGGCACGGAACCCGGGCGGGGCCACGGTGATCGCGTCGAAGTGGCTCATCCACACCGGCTGGTGCTCGGGCAGGTCGGCGGTCATCAACGACGACGAGCCGCCGTCGATGCGCTCCAGCGTGGCCCGCCCGTACTCACCGCGCATCCCCCGACCCACCTCGCCGCCGAGCTGCTCGGCGACCAGCTGCGCGCCGTAGCAGATGCCAAGGATCGGCACACCGGCCGCGTAGATCGCGGGGTCGAGCAGCGGCGCGCCGTCCACGTGCACGCTCTTCGGGCCGCCGGACAAGATGATCGCGGCGGGGGACCGGGCCGCCACCTCAGCAACGGTGATGGTGTGCGGGACGATCTCGGAGTACACGTTCAGCTCACGTACCCGGCGGGCGATGAGCTGCGCGTACTGGGCGCCGAAGTCGACGACGAGGACGGTGTCGAAGGTGCCCGACGAGGCGTCGGCACCCGGAGCGGCAGTCACCGCCCCGATGGTAGCGACGCCGACCGCGCCGGCACCGGGTGCCCCCGACTGGCCGGGCCGGGCCCCGGGTGCGACGCTTTGGTCGATGAGAGCTGGCCCGAGCCGCGCGCGGTTGTCCACCGTGACGGCCCTCGGCGCGCTGGTCACCCTGGCCGCCATCGTGCATCCGGCGGGGGCGACGTCGTCCGAGTGGACCTCCTCGGGGCAGGATGCGGCCGAGGCGGTGGCGACGATCGACACCGTCGCCCCGATCGTGACCAACGACTTCTTGGACACCGAGCGCGACCTGTCGGAATGCATCAGCGCCGCCCCGAAGCCGGGGTGCGGGCGCGAGCCGACCCACGCCGGCGACCGTGGCGGCAGCCTGCAGCTAGTGCTGTTCGGCTTGGTGGTCGCGGCGATGGCCGGCATCGGCTGGCGGATCGTGGCCTCCGTGCGCGCCCGCGGCCGCGCCGCGAACGCCCGCTAGAGCGACAGCTCAGCCGTCGCGAGAGCGGGCGAGCAGGTCGCTGCAGAAGGAGACGGTCGCGCTGACGAAGGCCTGCGGTGCCTCCCACGGCACGAAGTGGCCGCAGTCGCGCAGACGGAACGGCCCGACGTGGCGGGGGAAGACCACCGCCGCCATCTCGTCGAAGGCCGGGTAGATCACGTGATCGCTCGGCCCGTAGAGGATCAGCGCCGGCGTGTGCTCGTTGCGCCCGAGGAGGGCCGGCTCCAGGCTGCGGGCGGGATCGAACGTGCTCTCGTACGCGCCGAACGAGGCGCGCAGCTTCGCGGCATCGGCGAACGGCTCGGTGTGGAAGTCGACCACGGCGTTGCCGCCGAGAGCCCCTGGTGCGTCGGTGCCGAGGAACGTGCCCGGATGGGCCCAGAACCTGCTGGTGTAGAACGTCGCGATGTAGCGGCGCCGCTGTTCGGGTGTGGCCAGCTCGGCGGCCAGCGCGTCGGGGTCGAGCCCCTGGCGCATGAAGTAGTCGCTCGCCTCGCGCGCCGGCCTGGTGCCGGCGATGCCGGCCATGCGCTCCTTGTCGTACGGCAGCGGGCTGTTGAACAGCACCATCCGGTCGACGAACGACGGATGGCGCAGCGCGAGGTCCTGGATCACCGGGCCACCGAGGTCGCCGCCGGCCAGCACGACACGCTCGTGGCCGAGCACGTCGTGCGCGAGCGCGTAGAGGTCGTGGGCGTGGCTCGCCACGTCGTGGAACCCGTCGGGAGCGACGTCGCTGTCACCGAACCCGCGCAGGTCGGGCACGATCACCTCGAACCCCGCGCTCGCGAGCTGCGCGATCACCAACCAGTAGATGCGCTTGGTCTCCGGCCATCCATGCACGCACAAGAGCGGCACGCCGCCCTCGCCCTGACGAACGTAGGCCTGCCGGAAGCCGCGTGTCGCGCTGGCGTGGACGGCGAACCGCTCTGGATCGATCTCCGGCGGGAGCGCCATCGTCAGACAGTACCGGCGGCGGTTCGAGCGTCGGGTCGTAACCTGCTCCCGATGGACGAAGGTGGTGGCGACGCCCCGACCGGGATGACCGCGGAGGAGTTCCGGCGCTACGGGCGCGAGGTCGTCGACCTCGTCGCCGACTACTTGGAGACGGTCGAGCGACTGCCCGTCTCCGCGCCCCTGCAGCCGGGCGACGTCAGGGCGCAGCTCCCCGAGCACCCGCCGGCGGCGCCCGAGCTGTTCGAGACGGTGCTCGCCGACGTGCGCCAGGTGATCATTCCCGGGCTCACCCACTGGCAGCACCCGAGCTTCTTCGCGTACTTCCCGGGCAACTCCTCGTACCCCTCCATCCTCGGCGAGCTGCTCTCGGCAGGGCTCGGCGTGCAGGGCATGAGCTGGGTCACGTCGCCGGCGTGCACCGAGGTGGAGACGTTGATGCTCGACTGGATGGTCGAGCTGCTCGGGCTCCCCGAACGCTTCCACTCGACGAGCCCGACGGGGGGAGGCGTGATCCAGGGGTCGGCCAGCGAGGCGACGCTGACCGCGATCTTGTCCGCCCGGTGGCGAGCCACGAGCGGTGAGGTGAACCGCTGCGGGGGAGACGCAATCGCCCCGCTCGTCGCTTACGCGTCGAGCCAGGCGCACTCCAGTGTGGAGAAGGGACTTCGCATCGCCGGCATCGGCACCGACCACATCCGTGTGGTGCCCCACGACGAGCAGTTCGCGATGCGCGTCGACGCTCTCGCCGAGATGGTCGCGGCCGACCGCGCGGCGGGCCTGACGCCGTTCTTCGTTTGTGCCACGCGCGGCACGACCAGCTCGATGGCGTTCGACCCCACGCCCGCGGTCGCCGAGGTGGCCCGCGCCGAAGGCATGTGGCTCCACGTCGACGCCGCGATGAGCGGCATCGCGGCGCTCGCCCCCGAACACCGTTGGGTGAACGACGGCCTCGACGCCGCCGACAGCTACTGCACGAACCCCCACAAGTGGATGGGGGTCAACTTCGACTGCGACCTCTACTGGACGGCCGACCGCGGCGCGCTGCTCGGCGCGCTCAGCATCTTGCCCGAGTACTTGCGCTCCGCGGCTGCCGAGAGCGGGAACGCGATCGACTACCGCGACTGGCAGATCCCGCTCGGGCGCCGATTCCGGGCCCTCAAGCTGTGGTTCACCATCAGCACGGACGGTGTCGCCACCAGCCAGGACATGCTGCGCCGCCACGTGGCGCTCACCGGACGACTCGCCGAGTGGGTCGGCGCCGACGACCGCTTCGAGATCGTCGCCCCGCACCCGCTCAACCTGCTCTGCATCCGACTGCGTGGCACCGACGACGCCGACGGCGACGCGCGTACGGATGCGCTGGTCGACGCGGCGAACGCCACCGGGCGAGCCCTCTTCACGCGCACCACGCTCGACGGCCGGTCGGTGCTGCGCTTTTCGATCGGCGGTCGCACCACCGGGGAGCGCCACGTCGCCGCGGCATGGCAGATGCTGCGCGACCTGGCCTAGCTCACCACGACGCTCACCACGACGCTCACCACGACGGCGGCGGCGGCCCCAGTACGCCGAACGCGACCGAGAGCAGCTCGTGCAGCACGCGGGCAGTCGCCCCCCACACCGTCTCGTCGTCGAGGTGGAAGAAGAACATCGGCCGGTCGAGGGGTGGGGTGCCCCACCACTCCTCGGTGTACGTGTCCTCGCCCGCCAGCTCGGCCAGTGGCACCCACAGCACACGCTCGACCTCGTCGGGATTCGCCCGCAGCTCGGGCGCGCCGGCGACGCGGCCGACGACGGGCACGATGTGGCTGCGGGTGACCATGGTGGACAGGTGCCCGAGCTCGCCGGCCACCTGCACCGCGTCCTGGTCGAGGGCCACCTCTTCGTCGGCCTCGCGCAGCGCGGCATCGGTGGGGCTCTCGCCGGGCTCCAGGCGTCCGCCGGGGAAGCTGATCTCACCGCGGTGACTGCGCAGGTGTAGTGCCCGGCGGGTGAGCAGTACCTCGGCTCCGGCCGAGCCCTGGCGGAGCGCGACCAGCACCGCCGTCCGACGGACGTCGGGGAGCGGGGCGACCGCGGCGCCCGCGGTGGCGCTCGCCGTTGCGACCCGCGCGACGACGGCATCTACGGAGAGCTCCCCGGCACCGACGAGTCCGGCCCACGGCGCCGGCCCGCCGGGGCGCCAGGCATGGGGGCGCGGGATCGGCTGGTTGCCTCCGGGACGACGTCCACCGCCGGCCACCGACGCCTCCGGCAACACGGTCAGCCCTGCGGCGCCCAACCCGTGGCGACCAGCTCACGCAACACGTCGGCGAGGCCAGCGGTCTTCAGGTTGGCGAGCACCTTGCCGGGGGTCTCGTCGCCGCGCTCGAACTCCTCCCACGCGTTGACCAGCTTGGCCAGGTCGGGTACCGGGCGCTCGAAGTCAGACATGCGCGGAAGCCTACGGCCGGCAAACCCAACCCTGTCGGCCACACCGTCGCCCGGTACCGTGCGCGGCGATGTCGGTCGATTCGGAGGCCCGCTCGGGGCTCGGCAGTCGCTTTCGCAGGCTGTTCG
The DNA here is from genome assembly GCA_016700055.1 of Actinomycetota bacterium. Taxonomy (NCBI): domain Bacteria; kingdom Bacillati; phylum Actinomycetota; species Actinomycetota bacterium. The sequence goes on from CP064997.1 coordinate 1,278,681, forward strand.
GGGCCAGCGTGATCACCAACCTCGGTGACGGCGTCGCCACGGTCGCCTACCCGTGGCTGGCCTCGGCGATAACCCGCAACCCCGTACTGATCTCACTCGTGATGGTTGCCCAGCGGCTGCCCTGGCTCGTCTTCACGCTCCCCGCGGGGGTGATCACCGACCGCGTCGACCGGCGGCGGGCGATGGTGGCGATGGACCTCTGCCGCTGCGCGCTCACCGCGGTAGTCGCGGTGTCGGTGCTCAGCAAGCAGTCCGGGCTCCCCGGCCCCGGCGAGGTCGAAGACGTAGTCGGCACGGAAAGCGGCCTCTACGTGGTGGTGCTCCTCGCAACGCTCCTGCTCGGCATGGCCGAGGTGCTGCGCGACAACTCGGCCCAGACGATCATGCCGGCGATCGTCGCACCCGACCAGCTCGAGCGGGCGAACGGGCGGATGTGGAGTGCGGAAGGGGTCGCGAACACGTTCCTCGGTCCGCCCCTCGGTTCGCTGCTCATCGCCGCCGCCTTCGCGCTGCCGTTCTTCGTCGATGCCGCTTCGTTCTTCGCCGCGGCCGCGCTCGTGGCGTCGATTCCCGGCTCGTTCCGGGCCGAGCGCCCGGAGGGCCACGAGCCCCAATCGTGGAGGCACGAGCTCGCCGAGGGCGTGCGCTGGCTGTGGGGCCACGAGCTGCTCCGCCCGATGGCGATCATCCTCGGTCTGATGAACGCCGCCAACATGGTCAGCTTCGCGACGTTCGTGCTGTTCGCCCAAGAGGTGCTCGACGTCGGCCCGCTGCTCTTCACGGTGATCGGGATGGGCGGAGCCCTCGGCGGCATCGTCGGTGGCGCCGTCGCCTCGGAGCTGTCCCGACGCTTCGGCAGCGGCACCTGCCTCGCGATCACCCTGCTCGGCTGCGCGGCAGTGGCCGGGGCGATCGCGTTCACGTCGCTGTGGCCGGTGGTCTTCGTCCTCTTCACGATCGAGGCCTTGCTCGGGATCCTGTGGAACGTGATCACGGTCAGCCTGCGCCAGACGATCATCCCCGCGCACCTGCTCGGACGGGTGAACAGCGTGTACCGGTTCTTCGCCTGGGGGATGATGCCCGTCGGAGCGGCCATCGGCGGTCTGGTGGTGCTCGTCGTCGACTCCTTCGCCAGTCGTGACACGGCTCTGCGAGCGACGTGGATCGTCAACGCGCTCATCCACCTCGCGCTGTTCGTGTTCGGTCGCTCCCGACTGACGACGGCCAAGATCGAAGCGGCCCGCGCCGCCGCCTGAGCAACGGCCAGCCGCGGACGATCCGCTTCCGAGGAGAGGAATCGGCAATCAATCTGCCGACGAGACTTGACCTACGCCTGACCTTCACCTGACCTGCACCTGACACCGACGCCTCAGGACATCTTCGTCTCCGACCGACCGGCGATCACCCTCGACACGCTGGGGAATAACCATCGGTAGAGCCTTGGTCAGTTTCGAGAGATGGCTGCCGACATTCTTTCCTCAAGGTCGAGGTTCCCCAGGTCGATGAATGTCCCCGGGTAATTTCCGCAATTGCCCCGGACGCACCGGCTCATCCCACCGAAGTGAGAACACATTGACGTCGCCCCGCAGCACCCGTCGCTTCCACCGCGCGCTCCTCGTCGGGCTCGTCGCGCTCTTGATCCCCGTCACCGCAGCAGCCGCGGATCCGGGGTCGGAGCCCGCAGCCCCGGAGCCCGTCGTCACCGACCCACCTGCGGAATCGACACCGCCGGACACCACCGTCCCGGACACCACCGTCCCGGACACGACGGCGCCCGACACCACCGCTCCCGACACCACCGCTCCCGACACCACCGCTCCCGACACGACACCCGACGACACGACACCCGACGACACGACAGTCGACACGACTGCTCCGGCGAACGAGACCACGACCACCACGTCACCTGTCGTCGACAACATCTCCGACCCGACGGGGACGATCTCGATCGACAAGACCAACAGCGCGGGTGGCGAGACGGAAGGCGACCGCGGCATCGTCGAACCCGGCGACTCCTTCGACTGGCAGATCCAGGTGACTTGCTCGAGCATCGAAGAGGACTGCGTCGACGTGCTCGTGGTCGACACGTTCCCGGCCGGCCTGGTGGTGGACCCCTCGACTATCCCCGGGGACATCCCCGGCTTCCGTGACGTCACCTGGGACGGGACGACGCTCTCGATCCGGTACACCAAGCCGCTGAGCAACCCGGTGGGCAACGGCCTCGAGGCAGGGGGCGGGGACACGTTCAACGTGAAGGTGACGCTGCCGGCGAACACCACCCTGGAGACGGGCGACCTGATCACCAACGAAGCGACGATGTCGGCGAGCAACGTGGTCGAATCCGTGACCGATCCGTCGACGGTGCAGGTGAACATCCCTCGCGTCGTCGCCGTACAGACGACGAAGTCGTTCACCGATGGGTCGGCCATCGCCGGCGACCCGAACGCCACCACGACCATCCAGTTGACCGGCGTCAACCAGTCGTCGGCCTCCACCGAGGTCACCCAGATGGTGATCGAGGACTCCACGTCGGCGACGTGGCAGTACCTCGACGTCACCGGTGTGACCGTCACCCAGTACCCGGCGGGAGCCGACCAGGCCGCGCTGTTCGTCTGCCCCGCCAGCGTCGCTCCGTGCACCGAAGCCGAGTGGGTCGCCGGCGGGACCGCTTTGCCACCGGCACCGTCCAGCCTCACCTTCCCCCTCGGCGTGCCGGCCAGCGACGTCGTCGGCGTGCGTGTCGTGTTCACCGCCCCCGTCGACGGATCCATCGCCCCCGTGGCCGGTGGTGGCACCGCCAGGGTCTCGATCGATGCCGACCTACGCACCACGGTCCGCTCCACGGGAGTGGAGATCGCGACGATCCCGAACACCACCAACATCAACAACTGCGCGACCACCTCGGCGAGCGACCCGGCCGCCCTTCCGCCCTTGGCGACGAGCGCACCCGGCTGCGCGCCCTACCAGATCCTGCCTCCGACGCTCAGCCTCGTCCCGGCGAAGTCGTTCTTCGCCGACGCGAACGGCAACTACCAGACCAACACCGGCGAGCACGCGGTGATCGGCGAGAACTCCGGCGTATCGATGGTCATGAACGCCCGGAACACCTCGGCCTTCCCGATCGCCGAGATCGTCATCACCGAACCCGTCGCGCCGCACGAGTTCGACAAGGTCGATGCCGCGTCGTTCCGGCTCACCTTCCCGGCGGGCGCGGTCAATGCCCACGTCGTCGTCACCTTCAGGGACAACTCGTCCACGACGGCCGACTACGCGCCACCCGGACCGCTCACGGTCACCCTTCCCTCCGCAGGGCCACGTGCCGCCTCGATCACCGTCACCTACAGCGGCGACCCCAGCGTCGACGCCGGCGCCACGATCGCACCGAACGCAACCGCCGGGCTGGGCGTGCACGGCAACCTCAACGACCTGGTCGACGAGTCCGACATCGGGAGCGGGAGCGGGACCGCTGGCGTCGACAACTGCGCAGGCTTCACGGGCGCGGGCGGAGGCATCCCTGGCTCGACCGGGGCGTTCGCCGGCACGGCTTGCGACGACGTGGGTATCGAGGCGCGCAATGCCAGCACCGGCGGCTCCAAGGACGCGTCGCAGACCGAGATCTCCGTCGGCCAGCCGATCGTGTTCCGCATGCGGACGTCCAACAACGGCAACCTCCCGCTGTTCAACCTGGTGGTCTCCGATCCGCCCGTGGGTCCCGGCGGCATTCCTCCGCTGACGACGATGTTCGAGCTCGGCGAGTTCAGGAGCGCCGGCATCCGCCCGGCGGCGATGGCCGGGCGGGTCACCATCGAGGTCTACACGCCCGCGGACGGCTGGCGAGCCCTCGGCGCCGTGCCCGTCGGTGACTACCCGGAGGTGATCGGCGTGCGCGCTTCGATCGGCGTCCTCGCCCCGACGGAGACGTTCGACTTCTGGGTCGAGATGGTCTTGAACGAGCTGCCCGGGCCCGACGACCTCCCCCTGGGCAACTGCTATGGGATCACCGCGTCTGGGGACGACTACGAGGCGGAGAGCCACTGCAGCCCGCCCCTCGACCCGGGACCGGTGATGGAGAGCGCGGTGATCAACAAGGCGATCACGCCCGACACGATGCCGAGGCGGATTCCGGGCCTCGTCCCGCAGAACGCGACCGTGTCGCTGCGCATCCAGAACACGGGCAACCTGACCGCCAAGACGCTGCAGTTGACAGACGTCGACACCGACTTCTGGGACGCCGTCGACTTCGTCAGCCTCGGCTCGATCACGCCTCCCGCCGACATCGAGCTCGACCGGGCGAACCGCATCCAGGTCGATGCCTTCGTCAACGGCGCGTGGGTCCTCGGCAACCGGGTCGCCATCAGCTCGGCTGCCCTTCCGGCCGGCGTCACGGCGGCCCAGGTGCGCGGGTTGCGCTTCACGTTCAGCGACACCAGCACCTTGAACGACGGGTTCGTGCTGACGCCGTGTCCGGGCACAAACCTGGCCGCGCCTTGCGCCGGCGTCGTCAACTTCTACGTCGTGCCGCGGCTCTCGCTGCGGAGCAGCGGCGAACCACTGCCCGAGGAGCTGCTCGACACCGCCACCGGCGCGTTCACCACGCAGCTCCACCCGGATCCCGCCAACCCGAGCCTGATCGGGCCGGTGACGGACAACTTGCTCTTCGTGGCCGGCGATCCGAAGATCGACGTCAACAAGACGCCCGAGGTGACGACGGTGGCGCCCGGGCAGTACGGGACGTTCAACCTGACGACCACCAACAACGGCACCGCCAATCTGCCCGACGTGACCGTGTCCGACCCGCTGCCCGCCGGGCTGCTGTTCGACCCCACGTTCGCCGGTGACGGTGGCCAGCCGTACACGGTCACGTGGTCGAACCTGCCCCCCGGTTACCCGGCTCCGCCCGACCCGGTGTTCGAGATGACCGCGGACATCCTTCAGCCCGATCGGGTGGGCCTCGTGCGCTGGACGTTCCCTGGGTGGAACATGCCACCGAACTCGTCCGTCACGATCCTCTACCGCTACAGCCTCGAACCGGGCGTGCTGGCCGGCCAGGTCATCGTCAACACGATGGGCGCGTCGTCGCCCGTCGACGACCTCGCCTGCACGTCGCCCGACGGTCAGGTCACCGACGGTGCCTTCGGCCCCGGTCTCTACTGCACCGACCCGGCTCAGGTCACGGTCACGTCCGGCGCCAACTTCGCGTCGCGCAAGTGGGTCGCCGGCAACCCCGCGCTCGGCTGGTACAACGTCCGCACCGCTCAGCTGGTGCCCGTCGGTGGCGCCGGCTGCCTGTCGCTGAACGCCAACGGACGCACGTACACGACGAACCCGTGCATCGCGTTGGTGAACCCCGGTGAGCAGTTCCACTACGTGCTCCGCGTCCAGAACGCAGGTACCGAGAGCGCACTGCGGATGACCATCATCGACACGCTCCCGGCGCCGGGCGACAAGGGCGTGCTCGGCGCGAACCGCGGCACCCAGTGGTCCACCGCGCCGACGCTGCTCGGCCCGGCCACGTACAGCGGGCCGGCCAGTGCGCAGATCGGCTACACCTCGTCGTCGAGTCCGTGCATCGCCGACCTGTACCTCGGCGGGCCGCCGTGCGCGCCCGGCGCGTGGGCGGAACCCCCCGGCGCGGGGACGACCGCTCTGCGGGTCGCCGCCACCTTCGATCCCGCTCCCTTGCCCCCTGGCGGCACGGTCGACGTGTACTTCTCGATGGTCGCGCCCGTCGACGTCCCGCGCGTCGCCGACCCGACGATTGCGTGGAACTCGCTCGCGCACGCCGAGGTCACGCGTGTCGGCGCGAGCGGTTCGCGCGTACTGCCGCCGCTCGAGCCGCTGAAGGTCGGCGTCGCCACGATGTACGGCAACTTGCGGGTGGTCAAGGAGATCGGCGAGAACCCGGGCGACCTCGCCCTCGACGACCTCGCCTTCACGTTCCGATACGAGTGTGTGCTGAGCACCGGCGCGGGATCGCGGACCGGCAACGTGACCGCGACACCGACCACCCCAGGCGTCGTCACCGGGATCCCCGCCGGGTCGACCTGTCAGGTGTGGGAGACGATCAGCAACGGTGGCATCTCGAGTGCCCCGTCCGACGACCCCGTCGTCGTGGAGATCGAGCCCAGCCTGAGCGCGACCAACCCGGTGGTCGCGATCGTCACGGTCACCAACGACTTCCCGTTCGGGGGGATCGTGGTGAGCAAGCGGGTCACCGGAGGCGCGCAGGACGAGTTCACGGGCGGCCCGTACGCGGCAACCGTCGACTGCACCTTCGGCGGCACCTCGCTGTCGGGCTTCCCGATCGACATCGAGCTCGTCCCCGGCGAGACGGTGCCCCTCTCTGCCCCTGTCGGCTCGGTGTGCACCGTCGTGGAGACCGATCTCGCCGGTGCCGACTCGGTGTCCTACGACCCGCCGAGCGGCTCGGTCGTGGTGCCCTCCGACGGAGACCGGACGGGCTCCATCGAGGTGACCAACGATTTCGTCGTCGGGTCGCTCGTGATCCGCAAGACGGTGAGCGGTCCCGGCGCGCCGGCGTTCTCCGCCGGCCCGTTCGAGTTCGACGTGACGTGTGACTTCAACGGCAACGACGACGTTTACTCGACGACGGTCGTGGTGCAGGGATCGGCGGACGGCGCGCCGGTGGGCTCTGCTCCAGTGACCGGCCTGCCGGTCGGCGCCTCGTGCACCATCACCGAGACCGACAGTGGCGGAGCGGACGAGGTGGCCGAGCCCGTGACGGTGACGATCGAAGCGAACGACCAGGCGAACCTCGCCGTCGCGGAGGTGGCGAACTACTTCTCGGCCGGCACCATCGCCGTCGACAAGGTGGTCACCGGCACCGCCGCTACCTACCTGCCGGCGCGCGACTACGCGATCGAGGTCACGTGTGCGGTCGAGCGGGACGGCGAGCGTGTCGTCGTCCTCCAACATGAGATCTCCGTGCGCAGCGACTCCGGGAGTGTGGTGACGGGTCCGGACGGTGAACCGGCGCTCATCCCGCTCGGGGCCCGCTGCTGGGCAACCGAGCTGGCCGATTTCGGCGCCACGTCGGTGACGATCGACCACGACTCCTACGAGACCGGGGTGGAGGTCGTCGCCGATGCCGACGGCGTACAGGAGCTCCTGATCACCGTCACGAACACCTACGACAAGGCCGTTCTCACCGTGTCGAAGGCCGCCGTGAACGAGCCTGACCCCGGCGCTGTCTACACGTTCGTGATCACGTGCATCATCAGCGACGGCAACGGCACGGTCATCCCCGCGCCGTTGCTCAGCGGGCAGTCCCCGTTCTCGATCGGCGCGGGCGAGGTGGCGATGTTCGAGGTGCTCGTCGGGTCGACCTGCACGGTCACCGAGCAGTACTCCGGCGCGGCCGAGGTGACGTTCGTGGAGTCCGGTGGGGAGCCCGACGCCAACCCGGTGGACGGCACGATCACCGTCCGCTCGACGGGCGAGATCCGGGTGACCAACGAGTTCCCACCCGATCCGACGGACCCGCCCGACACCACTGGCCCGCCCGACACGACCGGCCCGCCCGACACCACTGGCCCGCCGGACACGACGAACCCGCCCGACACGACCGTCCCGCCCGTCACGACCAACCCCGACGACGGCGGCAGCGGTCCCGGAACGGGCGGTCCTGGAAGCGGCGGAGCCGGCACCCTGCCGGGGACGGGCTCGAACGATCTCGGTCGGCCCTTGTCGATCGGGTTGCTCCTCGCCGGCATCGGGACCCTGATGGCCGTCGGCGCCGCTGATCGGCGCCGCAGGATCCGCCACCCGAGCTGAGCCGAGGTCCGTCAGGGGTCCGTCGGAGATCCGTCAGCGGTCCGTCAGCCGAGGCGCTTGCGGACCGCACGAACGCCACGCGCCGTCGCCCGTCCGGCGGCCCGGCCGATCTCCTCGCCGCGACCGGCCGGGCTCGCACCGCCCTCCGGGCGCGCCTGGCGCCGGCGCGACACCTGAGCGGACGGTGTAGTCGGTGCGCCAGACGACCACTGCATAGACGCAGCCGATGGCGAGCTGCACGAGCCGCGTCCCGACTTCGACGCCTGGCCAGGCGACGGTGGCGAGCACGACGGCGACGACGATCCAGTCGAGCACTCGGTGCAGGCGGCGTCCGGCCAGCCTGAACGCCCCGAGCGGGCCGTCGGCGAAGGCGGCGTTGAGCAAGATCAGGCCGCCGGCCAGCGTGGGCACGGTCGGCGTCGGGCTCTGCAGCCCCGAGACCACCAGCGCGGCGCCGATCAGGTACTCGGCGAGTTGATGCAGCCAGAACGATCGCTTCTGCTCAGCGGCCACCTGCACCAGTCTGGCCCCCAGCGAGGCTCAGCAGCGGCCTCACCCAGGGGCCATAACGACAAAACCCCCGTTCTCGGTCGGATTTGTGACACATAGCGCGCCTGATCCGACCGAGAACGGGGGAAGTGCTGGACGTTTACTGCGTCACATCATTCCCGGCATGCCGCCCATGCCGCCCCCGGCGGGCATCGCCGGCTCGGGCTCGGGCTTGTCGGCCACGAGGCACTCGGTGGTGAGCACGAGTGCCGCGATCGAGGCCGCGTTCTGCAGTGCCGCGCGGGTCACCTTGGCGGGGTCGATGATGCCGGCCTTCACGAGGTCGGTGACCTCGCCGGTGGCCGCGTTGAGGCCCATCGCACCGGTCTCGGCGAGCACCTTTTCGACCACCACGGCGCCTTCGATGCCGGCGTTGTCGGCAATCAGGCGGGCGGGGGCCTCGAGCGACTCCCAAACCGTCTTCGCGCCGGTGGCCTCGTCGCCCTCCAGCGAGTCGAGCAGGGTCTTCACCGAGTCACGGGCCCGCAGCAAGGCGGTGCCGCCACCGGGGACGACGCCTTCTTCGATGGCCGCGCGGGTGGCGGAGACCGCGTCTTCGATGCGGTGCTTCTTCTCCTTCAGCTCCACCTCGGTGGCTGCGCCGACCTTGATCACGGCCACGCCGCCGGCGAGCTTCGCGAGCCGCTCCTGGAGCTTCTCGCGGTCCCAATCGGAGTCGGTGTTGTCGATCTCGGTCTTGATCTGCGCGATCCGGCCCTTGATGTCGTCCTCGGTGCCTGCACCCTCGACGACGGTCGTCTCGTCCTTGGTGATGATCACCCGCTTGGCCTGGCCGAGCAGGTCGATGGTGACGTTCTCCAGCTTCAGGCCGACCTCCTCGGAGATCACCTGGCCGCCGGTGAGCACGGCCATGTCCTGCAACATCGCCTTGCGGCGATCGCCGAACCCGGGGGCCTTGACCGCGGCCGCGTTGAACGTGCCCCTGATCTTGTTGACGACGAGGGTGGCGAGCGCCTCGCCCTCGACATCTTCGGCGATGATGACGAGCGGCTTGCCGGTCTTCATCACGGCCTCGAGCGCGGGCAGCAACGACTGCACCGACGAGATCTTGGAGCCGTACAGCAGCAGGTACGCGTCCTCGAGGACGGCTTCCTGGCGCTCAGGATCGGTGACGAAGTACGGCGACAGGTAGCCCTTGTCGAACAGCATGCCCTCGGTGAACTCAAGCTCGATGCCGAACGTGTTGGACTCCTCGACCGTGACCACGCCGTCCTTGCCGACCTTGTCGATGGCGTCGGCGATGACCGCGCCGATGGCAGGGTCGGCGGCCGAGATGGTGGCCACGTTCGCGATGTCGTTCTTGTCGTCGACGTCCTTGGAAAGGTCCTTCAGCGCCTCGACTGCAGCCTGGACCGCCTTTTCGATGCCGCGCTTCAGACCCATCGGGTTCGCTCCCGCGGCCACGTTGCGCAGGCCGTGATGCACCATCGACTGGGCGAGAACGGTTGCCGTCGTGGTGCCGTCACCGGCGACGTCGTTGGTCTTGGTGGCGACTTCCTTCACGAGCTGGGCACCCATGTTCTCGAACGGGTCGTCGAGCTCGATCTCCTTCGCGATCGACACACCGTCGTTGGTGATCGTCGGAGCGCCCCACTTCTTGTCGAGCACGACGTTGCGGCCCTTCGGCCCGAGGGTGACCTTGACCGCGTCGGCCAACTTGTTCACCCCGGCTTCGAGCGCGCGCCGTGCCTCTTCGTCGAACTTCAGCAGCTTGGCCATGCGGTCACTTCTCGACGATCGCGAGGACGTCACGGCTGGACAGGATCAACAGGTCCTGGCCGTCGACGGTGACCTCGGTGCCGCCGTACTTCGAGTAGAGCACGGTGTCGCCGACGGAGATGTCGAGCGCGAAGTGCTGGCCTTCGTCATCGCTCCAGCGGCCGGGGCCGACGGCGAGCACCTCGCCCTGCTGGGGCTTTTCCTTGGCGGTGTCGGGGATGACCAGGCCGGACGCGGTGCGCTCCTCGGCCTCGTTCGGCTTGACGACGATGCGGTCATCGAGCGGCTTCAGGTTCATTGGGTGCAGCCTCCGTTGGCTTGCCGTGAGGGACGGATTCGTGATGCTTCAGCCGGCTCGCGGTGCGGTTAGCACTCGAACCGGTGGAGTGCCAAGGCTACGCGACGCGAAGGACGGTTAGCAACCGCTGGCCGCGAGTGCTAACGGGAGGGGGCCAGGTCCACCCCGACCACGCGGCCGAGCCGCACGAGCAGCCCGACCGGCAGGCCGATCACCGTGCTGCGATGACCCTCGACGTGAGCCACCAGCGCGGCTCCGCGTCCTTGGATCGCATAGGCGCCGGCGGCGTCGGCCGGTTCGCCGGAGCGCACGTACTCCTCGATCGTCTCGTCGCTCAGGGCGTGGAAGGTGACCGTGGCCTGCTCGACACCCACCTGCGTGGCTCCCCGGCGACGCACGGCCACGGCGGTGAGCACGCGATGCGATCTCCCCGAAAGGAGCCGCAGCATCGTCTCGGCGTGCGCGTCGTCGACCGGCTTGCCGAGGACGAGCCCGTCGAGGTCGATCGCGGTGTCGGCACCGATGACGAGCACCTCGGGGTCGCCGAGCGCGTCCGCGACGGCGAGGGCCTTCGCCGCGGCCAGACGGGCCACGTACGCCTGCGGGTCCTCACCCGGCAGGGCAGACTCGTCGAGGTCGGCCGAACGGACCGCGAAGTCGACGTGCATCGCGCCGAGCAGCGCCCGGCGCCGCGGCGACGCGGAGGCGAGCACCACCTTCTGTGCCGGCGCTGCCGGCCCGCTCGGCGTCATCCGCCCGACATCGCCGCGATCAGCTCCTCGTCGGGAGGTGTGACGTCGTCGAGCTGGTCGAGGTAACCGTCGGGCAGAGCGACGCGGATCGGTCCGCCGGTGTGCCCCCGAGTCAGCCGTTCGCCGCCGGGGACGACGGGCAACGAAAGATCGAGCGTGGCCAGGTGGTCGTCGAGCTCGGCCAGGCTCGACACCTGGGACAGCGCGCACCGAACGGCCGGACCGACCGGATAGCCGGTGAGGTACCACGACGTGTGCTTGCGGACGTGGCGGATGCCGAGATGATCGCCGAGGTGGTCGCACAGCAGGCGGGCGTGCTCGGCGAGCACGGGCACGACCTGGCCGAGGACCCTCGGCGGCGGCGGCTGACGACCGGCCAGGGCCTCGACGAGGTCGGCGAAGAGCCAGGGCCTCCCGAGGCAGCCACGCCCGACGACCACGCCGTCACAGCCGGTCCGGCGGATCATCTCCACCGCGTCGGCCGCGGTCCAGATGTCGCCGTTGCCGAGCACCGGGATCTCGGGAACCGTTGCCTTCAGCTCGCCGATCGCCTCCCAGCGCGCCGACCCCGAGTAGTGCTGCGCCGCCGTCCGGGCGTGCAACGCGATGGCGGCGACACCCTCGTCGACCGCGATCCGCCCGGTGTCGAGGAACGTGAGCAGGCCGTCGTCGATGCCCATGCGGAACTTCGCCGTCACCGGCACGCCGTACGGCGTGGCCGCCGCCACCGCCGCGTGCAGGATGGCCCGGAGGAGCCGGCGCTTCACCGGCACCGCGGCTCCCCCGCCGCGACGGGTCACCTTCGCCGCCGGGCAGCCGAAGTTGAGATCGACGTGGTCCACGCCCGACTCGGCGCAGAGCAGGCGGACGGCTTCGCCGATCGTGGCCGGGTCGCTGCCGTAGAGCTGGACGCTGCGCGGCGACTCGTCGGGCCCGAACGAGACCATCTGGCGGGTCTTCGGGTTCCGGTTCACCAATGCGGTGGCCATCACCATCTCGTTCACGTAGATCAGCCCGGGCCCGAAGCGCCGGCACAGCGTGCGGAACGGAGCGTTCGTCACGCCCGCCATGGGAGCGAGCACCACCGGGCTCGCCGCCGTGATCGCCCGTGTGCCACCGGACCCGCCGATGGTGAGCGCGGCCGCGGGCTTCATCGGTCGACCGCGAACGGCAGGCACAGGTTGGGGTGGGCCGCGGCGTCGAGCGGCGTCGGTCCGTCACTGCGCAGGCGGTGCCAACCCACCGACGCGATCATCGCCGCGTTGTCGGTGCACATCGCCGGACTCGGCAGGTGACACTGCCGGCCGTCGGCCGAGCATGCGTCGAGGAACCGCTCGCGCAGCAACGAGTTCGCGGCCACGCCTCCGCCGAGGGCGAGGGCGCGAGCACCCACCTGCTGCCCGGCGCGGCGGGACTTGGCCACCAGCACGTCGACGACGGCCGCCTGGAACGACGCGGCCACGTCGGCAGTGGTCACCTCGGGGAACTTGCGGACGTAGTTCATCACCGAGGTCTTCAGCCCGCTGAAGCTGAAGTCCAACCCGTCGTTCAGCATCGCCCGCGGGAAGTCGATCGCGGTGGGGTCACCGCCCGCCGCCGCCTTGTCGACCGCCGGGCCGCCGGGATAGCCGAGCCCGAGGAAGCGGGCCACCTTGTCGAACGCCTCGCCGGCGGCATCGTCGATGGTCTGGCCGAGCAGGCGGTAGGAGCCGTGGTCGCGCATCTCGACGAGCATCGTGTGCCCCCCGGACACGAGCAGCACCACCATCGGCAGCTCCAGCGAGGGGTCCTCCAGGAACGTCGCGTACAGGTGGGCTTCCATGTGGTTGACGCCGACGAACGGCACGTCCCAGGTGAGCGCGAGCGCCTTCCCCGCCGACACCCCGACGAGCAGCGCTCCGATCAGACCCGGTCCGATCGTCGCGGCCACGGCACCGATGCTCGAGTCCTGCGCCCCCGCTTCGACGATCGCCCGCGCGATCACCGGGTTGAGCAGGTCGAGATGCGCCCTGCTCGCCACCTCGGGCACCACCCCGCCGTACTGCGCGTGCAGGTCGACCTGCGAGGAGACCACGCTCGACAGCACGTCGGTGCCACCCGCCACCAGCGCCGCGGCGGTCTCGTCGCAGCTCGTCTCGATGCCGAGCACGATCGTGTCGTCGCCGACGTACCCGCTGGCACCCCTTGGCTGCACCCTGCTCATGTGGCCGCTTCGATCTCGGCGATGCGTGCCGCGTACTCGTCGCTGTCGATGTCGTGCAACCACATCACGATCGCGTCGTCGGTGTTCTCGTAGTAGTTGTGGCGGATGCCGGCGGGTACGAAGCCGAACGCGCGGTACATCTCCTGCGCGGCGACGTTGCTCACCCGCACCTCGAGCGTCATCGACGTGCAGCGAGCGCGCCGTGCCTCGCGCACGAGGTCGAGCAACAGCCGGCGCCCGATGCCGCCGCGGCGCAACCGCGGGTCGACGGCGATGTTCGTCACGTGCGCGCCCTCTGGCGAGTACAGCAGGCCGGCATAACCGACGACGGCGTGGGCCTGCTTGGCGACGACGTAGTACCGCCGGTCGTCGCGGGCGAGGTCGATCTCGCTCTGGAACACACCGATCGTCCACGGCTTGGGATACGACTGGCGCTCGATCGCGAGCACCGCCCGCAGGTGGCGCTTGCGCATCGCCTCTAACGTCAGATCCGCCGGCTGGGGACCCTCACGCTGCACGAACCGGCTGACGATGCTCATCGGGCGCCCTCGCGGGTGACCCAACTGATCTGCGCATCCGGCGCGCGCAGGTAGACGGCGTGCAGCTCCCAGGGGTTGACCCACTCCTCACGCAGCGCCTGCGCGTGGGCGAGTTGCACGAGCGGCGCCGCCGACGGGTGGGCGAGGTACTGCTCCGCGAACTCCACCCGCAGGTCACGGTCGATCTCGTCGCGGTAGCGCAGCGCGCCGTCGCCGACGCACACCACTTCGTGTCCTCTCGCGAACAGTTCGGCGACGAAGTCGTCGACGTTGCCGACCGCGGGCTCCGACACGCGCTGCACCCCACCTGGGACCTGGCGGTAGAACGCGTAGAAGAGCTGGCCTCGGCGGGCGTCGATCGCCGCGGCGATCAGCCGATCGCAGTGGCGCAGAGGGAAGGCGAGCAGGTCGAGGCTGGTGACGCCGATCATCGGGATGCGCAATGCCTGGGCGATCGCCTTCCCGGCGGCGAGGCCGACACGCATCCCCGTGAACAGGCCCGGGCCGTGGTCGACGGCGACGACCCCGACCTCGTCGAGGGCGATGCCGGCCTGGCCACACACGAAGTCGATCGCGGGGGTGAGCGTCTCGGCGTGCCGGCGCCCGCGGGTCACCTCGAACAGCGCGAGCACGCCCTCGTGACCGCCGATGGCCACGCTCACCCGCTCGGTGGCGGTCTCGATGCCGAGGATCAGCACGGCGCGTCCCCGCTTGCCAGCCACGGCCCGACGGCGGCCTCCACCAGGTGCCAACGCGACGCGAACGCCGGCCCGACCGCACTCAACACGACCTCGCGCAGCTCGGGTTCGTCGGCGTCGGGGGCGACGAGGCGCACCTCGATGTGGTCGCCGAGCGCCCCGGCGGCCACGTCACCCCACTCGACCAGCAGCACCCCATCTCCTTCGACCAGCTCGCCGAGCGCCAGCTCGGCCACCTCGGCCATGCGGTCGAGACGGTAGAGGTCGGCGTGGTGGAGCACGAGCCGGCCGGAGTCGTAGCTGTGCACGAGGGTGAACGTCGGCGAGGTGATCGGCTCGCCGACGGCGAGCGCGCGGCCAAAACCCTGGGCGAACGCCGTCTTACCCGAGCCCATCTCGCCGGCGAGCACCAGCACGTCGCCTTCCTCGACGACGTCGGCCAGCGCAGCGGCAATGGCGTGGGTCTCGGCGACCGAGCGCGCGCGGAGAACGAGCACGCCTGCGGATCCTACCGAGCCCGGCCAGCTCCCTTGCCCTCTCGCTGTCGCCGCGTCAGGCGCGCTGGACACCGCCGAGGTAGAGGCGCGGAATGCGCGGCGAGATACCGCAGACGATCTCGTAGCCGATCGTGCCGAGACGATCGGCCCACTCCTCGGCGCGGATCACGTCCGCACCGTGCGGGCCGTCCTGTGCGCCGATCAGCACGACCTCGTCGCCGATCGCCACCTCCGACTCCGCGCAGTCGACCATCAACTGGTCCATCGTGACCACCCCGACGATCGGGCGGCGCACGCCACCCACCAGCAGCGCCCCCCCGGTCTCGAACAGGCGCCGGGCGACGCCGTCGGCGTACCCGAGGGGCACCGTGGCGACGGTGGTGTCACGGTCGAACACGTGGCGCAACCCGTAGGAGATCCCCTCGCCGCGACGGACCCTTTGCACCCACGAGACCCTGGCCTTCAGCGCCAGCGCGGGGCGCAGGCCGCGGCACCGATCGGCCACACCCGGGCCAGGCTCGATCCCGTACACCGCGATCCCGGCACGGACCAGCGAGAACCTCGCCTGCGGGACGGCGAGCGCGGCGGCGGAGTTGGCGACGTGCACCAGCGGTGGGCGCAGGCCGGCCGCGTCGAGGCCGGCGAGCACCGACGCGAACGTGTCGAGCTGGGCGGCGACTGCCGGATGGCCGGGCTCGTCGGCAGTCGCCAGGTGGGTGGCGACGCCCCTGATCGCCAGTGCTGGTGCCGCCGACCGCACGGCTTCGACGAGCTGCACCGCGCGTTCGGGCCGGGCGCCGACGCGGTGCATGCCCGTATCGATCTTCACGTGAACCCCCACGTCGCGCACGTCGGCCGCGAGCGCCGCGGCGGCGAGAGCGGCGATCGAGCCCGGGCGGTACACCGTCGCCTCGAGGCGCTCCCGCACCAGCTCGTCGAGCTGCTCGGGGGGCTGCTCGGACAGCACCAGGACGGGGGCGTCGATCCCTGCCCGGCGCAGCTCGACCCCTTCTTGGACGAGCGCCACGCAAAGACCACTCGCGCCGGCCTCCAACGCGGCCCTGGCCACCGCCACCCCCCCGTGGCCGTACCCGTCGGCCTTGACCACCGCCCACACCTCGGCGGGCGCCGACACCTCACGCAGCACGCCGACGTTGTGCCTCACCGCGTCGAGGTCGATCTCGGCCCAGGCCCACCGCTTAGCGGCAGCGGTCACTGCAGCTGCTCCAGCACCTTCGGCACCAGCGGGGGCAGGTCGCCGGCCACGAGACCCACGGGGGAGCCGAGCCGGCCGGCCTGGCCGTGCACCCAGGCAGCGGCGGCAGCGGCCTCGAACGGGGGCATCCCCTGGGCCAAGAACGCGCCGACGATCCCCGCCAGGACGTCGCCGGTGCCGGCCGTCGCCAGGCGCTCGTCGCCGACACCGACCACGAGCACATCTCCCCCGGGGTGCGCGATGACGCTGGCCGCGCCCTTCAGCAGCACCACCGACGCGGTGTCGGCGGCGAGCCGGCGCGCGGCGAGCATCCGGTCGGCCGGCGGTCGATCACCGGTGAGCAGCGTGTACTCGCCGTCGTGGGGCGTGAGCACCGTCGGCGCCACCCTGGCGCGCAGCAGCCGTCCCGCGCCCTCGTCGCTCCACGCGACGGCGAACAGCCCGTCACCGTCGAGCACGAGCGGGCGTGGCGCCTCGACGGCGATCCGGCGCGCCTCTGCCGCAGTGCCGTCGTCACGGCCGAGTCCGGGGCCGAGCACCACCGCGCGGAACCTGTCCAGCATGCCGAGGGCGTCTGTTGCCCAACCGAGCGCAGGCAGCGAGCGACGGACCACCTCCTGCGGCGCGCCGTGGTCGAACGACAGCCCGGGAGCGGCGAGGTGCACGATTCCCGCCCCGGCGTGCATCGCCGCGTCTGCGCACAAGTGCGCCGCCCCGGTCATCCCCGGGCTGCCGGCGATCATCGCCACCCCGGCGCGCCACTTGTGGGCGTCGACCGGACGGGGCAGCCACCACTCGCGGACGTCGGAGCCCTGCACCAGGTGAGCCGACGCGTGGCGCGTCGCCAAGCCGATGTCCGCGAGCTCGAGCACCCCGCAGTACGAGCTGCCGGGCGGGAAGAGCAGACCGGGCTTCAACGCGGCGAAGGTGACCGTGCGCTCGGCGCCGAGCACACCCGAGCCGACGTGTCCGGTCAGCCCGTCGACACCGCTCGGGATGTCCACGGCGAGCACCCTGGCGTCGCCGCTCTCGGGTGGGCACCACTCCCCGCTGAAGCCCGTGCCATAAGCCGCATCGATGACGAGGTCGCACTCGGGCAAGGGGTCGGGCAGGCCTGCGGCGTCGACGACCTTGACTTGGACGCCGCGGTCGTGGAGCCGGCGGGCGGCGACACGCCCGTCACGGCCGTTGTTGCCCTTCCCGGCCAACACCACCACGCGCCGCCCGTACGTGCCACCCATCATCCGCACTGCGGTGCGACTGACCGCCGCCCCTGCCCGCTCGATGAGCACGTCGGTCTCCACCCCCGACGTGGCGTCGATCTCGCGCATCTCCTCCGGCGTCACGATCGGCAGCACATCGGCGAGCGTAGACGGGTGAGCGCTCGCGTCTCCGGCGAGGGAGCTGCTAGGACGCGGTGACGTAGGCGATCGCGACGCTGGCGGTGTGGGTGATCGACAGGTGCCAGCTCGTGATGCCGCGATCGCGGGCAAGCTCGTCGGCGCGGCCGACCACTACGAGGAGCGGCGCGCCGCGGTCGCTGCGGGCGACCGAGACGTCGTGGAAGCCGAACGCACCGAGCCCGAGGCCCATCGCCTTCATCGTCGCCTCACGCGCCGCGAAGCGGGCCGCCAGCCCCGGCACCGGATCCGCGCGGGAAGCGAGGTCGGCCAGCTCTCGCGCCGTGAACAACCTGTCGCGCAGGCCTCGGGTGCGCTCGAGCGACAACCGGAAGCGAGCGATGTCGACGGCATCCACACCGATGCCGATCACCGCCGGCCGCCTAGGAGCACCAGTGGTCGGCCATCTCGCTGATCGGCTCGACCAACAGGTCGACGACGGGGAGCTCGCCGAGCAGGTCGTCGCGGAACGTCCCCTCGGTCTCCGTCACCCAGTCGAACAAGCGGTCGTAGCGGCGGTCGTAGCCCTGCAGCACCCCCCGCATGGTCGCCGGCGCCAACCGGTCGTGCAGCCTCACGTGCAACAAGGTGATGCCGACGCACTCGGCACCTTTCACCTCCGGCACCAAGATGACGATCCGGCCGTCGCTGCGCCCGCGAGCCACGAGAACCTCGCGCTCGCTCGCCACCCGGCGCTTCGTGCCGACCAGGGTGGCATTGCGCTCGACACGGCTCGGCACCTCACGCGCCAGGCCGCCGCGGTCGACGATGCGGATCGTGGAGCCGGGCTTGCCCGGGTCTCCCCCGATCGCGTACCTGGTGAAGCCGGTGACGGCGTCGACGGCGGGATCGAGGTCGGCGAGCACCCGCAGCGTGCGGTAGGTGAGCAGGTCACGCCCCGCTCCGGCGGCCAGCACCTCTTGCACGAGCGCGCGGTCGAGCACGCCCTCGTCGCTGCGGGAGATCCCGACGGTGACCGTCTTCGCCTGGTGCTTGATGGCGTCGATCGGGCGGGTGAGCTGTTCGATCGCTCGCGTCAGCGCCGTGGTCAAGTCGTCGAGCAGGGCCGTCGGGGTACCGACCTTGCCGGAGGCGAGCTGATACGACTCCAGCGGGCGATCGCTCGCCAGGTCGCGGGCGAGTGCCGTGAGCCCGACCGCCGTCGAGGCCTCGAGGTGCCCGTCGTAGGCGCCGTCGCGCAGGCCGTCGTGGAAGCGCTCGAGCGGCGCAGCGAGCTCGGAGCGCAGCCCGATGAGCAGCCCGTCGAGGTCGGCGGGCATCTCGCTGGCGGTGCCGAGGCGGCGCTCGATCGCTTCCCGGGCCATGCGCAGCGGATGGGCGAGGGAGTCGATGGCGAGGGCGGCCTCGTAGCCGAACAGGTGCCCGACCATCGCGGAGAGCAAGAACGCGAGCGTCGGATCTACGGCGGGCACGGTGAGCAGCTCTGCCGCCGCGCCGAAGCGCGCGTTGCCCTCGTCGGCGATGACGATCGGCGTGGCCTTGTGCGCGCGGTAGATCGCGATCTCCTTGCCGACGTCGTCGGCGGTGGAGCCGACCAGTCCCGCCGCGCAAACGAGGATCAACGGCTCCGACGAGAGATCGATGTGCTTCTTGTCCTCGGTGACGTCGCAGGCGATCGACTTGTAGCAGAGCTCGCTCAGCTTGATCCGCACCTCGTGGGCGGCGATGGTGTTCGGGCCGTTGCCGACGACGGCCCAGTAGCGCTTGTGCGGTGCGTTGCGGCGGGCCGCCTCCGCGATCGCGTCCCGCCGGCCGAGCGTGGCGACCATCGCGTCGGGCATCGAACGCAAGGCGGTCAGCAGCTCGTGTCGCCGTTGCTCCGAACCGAGCCCCGCGGCCTCGGAGATCGCGCAGGCCAGCAGCACCCCGGCGGCGACCTGCGCGTAGAACGCCTTCGTCGAGGCGACGCTCATCTCGACGTCACGACCGTCGCTCGTGAACAGCACTCCGTGGGCCTTATCGCACAGGTCGCTGTTGCGCCGGTTCACGATGCCGAGGACGAGCGCGCCGCGGCCGCGGGCGAGGTCGACGGTGCGGTTGGTGTCGGTGGTGGTGCCGCTCTGGCTCACGGCTACGACGAGCGTGTCGCTCATGTCGAGCTGCAACGCGAACCCGGACAGCTCGGTGGCGGTGATCGCGTCGACGTCGATCTCGCCCCCGATCAGCTCATCGAGCACTGCCGCCATGCTGCGCCCGGCCACGGCCGCGGTGCCTTGCCCGACGACGCGGATCCGGCGGATGTGCCCGCCGGCCAGCCGCGCGCGCACGACCTCGGGCAGCGCCCTCTCACCCACGGCCGCACGCAGCCTGGCGTCGTGCTCGACGATCTTGCCGCGGATCGTCTTGCGCAGGCTCTCCGGGGACTCGGTGATCTCC
Source organism: Actinomycetota bacterium (assembly GCA_016700055.1). Lineage (NCBI taxonomy): Bacteria > Bacillati > Actinomycetota > Actinomycetota bacterium. The sequence goes on from CP064997.1 coordinate 1,298,764, forward strand.
TTCAACAGGTAGTGCGGAAACTCGCCGCGGTCGATGTCACGGGTGGTCACCTCGGCCACCGCGAGGTCGGCATCGGTGAGGGGCAGCTCCGTACCGTCGTAAGCCAGCCGGCGCACGCCGCCGATCTCGCCCGCGCGAGCTGCGTCGAGCACGAACACCTGACCGCGGCTCTGCGGGCGGTCGGGGGAGACCGGCGTCTCGCCGTCCATGCGCACGTAGTGCGGCGTCTCCTCGACCAGCCCGTAGGGCTCACTCGCCACGACGAACGCGTCCTCGGCCAGGCCGACGTAGAGGGCCTGGCCACTGCCGCGCTGGGCGAGAAGCAGGCACGAGGGGTCGCTCGCTGCGGCGGCGGCGATCGCCACCGAGCCCTCGAAGCTCGCCACGCTGCGGCGGAAGGCCTCCGTCAGGTCGCCGTTCGCGGCCGGCAGGTTCCGCACGACGAGCGCGGGGATCACCTTGGCATCGGTCGTGATCGGTGCGGCGATGCGCAGTTCGTGCTCGACCTTCAGGTCGGAATGGTTGTCGACGTCGCCGTTCAACGCGCCGACGACGTAGGGCAGCGCACCAATGCCGATCGGTCCGAGCTCGTCGCTGTTCACAGGGTGAGCGTTCGGCTCGGAGATGATGCCGACGCTCGCCCAGCGCGTGTGCCCGACCAGGGACAGCTCGGCCGTCGGGGATGCCAGCGCGAGCCGCAGCAGCCCGTCGGCGGCGATCGCCCGGCGCAGCACCCTGGTGTTGTCGCCGAGCTCACCGATCTCGGCCGCCGCCTTGTACACCAAGCTCAGCACCAGTCGACCACCGGCGCCGACCACGAGCCTCACCGACCCACCCTGGAAGAGCGGATCGTGATCACGCCCGGCGAGCAGCGCGACGACCGCAGGGTCGTCGGGTTGGAGCCCATGGCCGTGCACGTAGAGGTGCACGCCGGCCGAGTCACGGCCGCGCACCTCGAGACGGTCGAGGGCACTGAGCGCCTGCTGCACCGACAGGTACCCGGCGAGCGCCGCGGCCCCGCAGGCGCTGCCGGCGAGCGCGGCCACCTCGCGCGCCGTGCGCAGGCGGTCGTGGCGCACGGCCCACAACGCGTCGCGGAGCGCGATCAGCTCGCTGCTGCGCTGTTCGATGACGTCGGCACCGAGACCCGATGCCTGTTCGAGCGCCCGCTCGGCGGCTCCGGCGGCGGCGTCCAGGCGGTCGAGCCGGGCGGTGATGCCCGCGACGAGCTCGTCACGACCGGCGAGCACCTGCACCCCGGGCACGCCGTGAAGCAGCCGGTCGACCTCGGTGACTTCGCGCGTGAGCGACGTCAGGTCGGGCGCGGGTCCCGCCGCCGCCGCCACCGCCTGGTCGAGCAGGCTGAGCAGCTCTTCGGGTGCGGGCATCGGCCTGCTCGGTGGACGCCTGAGGATGGCGATGATGCCGCACATGGCGTCAGAGGCTACCGATGCCGCGGCGCAGGGGTCCGTCGGGACCCTTCCGCCGCGATCGACTCAGCCGAGGCGTTCGCGGACGGCCGCCGCGAGCTGCGCGGCAACCGTGTGGGCCGTGGCATCGTCGGCGGCCTCCACCATCACGCGCACGAGCGGTTCGGTGCCGCTCGCCCTGACGAGGATGCGCCCCTCCCCGCCGAGCTCCCGCTCGGCCGCGGCGATCTCGCCGCTCAGCGCGTTCGCGACGTCGAGGTGCTGAGCACGGACCGCCACGTTGACGAGCACCTGCGGGTACGACGTCATCACCGACTGGGCCAGTTCGTCGAGCGGGCAACCGGTGCGGCACATCAGGTCGAGCAGCACCAGCCCGGCCAGCAGACCGTCGCCCGTCGGCGCCTCGTCGATGTGGATCACGTGGCCGCTCTGCTCTCCGCCGAGCGAGAACCCGCCCTCCTCCATCGCCTCGAGCACCGCGCGGTCCCCGACGGGGGTGGTCACCACCGCGATCCCCCGCTCCGCCATCGCCCGGTGGAAGCCGAGGTTCGTCATCACGGTGACGACGACGGTGTCGTGCGTCAAGATGCCGCGCTCACGCCTGTCGATCGCCGACAGCGCGATCAGCCGGTCACCGTCGACGACCTTCCCAAGCTGATCGACGGCGATCACCCGGTCACCGTCGCCGTCGAACGCCAGCCCGACGTCGGCCCCGTGCTCACGCACCGCCGCAGCCAGCGACTGCGGCGCCGTCGCCCCGCACCCGGCGTTGATGTTGGTGCCGTCCGGGCTGACGTGCAGCGCGACGACGTCGGCGCCGAGGCGCGACAACACCATCGGGGCGACCTGGCTCATCGCTCCGTTCGCGGCGTCGACGGCGACCCGCAGGCCGGCGAGCATGCCGGCCGGGAAACGGTCGCACAGGTGCGCCTCGTAAAGGCTGGTCCCGTCGTGACGTTCCACGATCTCGCCCACCGCGTCGCCGCGCGACACGGGCGGGACGAGCTCGGCGAAGGTGCGCTCGACGGCGAGCTCCTGCGCGTCGGTCAGCTTGCGCCCACCGGCGCCGAAGAGCTTCACCCCGTTGTCCTCGAAGGGGTTGTGAGACGCGGTGATCATCGCCGCCGGCACGCGTTCCGCGGCGGCGATCACCGCGAGGCCAGGGGTGGGCAGCACGCCGAGCAGCTCCACTCGTACGCCCTCGGCCGCCACACCGGCGGAGAACGCCCCTTCGAGCACCGGGCCGGAGCGCCGCGGATCGCGCGCGACCAGCAGGCGGTGACCACCGAGCACCCGCGCGGCGGCGCGGCCGAGCTCGACGATGTCGGTGGGTGTCAGCTCGGCGACGGCGAGGCCGCGGACACCGTCGGTGCCGAAGCGCAGGGTCATGAGCTCGCGAGCCTGGGCGAGGACAGCGGCGTGGCTCGGGTCAGCGCTTGGTGTACTGCGGCGCCTTGCGGGCCTTCTTCAGGCCGTACTTCTTGCTCTCCTTCTTCCGCGCGTCGCGGGTGAGCAATCCGGCCTTCTTCAGCGCCGGGCGCTGTTCTGGGTCGAGCTCGGCGAGCGAGCGAGCGACGGCGAGGCGCATCGCCCCGGCCTGGCCGGTCACACCGCCGCCGTGAATGGTGGCGTCGACGTCGTAGGTCTCGGCGGTGTCCGTGAGGCGCAGCGCCTCGGTGGCCGTCATCCGCTGCAGAGCCGTCGGGAAGTAGACCTCGATCGGCTTGGAGTTGATCGTGATCTGCCCCGACCCGTCGCGCAGGCGGATGCGGGCGACGGCTTCCTTGCGGCGGCCGGTGGTCTGGGTGAGCGGCTTGGTCATCGTCGTCTCCGTACGGGGTGGCTCAACGGGCCTTGGCGGCGGGCAGCTCGAGCACCACCGGATGCTGCGCGGCGTGCGGGTGGTCGGGACCGGCGTACACCTTCAGCTTGCGCAGCATCTGGCGTCCGAGGGGGCCCTTGGGCAGCATGCCGCGCACCGACCGCCGGACGGCGTCTTCGGGCTTGCGGGCGAGCAGCTCGGCGTAGGTCTCGGTCTTCAACCCGCCCGGATAGCCGCTGTGGCGGTGGACGAGGTGGCGGTCGGCCTTGCCGGCGGTGAGCACGACCTTGTCCGCGTTGACGATCACGACGTGGTCCCCGGTGTCGAGGTGGGGCGCGAAGATCGGCTTGTGCTTGCCGCGCAGCACCCGCGCGGCCTCCGTGCACATCCGGCCGAGCACCAGCCCGTCGGCATCGATCACGTGCCAGGCGCGCTCAATCTCGCTGGCTTTCGGGGAGTACGTGCGCATTCGTCTTCCTTCGTCGCGAGGCACCGCCGGAGGGGCTGGCGCCCGGGAACCGGGAAAGGATACGGGCATCTCGGCGAAACCGGCAAGCGCGCCGGCGCGCCGGCGGTCATCCACCGGGAGAGCGCAGCTCGGCCAGCTCACGCAGCAGCGGAGCGACGTCGGAGCGTCCGGCGACGCGGAACGCGGCCGCCGTCGGGCCGGGGCCCACCTTGACGCCGACGTCGTGCACTCCGAGACGCTCGAAAGCGCGCTCGTCGGTGACGTCGTCGCCGACGAAGAACACCGCCGTCGCCCTCAGCTCGGCGCGCAGCAGCTCGAGGGCCACTCCCTTGTCGGCCCTGACCACGGTGACCTCGACCACCTCCAACCCGCTCAGCACATGTAGCCCGGCGATGTCGGCCAGGACGCCCTCGACGAGGAGGGGCACACGACCGGCCGCGTCGCGATCGGCCATGGTGCGGGTGTGGAAGGCGGCCCCGAACGGCTTGCGCTCGACGAGCGAACCGGGCAGATCGGCGGCGAGGCGCTGGAGCCGCTCGCGCACCAGGTCTCGCCGGGCGGTCAGCTCGGAGGGCAGCAGGTCGGCTTCCTCGCCGACGAGCTCGGCACCGTGGCTGCCGACGAGGCGCACCCCCGCCGGCACCTCACAGCGCATGACGAGGTCGGCCAGCGGGCGCCCGGAGATCACCGCCACCGCGCAATCCGGTGCGGCGGCCACGCGGTGGAGTGCCGACATCGTGTCGCTGTCGGCCCGAGCCATCTCCGGGCGGGCGACGATCGGGGCCAGTGTGCCGTCGAAGTCGACCCCGACGAGGAGGAACTGCGTGGCCGCGATCCTGGCGAGCGCGGCCGCGAGCGACTCGCTCACCGCGACGCCGGCGAGGCTGCCCCGCCGAGTCGGGCCATGAACTCCCCCGACCACGCGTGGACGTCGGCGCGCTCCACCCGGCGTCTCATCGCGGTCATCCGGCGCGCGCGTTCCTGCTCCGGCATCTCGACCGCCGCCATCAGCGCCTGCTTCACGCCCTCCACGTCGTAGGGGTTGACGATCACGGCCTCGTGCAACTCGTGGGCCGCTCCGGCGAACTCGCTCAGCACGAGCACCCCCCGGCCGTGCAGGCTCGCCGCCACGTACTCCTTCGCGACGAGGTTCATCCCGTCCTTCAGCGGGGTCACGAGCATCACGTCGGCGGCCCGGTACAGGCCGAGCAGCTCGTCGAAGCCGAGGTTGCGGGTGAGGTAGTGGACGACAGGCTGGCCGATCCTGCCGAAGCGGCCGTTCAGGTCGCTGACCGAGTTGGCGATGCGCCGCCGCTCCTCGGAATAGGAGCCGAGTCGCTCCCGGCTCGGGACGGCGACCTGCACGAAGACGACGTCTTCGGGCCCCGACAGCGCCCCGGCTTCGAGCAGCTCCTGCAGCGCCCAGAGCCGCACGGAGATGCCCTTCGTGTAGTCGAGGCGGTCGATTCCGAGCAACACCGTCTTCGGGGAACCGAGGTCGGCACGCAGCCGCGCGGCCTGCTCGGCGATCTCCGGGCGGTCGGCTTGGGCCTCGATGCTCGCCGTGTCGACCGAGATCGGGAACGCACCCACCTCCACCCGGCGACGCCCCACGCGGATCCCCGAGGCACTTCGCCGCACGGCGCCGCTCAACACGGCGGACTCCTCGAAGTTCAGCGCGTCCGGCTCGGTCTGCAGGCCGACGAGGTCTGCACCGCACACGCCTTCGAGCAGCTGCGTGCGCCACGGCACCTGCAAGAACAGCTCCGGCCCGGGGAACGGCACGTGCAAGAAGAACCCGATGCGCAGGTCGGGGCGCATCTCACGCAGCATGCGCGGCACCAGCATCAGGTGGTAGTCGTGCACCCAGACGACTGCCTTCGCCGCGGCGACGCGGGCGATCTCCACCGCGAACCGCTCGTTCACTGCCCGGTACGGGTCCCACCAGTGGCGGTGGTACTGGGGCCGCACGGGCAGGTCGTGGAGCAGCGGCCACAACGTGGCGTTGCAGAACCCGTCGTAGTAGGCCTCGAGCTCTGCCGGGTCGAGACGCACCGGCACGAGCAGCTTGTCCTTCAGCTCGAAGGGTTCGAGGCGCCGGCTGCGCTCTCCCGGCCAGCCCACCCAGGCCACGTCGTGCTGCTCGGTGATGCTCGACAGAGCGGTCACGAGGCCGCCGGGGCTGATCTCCCAACGGTGGCGAAGCAGGTCACGCTGCACCGGCAGGCGGTTCGCGGCCAGCACCAGCGAGCGCTGCAGTCGTCGCGGCCGCCGCCGCGGCGCGGCCGTCATGCAGTAGCCGCCACCGGGCCGGCGACCGTGGCCCGGAGGAACAACCCGTCGACGAGCTCAGCCACTGCCCACTCCGCAGACACCGCGACGCGCCGGAAGCGCTCCCAGTAGCGGTCGGCGATCACCGTCGGGTCGAGCGGTTCTGCGCAGCGGCAGAGCCGGCGGCGCCGAAGGTCGACGAGCCACCATCCACCGACCACCCGGCAACGCAGCAGCGAACCCGAGTTGGACAAAGTCCCTGCGCCACCGTCGACGACGATCGAACCCGAGCGCGTCGCGCGATCGAGCAGCTCGTGGACCTCTGTCGCCTTCAGCACCATGGGGTTTGACCTCCCGGGTCGCGGCACCGGCCGGGGCTAGGTTGTCCGAGCGACGTGACGCCAATGTCGAGCTAACGCGTCGGAAAGGTGACGATCGTGTGACGAGCGAGTCGACCACGTCGCCGCGGGGCTCGCGGCTCGGCATGCAGAGCCGAGCCGCCGTGAGCAGCACAATCGTGGCCGCGCTGATCGCCACGGTGCTGGCGGTGGTCACGTACGTCTCGGTGCGTTCGTTCCTCATCGATCAGCGGGAGGAGTCGATCGAGCGGGAGGCCTTCGCGAACGTGAGAGCGATCGCCGACGAGCTCGCCGCCGATCCGGACCGCGCCGCAGAGCTGGCCGCCACCTTGGAGAGCGAGGCAGGAGCCGTGGTGCTGATCCGGGTCGACGGCCGCTTCGTCGAGCCCGGCGAAGGCCCCGGTGCCGACGACTTGCCGGCGGCCCTGATCGATGCCCTCGACGCCGGCGAGGCGCACACGGAGCGCTTCGTTGCCGACGGCCGCCCCTTTGCCGCCGTCGGGGTGCCGATCGGCGGTCCGTCGCTCGCATACGTCGAGCTGTTCCGGCTCGACCGGCTCGACTCGTCGCTGGCGGCGTTGCGGCGCAACCTCGTCGCCGGGGCCGGCGTGGCCGCGCTCGGGGGCGCGGCACTCGGGGTGTGGTCCACCCGGCGCGCCCTGCGGCCGCTGCGCGCCGCGTCACGAGCGGCCCAGCGCCTGACCGAGGGCGAGCTCGACGCCCGCCTGGCCCACGACCTCGATCCCGACCTCGACCGTCTGATCACGGCGTTCAACGCGATGGCCGACTCGCTCACCAGCCGGATCGCGCGTGAGGAGCGGTTCGCGTCCGACGTCAGCCACGAGCTGCGCACGCCGGTGGCCACGATCCGCGCCGCCACCGATGTGCTCCAACGACGCCGCGACGAGCTGGGCGAGCGTGGCCAGGAAGCGCTCGACCTGCTCGTCGAGGAGGTGGACGACTTCGACCGCCTCGTCGTCGACCTGATCGAGATCTCCCGTCTCGACGCCGGCTACGGGGCCGCGCACGCCGAAGCGGTGGTGCTCCCCGACCTGCTGGCCAGGCTCGCCGCGCTGCACGGGCATCCGGACCTGGTCGTCGAGGTCGCCGACGAGTCTCTCCGTGCCCCGGTGACGATCGACCGGCGGCGCTTGGAGCGGGTCGTCGTCAACCTGCTGCGCAACGCCGAGGTCCACGGGGGCGGGGCCGTCGCGATCCAGTTGCACCGCTCGGCAGACACGGTGCTCGTCGTCGTCGACGACGCCGGTCCGGGTGTCGCGCCGAACGAGCGCCGTCGGGTGTTCGAGCGCTTCGCGCGTGGCGACGACGCGCGCCGGCGACCGGGTTCGGGCCTCGGCCTGGCCATCGCGCTGCAGCACGCGCGGGCGCTCGGCGGCACGCTGACAGTCACCGATCGCCCCGGCGGCGGCGCTCGCTTCGTCTGTTCACTCGCCGTCGACGAGCCGCCGAGCGCTGCTCTCGCGGCCGCGGATCAGGCGACGGACAGCCGGTAGCCGAGACCACGCGCGGTGACGATCAGCGAGGGCTCGTCGGGATCGTCTTCCACCTTCGCGCGCAGCCGCCGCACGTGCGTGTCGACGAGGCGCCCGTCGCCCACGTAGTCGTAGCCCCACACGGTCTCCAGCAGCTGGTCGCGGCTCAGCAACTGGTTCGGGTGGTGGGCAAACTCGCACAGCAGGCGGAACTCGGTCTTCGTCAGCGGGATGCGCCTGCCGTGGCGCAGCACGACGCCTTCGAGCTCACGGATCTCCAGGTCGACCCGGGCGAGCAGGGTTGCGTCGAGCCCGGCGACCACCTCGGAACCGGGCAGGCCTTGCCAGCTCACCCGGCGCAAGTGGGCACGGACGCGGGCCGCGAGCGCCTTGGCCGATACGGGCTTGGTGACGTAGTCGTCGGCGCCGGCTTCCAGCCCGGCCACCATGTCGTGGGTGTCGTCTTGGGCGGTGACGATGACGATCGGCACGAAGCTCACGCGGCGGATCTCGCGGCACACCTCGAATCCAGACCGATCGGGCAGGCGCAGGTCGAGCAGGACCAGGTCGGCGGGATCGCTCTCGAACGCCGCCATCGCTGCCGCCGCGTCGGGGGCCTCGATCACCTCGTGGCCCTCGTCCTCCAGGGCGAAACGCAGGCCGCGACGCAAGGCAGCGTCGTCTTCGACCAGCAACAGCTTCGCCATGTCGGTCCCTTCTCGCTGCCTTCGGCCCGCGGTGTCGAACGGTACCGTCGACGCGCCCGGAGACGGCGCCTACCGACTCACGCGTACCCGACCTCCCACAGGCACAGCCCGTGGGGCGGGGCCACCTGGCCGGCGGCAGCACGGTCTCGTGCCCGCATCGCGGGCAGCACCTCGCCGGCGTGGCGGCGCCCCAGCCCGATGTCGACGAGGGTCCCGACGATCGAGCGCACCATCTGGTGGCAGAAGGCCGTCGCGCGGATCTCGAACACCAGCAGGCGGCCGCCGCGTTCGCTCGTCGACTCCGCCCACCTCGCGTCCAGGACGCGCCGCACTGCCGTCGGCGGCTTGCCACCCACGACCGCTTTCGGCAGCCGGCAGAACGTGGTGAAGTCGTGCTCGCCGATCAGGGGATCGCAGCCGAGCTGCATCGAGCGCAGATCGAGCGCCGCCGCGACGTGCCAAGCGGTGTCCCGAAGGAAGGGATCGGCCACCTCGCTCGCGAGAACCGTGTACCGATAGCGACGCCAGGACGCGCTGAACCGTGCATCGAAGCTCTCTGGCGCCCACGCCGCCTCGCGCACGACGATCGCAGGCGCGCAGATGCGCGACAGCCGCCGCGCGAGGGTGTCGATCTCCATCGTCGCCGGCAGGTCGACGCTGACCACCTGTCCCCATGCGTGGACCCCGGCATCGGTGCGTCCGGCACCGGTCAGCTCGACGTCGCGGCGGGCGACGAGGGCCAGCGCCTCACGCAGGGTCCCGGCCACGGTGGCGACACCGGGGTTCTCCGCGAACCCGTGGAACGGTGCCCCGTCGTAGGCCACCAGCAGGCGAGCCCGCCTGGTGGCGGCGGGCTCGGCGGACTCCGGTGCGGCGGAGGAGGTCATCTCGCCGGCGAGGTACCCGGCGCGGCGCTCAGACCAGCTCGACGCGGGCCATGGGCGCGTTGTCGCCCTGGCGCGGCCCGAGCTTCAAGATGCGCAGGTAGCCGCCGTTGCGGTCGAGGTAGCGGGGGGCGACGTTGTCGACGAGCTTGGCCGTCATCTCGCGGTCGTTCAGGTAGCCCTGGATCTGGCGGATCCGGTGAACCCGCAGCGAGTCGCCCTCCTGGGCCTTCTTCGCCTTGGTGATCAGCTTCTCCGCGATCGGGCGCAGCGCCTTCGCCTTGGCCTCGGTGGTGACGATCGCCTCGGCAGCGAAGAGCGACGCGGCGAGGTTGGCCATCATCAACTTCTGGTGCGCGGCGTCGCCGCCGAAGTTGCGGGCACGGCGAGGGGTGGCAGGCATGGCGGTGGTCCTTAGGGATCGGGTCGTGGTCGGGCGTCAGCCGCGCAGGCTGAGACCGCGCTCGTCGAGCTTCTGCTTCACCTCGTCGAGGCTCTTCTGCCCGAAGTTGGTGATGTTCAACAGGTCGTCCTCGGTCTTCGTCAGCAGCTCACCGACGGAGTTGATCTGCGCCCGCTTCAAGCAGTTGCGGGGGCGCTCGGAGAGGTCGAGGTCTTCGATCGGCAGGTCGAGGTCGGGGCTCGCCGACCCGGGCATCGTCACCTCGCCGAGCTCGAGCCCCTGGGGCTCGTCGGAGAGGCCGGCGACGAGATCGACGAGAGAGCGCAACGTCGCGCCGGCCGAGGCGAGAGCCTCACGCGGGCTGATCGAGCCGTCGGTCTCGATGTCGAGCACCAGGCGGTCGTAGTTCGTCGACTGCTCGACGCGGGTCGGCTCGACGTCGAACATCACCCTGCGCACCGGCGAGAAGATGGCGTCGATGGGGACCACGCCGATGGTGCGGTTCTGGGCGTCACGGTCGCTCGACAGGTAGCCCCGGCCGCGCTCGACGGTGAGGTCGATCGCGAGACGTGCCTTGGAGTTGAGATGCGCGATGACGAGGTCACCGTTCAGGATCTCGATCTCGGACGGGCACTTGATGTCGCCGGCGGTGACGACGGTCGGGCCACGGGCGTCGATGCGCAGCGTGATCGACTCCTCGGACTCGGAGGTGAGCACCACGTCTTTCAGGTTCAAGATGATGTCGGTGACGTCCTCGGTGACACCTTGGATCGTGTCGAACTCGTGCAGGGCGTCGTCGAAGCGCACGGTGGTGATCGCCGCGCCGGGGATGGACGACAACAGGGTGCGCCGCAGCGAGTTGCCGATCGTGTGCCCGAAACCGGGCTCGAGCGGCCCGATGGCGAAGCGCTGACGGTCCTGGCGGTCCTCGTCGATGGGCTCGACGGTGGGACGCTGGATGACGAGCATGGCGATTGGTCCTCGAATCCGTTGCTGGGCTTACTTGGAGTAGAGCTCGACGATGAGCTGCTCGCGCACAGGCACGTCGATGTGCTCGCGCGAGGGCAGGTCGCGCACAGTGACCTGCTTGGCACCGTCTCCGGCCTCGAGCCAGCCGACCAGCGAGCGGTCGAGGACGTCGATGTTGTGCTGGACCACGATCATCGCTCGGGCCTTGTCCGACAACGAGACGACCTCGCCCTTGCGCACCCGGTAGCTCGGGATGTTGACGCGCTTGCCGTTCACCTGGATGAGCCCGTGGCTGACGAACTGGCGGGCCTGGGGGCGCGAAGACGCCCACCCGGCGCGGTACACCACGTTGTCGAGACGCTGTTCGAGCAGGCGCAACAGGTTCTCACCGGTCGGCCCGGCGAGACGGTTCGCCTCTTCGTACGTGTTGCGGAACTGACGTTCCAGCACACCGTAGATGTACTTCGCCTTCTGCTTCTCCTGGAGCTGCACCAGGTACTCGCTGCCACTCGAGCGCCGACGCGTGCGACCGTGGGCCCCGGGGGGGAACGGTCGTCGCTCCAGAGCCCTGCGGCCCTTTTCGTTCTCGAAGATGTTCGTGCCCAGGCGCCGGGACAGGCGCACCTTGGGACCGGTGTAGCGGGCCATCGACTCAGTTCCTCTTGCGCTTCGGGCTGCGGCAACCGTTGTGGGGCACCGGCGTGACGTCCTTGATGGAGGTCACCTCGATCCCTGAGTTCTGCAACGAGCGGATCGCGGTGTCACGCCCCGACCCAGGGCCCTTGGCCTGGACCTCGACGCGCCGCAGGCCGTGCTCCATCGCCTGGCGAGCAGCCTTCTCGGCGGCGAGCTGGGCGGCGAAGGGTGTGCTCTTGCGCGAGCCCTTGTACCCGACGCCTCCACCCGATGCCCAGGCGATGACGTTGCCGGCGGTGTCGGTGATGGAGACGATCGTGTTGTTGAACGAGCACTTGATGTGGGCCACGCCCACCGTGATGTTCTTGCGCTCGCGCTTGCGGGGGCGGCGACCGCCCGGCTTCGGCTTGGCCATCGTCTACTTCCTCACGGCCTTCTTCTTGTTGGCGACGGTCTTCTTCGGGCCCTTGCGGGTGCGCGCGTTGGTGTGCGTGCGCTGACCGCGCACGGGAAGGCCCTTGCGATGGCGAATGCCCTGCAGGCTCCCGATCTCGATCTTGCGGCGGATGTCTTGTTGCACCTCACGGCGCAGGTCGCCTTCCACGGTGATGTTCTGGTCGACCCAGCCGCGGATCCGGTTCACCTCGTCGTCGGTGAGGTTGTGCACCCGCGTGTTGGGGTCGAGGTCGAGACCCGCGCAGATGCGCTGGGCGGTGGTCTTGCCGATCCCGTAGATGTAGGTGAGCGCGATCTCCAGCCGCTTCTCGCGGGGGATGTCGACGCCGGCGATGCGAGCCATTCGTTCGGTGCTCCTCTTTTCGACCGTTGCGCTTCGGGGGTCAGCCCTGGCGCTGCTTGTGGCGCGGGTTTTCGCAGATGACCATGACGCGGCCGTGCCGGCGGATCACCTTGCACTTCTCACACATCTTCTTGACGCTCGGACGAACCTTCATCGAGGGGACATCTCGCTTCTCGGCGACCCCTGGAACAGGGACAGCGCATGTGGGTGGGACGACTGATGGCCGCGGGGTCGGGGCGCGCCGACGCCGGATGGGCCGAGAGACGATCCTACCGGCCCCGCGGCGCAACGCCAAGTCCCACCTGCGGCGAACTCGCCGGGTGGGAACCTTGCGCCTCGCACGGGCACGGTGCGGGCCGAGACCCGCTCTGACCAGGTCGAACCGGTCGGTCGCTACCTGAACCGGCGTCGCTTGGCGGTGGCCGCGATCGCGCCGGCGAGCGCGACGAGGGGTCCGATCGGCTGCAGCACGGCGCCGACGCCGATGGAGCCGTCGCCTACGAAGTCCTTCGTGTCGCTCACGATGCCGAGCATGCCGAGGCCGACGAAGACGCCGATCGCGGCGACGACGATGGCGATGATCGCCACGGCCAGCACCCGGCCGGCGAGGAGCAGCGCCAGGCCGAGACCGAGCAGCACCACCGCGCCGACGATCACCGCCCTTCCCGGGCTCTCCATGATCTGGAGCTCGCTATCGGCGTTCTCGAACAAGTAGTCGTCGAGCCCGTTGCCCGTCTCGCCGGCGGCACCCGAGAGCCACGGCAAGAACACACCGATCAGCGAGATCAGTGCGCCGACCACGACGAGCACCGCACCGACGACCACCTTCGGGCGCGGCGGGCGCGGCGGGGCGACACCGGGCGCGTAAGGCGCGCCGGGATACGCGCCCGGCGCGTACGGCTGGCTCGCGTAGCCAGGCGTCGCCCCATAGCCAGGCGGTGGCGGCGGTACCGCTCCGGGCGGCGGAGGAGGAGGCGATCCGGGCGGCGGCGGAATGCTCACCGTTCAAGTCTTACCCACGCACGGCTGCGCGGCGCGGATCCGATCTCGGCGCTAGGTGCGGGCGGCCTCGACGGCTGCGGTCAAGCGGGCGAAGACCTCGTCTGGATGACCGACGCCGTCGATCACCGCGAGGCGGTCACGGCGGCTGTAGTACTCGATCAGCGGCCGGGTCTGGGACTCGTACAGGTCGAGTCGGCGGTTGACGGCGTCGGGGGTGTCGTCGTCGCGCAGCACGACGTCGCCGCCGCACACGTCGCACAGCCAGGGCTGCTTCTCCTTGCCGGTCGTCGTGTAGTTCGTGCCGCAGTCGCGGCACACCCGCCGGCTGGAGATGCGCTGCAGCACCAGGTCGCGCGGCACGTTCAGGTCGATCACGCACTGGATCGGACGCTCGGCCGTTATCTCGTCGAGCGCCTCGGCCTGGGCGACGGTGCGCGGGAAGCCATCCAAGATGTAGCCCCTGGTACGGGCGTCGTCGCGGCCCAGCCGCTCACGCACGATGCCGATCATGATCTCGTCGGACACGAGGCTGCCGGAGTCCATCACCTCGGCCGCCGTGCGACCGAGCTCGGACCCTTCCCTGACCGCGGCGCGCAGCATGTCGCCGGTCGAGATGTGGGGCACGACGTAGTGGCGCGACAAGCGCACGCACTGCGTGCCCTTCCCGGCGCCTTGACGGCCCACGATGATCAGCCGAGCACCGGGAATCATCGTCAGTTCCGGCGTGCGTCGGTCCGCCGGGGCACGATCACTTCAGGAAGCCCTCGTAGTTGCGCAACATCAGCTGGCTGTCGATCTGGCGCATCAGCTCGAGGGCCACGCCGACGGCGATCAGCACGGTCGTGCCGGAGAACGGGAAGCTGTTCACGTCGCCCACCCAGAGCACGATGTAGGGCAGGATCGCGATCGCAGCGACGAACAGCGCGCCGGGCAGGGTGATCCGGTTGACCACCTTGGCCAGGTAGCGCTCGGTCTGGGGGCCGGGGCGGATGCCGGGGATGAAGCCGCCCTGGCGGCGGATCTGGTCGGCCTGGCGGACCGGGTCGAACGCGATCGAGTTGTAGAAGTAGGCGAACGCGACGACGAGCACGGCGAGCACGACCATGTAGAGCAGCCCCTGCGAGCTGACCAGGTTGCGGTCGACCCACTCGGTGACCGTGCGCCGCCAACCCGTGTCGCTGCCGATGACGTTCGTCATCAGCACCGGCAGCATGAGCACCGACGAGGCGAAGATGATCGGGATCACGCCGGACTGGTTCACCTTCAGCGGGATGTAGGTGCTCTGCCCGCCGTACATCCGCCGGCCGACGACGCGCTTCGCGAACTGCACCGGGATCCGGCGCTGGCCGAGCTCGACTCGCACCACCGCGACCAGGATCGCGAGGGAGACGAGGATCAAGATCGCGAACACGAACCACTTCTTGTCCTGCAGGATCGCGTAGTAGCTGTACGGCAGCGAGCTGACCACCGAGGCCATGATGAGAATGCTCATCCCGTTGCCGATGCCGCGCTGGCCGATCAGCTCGCCCATCCACATCAGCAGTGCCGTCCCGGCGACGAGCGTGACGATCACCAGCAGGCCGCGCGGCCACATCCCGTCGGGAAGCAGCACGACCGACACCGTCTGGGTGAAGAACGCCTGGCCCCGGCCCTGGCCGAAGATGAACGTCAGCCCGGCGGCCTGCAGCGTGGCGATGCCCATCGCCACATAGCGCGTCCACTGGGTGATCTTGCGCTGGCCGACGGCACCTTCTTGCTGCCACTCCTCGAGTTTCGGGATGACCACGGTGAGCACCTGCATGATGATGCTGGCCGTGATGTAAGGCATGATCCCGAGCGCGAAGATGGCGAAGCTGGAGAACGCTC
The DNA here is from genome assembly GCA_016700055.1 of Actinomycetota bacterium. Lineage (NCBI taxonomy): Bacteria > Bacillati > Actinomycetota > Actinomycetota bacterium. The sequence continues at coordinate 1,313,874 of CP064997.1, forward strand.
CGCCGGAGAACAGGTTCAAGAAGCCGAGCGCCCCTTGCTGGCGTGCCGACTCGCGTAGCTGCTGCACCGCTTGGTCGTCGATGCCGGGCACCCGGATGAACGAGCCCAGCCGATAGAGCAAGATGATGAGCAGCGTGAACAAGATCTTGTTCCGCAGGTCGGGGACCTTGAAGATGTTCTTCAAGTTCGACAGCACGTGGATGCTCCCTCGGAATGGGGGGTAAGGGCGGTCAGCGGTTCGTGAACTGGTTGCCCTGCGCCGCGGGACGCACCCGGTAGGGCAGGGGCAAGATCGAAACGGTACCGCCTGCAGCCACTATCGCAGACTCGGCGGCCTTCGACACGGCATGCACCGAGACGTTCACCGCACGCGTGAGCTCTCCCCGGGCGAGCACCTTCACGAGGGCACCCTTGTGGGTCAGGCCGTGCGCGTGCAGCACTTCGAGGGTGACGTCGGTCTCCTCGAGGCCCGACAGCACGTCGAGGTTGATCGCCTGGTACTCCACGCGGAACGGGTTGGTGAACCCCTTCAGCTTGGGCACCCGCTGCTTGAGCGGCATCTGGCCGCCCTCGAAGCCGCGCGCGACGGTGTTGCGGGCGTACTGGCCCTTGGTGCCGCGCCCGGCGGTCTTGCCCCGCCGGCCGCCGATGCCGCGCCCGACACGGCGCTTCGTCTGCTTGGCCCCGGGTGAGGGGGAAAGGTCGTCGACTCGCATCTCAGCTCTCCTCAGCCGTGGCCTCAGCGACCTCGACGAGGTGCGGCACGCGGCGGATCATCCCGCGGATCTCGGGGCGGTCGGGCATGGTGTTCGTGTCGCCGATCTTGCGCAGACCGAGGGCGCGCAGCGTGCCCCGGGTCTTCGGCTTGGCGCCGATCGCGGACCGCACCTGGGTGACGGTCAGCGCCTTCTGGCCGGAGTTGACGGTTGCCATGGTCAGTGCACCTCACCAGAAGCCATGGACCGCTTGCGCTCCTCGTACGCGCGGAGCATGCCCTTCGGCACGAACGTGTCGGCGGGCAGACCGCGGCGGGCGGCGACCTCGTCGGGGCGCTGCAAGGAGCGCAGGCCCTCGATCGTGGCCCGCGCCACGTTGATCGCGTTCGAGGAACCGAGCGACTTGGCGAGCACGTCGTGGATTCCCGCCTCTTCCAAGATGATGCGGGCCGCACCGCCGGCGATGACGCCGGTACCGGGCGCCGCAGGCTTCAGCAGCACCCGGCCCGCGCCGAGCACGCCGAGCACCGGATGGGTGATCGTGCTGCCGGCGAGCGCGACGTCGAACATGTTGCGCTTGGCCTCTTCCGTGCCCTTCTGGATGGCGAGGGGCACCTCTTTGGCCTTGCCGTAGCCGAGTCCGACACGGCCGTTGCCGTCTCCCACCACGACGAGCGCGGTGAAGGAGAACCGGCGGCCGCCCTTCACGACCTTCGCGACACGGTTGATCGCGATCACCCGCGACTCGCGCAGCCCGTCAGAGGGGGCGTTCGCGGAGGGGTTGGGTTGGTACGCCATCAGAACTCCAGACCTGCGTCGCGGGCGGCGGCGGCGACCGCCGCGACCCGACCGTGGTAGAGGTAGCCCCCGCGGTCGAAGACCACCTTCGAGATGCCGGCGGCCTTCGCCCGATCGGCGATGAGCGAGCCGAGGCGGGTGGCCGCGTCGACGGTCGACCCGGTGCCCGCTGCGCGCACCTCGGCCTCTGTCGTGCTCGCCGACGCGAGCGTCACGCCGGCGTCGTCGTCGATCACCTGCAGCATCAGGTGCTTGTTGGACCGGTACAGCGCGAGGCGGGGGCGCTCTCGCGTGCCGTGGATCTTCTTGCGGACGCGGTCGTGGCGGCGGATCCGCGATTCGCGGCGCTGCTTGGACATGTTGCTCATGACGTCACTTCTTCCCGGCCTTGCCGGCCTTGCGGAGGATGCGCTCCCCGAGATAGCGCACGCCCTTGCCCTTGTAGGGCTCTGGCTTGCGGATCGAGCGGATGTTCGCGGCCACCTGTCCGACGGCTTCTTTGTCGATGCCGCGCACCACGATGCGCGTCGGGCTGGGAACGTCGAACGTGACCCCCTCTGGGGCCTTCACGTTCACGGGATGCGAGAAGCCGAGAGCGAGACGCAGCGCGTCGGGGCCCTGAGCCTCGGCGCGGTAGCCGACGCCGACAATCTCGAGCTCTTTCACGAAGCCGTCGGTCACGCCGACGACCATGTTGTTGACGAGCGTGCGCGAGAGGCCGTGCATGCTGCGCGCCTCGCGCTCGTCGTCGGGACGCTCGACGAGCAACTGGCCGTCGTCGCCCTTGCGGACCGAGATGATGGCGGGCAGCTCACGGGAGAGCGTGCCGAGCGGGCCCTTCACGGTGACCGTCGAGCCGGTGATCGAGACGTCGACGCCGGACGGGACCGGGATCGCAGCCTTGCCGATGCGGGACATGGATCAGCTCCTCGCGCTCACCAGACGTAGCAGAGGACTTCGCCGCCCACGTTGCGCTTGCGCGCCTCGCGGTCGGTCATCAGCCCTTGGCTCGTGGACAGGACAGCGACACCGAGACCGCCGAGAACGCGCGGCACGGTCGTCGAGTTGCGGTACACGCGCAGGCCGGGGGTCGAGACCCGCTTCAAGCCGGCGATCGTGCGGTGGCGATCGTGGGAGTACTTCATCGAGATGGTCAACACGTCACCTGGCCCCTTCGGGGATGCGGCGACGGAGAACCCGCTGATGTAGCCCTCTTGCTCGAGGATCTTCGCGAGCGCGACCTTCTGCTTGGAGGACGGCATGCGCACCTCATCGTGCATCGCCGTGTTGGCGTTGCGGATGCGGGTCAGCATGTCGGCGATGGGATCAGTCAGCATCGGTACCTCACCAGCTCGACTTGGTCAGACCGGGGATCTCGCCGGCATGGGCCAGCTCACGCAGGCACACGCGGCAGAGGCCGAACTTGCGGAAGACGGAACGAGAGCGCCCACAGCGCCGGCAGCGGGTGTAGCCGCGCACCTTGTACTTGGGCTTGGCTGCCGCCTTGTTGATAAGAGACTTCTTGGCCATGTCCTAGGACCTCTCGCTCACTTCTTCTTGCCCTTGACCGGGCCACGGGCCTGCCGACGCCTTGTCGTGAGTGGCGCAGCGGCCACCTCGGCGCCTGTCTTGAACGGGAACCCGAACGCATCCAACAGCGCCTTGCCCGACGCGTCGTCGGCGGCGGTGGTGACGATCGTGACGTCCATTCCCCGAGGGCTGTCGATCTTGTCGTACTCGATCTCGGGGAACACCGTCTGGTCGTTGAGACCGAAGGTGTAGTTGCCCCTGCCGTCCCACGAATTGGCCGGCAGGCCGCGGAAGTCGCGAATACGGGGGATCGCCACCGACACCAGCCGGTCGAGGAACTCCCACATCCGGTCGCCGCGCAAGGTCACCTTGCAGCCGATCGACTGGCCTTCACGCAGCTTGAAGCCGGCGATCGACTTCTTTGCCTTGGTGACGACCGGCTTCTGGCCGGTGATCCTCGTGAGGTCGCTCACCGCGCCCTCGAGCAGGGAGGGCTGCTGGGTCGCCTTGCCGACGCCCATGTTGACCACGATCTTGTCGAGGCGCGGCACCTGCATGATGTTCGCCAGCCCGAGGTCGCCCAGGAGCTTGTCGCGCACCTGGTCGTCGTACTTGCGCTTCAGGCGCGGAGCAACGACGGTGGTGGTCGTGTCGGTTGCGCTCATCAGATCACCTCACCAGTGCGCTTCGCGATGCGGTCCTTCGACCCGTCTTCGTTGACCCGATAACCGACGCGGGTGGGCTTGCCCTTGTGGACGAGCATCACGTTGGACACGTCGATCGGCATGTCACGGTCGATGATCCCGCCCTGCTGGTTCTGGCCCCTGGCCTTCTGGTGCTTCTTCGCGACGTTCATGCCGTCGACGATCACCTTGCCCTGCTTGGGCAGCACCGTCATCACCTCACCCTGACGGCCCTTGTCCTTGCCGGCGAGCACCACGACGGTGTCACCCTTCTTGATCTTCACGTCAGATCACCTCCGGGGCGAGGGAAACGATGCGCATGAACCGCTTGTCGCGCAGCTCGCGCCCGACCGGGCCGAAGATGCGCGTGCCGCGCGGGGTCAGGTCGTCCTTGATGATGACGGCGGCGTTCTCGTCGAACCTGATGTAGCTGCCGTCGGGACGGCGCTTTTCCTTCTTGGTGCGAACGACGACGCACTTCACGACGTCGCCCTTCTTCACACCGGCGCCGGGGATGGCGTCTTTCACGGTGGCGATGAAGATGTCGCCGATCGAGGCGTAGCGACGGCGCGTGCCGCCGAGCACCTTGATCACGAGCACCTCTTTCGCGCCGCTGTTGTCGGCGACGCGAAGGCGCGATTCCTGCTGGATCACTTCGCACGCTCCAGGATCTCGACGACCCGCCAGCGCTTGGTCTTCGACATCGGACGGGTCTCCATCACCCGCACCTTGTCGCCGACGTTCGCGTCGTTGGCCTGGTCGTGCGCGTACAGCTTCTTGGTGCGCAGGACGAACTTGTTGTACTTCGGGTGGCGTACCCGCTCGACGACGGAGACGACGACCGTCTGGTCCATCGAGTCGGACACGACGAGGCCCTCGCGCACCTTGCGCACCTTGCGCGTGGTGTCGGTCTCGGTTTCGTTGGTGGTCTCGGACATGGGTGCTTGCCTCAGTTCCCGGCCTCGGCCGCGGCGATCTCGCGCTCGCGGATCAGCGTGTTGATGCGCGCGATCTGGCGGCGCACTCGACGCAGTTCGCTCGTGGTGTCGAGCTGGCCCGTCGCGTTGCGGAAGCGCAGGTTCAGCGACTCCTGCTTGGTCGAGCGGAGCTCTTCGACCAGCGCCGGCAGGTCGAGCTCACGCAACTCTGATGTCGTCTTCACGGCCATGGCTCAGTACGTCTCCTCGCGGCTGATCACGCGTGCCTTGATCGGCAGCTTCTGGACGGCCTTCTCCAAGGCCTCCTTCGCCTGCTCGGCGTTCGGGAACGAGATCTCGAACAGCACCCGGCCCGGCTTGACCACGGCCACCCAGAACTCGGGGTTGCCCTTGCCAGAGCCCATGCGCGTCTCGGCCGGCTTCTTCGTCACCGGCTTGTCGGGGAACACGTTGATCCACACCTTGCCGCCACGCTTGATGTGGCGGGTCATGGCGATACGGGCTGCCTCGATCTGGCGCGCGGTGAGCCATCCGGGCTCGAGCGCCTGGATGCCGAACTGGCCGAACACGAGCTCGTTGCCACCCTTGGACATGCCCTGGGTACGGCCGCGATGGTGCTTGCGATGGGCGACTTTGCGGGGCATCAACATCGCGATCAGTCCTCGTTCCGGAAGTGCGGGGTCTCGTGGGCCTCGTGCGTACGGCGAGCGATCTCTTCTTCCTCGTCGAGCAGCTTCTCGAGCTCGGGATCGGCCTCTTTCACGAGCGGCGCGGTCTCCGGCTCGCCCTCCTCGCCGGGGCGGCGCCTGCCAGCAGACGACACGACCTTGCGCGGGCCCTGGCCCTGGCCGGAGGTCTCGCCGACGGCCATCGCCGCCTCACGGGCGATCTTGTCGTCGGTCTGGGGCTTGTAGGGCAGGATGTCGCCCTTGTAGATCCACACCTTCACGCCGACGCGTCCGCTCGTCGTGCGGGCTTCGCGGAAGCCGTAGTCGATGTCGGCGCGCAGCGTGTGCAGCGGTACCCGGCCTTCGCGGTACCACTCCGTGCGACTCATCTCGGCGCCGCCGAGACGCCCGGAACACTGCACCCGGATGCCGAGGGCGCCGGCCTTCTGCGCGTTCTGCACCGCACGCTTCATCGCCCGGCGGAACGCGATGCGGTTGGCCAGCTGATCGGCCACGCCT